>NZ_JBLFJV010000027.1:162631-326062 GCF_047444975.1 Streptomyces sp. CWNU-52B | reverse complement strand
GATTTCCTCGGTGCTTTCCAGGTTTTCGCTTTCGCGTTTCCCTTTCCGGCGGTTCCGACTTTACCAGAAAGTCTGAGTCGGAATTTCCCACCCCCTGTCAGGTGGTCCGGACGCGCGTTTGCGCCGGGTTCCCGTTCAGGCGGAGCCGTAAACGTACTGGAGCGGAGCGCCTCGACGCAAATCGAGGTGCCCCGCTCCGGATGTACGTGTATGAGGTCGCTCAGACCTCGACCACGACCGGCAGGATCATCGGCCTGCGGCGGTAGGTGTCCGAGACCCACTTGCCCAGCGTGCGGCGGATGAGCTGCTGCATCTGGTGGGGTTCGACCACGCCGTCCTGGGCGGACCTCTCCAGGACCTCGACGACCTTCGGGAGGACGTCGCTGAAGGCCGAGTCGTCGATGCCCGAGCCGCGGGCCTGGATGTGCGGCCCTCCGGTGATCTTGCCCGTGCTGGTGTCCAGCACCACGAAGACCGAGATGATGCCCTCGTCTCCGAGGATCTTGCGGTCCTTGAGCGTGGGCTCGCCGACGTCGCCGACCGAGAGGCCGTCGACGTACACGTATCCCGCCTGGACCTTGCCCGAGATTCTCGCCTTGCCGCCGATGAGGTCGACGACGACGCCGTCCTCCGCGATGACGATGCGGTCGTGCGGGACGCCGGTGAGGGCGCCCAGCTCGGCGTTGGCGCGCAGGTGACGCCATTCGCCGTGGACCGGCATCAGGTTGCGTGGCTTGCAGATGTTGTAGAAGTACAGGAGCTCGCCGGCCGAGGCGTGGCCCGACACGTGCACCTTGGCGTTGCCCTTGTGGATGACGTTGGCACCCCAGCGGGTCAGGCCGTTGATGACGCGGTAGACCGCGTTCTCGTTGCCCGGGATGAGCGACGACGCCAGGATCACGGTGTCGCCCTGGACGATACGGATCTGGTGGTCCCTGTTGGCCATCCGGGACAGGGCCGCCATCGGCTCGCCCTGGGAACCGGTGCAGACCAGGACGATCTCGTGTTCCGGGAGGTCGTCCAGCGTCTTGACGTCCACCACCAGGCCCGGCGGGACCTTCAGGTAGCCGAGGTCACGCGCGATGCCCATGTTGCGGACCATCGAGCGGCCGACGAAGGCGACCCGGCGGCCGTACTCGTGGGCTGCGTCGAGGATCTGCTGGATGCGGTGCACATGGCTGGCGAAGCTGGCCACGATGATGCGCTTGCTCGCACTCGCGAAGACCTGGCGCAGCACGTTCGAGATGTCGCGCTCGGGCGGAACGAAGCCCGGAACCTCGGCGTTCGTGGAGTCCGAGAGGAGGAGGTCGATGCCTTCCTCGCTCAGCCGCGCGAAGGCGTGCAGGTCCGTGAGCCGGCCGTCCAGCGGGAGCTGGTCCATCTTGAAGTCGCCGGTGTGGACGACCATGCCCGCCGGGGTGCGGATGGCGACCGCGAGGGCGTCCGGGATCGAGTGGTTGACCGCCACGAACTCGCAGTCGAAGGGGCCGATGCGCTCTCGGTGCCCCTCCTTGACCTCGAGCGTGTACGGGCGGATGCGGTGCTCCTGGAGCTTCGCCTCGATGAGAGCGAGGGTCAGCTTGGAACCGATGAGCGGGATGTCCGGCTTCTCGCGCAGGAGAAAGGGCACACCGCCGATGTGGTCCTCGTGGCCGTGCGTGAGGACGATGCCCTCGATGTCGTCGAGGCGGTCCCTGATCGAACTGAAATCCGGCAGGATCAGGTCGATCCCGGGCTGCTCCTCCTCCGGGAAGAGCACGCCGCAGTCGACGATCAGAAGGCGGCCGTCGTATTCGAAGACCGTCATGTTTCGGCCGATTTCCCCGAGGCCGCCGAGCGGAGTGACCCTCAGGCCCCCTTGGGGCAGCTTCGGCGGCAGACGGAGTTCGGGATGCGGATGACTCAAAAGACTCTCCTCACCACACGCGCCACGTACCTGGCAAGGCACGTGGCGCGCATGACGTTCGTGCAGTAGCAGTTGTCTGGTGGAGCAGGCGCTCGGCCTGCGTGGTCGTACGTATTCAGTTGTGAAGTCCGTTGTTAGAGCTGTACCCCGCCGGCAGCAAGATCGATCTTGAGCTGCGCGATCTCCTCGGGCGACAGGCCGACCATCGGCAGGCGCAGCGGCCCGGCGGGCAGACCCTGGAGGGCGAGCGCGGCCTTGGTCGTCATGACGCCCTGGGTCCGGAACATGCCGGTGAAGACGGGGAGCAGCTTCTGGTGGATCTCGGTGGCCTTCTGCACGTCGCCGCTCGTGAACGCGTCGATCATGGCTCTGAGCTCGGGTGTGACCACGTGGCCGACCACGGAGACGAAGCCGACCGCACCCACGGACAGCAGCGGGAGGTTCAGCATGTCGTCGCCCGAGTACCAGGCTAGGTCGGAGCTCGCGATGGCCCAGCTGGCGCGGCCGAGGTCACCCTTGGCGTCCTTGTTGGCGACGATACGCGGGTGCTCGGCGAGACGCACCAGCGTCTCCGTGTTGATCGGGACACCACTGCGGCCGGGGATGTCGTAGAGCATCACCGGCAGGCCCGTGGCGTCGGCGATCGTGGTGAAGTGCTGGTACAGGCCCTCTTGCGGGGGCTTGTTGTAGTACGGCGTCACGGTCAGCAGGCCGTGTGCGCCGACCTTCTCCGCGGCGCGGGCCAGCTCGATGCTGTGGCCCGTGTCGTTCGTGCCGACTCCGGCGACGATGTGGGCCCGGTCGCCCACGGCCTCCAGTACGGCGCGTACGAGATCCGCTTTCTCCGCGTTGCTGGTGGTCGGGGACTCGCCCGTCGTGCCGTTGATGATCAGGCCGTCGTTGCCTGCGTCCACCAGATGGGTGGCGAGCCGCTGCGCGCCGTCGAGGTCGAGTGCGCCGTCCGCCGCGAAGGGCGTGACCATGGCAGTGAGGACCCGCCCGAAGGGGGTCTGCGGAGTGGAGGTCGGAGCCATGGGTAACACGCTACTCGCTGCTCAACGTACGGTCTGCCCTCGGGGCGGGCGACAAGTCGGGATAAGAATGGAACCCGGCACTGCCTGCTCGGGGGTTCAAGCAGTGCCGGGTCCGTTTGATCAGGCTAGATGAACTTATCCAAATGCCGCAATCTGGACACTTCGACTGACTGACCCGTACAGATGTGCCCGCCGGTCGGATCGACACCGGAATCGGCGGCGTCGGGGTCCCCTACGGCGCGACGCGTCCGTTCTTGTTGAAGGCCGCGTGCGTGAGGGGCATGAGGTGGGACCACTCCGCCTCCATCTTCTCGCCGACCATCTCGATCTCCCGCTGCGGGAAGGACGGGACCTTGGCGAGCTCGTGCTGGGTGCGCAGGCCGAGGAAGTGCATCAGCGAGCGGGCGTTGCACGTCGCGTACATCGACGAGAACAGGCCGACCGGGAGGGTGGCACGGGCGACCTCACGGGCGACACCGGCTTCCAGCATCTCCTGGTACGCGGCATAGCTCTGCCGGTAGGACTCCTCCATGGCGGCGGTGACGGTCTTCTGCTGTTCGGGGGTGCCCTGGACGAACTCGTACTTGCCGGGGCGGCCCTGCTGGACCAGCTTGCGGTCCTCACCGGGGACGTAGAAGACCGGCTCCAGCTCCCTGTACCGACCCGATTCCTCGTTGTACGACCAGCCCACGCGGTGCCGCATGAACTCGCGGAAGACGAAGATCGGGGCGCTGACGAAGAAGGTCATCGAGTTGTGCTCGAAGGGGCTGCCGTGCCGATCCCGCATCAGGTAGTTGAGCAGGCCCTTCGAGCGCTCCGGGTCCTTCTTCAGCTCGTCCAGGGACTGCTCGCCGAGCGTGGAGACACGGGCGGCGAACAGTACGTCGGAGTCGGAAGCGGTGTGCTTGACCAGCTCGACGGTGACATCGCTGCGGAAGCTGGGCTTGAGGTCGTCGACGGGGGTGTCGGTCACGGCGTGGAGGGTCCTTCCATCACTGGCTCGGGCGGCGACCACTCTACGGCTCGGCACTGACAACGGAGCGTTCGGTGCCATGCCGCGCATTCCGCTGCGAACTTCTGCGAAGTCGGTGAAACAGGGCACCGATCGAGGCGTTCGTTCGTCTGTACTAGTGACAGCAGCCACTCATGTCTCCAGAGGAGAAGCGCACCCCATGTTCCGTCGGCGCGAGCCCGTACCGTTCGCCTTCATCGCCGAGGCCGACCAGTTCCGCAGCAATGTCGCTCCCCCGCCGCGCCGGCGTGCCTCCGCCGGAGAGCTGGTCGGGCGGTGGCTCATAGGCCTCACCGTGGTCGCCGGCCTCGCGGGCTCCCTGCTGGTCGGACTGCCCGCCCTCTCGACCGACACGTCACCCGGGCACACGCAGCAGTCCGACGTGTCCCAGGGACGCTGACGCTCTCCCGTTCTTCTCGCTCATTTCCTCCCACCACGGGCCGAATGACCTGCGGCGCACCCCCCTTGGACCCCCGCGGGTGGTGAGCGGAGATCGGGCTAGGTAGCCTCACCGGGCATAGTCCATGCGTGGATTGAGTGAGGATCAGTCGTGCCCCTGCCCTTTCTGACCGCCGATCGCGCGTTCGACGACGCGGCCGAGGATCTCGCGCTGCCGTTCGACGACCGCGACCAGTGGCGGCGCCCCTACCGACCCGGCCCCTGGCGCGTCGGCGCGGCCGCCCTTCTGCTGCTGCTCGCGTCGTACGTGCTGTTCGCGGCGGTCATCATCGTGGCGGCCGGCACCGCGTCGGGGGGCGTGGTCTGCCTGGTGCTCGCCGCCGCCGTCATCGCGTCCGCGCTGCGCCTGCTGCGTATGGGCGCGTGGGTGAGCGCGGCGGGGCTGCGCCGGGTGCGCTTCTTCACCACGACCACGACGCCGTGGGCGCAGATCGCTGTCGTACGCACCGTGCAGCAGCCTGTGCGCTGGCTCGGGCTGCCGCGGACCGTGCAGGGGCAGGCACTCGTCCTCGTCCGGGGCGGTCACTCCGGTGAGGAACCGGCTCCCCTGCTGACCACGCACAACGCGGACTTCCTGGGACGCGGCGAGGCCTTCGACCGGGCCGCGGACGGCGTCGAGGTGTGGGCGGACGAGTACCGGCAGCCCGCCTGAGTGAGCGGCGGTACGACGAAGGGGCCCCTCCGCACCGGTGGAGGGGCCCCTTCGTCGTACCGCCGCTCAGGCCCGTACGGGCTTTCCGTCGTGCAGGGCGATCGCGTGCTGCATCGCCTTGCGGGCCCTCGGGGTGTCCCGGGCGTCGTGGTAGGCGACCGCCAGACGGAACCAGCTGCGCCAGTCGCCGGGAGCGTCCTCCGTCTCGGCCTTGCGCCGGGCGAAGACCTCGTCGGCCGAGTCGCGGTCGATACGGCCGCCCGGGGTGCGTTTCAGCTCGTCGACGGGCAGCCCGCCCTCGGCGTCCAGCTCGGCGGCGAGCCGGTTGGCCCGCTGGACGAACTGCGTGTTCTTCCAGAGGAACCAGACACCGATCACCGGCAGGACGAGGACGGCGACGCCGAAGGTGACGGTGAGCAGCGTGCCGTGCCGGAGCAGCATCACTCCGCGGGTGCCGACCAGACCGAAGTAGACGACCAGGACGGCGGCGGTGACGGCGTATGTGATCTTCGCGGTCATGGCGGTTACTTCAGATCCAGGAAGTGTTCCAGGCCGAAGGTGAGGCCCGGGGTGTCCACCACGCGGCGTACGCCGAGCAGGATGCCCGGCATGAAGCTGCTGTGGTGCAGGGAGTCGTGGCGGATCGTGAGGGTCTCGCCCTCGGCGCCGAGCAGCACTTCCTGGTGGGCCAGCAGGCCGCGCAGCCGGACCGCGTGCACCGGGACGCCGTCGACGTCCGCGCCGCGAGCGCCGTCCAGGGCCGTCGTCGTGGCGTCGGGCTGCGGGGCGCTGCCCGCCTGCCGCCGGGCCGCGGCGATGAGCTGGGCGGTGCGGGTGGCGGTGCCGCTGGGGGCGTCCACCTTCTTCGGGTGGTGCAGCTCGATGACCTCGACGGACTCGAAGTACGGGGCGGCCGCCTGCGCGAACTTCATGGTGAGGACCGCGCCGATGGAGAAGTTCGGGGCGATGAGTACGCCCGTCCGGGGTGACGCGGCCAGCGCGGTGTCGAGCTGTGCGAGGCGGTCGTCGGTCCAGCCCGTCGTACCGACCACGGCGTGGATGCCGTGGGTGACGCAGAAGTCGAGGTTGGCCATGACCGAGGCCGGTGTGGTGAGTTCGACGACGACCTGGGCGCCGGCACCGGTCAGGGTCTCCAGTTCGTCGCCGCGGCCGAGTGCGGCCACCAGCTCCAGGTCCTCGGCGGCCTCGACGGCCCGTACCGCCTCCGACCCGATACGCCCCTTGGCGCCGAGGACCGCCACACGCAGCTTGCTCATGCTTTTGATCTTCCTTAGTCGAGGACTGGTGCCGGTGCGGTCCTGCCTGCGCCGGGCCGCACCGGCCACATCGGTCTACGCGACCGCTTCGTGCAGACGGGACGCCTGCTTGTCCTTCAGCGGGCCGATGACCGACAGCGAGGGCCGCTGTCCCAGGATGTCGCGGGCCACGGCCCGGACGTCGTCCGGGGTGACCGACTCGATGCGGGTCAGCATGTCGTCGACGGACATCTGCTCGCCCCAGCACAGTTCGCTCTTGCCGATACGGTTCATCAGCGCGCCCGTGTCCTCCAGGCCGAGGACCGTGGAACCGCGGAGCTGGCCGATGGCACGGTCGATCTCCTCGTCGGGCAGGCCGTGTTCGGCGACCTGGTCGAGTTCGTCGCGGCAGATCTTCAGCACGTCGTGGACCTGGCTCGGACGGCAGCCCGCGTACACGCCGAAGAGACCGCAGTCGGCGAAGCCCGAGGTGTACGAGTACACGCTGTAGGCCAGACCGCGCTTCTCCCGGACCTCCTGGAAGAGACGGGAGGACATCCCGCCGCCCAGTGCGGTGTTCAGGACGCCGAGCGACCAGCGGCGCTCGTCGGTGCGGGCCAGGCCCGGCATGCCGAGGACGACGTGGGCCTGCTCGGTCTTGCGGTCGAGGAGTTCCACGCGTCCGGCGGTGCGCAGGGTGCGGGAGCCGTCGCGCGGGGCGATCGGGGTGGCCGCGATCTCTGCCAGCGCGTCCGCCTTCTCGAAGGCGGCGCGGACCTGGCGTACGACCGTGTTGTGGTCGACGTTGCCGGCGGCCGCGACCACGAGGTGGGTCGGGTCGTAGTGCTTCTTGTAGAAGCGCCGGATCCGGTCCGCGGTGAGGGCGTTGACCGTGTCGACCGTGCCGAGGACCGGACGGCCCAGAGGTGTGTCGCCGAGCATCGTGTGCGCGAACAGGTCGTGCACGCAGTCGCCCGGGTCGTCCTCGGTCATCGCGATCTCTTCGAGGATCGCGCCGCGCTCGACGTTCACGTCCTCTTCGCGGATCAGCGAGCCGGTGAGCATGTCGCAGACCACGTCGATGGCGAGCGGCAGGTCGGTGTCGAGCACGCGTGCGTAGTAGCACGTGTACTCCTTCGCCGTGAAGGCGTTCATCTCGCCGCCGACCGCGTCGATCGCGGAGGAGATGTCCAGGGCGCTGCGCTTGTCGGTGCCCTTGAAGAGGAGGTGTTCGAGGTAGTGCGTGGCGCCGTTCAGAGTCGGCGTCTCGTCGCGCGAGCCGACGTGCGCCCAGATGCCGAAGGTGGCGGAGCGCACGGAGGGAAGGGTCTCGGTGACGATGCGCAGGCCCCCGGGGAGGGTGGTCTTACGGACCGTACCGATGCCGTTCTCGCCCTTGATCAGGGTTTGGGTACGGGCGACGGCCCGCGCCTCCGAGGAGGTGCGGGCCGTCGCCTTGGGGCTGTTCGATGTCACTTGTCGCCCGCAGCGCTGCTGTCCGCGGCAGCGTCCTTCTTCTCGTCGTCCTCGCCCTCGATCACGGGGATGAGGGAGAGCTTGCCGCGGGAGTCGATCTCGGCGATCTCGACCTGGACCTTGGAGCCCACGCCGACCACGTCCTCGACGTTCTCCACGCGCTTGCCGCCGGCGAGCTTGCGGATCTGCGAGATGTGCAGCAGTCCGTCCTTGCCCGGGAGCAGCGACACGAACGCACCGAAGGTCGTCGTCTTCACGACGGTGCCCAGGTAGCGCTCGCCGACCTCCGGCATGGTCGGGTTGGCGATCGAGTTGATCGTGGCGCGCGCGGCCTCGGCCTGCGAACCCTGCTGGGCACCGATGTAGATGGTGCCGTCGTCCTCGATCGTGATGTCGGCGCCGGTGTCCTCCTGGATCTGGTTGATCATCTTGCCCTTCGGGCCGATGACCTCACCGATCTTGTCCACGGGGATCTTGACCGTGATGATCCGGGGGGCGTTCGGGGACATCTCGTCCGGCGTGTCGATCGCTTCCATCATCACGTCGAGGATGTGGAGGCGGGCGTCGCGGGCCTGCTTGAGGGCCGCGGCCAGGACGGAGGCCGGGATGCCGTCCAGCTTGGTGTCGAGCTGGAGGGCGGTGACGAACTCCTTGGTGCCGGCGACCTTGAAGTCCATGTCGCCGAAGGCGTCCTCCGCACCGAGGATGTCGGTGAGGGCGACGTAGTGCGTCTCGCCGTTGATCTCCTGGGAGATCAGGCCCATGGCGATACCGGCGACGGGGGCCTTGAGCGGCACACCGGCGTTCAGGAGCGACATGGTGGAGGCGCAGACCGAGCCCATGGACGTCGAGCCGTTGGAGCCGAGGGCCTCGGACACCTGACGGATCGCGTAGGGGAACTCCTCGCGCGTCGGCAGAACCGGCACGATGGCGCGCTCGGCGAGGGCGCCGTGGCCGATCTCGCGGCGCTTCGGGGAGCCGACGCGGCCGGTCTCGCCCACCGAGTAGGGCGGGAAGTTGTAGTTGTGCATGTAGCGCTTGCGGGTCACCGGCGAAAGAGTGTCCAGCTGCTGCTCCATCCGGAGCATGTTCAGCGTGGTGACGCCCAGGATCTGGGTCTCGCCACGCTCGAACAGGGCGGAGCCGTGCACGCGCGGGATGGCCTCGACCTCGGCGGCGAGCGTACGGATGTCCGTGACGCCGCGGCCGTCGATGCGGACCTTGTCCTTGATGACGCGCTCACGGACCAGGGCCTTGGTCAGCGAGCGGTACGCGGCGGAGATCTCCTTCTCGCGGCCTTCGAACTGCGGGAGCAGCTTGTCGGCGGCGAGCGCCTTGACGCGGTCCAGCTCGGCCTCGCGGTCCAGCTTGCCCGGGATGGTGAGGGCCTGGGAGAGCTCGCCCTTGACGGCGGCGGTGAGCGCCTCCAGGACGTCGTCCTCGTGGTCCAGGAAGACCGGGAACTCACCGGTCGGCTTCGCGGCCTTGGCGGCGAGGTCGGCCTGGGCCTTGCAGAGCACCTTGATGAAGGGCTTCGCGGCGTCCAGACCGGCGGCGACGATCTCCTCGGTGGGCGCCTCGGCGCCGCCCGCGATCAGCGTGATCGTCTTCTCGGTGGCCTCGGCCTCGACCATCATGATCGCGACGTCGCCGTCCTCCAGGGCGCGACCGGCGACGACCATGTCGAAGACGGCGTCCTCGAGCTCGGTGTGCGTCGGGAACGCGACCCACTGGCCGTTGATCAGCGCGACGCGGACGCCGCCGATCGGGCCGGAGAAGGGCAGGCCGGCCAGCTGCGTGGACGCGGAGGCGGCGTTGATCGCCACGACGTCGTACAGGTGGTCGGGGTTGAGCGCCATGATCGTGGCGACGACCTGGATCTCGTTGCGCAGGCCCTTCTTGAAGGACGGGCGCAGCGGGCGGTCGATGAGGCGGCAGGTGAGGATCGCGTCCTCGGAGGGCCGGCCCTCACGACGGAAGAAGCTGCCGGGGATCTTGCCGGCGGCGTACATCCGCTCCTCGACGTCCACCGTGAGGGGGAAGAAGTCGAGATTGTCCTTGGGCTTCTTGGAGGCTGTGGTGGCCGACAGCACCATGGTGTCGTCGTCCAGGTACGCCACGGCGGAGCCGGCGGCCTGCTTGGCCAGGCGGCCCGTCTCGAAGCGGATGGTGCGGGTGCCGAAGGATCCGTTGTCGATAACGGCCTCGGCGTAGTGGGTCTCGTTCTCCACTAGCGTTTTCTCCGATACTTTTCGTCTTTTCGTCCCCCTGCCCGTGTGGCAGGGGGACGCTTCTGCGGAGAAGCGCGCCTTCAGGTGCGGGCCGGTCTTCGATCGAAGCTCCCGGGGCTCGTATTTTCCCCGGGGGCCACTACCGAGGACCGGCGGCGGCGAGGTGCGCTCTCCCTCACGTCATGCGTGCCGTGCGTGTCGCTGTGTACTGCCACGGTGCCACGCTGTGTCCTGCGTATTGCGTTGTGCCACCACATTACAAAGGGGTGGTGACACTCCGCACGTACAGCAAAGGGAGCGGCCCCCTTTGTGCGTGGGAACCGCTCCCTTCACGATGTCTTACTTGGCGCCCGCCGCACCGCGGCGGATGCCCAGGCGGTCGACCAGCGCACGGAAGCGCTGGATGTCCTTCTTCGCCAGGTACTGCAGCAGGCGACGGCGCTGACCGACCAGGATCAGCAGACCACGACGGGAGTGGTGATCGTGCTTGTGGGTCTTGAGGTGCTCGGTCAGGTCCGAGATACGGCGCGAGAGCATGGCGACCTGGACCTCGGGGGAGCCGGTGTCGCCCTCCTTCTGGCCGAACTCCGTGATGAGCTGCTTCTTCGTAGCGGCGTCGAGCGGCACGCGTACTCCTCGTAGTCTTCGTCGATGGCCGACCGAGTGCCCCTGGTCCACTTCTCAGGGGAGCTTCCATGACTCGGAAGGCGGGGATCCGCTGCGCGCGACCTCCAGGGCCCCGAGGGGCGGTCCGGGGGTGCGTACACATACGGCCGTAACACAGCGTACCAGGGGGTGCGGGTCCCTCCGACCGGGGCTCCGGGAGTCAGGGGAGGCCAGGGCCGTTCCCAGTAGGGTGACGCGACAGTCATCGGTTCGTATCTCGGGTTCGTATGCCCGGGTGGTACGACCGGGCTGGGTACGACCGGGTGGGTTCGCTCGGGTTCGCCCGGGGTTCGTTTGTCGTGTTCGTTCGTCGGAAGGGGTCGCTTCGCCATGGCCGAGGCAGAGGACAAGGATGTCAAGGCGCGCAAGGAGCGGGAGAAGGACGAGCTCTACGCCCTCGACATCTCAGGGGTCGAGTGGCAGAGCGCGCCGGGTACCGAGGAGCACGAGGAGCGGGTCGAGATCGCATATCTCCCCGGGGGCGCGGTGGCCATGCGGTCGTCCCTCGATCCGGACACGGTCCTGCGGTACACGGAGGCGGAGTGGCGGGCCTTCGTGCTCGGCGCGCGTGACGGGGAGTTCGACCTGGAGCCGGCGCCGGGGGACGGCGGCGCTTCGGCGGAGTAGCGGAGCAGCCGCGAGGCCGGCGGAGCGGTCGAGTCGCGAGGACAAGAGACGGCTGGAGACCGCCGAGCCGGCGAAGACGGCAGCGGAGTTGACGACGGGGAAGCGGGCAGAGAAGAAGGACCGGCGGCGCGGATGTCGCCGGTCCTTCTTGCTTTAGCGCTCTTTGTCCATTTTGCCTTCCACGCAAGGCCGTTCATACGCCACTTCTGGGCAGGATGTGACGTAGCGGACCGGACCGGAGGGGTGGACGGGCCTGCCGTGGGGGCCGTTGTCGTGATTAGGCTGGGGTGGGCGCGGCAGTAGAACCCGTGGACGGGACCGCCACGTCACAGGGGGAGCCGGGGCGGCATGGAAGGCCCGGACGACGAGAACGGTCGCCCCAGCTCGGTATGAGGGTGCTCGACCACATCAGGAGGAATTGTGAACAGCGATCGGAACGGGATCCGCGGGGGCTGGGCCACACCCGGCGATGACCAGTCCGACGCGGAGTCCGCCGTCGAGACGACGGGCGAGTTCACCATCGACTACGCCCCTCCGGCCTGGTACACGCAGAACGCGTCGGGCAGTCCGGACAGCTCTCCCCCGGCCACGGTCGAGGAGGAGCCGGACGCGGAGGACGACGCGGACACGAAGGACAAGGCACGCCAGACGGAGAAGGAGACGGCGAAGGACGAGGCAGCGGAAGCGGAGGCGCCCGCGACCCCGGCTGCTCCCGCGGCTCCCGCGGCTCCGGCGTTTCCTGCCGCTCCGACGCCTTCGGCGGTTCCCACTCCGTCCTTCGCTCCTGGGGCTCCTTTCGCTCCGCCGGTTCCGGAGCCGCCCGGCCCGCCGTTGCCGACCGGTCCGCCTCTTCCGCCCGGCACTCTCCTCCCGCCCCTTCCGCCTGGCTCCGCTCCCGCGGCTCCTGCGGCCTCCTCGGCTCCTGCGGCTCCTGCGGCTCCTGCGGCTCCTGCGGGCAGCCCGGTCGCCGTTCCGAAGCTGCCTGTGGGCAGCGGGTTCGAGCCCCATGGACCTGGTTCCGAGACACCGGCCGGCGGTGCGGCGGGGCCCGCCGCTCTGCCGAGCCTGCCGGACCTCCAGGGGCCGTGGACTCCACCGGTCGCGCCCCCGGCTCCCGTGGCCGACGCCCCTCGGCCCGCTGACGCCTCCGGTCAGGACGAGGCCGGTGGCGGGGACGGGGACATCGAGAGTGGCTCCACGATGCGGATCTCCGCTTCCTCCGTGAAGCGGGAGGTCTCGGAGCGGGCCGGAACCGAGTCACGGCCCGAGCCCGGGACCGAGGCCGAGGCCGAGCCCGCTTCCTCCGACGCCGTCCCGGTCTCCGACAACAGCGCGGAAGAGACCGACGCGGAGGTCGTCCAGGTCGCGTTCGGCCGCCCGTCCGGAGACGACGACGCGGTGGACGAAGGCGCCGAGGAAGCGGGAGACGCCGGGCAGGCATCCGCGCGGAAGACGCCCGCGTCCGCTCCGTCCGTCACCACCGACCCGGACCAGGGCAAGGACCGGGACCGGGACGAGGACGAGGACGGGGCCGGGAGCGAGTCCCGCGTCGCAGATACGTTCGAGGATTCCGTGACACCGCACCCGGTTGACGCCGTCGAACAGAAGTCCGGCGACCTCAACGACTCCGTGCCCGTGACGGCGGACTCCGAGCCTCGTGACGCGCCCCGGGACGCGCCCCGTGACGCGGAGCCTCAGGACGCCGTGCCGGGGCCCGCCGCCGATGTGGCCGACGCCGTGCGGGACACCCCTCCCGCGTGGACCCCGCCGCCACTGCCGCAGAGCGGACCGCCGCCGCTGCCGCAGGGGGGACTGCCTCCGCTGCCGCCCGCGTTCCAGCCCGCCGCGCCCGCTTCGGCCGGGCAGTGGCCCGCGTCGACCGAGGACGAGGAGTCGCGGGGGAAGGCTCCGGCGCAGCCGTCGGTGCCGCCGCAGGGACAGCCCTTCCAGCCGCAGGCACCGCAGCCCTCCCCTTCGGCCTGGCCCGCCGGTCCCCCGGCGGCTGCCACCGGGAGTTCGTCGGCCACCCCGGCGTCCTCCCCGACCACCGACACGTCCGCTCCGAAACCGGCTGCCGGTGGTGGCCAGGCGTCGCCCGGACAGCCGGGCGGTCACGGACAGCCGGGTGGTCACGGACAGCCGGGTGGTTACGGCTTCCCGCAGTTCAGCGCTCCGGGTACGGCTCCGGGGCCGCAGGACGGCGTTCCCGGTACGGGGCCCGCGGCGTCGGCCGTTCCCGGCTTCCCGCAGCAACAGCCGCCGCAGTCATCGCAGCCCCAGCAGCCCCAGCAGCCCCAGCAGCAGCCGACCGGGCCGTCGGCTCAGGGTCCCGTTCCGGGCCCCGCGTCGGTTCCCGGCGGCCAGGCTCCGCAGAGCGGATACGGGTTCCCGCAGTCCGGGCCCGGCGCCGCGCAGCAGCCCCCTGCCGTCCCGGCACCCTGGGACGCCTACGGCCGCCAGCAGCCGGCGCAGCCCGCCCCTGCGACCCCGAACGCGGCTCCGAACCCGGCCGCGCAGACTCCCGGTTACGGGTTCCCGCAGCCGGGCACCCCTGCCGCGAACGCGCCCGACGCCCCCGGCCCGCAGCCCGGTTACGGCTTCCCCCAGCCCGGTACGCCCGACCCGCACACACCCGACACCCCCCGCCCGCAGCCCGGTTACGGCTTCCCGCAGCCCGGTACGCCCGACCCCTCGGCGCAGCCCGGTGGTCCTGGTGGTTACGGGTTCCCGCAGCCGCCGGCCGCTCAGGCTCCCCAGGCACCGGCCCCGCAGGCCCCGGCTCCCCAGCAGCCCGCCGCGCAGCCGTTCCCCCAGCAGGGGCAGCCCTACCAGCCCCAGGCGCACCAGCCGCCCCAGGCCCAGCCCCACCCGGAGCAGGCCCCGGTCGACCCCCGTACCGGCACCGCCTGGCCGCAGCCCGTGCAGCACGATCAGCGGCAGCCCACCAATCCGGGGGCACCGCTCGGCTACACGGCTGCCGTTGAGCTGTCGTCCGACCGGCTGCTCAACAACAAGAAGCAGAAGGCCAAGAGCGGCCGGCCCGCGGCGGCCGCCTCCCGGTTCAAGATCGGTGGGAAGAAGGAGGAGGTCGAGCGGCAGCGCAAGCTCGATCTGATCCGCACTCCGGTGCTGTCGTGCTACCGGATCGCCGTCATCAGTCTCAAGGGCGGTGTGGGCAAGACGACCACGACCACCGCTCTCGGCGCCACGCTGGCCACCGAGCGGCAGGACAAGATCCTCGCCATCGACGCCAACCCGGACGCCGGTACGCTCGGGCGCCGCGTGCGCCGCGAGACCGGGGCCACCATCCGTGACCTCGTACAGGCGATCCCGTACCTCAACTCGTACATGGACATCCGCCGGTTCACCTCACAGGCGCCCTCCGGGCTGGAGATCATCGCCAACGACGTGGACCCGGCCGTGTCGACGACGTTCAACGACGAGGACTACCGGCGCGCCATAGGCGTACTCGGCAAGCAGTACCCGATCATCCTCACGGACTCCGGTACGGGTCTGCTGTACAGCGCCATGCGCGGCGTGCTCGACCTCGCCGACCAGCTCATCATCATCTCCACGCCGTCCGTCGACGGTGCCAGCAGCGCGAGTACGACGCTGGACTGGCTCTCGGCGCACGGGTACGCGGATCTGGTGTCGCGGTCCCTCACCGTCATCTCCGGGGTGCGCGAGACCGGCAAGATGATCAAGGTGGACGACATCGTCAGCCACTTCGAGACGCGCTGCCGCGGCGTGGTCGTCGTGCCGTTCGACGAGCATCTGGCGGCGGGTGCCGAGGTCAACCTCGACATGATGCGGCCGAAGGTGCGCGAGGCGTACTTCAACCTCTCGGCACTGGTCGCGGAGGACATCGCGCGGCACCAGCAGTCGCAGGGGCTGTGGACGTCGGACGGCAATCCGCCGCCGGTCGCCGCTCCGCCGCTGCCCGGCCAGCACGTGCCGGGGCAACCCGCGCAGGGTCAGCCCGCGCAGGGTCAGCCCGCGCAGGGTCAGCAGTACCCGGGCCGGCCGGTGCCCGGTCAGCAGCAGCCCGGACAGGTCCCCCAGCAGGGCCAGCCGCCGCAGCCGTACCAGCAGCCGCAGCCGGGGCAGCCGCCGTACCCGCAGCACGGGGCCCCGCCCCAGCAGCCCGGTGGCTACCCTCAGCAGCCGCCTCAGCAACACCAGCAGGGCTGGCAGCAGCAGCCCCCGGCGGCGCCCGCGCCGGGCCGGCCGTTCAACCCCAACGAACCCAACAACCCCGGCCAGAACCCTCCGCCCCACCAGCCTCCGCCGACCCACCAGTAGCCGATGGCCGGTGGCCGGTAGCCCAGGCAGTCGGCGGCCGGGGTAACCCGTCCGGGCTAATCCGCTGCCTGTCCTCTGCCTGTCCTCTGCCCGTGTTCCACCCCGAGGGCCCGCCCCGTACCCACGGCGCGGGCCCTCGGCGTGCGCCGGAGCGGGCTTCGCGCGCCCGGCGCCAAAACACCGCCGTACCAGCGATGTTCTGCGCCGTTCTGCGCCGTCGGCCTCCGACCAGGCCCTCTTCACCGGTCTGGACCAATGACCGTGAATTCCGAGTCACCTCGTTATTTCCGCAGGCCACACGGGGTTCACGCGCCGTTGACGCATGCCGACCAGCGCTGATAGACACTCACATCAATCCGGCCGCGGGCACCGGATCAAGCAGTGCGACAGCCCGTCTCCGTGCGAGCGACGACGTGAGGTCAGCGAGCCATGGACACACACGACCGGTACGGAACAACAGGCACCGTCCACGGACCGACAGGCACCGCCCTCCGGCTCCTCGCCGCGGCCGGCGCCGCCGCCCTCACCCTCACGGCCGGTCTGGTGACCCCGCTCAACCCGGCGCCCCAGCAGGCCGAGGCGAAGGACGGCAAGCGGGTCCTCACGGTCGCGGTGGCGCAGAGCGTCGACTCACTGAGCCCGTTCCTGGCGGCGCGGCTGGTCAGTACGAGCATCCACCGGCTGACGTACGAGTACCTGACCAACTACGACCCGAAGGACAACCACGCGGTCCCGGGTCTTGCCACCCGGTGGAAGCCCTCCGCCGACAAGCTCACCTGGACCTACACGATCCGCTCCGACTCCACATGGTCGGACGGCGAGAAGGCCACCGCCGAGGACGCGGCGTGGACGTTCAACACGATGATGACCGACGAGGGCGCGGCCACCGCGAACGGCAGCTTCGTCGCGAACTTCGAGAAGGTCACCGCCCCCAGCCCCACCGAACTGGTCATCCGGCTGAAGAAGCCGCAGGCCACGATGGCCGCCCTTGACGTGCCGATCGTGCCGAAGCACATCTGGGAGAAGGTCGACGACTTCTCCGAGTTCAACAACGACAAGAGCTTCCCGGTCGTCGGCAACGGCCCGTTCGTCCTCGCGGCGTACAAGGCCGACAGCTACGTACGGCTGAAGCCCAACAAGTCGTTCTGGCGCGGGGCTCCGAAGTTCGACGAGCTGGTCTTCAAGTACTACAAGGACGGTGACGCGGCGGTCGCGGCCCTGCAGAAGGGCGAGGTGTCGTTCGTCTCGGGGCTGACGCCCGCGCAGGCCGCCGCGCTGAAGAGCCAGGACGACGTCACCGTCAACGACGCTCCCGGCCGCCGCTTCTACGCGCTCGCCACCAACCCGGGGGCCCGGACCAAGGACGGCAAGAAGTTCGGCGACGGTCACGAGTCGCTGCGCGACCGCAAGGTCCGCCGGGCGCTGTTCATGGCCGTGGACCGGCGGACCGTCGTCGACAAGGTCTTCCAGGGTCACGCGGCACCGGGCGAGGGCTACATCCCGCCGCGCTTCTCCCCGTACTTCTGGAAGCCGGCGGACGGCCAGAGGATCTCGTACGACCCCGCCGGGGCGGCCCGGCTCCTCGACGAGGCGGGCTACAGGAAGAACAGCGAGGGAGAGCGGGTCGGCAGGAACGGCGAGCCGATCACCTACCGCGTCCTGTGCCACGCCACGGACCCGCAGGACAAGGCCGTCGGGAAGTACCTCCAGGAGTGGTGGGGCGAACTCGGCATCGGTGTCTCGCTCGACTGCCGGGACAACGTGAGCGATCCCTGGCTCGCGGGCGAGTACGACCTCGCCTTCGACGGCTGGTCCGTCAACCCCGACCCCGACTTCGTCCTGTCGATCCACACCTGCGGGGCGCTCCCCGCGACGCCCGAGGACGTCGGCGCGACCGACAACTTCATCTGCGACAAGACGTACGACGAGCTGTACGACCAGCAGCTCGCGGAGTACGACGCCACCAAACGGGCGGACATCGTCAAGCGGATGGAGTCGCGGCTGTACGACACCGGGTACATGAACGTCATGGCGTACCCGAACGCCGTGGAGGCCTACCGCACGGACCAGATCGCGTCGATCACGAAGATGCCCGAGGCCGCGGGGAACATCTACGGCCAGGACGGCTACTGGAGCTGGTGGTCGGCGACTCCGGCCGCCGCCAGCGAGTCCTCCGACGGGTCGGGCGGGACAGGCGTCATCATCGGCATCGTCGCGGGCGTCGTGCTCCTCACCGGCCTCGGGGTGTTCTTCGCGATGCGCCGCCGCGCCACCGCCGAGGACCGCGAATAGCCCCTGGCGGCAGGGTCGGACAACCGAGAGTGGCCTGGTAGTGAGAGCTGGTGAGAGCCCGTCCATGACCGCTGAAGCGACACCCTCGCCGGTCGGGAAGACCGGTGGTCCGGCCGAGGCCGGGCCGTCCGCGGCCCGTGCACCACGACGGGTACGCGGCACCGCGTACCCGCGGTACGTGGCCGGCAAGCTGGGCGGCGCAGCCGTCTCCCTGCTCGCCGTCCTGGTCACCAGCTTCTTCCTCTTCCGGCTGATCCCCGGCGACCCGGTGAAGTTCATGACCGGCGGGCGCCAGGTGTCGGCCGAACAACTGGCGTCCTACCGGCGGGAGTTCGGACTCGATCTGCCGCTGTGGGAGCAGTTCACGGACTACTGCGGCAAGGCGCTCACCGGTGATCTCGGCACCTCGTACCAGTTCCGGGCGCCGGTCATCGACAAGATCGGCGAGGCCCTGCCGAACACACTGCTGCTCACGGGCACGGCGTTCGTGCTCTACACGGCGATCGGTGTCTTCCTCGGCACCCGCGCCGCCTGGCACAGCGGCGGCCTGGGCGACCGCCTCAACACCGGTCTGGCGCTGGTCCTCTACTCGATCCCGTCGTTCTGGCTGGGGCTGCTGCTGATCATCGTCTTCTCCGTCGGGATCGGGCCGGTCCCGGGCCTCTTCCCGACGGGCGGCATGGAGTCGGGCGGCGAGGGGGGCTTCGGGTACGTGCTCGACGTCGCCCATCACCTCGTGCTGCCCGTGGTGACGCTGGTGGCGGTCGAGTACGGGCAGACGCTGCTGGTCACGCGCTCGGCGCTGCTCGACGAGATGGGCGGCGACTATCTGACGACCGCGCGGGCCAAGGGCCTGCGGGACGTGTCCGTACGCCGCCGCCACGCCGTGCCGAACGCGCTCCTGCCGACGATGACGCTGGTCTTCATCAACCTCGGCCGGACCGTCGCGGGCGTGATCCTCGTCGAGACGGTCTTCTCCTGGCCCGGTCTCGGCGGGCTCTTCTACCAGGCGCTGAGCGTGCCCGATCTGCCGCTGGTGCAGGGGCTGTTCTTCGTCTTCGCCGCCGCGGTGATCGTGATGAACACCCTGGCCGACCTGATCTATCCGCTGCTCGACCCCAGGGTGGGCCGATGACGACGACGGACCCGGATGAACCGATGGAGCCGGTGAAACCGATGAAGTCTGTGGAGGCAAGGCACACGACGGAGGCGGTGGAGGCGATGGAGGCAAGGGAGACAAGGGAGACGACGGAGGTGGTCGAGGCGACGGAGGTGGCGGCGTCCCGTCCGGCTGCCGCTCCGCCGCCGGTGGCGAAGGCAGGCCCGCGCGCCCTCGCGCGGCAGCGGCGGCGCGCCTCCGCCGCCCGCTTCTGGGCCCGGTACCGCACCCACCGGTCCGGCCTCCTCGGCCTGGCCGCGCTCACGCTCTTCGCCCTGATCGCGCTCACCGCGCCGCTCACCGTCGGCTCCGACGCACAGAGTGTGACGGGCGCTCCGGGGCAGCCGATGGAGAGCCCGAGCCTCGAATTCCCGCTGGGTACGGATCAGTTCGGGCGCAGCCTGCTGGGGCTCGTGGTGTGGGGGTCGCGGGTGTCGCTGCTCGTGGGTCTGCTCGCGGCCGTCCTGTCGGTCGCGATCGGCGCGGTCATCGGCATCACCGCCGGGCACTTCCGCGGGTGGTTCGCGACGGTGATCATGCGGATCACGGACTGGTTCCTGGTCATGCCGACGCTGGTCCTGGCGATCGCGCTGGCGACCGTGATGGCCCGTTCGCTCGGCACGATCATCCTGGCGATCGGGGTCACGACGTGGCCGACGACGGCACGGCTGGTACGCGCGCAGACCCTCGCCGTGGAGTCCAGACCGTACATCGAACGCGCGAAGGCGCTCGGCGGCGGCCACTGGCACGTCATGTCCCGTCACGTGCTGCCCAATGTGATGCCGCTGGTGCTGGCGCAGACGACCCTGATCATCTCCTCCGCGATCCTCGCCGAGGCGACGCTCGCCTTCCTCGGTCTGGGCGACCCGACGGTCGTCTCCTGGGGCGGTCTGCTCCAGGACGCGCGGGAGGCGGGTGCGGTGAGTGCCGGGAAGTGGTGGTACCTGGTGCCGCCGGGCATCGCGATCGCCGTCGTGGCACTCGCCTTCACCCTGTGCGGGCGTGCCGTCGAGTCCGTCCTCAATCCCAGGCTGGGGGTGGCCCGTTGAGCCCTTCCGTCCCGTCGAGCCCGTCGAGTCCGTCGATCACACCGGCCGCGCGGCATCTGCTGGAGGTACGGAACCTCGAAGTGACGTACGCGGGCGGGGTGGCGGCCGTGCGCGGTGTGAACCTCACCGTGGACGCCGGCCAGAAGGTGGGCATCGCGGGTGAGTCCGGCTGCGGCAAGTCCACGCTGGCGCTCGCGCTGCTGCGGCTGCTGCCGGCCGGGACGCGGGTGAGCGGGCAGATCCTCCTCGACGGCGAGGACGTGCTGACGATGAAGTGGGGGCGGGTACGGGCGGTCCGCTGGGCCGGGGCGTCGATCGTCTTCCAGGGCGCGATGCACTCGCTCAACGCGGTGCACCGGGTCGGGGACCAGATCGCCGAGCCGATCGTGCTGCACCGGAAGGCCACCGCGGCGGGGGCGCGCAGGCGGGCGGGTGAGCTCTTGGAGCAGGTGGGGCTTCCGGCGGCGCGGGCGGCGGCGTATCCGCACGAGTTGTCCGGCGGACAGCGGCAGCGCGTGATGATCGCCATGGCGCTGGCGTGTGATCCCCGGCTGGTCGTCGCCGACGAGCCGACCACCGCGCTCGACGTGATGATCCAGGCGCAGATCCTGCGGCTGATCCAGCAGCTGGTCGCCGAGCAGGAGGTGGGCCTCGTCATGATCAGCCACGATCTGGCGGTCCTGTCCGACACCTGCGACCGGCTCGCGGTGATGTACGCGGGACGGGTGGTCGAGGAGGGGCCCGCGCGGGAGGTGTACGAGGACGCGCGGCACCCGTACGGGCAGGCGCTGTCGGCGGCGTTCCCGCGGATCGGGGACGCCGGTTCGCGGTTCGCGCCACGCGGGCTGCCCGGAGACCCGCCCGACCCGGCCGCGCTGCCGCCCGGCTGCGCGTTCCACCCGCGCTGCGCGGTGGCACTGAACACGTGCGCCGTGGACGACCAGGCCTTGCGACCCACCGCCCCGGACCGCAGGGCGGCCTGCGTACACGTGGGCTCCGCTGCGGGTCTCGGGGCCTCGGCGGGATCGGCGCCCGCCGGTTCGGTGGGGCCCGCGAGACCGGCGGGTGCCGCGGGTTCGGAGGGTGCCGCGGGTCCGGCCGGGGCCGCAGGTTTCTCGACGCCTACGGGCTCTGCCGGGCCTACGAATCCCGCGAGGCGTGCGGGTGCCGCGGGGCCTGCGCGTGCCGAGGGCGCCGTGAAGTCTGCGGGTGCCGTGGGTCCGGTGACGCCCACACCGCCCACACCAACCACGGGACCTGCCGACCCCGCGAAGCCTGCCGGGCCAGGCGGGGCTGGGGGCGGGGCCGATGATGTGAGGAGTGGTCCATGACTGCGGCTGAGACGGTTTCCTCGGTGTCCTCGGCTCCCCCCGCTCCCCTGTTGAGCGCCGAGGGCCTTCAGGTGTTCTTTCCCGTCAGGCGGGGCGACCGAGCGCGTGCCCGTGCCGTCGACGGCGTGGATCTCGACATCCGGCCCGGCGAGATCGTCGCACTGGTCGGCGAGTCGGGCTGCGGCAAGACGACCCTGGCGCGCTCACTCCTCGGACTCGTCCCGCCGACCGCGGGGCGGGTCACCTTCGCCGGCCGGCCGCTCGACTACTCCTCGCGCGCCCTCAAGGCGTACCGCAAGCGGGTCCAGCTGGTCCTCCAGGACCCGAGCGGTTCGCTCAACCCCCGGCACACGGTGTACGACGCGGTGGCCGAGGGGCTGCGCATCCACGCCTACGCAGGCGACGAGCGCGAGGCGGTGTCGACCGCCCTCTCTCGGGCCGGACTTCGACCCCCCGAGCGGTTCTTCCTGCGCTACCCGCACGAGCTCTCCGGTGGCCAGCGTCAGCGTGTCGTCATCGCGGGAGCGCTCGTCCTGGAGCCCGAACTCATCGTCGCGGACGAGCCCGTGGCCTCCCTGGACGCGTCGGTACGCGGCGAGATCCTGGCCCTCCTGCTCCGCCTGCGCGCCGAACTCGGTCTGTCCGCCCTGGTGGTGACCCACGACCTGGGCCTCGCGTGGAACATCGCGGACCGGGTCGCGGTGATGTACCTGGGCCGGATCGTCGAGACGGGTGCGGTGGAGGACGTCCTGAGGGCACCCCGACACCCGTACACCCAGGCCTTGTTGTCGGTCCTGCCCGAGGCCCCCGGTGACCCGGTCGTGCTGACCGGCGAACCCCCGGACCCGTCCCGCATCCCCCCGGGCTGCCGCTTCCACGCCCGCTGCCAGATCCTGGCGAGCGGCGAGGCCGAGCGCGCGGGAGTCGCGGACGCGTGCCGCACCGAGGACCTGCCGGTGCTCGGCGGGGGCGGCGACTCCCAGGTGGCGTGCCACTGGGCGGCCGGCGCACTCGCCACGACGTAGTCGCCCTCACCCGGCAGAAAGGGCCTTCAGGGGCGCGGGGAACTGCGCCACACACCGTAAGAAACGGCGCCTACGGCCGCCCCGCGTCGTACGAACCGATGAGTTCCCGCGACCGCTTCACGTCGTCCGAGATCGCTTCCAGCAACGCCTCGATGGAGTCGAACTTCGCCTGCCCCCGCACGAAGGCCAGGAAGTCGACGGCCACGTGCAGCCCGTACAGGTCGAGGCCCACCCGGTCGATGGCGTACGCCTCGACCGTGCGCTCGGTGCCGTCGAACTGCGGGTTCGTGCCGACGGAGATCGCCGCGGGCATCACCTCGCCCTGCGCGTGCAGCCAGCCCGCGTAGACCCCGTCCGCGGGGATCGCGGTGTGCGGGAGCGTCTCCACGTTGGCGGTGGGGAAGCCCAGTTCACGGCCGCGCTGGGCGCCGCGGACCACGACTCCCTCGACGCGGTGCGGGCGGCCGAGGATCTCGTGTGCCCCTTCGACGTGGCCCTCGGCGACCAGGCGCCGGGTGAGGGTCGAGGAGAAGGGCTCGCCGCCGCCGGCCTCGCCGGTCACGTACAGGTCCACCACGTCGACCTCGAAGTCGTACGTCTTGCCCTGCTCGGTGAGGAAGGCGACGTTGCCCGCGGCCTTGTGGCCGAAGCGGAAGTTGGGGCCCTCGACGACGGCCTTGGCGTGCAGCTTGTCGACGATCACCTTCGCCACGAAGTCGGCGGGCGACAGCTTCGAGAACTCGGTCGTGAACGGCAGGATGAGCAGCGCGTCCACGCCCAGTTCGGCCATCAGCTCGGCACGGCGGTGATGCGGGGCGAGCAGTGGCGGGTGGCTGCCGGGGCGGACGACCTCGCTCGGGTGGGGGTCGAATGTCACGACGACGGACGGAACGCCCAGCTCGCGCGCCCGTTCGACGGTATGGCTGATGATCAACTGGTGTCCGCGGTGGACTCCGTCGTACGAGCCGATGGTGACGATGCTGCGCCCCCAGTCCTGGGGGATGTCCTCCAAGCCACGCCAGCGCTGCACTGTGACCGCTCCTCGTCGAACCCGTGTCCGTGTCTGCCTCATACGCAGCTCTAAGGGTGCCATGCCGTGTCGCCTCGGCCCGCATCGGCATGGGTGCTGTGACCGGGGGCACGTGGTTGTGGGTGCGCGTGGGGTGGGGACTGATCGCGCCGTTCCCCGCGGTCCTGAGGTGCGTGGGTGGGTGCGGTCAGTCTGCTGGGGGTGTGGCGGTGGCCGGGTGCAGGGCCGGGAGGGGGTCTTGGCCGGGCTGTCGTCGTCTCTGCGTGTATACGGGCGGGTCCGGGCGGCGCTGTACGACGTCGCGTACGAGGTCGGTGACGTGGTGGGCGAGTGCCGGTGCCGTGGCCTCGGTGAGTGTGCGCGGTGCCGAGCCGTCGTCCCGTTCCCGCAGGCGGTCGTGGAACGCGGCCAGCACCGCGTCCGGATGCGTCGGCAGCGCGACGGCCAGCGCGCTCGCGGGCAGCCGGGGGTCGCAGGCTCTGAAGCGGGCCAGGGCCTGCGGCAGATGGCGGGCCCGGGTGAGCGGATCGCGGATCAGCAGCGCCAGGGCACTGCCGTGCAGCGTGCAGTCGCCGGGGCGTGCCAAGAGGGCGAGCGCTGCACGGCGCAACAGCGCCCGGTCCGCCTCGGCGCGTACGTACGGAGCCGCCCGCAGGGCGTAGTGCGCCGCCACCGCACGCCGGGCCGGGCGGCCGTCGCGCACCCAGCGGTCGACCGCGCGGCAGAGAGCGGACGGCTCCTCCTCCGCGAGCACGTCCAGCAGTTCGTCCGCGCGCGCGTGCCCGCTGTCGACCAGCGCCTCGGTGAGGTCGTCGGGGGCGCGGCGGCGGTGGGTGTGCAGCAGGACCTGCGCGGCGGTCGCGACGGTGGCGTCGGGGGTCGCGGGCAGCGGCCGGTCGTCGTCGAACCAGTGGGTGAGGTACGGCTGCACACCGGCCGGGTCGGCGACGAGGATCTCGGACACGGCGTCCAGGTAGCGCGGTTCGGTGGCGGGCGGCGCCTCGTCCGCCACGACGAGCCGCCTCAGCAGATCGAAGCGGTGCGCCTGCGGCAGGGCCAGCCCGCGCCAGAAGCCGGGGCCGAACTCCCCCGGCACGGCCCGCCCTTCCGCCCGCCACCGCACCACCCGCTCGGCGAGATGCCGCAGCACTCCGAGATGTGGGGTCGCGTCGGGCACCCGGAGCAGTACGCCGCTGAGCAGCCGGGTGGCCCACCAGTCCCGGTCGTCGGCGGCGGGCCCGTCGAGCGCGTGGAGCAGTTCACGCAGGCGGAGGGTGAGGTGATCGTCTCCCTGTTGACGCGGCAGGAGGAGCAGGGCCTGCCGTACGGGTCCGATGCGGTGGCGGGGGACGGCCGACGGGCCTGACTCCGCCGGTTCGTCCGGGCGCTCAGGACGTTCGGGACGCTCAGGTCCACTGCGGTGTGTCAGCGCCCCGAGTGCCGTGTCCAGGTCGAGGTGCGTGCCCTGGATCCAGTCGGCGAACTCCTCGTGGGCGAAGCGGTAACCGTCACCGGCGGGCACGAGGAGGCCCTCGGTCAGCACGGCGGGGGCCCACCCGGCGCAGCCGCCCAGCCGCCGGTCGGGCACCGGGCCCCACGGGAACAGGGTCTCGAACGCCGCCCGGTCCAGCCCGCCCTCCCCCGGGCCCAGGCAACGCCGTGCCGCCACGTGCACCTGCCCGGCGACCCGGGCCGCGAGGCGCCGCACCGCCGTGCCGCGCAGCCCGTTGGCCGCGGCGAGCCGTACCGCGACCCGCAGACACATCAGATCGAGGTACGCGGCGAAGACCTCGTCCCGTGTCACCGTCCCGCGCGGGGCGTAGGACAGCGCGGCCCGTACCTCCGACAGGAGCCGCACCGCCAGCGGGTGCCTCGCGTCGGCGCCGTCCAGGGCCCCCTCGGGGATCCTGTATCGTGCCCGCGCCTCGCGTGCCTCGTCCTCCTCCAGGTCCCCGAGGCGTACCAGGGCGGGAAACGCCCCGGGCGCCCCGTCCGCGCCCCACCGCGGCCCGTACAGGAGCTCCTGGGGGAACTGGGCGCCCGCCTGCTCCCAGTACTCCTCCCGGCAGGCCACGACGAGGCGTACCCCGTGCTCCCGCAGCCAGTCGGTGGTGGCGGCGGCCCACTCGGGCAGTCGGTGGGCGAGGCCCTGCGGCATTTCCTCGGGGCCGTCGAGGAGGAGCAGGAGGGGCCGCCCGGCGTTCCCGGCGAGGCGGGCCAGCCGCTCGGGGCCGATGTCCCCGAGCCCGACTCGCCCATGGCCCACGTCCGGCAGGGTGCCGCCGGACGTGGGCGCGGTGCCTGCCGGCAGCACAGCGGCAGCCAGTGGCACAAGGGCGGCCGGCGGGTCTCCCGGCGACGGAGCGACCGGCGAGAAGCGGGCCGTCTCACGGTCGGAGACCACTTCCGCGGTCGCGGCCGTCATGATCCGCCCCGCCCGCTCCAGTGCCCTGTGGGCCGCGTCGGCCACGGACCCGTCGGTGGCCAGCAGATCGGCGCCGCGCAGCCACAGGGTCGGGGCCGGTTCCGTGCCCTGGTTGCGGCGGGCGGCCAGGGCCGACAGTTCCGTCGTACGGCCGCTTCCCGGGGCGCCGACCAGCGCGAGGACGCCGTACGGACCTTGGGTGAAAGCGGTCAACTCCCTGATCGCCGCGGTCCGTTCGACGGGCGGGGCCCCACCGGATCCGGGCGGGGACGCGACGGTGGCCGTCAGTTCCAGCACACCCGCCAGATTGAGGTCCTCTCCGTACGCGGGGACCGTCGCGGCGTTGCGGGCCAGCAGCTCGGCGAGCGGCCCGCCGTGAGCCGTGCGGCCCGCGTTCAGCGGCACCGCGAAGCCCGCGACCTGTCGGCCGGAGTGCAGTGCGGTGCCCAGCACGGCGACCACCGCGCCGGTGGCCACGTCGACCACCGGTCCGCCGGCCGCCCCTCCCCCGGGTCGCAGCGCGTCGCTGCCCGCCGTGCCGACCGCCAGTTCCAGGGCGGCGGCGAGGGGGTGGAGGCGGTCGGTCGCCGTGTACGTCACGGCCGACGAGCCCAGGACACGGGCCTCCCGCCAGCCGCCCGCGGCGATCTTGACGTACGTACCGGTCCGCACCGAGTTCCGGACCGTGATCGGGAGCGGGTCGAGACCGAGGCCGTATCCGGAGGCGGAGCCTGGGCTCGTGTCGGAGCCGGAGCCGTATCCGGAGCCGTCGCAGTGGACGAGGGCGAGGCCCAGGGCCGGGAGCGCGGTGACCGAGTCCGCCGTGACCAGGCAGCTGCGGTCCGCGGCGGGCGCGTGCAGGACGAGGCGGGAGAGGCCGTCCACCGCCTCGTGGCTGGTGACCACCGTGCCGTGGTGGTCCGCGACGAAGCCGGTGCCGCGCGGCCTTCCGGCCAGATCCCGGATCCGCACCAGGGCCCGGTCCGGCGCCTCGCCGCCTCGGTCCGGCACCTCTCCACCCCGGCCCGGCCCCTGCCCCAGCGCCTGCCCCACCGGACACGGCACTCCGCCGGCCCGCTCCGTCAGCTCCCCGGCCGCGGCGTACGGCACTGTCCCGGCCGGATCCGGCGCTTCCAGGGCGACGTCCCGGTGGATGCCGCCACCCGCCTCAGCCGTCACCGAGGTCTCCCGGGTCATGCTCGAATTCCTCCCCGCCGCGTGCGCCGTCCGTGCTTCCGACGCTTCGTTTTCCGACGGTATGCGCGCAATGGGCGGACGCGACAGATCCCGAGCCGAACGAGCCCCCTCCCGCTCCCCCGGTTCACTCCGAGCGCCTGCCCGGACGGGTGAATGAACGGGGGTGGATGGATACATCCTTGGGTGGGGGAACCCTGGGGGGACAGTGGAGCGGCGCACACAGGTGACCCCGTGCACGCCGCTCCACGACGAAAGGGAGGATCCGTCCGGCCGCCGAGAACCGTAGGTCCAGAGAGGACCAGTGGCCCAGAGGACAAAGGATCAGCCGAAGACCGCGAGGCTCTTGGCCTTGCCCTTCTGCTCCTCCACCAGCGCCAGGAACCGCCCCTCGGGGTCGAACACCCCGACGGCCCCGGCCCCGGAATACACCTCGGGCATCTCCAGCCGCACCCCGTTCGTCAGCAGCTGCGCGCGCTTCGTGTCCACGTCCCACCGGGGGAACGCGGTCGCGGCGGCCTGGGCCACGGGCATCACGGTCAGCTCCTCCTGGAGCTGGTCGAGGGTCCTGGCCGTGTCGAGCTTGTACGGGCCCACGCGGGTGCGCCGCAGCGTCGTCAGATGGCCGCCGACACCGAGGTCGGCGCCCAGGTCACGGGCGAGCGCGCGGATGTACGTACCGGACGAGCACACCACCGAGACGATCAGGTCCAGGACGGGCGTGCCGTCCTCGGCCACGGCCTCCCGGACGTCGTACACGGCGAACGACGAGATACGCACCGGCCTGGCCGGGATCTCGAAGTCCTCGCCCTCGCGTGCCCGCTTGTACGAGCGCACGCCGTTGATCTTGATGGCGCTGACCTTGGACGGCACCTGCATGATGTCGCCGCTGAGCTTGGCGATCCCGGCGTCGATGGCGTCCCGCGCGACCTCGGACGCGTCGGCCGACGAGACGAGGTCGCCCTCGGCGTCGTCCGTCAGGGTGTTCTGCCCGAGCCTGATGGTGCCCAGGTACTCCTTCTCCGTCAGCGCGAGGTGCCCGAGGAGCTTGGTCGCCCGCTCGACACCGAGGACGAGCACGCCCGTCGCCATGGGGTCGAGGGTGCCCGCGTGTCCGACGCGGCGGGTCTTCGCGATCCCGCGCATCTTGGCGACCACGTCGTGCGAAGTGAAACCCGACGGCTTGTCGACGATGACAAGGCCGTCGGGCGTCTGCTGCTTCTGCGTCATGCCGGGGCGTCGCCGTCCGTCTCGTCGTCCGTGTCGTCGTCCTCGCCCGGCTTCTTGTACGGGTCGGGCTCACCGGCGAAGGCCGCGCCGGCCGAGACCTCGCGCACCTTGGCGTCCGAGGCCCGTGCCTTGTCGAGCAGGTCCTCGATCGTCTTGGCGGTGTCCGGCAGGGCGTCCGCCACGAAGGTGAGCGACGGCGTGAACTTCACACCCGCCGCGGCGCCGACCGCCGAGCGGAGCACGCCCTTGGCGCTCTCCAGGCCCGCGGCGGCCGCCGCGCGCTCCTCGTCGTCGCCGTACACCGTGTAGAAGACGGTCGCCTCCCGGAGGTCCCCGGTGACCCGGGTGTCCGTGATGGTCACATGCGAACCGAGCCGCGGGTCCTTGATCCCACGCTGCAGCTTCTGGGCAACCACCTCTCGAATGAGGTCCGCCAGCCTCTTCGCCCGCGCGTTGTCGGCCACTGGTCCGTCTCCCTACTTCCTTGCTGATCCGTGTACGGGCGATCCTTGTCGCCGTACGCTCACTCGTCCCGCGCTCACTCGTCGTCCTCGCCGTGGAGCCGTCGGCGTACCGACAGCAGCTCCACCTCGGGGTGCCCGGCGACCAGGCGTTCGCACCGGTCCAGTACGTCGGTCAGGTGCCCGGTGTCCCCGGAGACCACCGCCAGTCCGATGACGGCCCTGCGGTGGAGGTCCATGTGCTCCACCTCCGCCGCGCTCACCGCGAACTTGCGTTGGAGTTCGGCCACGATCGGGCGGACGACGGAGCGTTTCTCCTTCAGCGACCGTATGTCGCCGAGGAGGAGGTCGAAGGACAGAGTCCCCACGTACATATGTGTTCCGGATGTCCCGCCGGTACGGGGTAGGTGGCCCGGCCAAGCTCTTGGCAGGGACACCAGAACGGTACAACGAACCTGCGGTACCCCTCGACGGGGTTTCCGCCCCGCGGCCCGTGTGCCGGGTGCGGGTGAGTGGGGGCTGGTCGCGCAGTTCCCCGTGCCCCGCCATCGAGGGGCGCGGGGAACTGCGCGACCAGCCCCACCCGGCCCGCGGACAGGCACGAAACCCCGTGTGGGGCCGGCCGACGGAAACCAGTTCCCGTCGGCCAACCCCACACGGTCAAGCCAAGCCGCAGGCGTTACGCGCGCGGCTTCTCGCGCATCTCGTACGTCGCGATGACGTCGTCGATCTTGATGTCGTTGAAGTTTCCGAGGTTGATACCGCCCTCGAACCCTTCGCGGATCTCGGTGACATCGTCCTTGAAGCGACGCAGACCGGAGATGGTGAGGCTCTCCGCGATGACCTTGCCATCACGCAGCAACCGCGCCTTGGTGTTGCGCTTGACCTCGCCGGAGCGGACCAGCACACCGGCGATGTTGCCCAGCTTGGACGAGCGGAAGACCTCGCGGATCTCCGCCGTACCGAGCTCGACCTCTTCGTACTCCGGCTTGAGCATGCCCTTGAGGGCCGCTTCGATCTCCTCGATGGCCTGGTAGATCACCGAGTAGTAGCGGACGTCGACGCCCTCGCGCTCCGCCATCTGCGCCGCGCGGCCCGCAGCGCGGACGTTGAAGCCGATGACGATGGCGTCGGATCCGGTCGCCAGGTCGATGTCCGACTCGGTGACCGCACCCACACCGCGGTGCAGGACGCGGATGTCGACCTCGTCGCCGACGTCGAGCTGGAGCAGCGAGGACTCGAGAGCCTCCACCGAACCGGACGCGTCGCCCTTGATGATGAGGTTGAGTTCCTGCACCAGACCGGCCTTGAGGGCCTCGTCCAGGTTCTCCAGGGAGAACCGGACTCCGCGCCGGGCGAAGTTGGCGTTGCGCTCACGCGCCGCGCGCTTCTCGGCGATCTGGCGGGCCGTGCGGTCCTCGTCGACGACGAGGAAGTTGTCGCCGGCGCCCGGGACGTTGGTGAGACCGAGGACCAGGACCGGAGTGGCCGGACCCGCCTCTTCCACGTTCTCGCCCTTGTCGTCGAGCATCGCTCGGACACGGCCGTACGCGTCGCCGACCACCATGGTGTCGCCGACCCGCAGGGTGCCTCGCTGGACCAGGACGGTCGCCACGGCACCGCGGCCGCGGTCGAGGTGGGACTCGATCGCAATACCCTGCGCGTCCTGCTCCGGGTTGGCCCGCAGGTCGAGCGAGGCGTCCGCGGTGAGGACCACGGCCTCCAGCAGGCTCTCGATGTTGAGGCCCTGCTTGGCGGAGATGTCGACGAACATCGTGTCGCCGCCGTACTCCTCGGCCACCAGACCGAACTCGGTGAGCTGACCGCGCACCTTGGTCGGGTCCGCGCCCTCGACGTCGATCTTGTTGACCGCGACCACGATCGGCACGTTGGCCGCCTTGGCGTGGTTCAGCGCCTCGATCGTCTGGGGCATCACACCGTCGTTGGCCGCCACCACGAGGATCGCGATGTCGGTCGACTTCGCACCACGTGCACGCATGGCGGTGAACGCCTCGTGACCCGGGGTGTCGATGAAGGTGATCCTGCGCTCTTCCTCGTTCACCACGGTGGCGACCTGGTAGGCGCCGATGTGCTGCGTGATGCCGCCGGCCTCGCCCGCGACGACGTTCGTCTTGCGGATGGTGTCGAGGAGGCGGGTCTTTCCGTGGTCGACGTGACCCATGACGGTCACGACCGGCGGACGCGCGACGAGCAGTTCCTCGCCACCCTCGTCCTCACCGAACTCGATGTCGAAGGACTCGAGCAGCTCGCGGTCCTCCTCCTCGGGGCTGACGATCTCGAGGACGAAGTTCATCTCGTCCGCGAGGAGCTTCAGCGTCTCGTCGGAGACGGACTGCGTGGCAGTGACCATCTCGCCGAGGTTCATCATCACGCCGACGAGCGACGCCGGGTTGGCGCCGATCTTCTCGGCGAAGTCGGTGAGCGAGGCACCGCGCGACAGGCGGACGGACTGTCCGTTGCCGCGAGGCAGCATGACGCCGCCGACCGACGGGGCCTGCATGGCCTCGTACTCCTGGCGCCTCTGCCGCTTCGACTTACGGCCACGACGCGCGGGACCACCGGGACGGCCGAAGGCGCCCTGTGTGCCACCACGGCCACCCGGACCACCGGGACGACCACCGAAGCCGGGACGGCCACCGCCGCCGGGACCACCCGGACGACCGGCGAAACCGCCGCCACCGCCACCGGGACCACCGGGACGACCGGCGAAACCGCCACCGCCGCCACCGGGACCGCTCGGACGGCCGGCGAAACCGCCGCCACCCGGACGACCGCCACCGGCACCGGCACCGCCGGGTCGGCCGCCACCGCCACCGGGACCGCGGCCACCGGGGCCACCGCCGCCGGGACGCGGGCCGGCAGCCGGACGCTGCGGCATCATGCCGGGGTTGGGACGGTTGCCTGCGGGGCCGCCGCCGGGACGCGGAGCGCCACCGGGACCACCCTGCGGACGAGGCATGCCGCCCGGGCTCGGACGGTTGCCGCCGGGGCCGCCACCGGGACGCGGAGCGCCACCGGGACCACCCTGCGGACGAGGACCGCGGTCCTGTCCGGCGCCCTGGGGACGCGGCGCGCCACCCGGAGCACCGGCTCCCGCGGGTCCGCCGGGGCCGGGACGGCCGCCGCCCGGACGGGGCGTCTGCGGACGTGCCATGCCGGTGGAGCCACCGGACGTGAACGGGTTGTTGCCCGGACGCGGTCCGGCGGGACGACCACCGGGACGCGTGCCCTGGCCGCTGGGGCGCGGGGCGCCCTGGCGGTCACCACGGTCACCGCGCTCGCCACGGCCCTGACCGGGACCACCCTGACCGCCCTGACCACCCTGTGCGGGGCCGGCCGGACGGACACCGGGCTTCGGGGCGCCGGGACGGGCCGCACCGCTCGGACGCGGGTTCGCGGCCGGGGTCGCCGGGGCGGCGGCCGGAGCCGCGGGCGGCGCCGTGAACTCGGGCGCGGCCGGAGCCGGCGAGGCCGGGACGGGCTTCGGCGCGGGCTTGGGGCCCGGCGTCGGACGCGTGCCGGAGGCCGGAGCCGCCGGGGCCGCGGATGCTGCGGGCTTCTCCGCGGCATCCGGCTTCGGGGCCGGCGGGCGCGGGGCGGCGGGCCCCGGACGGGCGGCCTGTGCCGGAGAAGGCGCACCGGGCCTGGCGGGCGCGGCCTTGCGCGGGGCGGGCTTGCCGCCGCCGTTGCCCTGCTGGAGGGCGTCGGTCAGTTTGCGTACTACGGGCGCCTCGATCGTCGAGGACGCCGAACGGACGAATTCACCGAGTTCTTGGAGCTTGGCCATGACGACCTTGCTCTCCACCCCGAACTCCTTGGCGAGTTCGTATACCCGGACCTTAGCCACTTCGCTCCTTTTAGGTCCGGGTTGCGTCCGGACCGTCGCTACTTCATGGGCGTACTCATCGCGTGCTCATCGAGTGCTCATCGCAATCTCGACCTACTTCCAACTCGCGGGGTACCAGGGCCGCACGGGGCTCCGCGCGACACTTCTTACGGTGTTGCCTGCTCAGCAACTGTCTGTCCGCTCGACGTACTGGCGCAACGCCTTTGTGTCGAGCTGACCCGGGGCACGCAGCGCCCGTGGGAACGCCCGGCGGCGGACCGCCAGGTCCAGACAGACCAGGGCGGGGTGTACATACGCACCCCGGCCGGGCAGCGTACCGCGAGGATCGGGGACGCATTCGCCCTCGGCCGCCACAGCACGCAGCAGATCGGTCTTGGCCGCTCGCTCCCGACACCCCACACAGGTGCGCTCAGGGCATGCGCGGGCATGCGTCCGGCCAGACACTCTTAAGTCTACCTCCCTGCACCGACCTCACCCCTTTGGGGCAAGTATCGAACAGTTGCCGCACATGGAAACTGTCGTGATCTAAGCCACCTGCGGCTTGGATCTATTCCCTGCTCTGCTCCCCGGCCCGCTCGGCGGGCCGGTCATCGCCCTGATCACCGGTCTGTTCGGTGTCCGGGCGGATGTCGATGCGCCAGCCGGTCAGCCGGGCGGCCAGCCGGGCGTTCTGCCCCTCCTTGCCGATGGCGAGGGACAGCTGGTAGTCGGGGACCGTCACACGCGCGGAGCGGGCCGCGAGGTCGACGACGTCGACCTTGGAGACCCGCGCCGGGGAGAGCGCGTTGGCGACCATGTCGGCCGGGTCGTCGGACCAGTCGACGATGTCGATCTTCTCGCCGTTCAGCTCGGCCATGACGTTGCGCACGCGGCCGCCCATCGGGCCGATACAGGCGCCCTTGGCGTTCAGACCGGACCGGGTGGACCGGACGGCGATCTTCGTGCGGTGGCCCGCCTCACGGGCGATGGCGGCGATCTCGACGGAACCGTCGGCGATCTCCGGCACCTCGAGGGCGAAGAGCTTCTTCACCAGGTTCGGGTGGGTGCGCGACAGGGTCACGGACGGACCGCGGACCCCCTTCGCCACCCGGACGACGTACGACCGCAGCCGCATGCCGTGCTGGTACGACTCACCGGGGACCTGCTCCTGCACCGGCAGGATGGCCTCCAGCTTGCCGATGTCGACGAGCACGTTCTTCGGGTCGCGGCCCTGCTGGACGACACCGGTGACGATGTCGCCCTCCCGGCCGGCGTACTCGCCGAGCGTCGCGTCGTCCTCCGCGTCCCGCAGACGCTGCAGGATGACCTGCTTGGCGGTGGTGGCGGCGATCCGGCCGAAGTCCGACGGGGTGTCGTCGAACTCGCGTGCCTCCTGCCCCTCCTCCAGATCGTCGGGATCCTCCTTCGCCCACACGGTCACATGGCCGGTCTCCCGGTCGAGCTTCACGCGCGCGTGACGGCGGCTTCCCTCGGTGCGGTGGTAGGCGATGAGGAGGGCCGACTCGATCGCCTCGACCAACAGGTCGAAGGAGATCTCCTTCTCCTGTACCAATCCCCGCAGGGCACTCATGGAGATGTCCACGGCTACGCCTCCTCCTCTTCCTTCTCGTCCTTCTCGTCGTTCTCGTCGTTCTTGTTCTTGCGGCTGAACTCGACCTGGACGCGTGCCTTGGCGATGTCCTCGAAGGCGAGCCTCTTGGCGGTGGGCTTGCGCCCCTTCACGCCGGGCACCTCTACGTCCACGCCCTCGTCGTCGACCGTGCCGATCCGTGCGATCAGTTCGTCGCCGTTCGTCAACTGGAACTTGACGAGCCGCTCGGCGGCACGTACGTAGTGACGGTGTTCCCTGAGTTCGCGCTCGGCGCCGGGCGTTCCCACCTCCAGGGTGTACTCGCCCTGGCCCATGGCGTCGGTCTCGTCCAGCTTCGCCGAGAGCGCGCGGCTCACATCGGCGATGGCGTCGAGGTCTGCTCCTTCGTCGGAGTCCACCACGACGCGCAGCACACGCTTGCGTCCCACCGAGTCCACTTCGATCTCTTCGAGGTCGAGTCCCTGCGAGCTGACGAGCGGTTCCAGGAGCTCTCGCAGCCTCTCGCTCTGGGTGGTGCTCATCCGGGTGACTCCTCGGCCGCGTGTGCTGTTGTGGGTAGGTCGCGTGTCAGGTCAAAGGGTATCCGGTCCCAAGGGGTGTTGCCGTCCACCGAGCCCCGCCCCGAACCGGGACGGCGCCGCTGGTGGGTGCGGGGGCGGTACGCGGGTACCGTGATCAAGGGCCTGCCGCCCTTTTCGTTCGTACGAGCTCTCCGAGGACGTCTGCCGTGTCGTTCACCCTGCCGTCGCACACCCCCTCGGGGCCGCGCCGAAGGAGTCTGCTCGCCGGAGCCGCCGGTGCGGGCGCCGCGCTGCTCGCGGGCTGCTCGTCCGCCGACTCCTCTCCCGGGACCACCGGCGGGAGCTCGTCGGCCGCGGCGCGGGCACGCGCGCGTGCGGCGCGGGACAGCGAGCGGCTCGCACAGCGGTACGAGGCCGTGCTCGCCGTCCATCCCGCGCTGCGCGGCCGGCTGTCACCACTCCTGGCGGAGGTCCAGCGGCACGCCGAGGCGTTCTCGGGCGGCAAGGGGGCGTCGAGCACGGCCTCGCCGACTCCCTCCGAGACCTCCGCCGCGTCCGCGGGCGCCGCGTCGCCCTCCCCCGAGGTGCCGACGACGGAGAAGGCCGCGCTCGCGGGGCTCGCCGCGGCCGAGCGCGAGGTGGCGGCCCGTCGTACGAAGGCACTGGTGGAGGCGCCGGGAGAGCTGGCGCGGCTGCTGGCCTCGGTGGCGGCGGCCGGGGCGGGGCACGCGTTTTTGCTGACGGAGGACGAGAAGTGAACGGTTCCGGCAGGGCGTCCGGCGGGGCGAAGGCACAGGCGAAGACGCAGACACAGACGCAAGGGAAGAAGGCGTCGGCCGAGCTGGTGGCCGTCCGGTCCGCGCTCGCGGCCGAGCACGCCGCGGTGTACGGCTACGGGGTGGTGGGCGGCCGGATCCGTGAGGCCCGGCGGACCGAGGCGCGGGCCGCGTACGACGGCCACCGGGCGCGCCGGGACGAGATGGCGCGGGCGGTGCGCGACCTGGGCGGCGAGCCCGAGCCCGCGGCGGCCGCGTACGCGCTGCCGTTCCCGGTGACGGACTCGGAGTCGGCCCTGCGGCTCGCCGCGGAGCTGGAGGACCGGGTGGCCGGGGTGTACTCCGACCTCGTACGGGCCGCGCGGGGCGAGCGGCGCGAGGCGGCGGCGCAGGCCCTGCGGGAGGCCGCGGTGCGGGCGGTGCGCTGGCGCGGCGAGAGCGTAGCCTTCCCTGGTCTCGCCGAGCGGTCGGCCACGTCCACCGCGTCGGCGACACCGACCTCGTAACGCGTACCGGGAAGGGAACGACTCGCGCATGGCTTTCGAACCGCCGCGGCGTCTGGTCAAGGCGCTCGGCGAGGCGGCACCGGGCGCTGACGACTGGCTGGAGAAGCTGCCGCTGGTGGCTCGACAGGCCGTCGCGCTACGCGAGTCGACCGTGGAGCGGGTGCAGGTTCCCGGTGGGCGCAGCAGTCTGGTGATCCTGGTCGGGCTGCCGGACGGCACCCCCGCCGTCCTGAAGCTGGCGCCGGGGCGGGCCCGCCCGGAGAGCGAGCGGGCCGCGCTGGCGCACTGGGACGGCCTGGGCGCCGTACGTCTGCTGGAGCCGGCCGGTGTCCGGGCCGGCGCCGACTCCGGCGCGGAGGGCGTACTGCTGCTGGAGCGGCTGCATCCCGACGTGTCGCTGCGGTCGCTGCCGGAGGCCAAGTCGATGCTGGAGGCGGCGGGGACGCTGCGCAGGCTGTGGGTCGAGCCGCCCGCGGACCATGTCTTCGAGACGGTGGCCGAGCGGACGGGGCGGCAGGCCGAGGCGATGCGGGCGGGTGCGGACGCGGGGGCGGCGCCGCTGGTCGACGCGGCTCTGGCGGTGCGCGAGGAGTTGCTGGCGGCGCCTGCTCCGGCGTGCCTGCTGCACGGCACCTTCCGGCAGAGCAAGGTGCTGGCCGGGGAACGCAGTCCCTGGCTGGCCGTGGGGCCCGACCCGGTGGTCGGCGAGTGTGCCTTCGACTTGGCGCGGCTGGTGCGTGACCGGGTCGAGGACCTGATCGCCTCGCCGTCCGGCGCGGCGACCGCGCGGCGGCGGGTGAAGCGGCTCGCGGAGTCGCTGGAGGTGGATCAGGAGCGGTTGCGGGGCTGGGCGCTGTTCCGGGCGGTGGAGTCCGGCGTGCGGGCACTGCGCGTGGGGCGGGTGCAGGAGGCTGAGTTGTTGCTGGAGTTCGCTACGTGGTTGTAGGAGCTGGGGGCGGCGTGGGGACGGTGGGTTGTCCGTGCGGGTCGCCTTGGGCTGGGCGCGCCGTTCCCCGCGCCCCTGACAGGGCCCGGCTCGGATGTTCGTACGCGCGCGTCGTCTTGGGTTGAGCGCGCCGTTCCCCGCGCCCCTGACAGGGCCCGGCCCGCATGTACGTACGCGCGCGTCGCCCTCGGCTGAGCGCGCCGTTCCCCGCGCCCCTGACAGGGCCCGGCCCGCATGTACGTACGCGCGCGTTGTCTTGGGCTGAGCGCGCCGTTCCCCGCGCCCCTGGCGGGGCGCGGGTGTGGGTGGGTCAGGGGGTTAGGCGGGTGAGGGCTTCTGTCAGGGTTAGTTCTTCGCGGTCGCCGGTGCGGCGGTCCTTCAGTTCCAGGATGCCTTCCGCTGAGCGGCGGCCCGCCACGAGGATCTTCGGGACGCCGATGAGTTCGGCGTCCGTGAACTTGACGCCGGGTGAGACGCCGACGCGGTCGTCCACGAGCACGCGTACGCCCGCCGCGCCCAGCTTCTCCGACACGTCGAGCGCCAGCTCGGTCTGCAGGGCCTTGCCCGCGGCGACGACGTGGACGTCGGCCGGGGCGATCTCGGCGGGCCAGACCAGGCCCTGCTCGTCGGCGTGCTGCTCGGCGAGCGCCGCGACGGCACGCGAGACGCCGATGCCGTACGAACCCATGGTGACGCGGACCGGCTTGCCCTGCTTGCCGAGGACGTCGAGCTGGAGGGCGTCGGCGTACTTGCGGCCGAGCTGGAAGATGTGGCCGATCTCGATGGCGCGGTCCAGCTTGAGGCCGGTGCCGCAGGCGGGGCAGGGGTCGCCCTCGCGCACGACGACCGTGTCCACGTACTCGTCGACCTCGAAGTCACGGCCCGCGACGACGTTCTTCGCGTGCAGGCCCTCCTGGTTGGCGCCGGTGATCCAGGCGGTGCCGGGGGCGATGCGCGGGTCGGCGAGGTAGCGGACCTTCTCCAGGCCCTGCGGGCCGACGTAGCCGCGGACGAGGTCGTCGCGGCCCGCGAAGTCCTCGGCCGTGACGAGTTCGACGGCGGCGGGGGCGAAGTGCGCCTCCACCTTGTCCATGTCGACCTCGCGGTCGCCGGGCACCCCGATCGCCACGATCTCGCCGTCCACCTTGACCAGCAGGTTCTTCAGCGTGGCGGACGCGGCCACGTCCAGGTGCGCGGCGAGCGTCTCGATGGTCGGGGTGTCGGGGGTGGGGATCTCCTCCAGGGCGGGGATCCCGGCCGCGTCGACCGGCTTCAGCGTGTACGTGATCGCCTCGGTGTTGGCGGCGTAGTCGCAGTGCGGGCAGTCGGCGAAGGTGTCCTCGCCGGCCGCGGCCGGGGCGAGGAACTCCTCGGACTTGGAACCGCCCATGGCGCCCGCGACGGCCGCGCAGATGCGGTAGTCGAGACCGAGTCGCGCGAAGATCTTCTGGTACGCCTCGCGGTGCAGGGCGTACGACGTGTCCAGACCCTCGTCCTCCGTGTCGAAGGAGTACGAGTCCTTCATCAGGAACTCACGGCCGCGCAGGATGCCGGCGCGCGGGCGGGCCTCGTCGCGGTACTTGTTCGCGATCTGGTAGAGGATCACGGGCAGATCCTTGTAGGACGAGCACTGGTCCTTGACCAGGAGGGTGAAGATCTCCTCGTGCGTCGGGCCGAGGAGGTAGTCGCCACCCTTGCGGTCGTTCAGCCGGAACAGCTCGGGGCCGTACTCCTCCCAGCGGCCGGTCGCCTCGTAGGGCTCCTTCGGCAGCAGGGCGGGCAGGGTGACCTCCTGGGCGCCGATGGCGTCCATCTCCTCGCGGACGACGCGCTCCACGTTGGCCAGGACCTTCTTGCCGAGCGGCAGCCAGGACCACAGGCCGGCGGCGGTACGGCGTACGTAACCGGCACGCACCAGCAGCTTGTGGCTGAGCACCTCGGCGTCGGCCGGATCGTCACGCAGTGTCTTGACCATCAAACGGGACATGCGCTGGACCTGGGCCATGGTTCTCGACTCCTGCTGCGTGAGGGTGGTGGCTAGGAGGTTAGCCGGGGGGTCGCCGTCGCCGGAAATCCGTTTCGGCAGCAGGGCGGTCCGTCAGCGGCGGCGGAGGGGCAGCGGGGCGCCCATCACCACGTACGGCTTCGGGGCGCTGGGGAACAGGACCCGTACCGCCAGGTCCTCGTAGCCGAGCGAGCGGTACAGGCCGCGGGCCGGGCTCTCCGCGTCGATCGCCGAGAGGATCGAGCGCGGTTCGGTGGCGCCGTCCGTGATGGTGGTGATCAGGGCGCGGCCGACGCCCCGGTTCTGGAAGGCGGGGTGGACGTGCAGTTCAGTGATCACGAAGGAGTGGTCCAGCCATCCGTCGTGCCCCTGGCCGCGCAGGTAGGGCTCGACGACCGTGGACCACCAGTGCGTGCGGTCGTTGGGCATGCCGTAGACGAAGCCGGCGAGGCGTCCGTCGGCGGTGGTCGCGCCGAGTGCGCGGGCGCCGGGGAAGGTGAGGTGACGGAGCACGATCTGGCGGCGTACGGCGATCTCGTCCTCGCCGAGCCCGAAGGCGACGGCCTGCACGGCGAGCGCCTCGTCGATCCGGGTGGCCAGGTCCAGCGGGCCGATGACGATGTCGTCGGGCGTGAGAGGGCCCTGACCGGGCTGACCGGGGAAGCGCAGCATGCCCCGGAGACTACCTGGGCGGGTGCACTGCGTGGGCCGCGTGGGCCGGTCGTTCTTGTCCCTCTCAGAACAGGACACTCATGAACGCGCCGATCTCCTGGAAGCCCACCCTGCGGTACGTCGCTCGGGCCGCCGTGTTGAAGTCGTTGACGTAGAGGCTGACCAGCGGGGCCACGTCCGCGAGGGCGTAGCGAAGGACGGCGGCCATGCCGGGGGCCGCGTAGCCCTGGCCCCGGTACTCGGGGGCCACCCAGACGCCCTGGATCTGACAGGCCTGTGTGGTCGCGGCGCCGATCTCCGCCTTGAAGACGACCCGGCCCTCGTGGTCGACGCGGGCGAACGAGCGGCCGGAGCCGACGAGTTCGGCGACCCTCGCCTGGTAGAGCAGGCCTCCGTCGCCGGCGAGCGGGGAGACGCCGACCTCCTCCGTGAACATCGCCACGCACGCCGGCATGATCGTCTCCATCTCGTCCTTGCGGATGCGACGGACGTACGGATCCGGGGCGATATCGGTGGGGAGCCGGTCGGCGACCATCAGGGGCTGGTGCGGGCGGACTTCACGGGCGGGGCCCCAGCTTGGTTCGAGGAGGCTCCAGAGCGGGCCGGTGGCCTCGGAGGGGCCGACGATGGAGGAACAGCGGCGGCCTGCTCTGCGGGCGCGGTCCGCGAAGGCCCGTACGGCGCGGGGGGTGGCGCAGATGGGGACGAGGTTGGCGCCGGCGTAGCAGAGGGACGTCAGCATGCCGTCCTCGTACCAGCCCCACATCTCGCCGCCGAGGCGCCAGGGGTCGAGGCCGGCGACCTGTACGCGGGAGGCCACGAAGGCGTTCGCGACCGGCTCGCGGTCGAGGACGGCGAGCGCGGCGTCCAGGTCGCTCGGTTCGAGGACCTTGGTGGTCGTCTGCGTCAACACGTGCGGGGCCTTCACCACTCAGGTCTGCTGATCTCCGCACTGTACCTGGCGATATTGTGCGGCGCCGCACGATGGGTCTGGGCGGTGGGCGCCCGCGCCTTCTCCGGGGCTCCGCCCCTGGGCCCGTATCGGGTTGAACGGGTGCGAGTCGTATGTGGCTGAGCGCGCAGTTCCCCGCGCCCCTTGAAGGCGGGGCTTCGCCCTCGCCCCCCGGCCAGCTGTCGGGTGCGGGCCCGATGTGGCTGAGCGCGCAGTTCCTCGCGCCCCTGGAAGGCGGGGCTTCGCCCACGCCCCCCGACCAGCCGTCGGGTGCGGGCCGGGTGTGGCTGAGCGCGCCGTTCCCCGCGCCCCTGAAAGGCGGGGCTTCGCCCACGCCCCCCGACCAGCCGTCGGGTGCGGGCCCGATGTGGCTGAGCGCGCCGTTCCCCGCGCCCCTGGAAAGCCGGTTGCGCCCTGCTTTTCAGGCCGGTCGGGGGTTTGGGGGCGGAGTCCTCGGGGCTCGTCAGCCTGTGATCGATACCGATGGCTCCCCGGACGGGGTTCCGTCGGCTTCCATCTGCTCGGCGATCTTCATCGCTTCCTCGATGAGGGTCTCGACGATCTTGGACTCGGGGACCGTCTTGATGACCTCGCCCTTGACGAAGATCTGGCCCTTGCCGTTGCCGGAGGCGACGCCGAGGTCGGCCTCGCGGGCCTCTCCCGGGCCGTTCACGACGCAGCCCATGACCGCGACCCGCAGGGGCACCTCCATGCCCTCGAGGCCGGCGGTGACCTCCTCCGCGAGCTTGTAGACGTCGACCTGGGCGCGCCCGCAGGACGGGCACGACACGATCTCCAGGCGGCGCTGCTTGAGGTTCAGGGACTCCAGGATCTGCATCCCGACCTTGATCTCCTCGACCGGCGGGGCCGAGAGCGAGACCCGGATGGTGTCGCCGATGCCCTCGCTGAGCAGCGCGCCGAAGGCCACCGCCGACTTGATGGTGCCCTGGAAGGCGGGACCCGCCTCCGTCACCCCGAGGTGCAGCGGGTAGTCGCAGGCGGCGGCGAGCTGCCGGTAGGCGTTGACCATCACGACCGGGTCGTTGTGCTTGACCGAGATCTTGATGTCACGGAAGTCGTGCTCCTCGAAGAGCGACGCCTCCCAGAGCGCCGACTCCACCAGTGCCTCAGGCGTCGCCTTGCCGTACTTCTCCAGGAGACGCCGGTCCAGGGAACCGGCGTTGACCCCGATCCGGATCGGCGTGCCGTGGTCCTTCGCGGCCCGCGCGATCTCCTTGACCTGGTCGTCGAACTGCTTGATGTTGCCGGGGTTCACCCGCACCGCGGCGCAGCCCGCGTCGATCGCGGCGAAGACGTACTTCGGCTGAAAATGGATGTCCGCGATCACCGGGATCTGCGACTTGCTCGCGATGGTGGCGAGCGCGTCGGCGTCGTCCTGCGTGGGGCACGCCACCCGCACGATCTGGCAGCCGGACGCGGTCAGCTCGGCGATCTGCTGAAGCGTGGCGCCGATGTCCGACGTACGCGTGGTGGTCATCGACTGCACCGAGACGGGCGCGTCTCCGCCCACCGCCACCGTGCCGACCTGGATCTTCCGGCTCTTGCGGCGCTCGGCGAGCTTCGTCGGAACGGCCGGCATGCCGAGTGAAATCGCAGTCATCTGCTGTGCAACCCCAAGGTAAGGATTCGGTCGGTCCCGAAAGCGGACGGGCTCCCGCCACCGAGATTACGGCACCCTCGAAGGCAGGAACACATGCGCTCGGCAGGACAACCCGATGGAGGACGGCCGGACACAGATCATGTCCGGCCGCCACGAACGCCGTATGACTAGGAGATTCTCACCGGGTTAACCACGTCGGCGATCAGTACCAGGATCGTGAAGCAGATGAAGATTCCGGCCACCACGTACGCGACGGGCATCAGCTTCGCCACGTCGAAGGGGCCGGGGTCCGGGCGGCGCAGCACCTTCGCCGCGTTGCGGCGCAGGGACTCCCACAGGGCGCCCGCGATGTGCCCGCCGTCGAGCGGCAGCAGCGGGAGCATGTTGAACAGGAACAGGGAGAGGTTGAAGCCCGCGACGAGGAACAGCATCAGCGCGATCTGGTTCTCCGGCGGGATGTCCAGTGTGAAGACCTCGCCGCCGACGCGCGCCGCGCCGACCACGCCCATCGGGGAGTCCGCCTCGCGTTTGCCGTCACTGAAGGCCGCGTCCCACAGGGCGGGGATCTTGGACGGCAGGGCGACCAGCGACTCGACGCCGTTCTGCATCATGTCGCCCATGCGGTCCACGGACTGCCCGAACGACTGCTGGACGACGCCGGAGGCGGGGGTGAAGCCGAGGAAGCCGGCGTACACGTACTTGCCCTCGACATAGCCGCCGTTGCCGTCGGTCTTGCTGACCTGGTTGCGGATCAGGTGGGCGGCGAGGTCGAGCTGCTTGCCGTCGCGCTCGACGGTCAGCGTGACGTCCTTGCCGGGGTTGGAGCGGATGTCGGCCTGCAGGACGGACCAGTCGGTGATCTTCTTGCCGTCGAACGCGATGATCTTGTCACCGCCCTTGAGACCCGCCGCCTTGGCGGGCGCGGCCGTGTCGCTCTTCTGGCACTGGGACCGCGACTCGCTCTGCTCGATGACGCAGTCGGAGACCTTGCCGACCGTGGTGGTCTGGGTCTGGACGCCGAAGGTCATCATCACGCCGAGGAAGATCGCGACGGCCAGGATCAGGTTCATGAAGGGGCCGGCGAACATCACGATCACGCGCTTCCACGGCTTGCGCGTGTAGAAGAGGCGGTTCTCGTCGCCCGGCTGGAGCTCCTCGAAGGACTGCGCCCTGGCGTCCTCGATCATGCCGCGCCACGGTGAGGTGGACCTGGCCTCGATCCGGCCGTCGGGGCCGGGCGGGAACATCCCGATCATGCGGATGTAGCCGCCGAGGGGCACGGCCTTGATCCCGTACTCCGTGTCGCCCTTCTTGCGCGAGAAGATCGTCGGGCCGAAGCCGACCATGTACTGCGGCACCCTGATGCCGAACAGTTTGGCCGTGGAGAGATGCCCCAGCTCGTGCCAGGCGATCGAGAAGAGCAGGCCGACCGCGAAGACGACTATGCCGAGGATCATCATCAGGGTCGTCATGCACGAGCCTCCGCCGTTGTCATGGCTGTCGTCCCAGCTGTCGTCGGGGTTGCTGTCTTGCCTGTCGTACGGGCTGTCGCGCGCGCTGTCAGTTCACGGGCCCTGGCACGTGCCCAGGTCTCCGCCTCAAGGACGTCCGCGACGGTGAGCGAGGTTCCCGTACGGGGCGTGCCGTGTTCGGCGACGACCTCCGTGACGGTCTCCATGATCCCGTTGAACGGCAGCGTGCCGTTCAGGAACGCGTCCACGCATTCCTCGTTCGCCGCATTGAACACCGCCGGGGCCGTGCCCGCGAGCTCCCCGACGTGCCGGGCGAGCCCCACGGAGGGAAACGCGTCGTTGTCGAGGGGGAAGAACTCCCAGCTGGACGCCTTCGACCAGTCGAAGGCGGGCGCGGCGTCGGGGACGCGCTGGGGCCAGCCCAGACCGATGGCGATCGGTCCCCGCATGTCGGGGGGTGTCGCCTGGGCCATCGTCGATCCGTCCGTGAACTCCACCATCGAGTGGACATACGACTGCGGGTGCACGACCACCTCAATCCGATCGAAGGGAATGTCGTAGAGGAGGTGCGCCTCGATGACTTCGAGCCCCTTGTTGACGAGGGTCGCGGAGTTGACGGTGATGACGGGGCCCATGGCCCAGGTGGGGTGGGCGAGGGCGTCCTCGGGGGCGACGTCGGCCAGCTCGGCCTTCGTGCGTCCTCTGAAGGGGCCCCCGGAGGCGGTGACGACCAGCTTGCGTACGTCGGCCCGGGTGCCCGAGGCCAGCGCCTGGAACAGGGCGGCGTGCTCGGAGTCGACGGGGATGATCTGGCCCGGCGCGGCCAGCGCCTTCACCAGGGGGCCGCCCACGATGAGCGACTCCTTGTTGGCGAGCGCGAGGGTGCGGCCCGCCTCCAGGGCGGCGAGCGTGGGGGCGAGGCCGATCGAGCCGGTGATGCCGTTCAGGACGGTGTGGCCGGGGCCTGCGGCGAGGTGGGTGGCGGCGTCCGCGCCGGTGAGGAGCTCGGGCAGGGGCTCTCCCGGTCCGTACCGCGCGGACAGGGCCTCGCGCAGTGCCGGTACGGCGTCCTCGCGGGCCACGGCCACGGTCCGGACGCGGAGCCGGTGGGCCTGCTCGGCCAGCAGCTCCACTCTCCCGCCCGCCGCGGAGAGCCCGGTCACCCGGAACCGGTCGGGGTTGCGCAGTACGAGGTCGATGGCCTGGGTGCCGATCGATCCCGTGGAGCCGAGGATCACGACATCCCGACTCCCGTCCACAGGATCGAAGACGAGATGCGGATCGGCGAGGGGGGCTGGACTGTCGCTCATCCCCCCATTGTTGCCGCAACCCCACGACGAAGGGGACGGGGGCGCCCCTACCCGTGCCCTGTCAGGGGCGCACGGTGCCCCTCGGAACGCGCCGGGCGCCTCTTGAGGGGCGAGGGAGGGGTCCCTAAGGGGCGCGGGCCGGAGCCCCGTAAGGGGCGCGGGGAACTGCGCGACAAGCCCCCACCGCCCCGCACCCGCCCACGGACCCGCTCCCAGACCCGCTCCCGGACCCGCAGACCCCCCTACCTCTTGCGCTTCCGGCGCCCCTTGGACCGAGCACCCGCCCGATGCCGGCGCGGCTTCGCATCCCCCTCGCCCTCCGCCGGAGGCAGCGGCACGGCGTCGGCAGGCTCGAACTCCCCTTCGACCACCCCCTCCGCCGTGTCCAGCGTCGGCGCGCTGAAATGCAGCCCGTCCGTGCGCCGCCCGGCCTCCAGCGCCTCCTGCCCCGCGGACTTCCCCGCCGCGTCCAGGTTGAAGACGTACCCGACGGACTCCTCCTTGATGGCGTCGTTCATCGCGACGAACATGTCGTAGCCCTCGCGCTCGTACTCGACGATCGGCTCCCGCCCCAGGGTCCAGCGCAGTCCGATCCCGTCGCGGAGGTAGTCCATCTCGTACAGGTGCTCGCGCCATTTGCGGTCCAGGACCGACAGCACCACCAGGCGCTCCAGGTCGCGCAGGGCGTCCGCGCCCAGCTCGGCCTCGCGCTCCTCGTAACGGGCGTGGATGTCGTCGATGACGGCGTCGGCGAGCCCGTCGGCGGTGAGGTCGGACCGGTCGCCGCCCGCCGCGTCCTCCACGTCCTCGATGGTGATCCGGACCGGGTAGAGCTGTTCGAAGGCGGCCCAGAGCCGCTCCAGGTCCCACTCCTCGGGGAATCCCTCGGCGCTCTCCACGGCGACGTACGCGCGGACGGTGTCGTCCATGAAGTGGAGGATCTGGTCGCGCAGGTCCTCCCCGGCCAGCACCCGGCGGCGTTCCGCGTAGATGAGGGTCCGCTGGCGGTTGAGCACCTCGTCGAACTTCAGCACGTCCTTGCGGGACTCGAAGTGCTGCTGCTCCAGCTGCGACTGGGCGGAGGCGATGGCGCGCGTGACCATCTTGTTCTCGATCGGTACGTCGTCGGGGACGTTCGCCATCGACATCACGCGCTCGACGACCTGGGCGCGGAACAGCCGCATCAGGTCGTCCCCCAGGGAGAGGTAGAAGCGGGACGCGCCGGGGTCGCCCTGGCGGCCGGAGCGGCCGCGCAGCTGGTTGTCGATGCGGCGCGATTCGTGGCGTTCGGTGCCCAGCACGTACAGCCCGCCCAGCTCCTTCACCTGGTCGTGCTCGGCCGCGACCGACTCCGTGATCCGGTCGAGGGTCCGCCGGTGCTCGTCCGGGTTCTCCTCCGGGGTGAGGCCGCGCCGGTCCAGTTCGGCGAGCGTCATGGCCTCGGGGTTGCCGCCGAGCATGATGTCGGTGCCGCGCCCTGCCATGTTGGTGGCCACGGTGACCGCGCCCCTGCGGCCCGCCTGCGCGACGATCTGCGCCTCGCGCCGGTGGTTCTTCGCGTTGAGCACCTCGTGCCGGATGCCGCGCTGCTTCAGTCGCGCGGCGAGGAGCTCGGACTTCTCGACGGAGGTGGTGCCGACGAGGACGGGCTGGCCCTTCTCGTGCTTGTCGGCGATGTCGTCGAGGATCGCCGTGTACTTGGCCTCGACGGTCCGGTAGATCTGGTCGGGGTCGTCGGCGCGGGCCATCGGCCGGTTGGTGGGGATCGGCACCACGTGGAGCTTGTAGATCTGGTGGAACTCGGCGGCCTCGGTCATGGCGGTGCCGGTCATCCCGCCGAGCTTGTCGTACAGCCGGAAGAAGTTCTGCAGGGTGATCGTGGCGAGGGTCTGGTTCTCGTCCTTGACGGTCACCCCCTCCTTCGCCTCGATGGCCTGGTGCAGGCCCTCGTTGTAGCGGCGGCCGGCGAGGATGCGGCCGGTGTGCTCGTCGACGATGAGGACCTCGCCGTCCACCACGACGTAGTCCTTGTCCCGCTTGAAGTGCTCCTTCGCCTTGAGCGCGTTGTTGAAGTGCCCGATGAGGGAGGTGTGGTCGGACTCGTAGAGGCTCTCGATGCCGAGCTGGTCCTGGAGGAACTCCACTCCGCGGTCCAGGATCGCCACGGTGCGTTTCTTCGGGTCGTACTCGTAGTCGTGGGTGGCGCGCAGCCCGGCGAGGCGGTCCTTGTCGGCCGGTGTGGTGAAGTTCTCGTCCTGGACGGCGACTCCGCGCATCCGGGTGACCATCCTGGCGAACGCCTCGTACCAGTGCGTGGGCTGGTCGGCCGGGCCGGAGATGATCAGCGGGGTCCTGGCCTCGTCGATGAGGATCGAGTCGGCCTCGTCGACGATCGCGAAGTGGTGGCCGCGCTGGACGAGTTCGTCCCTGGACCAGGCCATGTTGTCGCGCAGGTAGTCGAAGCCGAACTCGGTGTTGGTCCCGTAGGTGATGTCGCAGGCGTACTGCGCGCGGCGCTCGGCCGGGGTCGACTGGGTCCTGATGACGCCCACGGTCAGCCCCAGGAAGCGGTAGGCGCGGCCCATCCAGTCGGCGTCGCGCTGGGCGAGGTAGTCGTTGACCGTGACGAGGTGGACGCCCTTGCCGGTCAGGGCGTTCAGGTAGACGGGCAGGGTGGCGACCAGGGTCTTGCCCTCGCCGGTCTGCATCTCGGCGATGTTGCCGAGGTGGAGCGCGGCGCCGCCCATGACCTGGACGTCGAAGTGGCGCATCCCGAGTGTGCGGCGCGCGGCCTCGCGCATGGCGGCGAAGGCCTCGGGCAGCAGGTCGTCGAGGCTCTCCCCGGCCTCGTACCGCTCCTTGAACTCGGGGGTGAGGGCCTGGAGTTCGGCGTCGGTCAGCTGCTCGAAGTCCGCTTCGAGGGAGGCCACCTGTTCGGCGACGCGCTGGAGCCTGCGCAGGATTCTTCCCTCACCGGCCCGCATGATCCTGCCGGTGATGTTGTCGAGACCGAGTACCGGCACTGGAATTACCCCCACTGCGTCACTGACTCGCGGTTCACTGATTCACCTGATTGATCGACTTGGCGCATTGATCGATGTACTGAATTGATGTGCCGGGACTGCTCGGCTCGATTCACCGAGTCGCGTCCACGAGCATCCGTATCCAGTGGTTCGCCCGCTGCAGAATGTGGACGCCTTGCTGGTTCGCCTTGATCACTTCACGTAGTACGGGATCTCTGGCGTACTCCACCGCCCCGCGCAACAACTGCTGGATCACGGGCCGTTCGCCCGGCCGTCCGGCGTCGAGCAGGGAATCGACGGCGTGCGGGTCGATCCTGCGGACGGGCAGCGGGTCGAAAGAGGCGACCGTCGGCCGGGGTTCCTCGTCGAGCAGCGCGAGCGCGCAGTCGTTGAGCAGCACGGCGAGCGCGTCCCGGTGCGGCTCGAAGGCCTCCGGCGCGCTCTCACGCAGCTTGGCGGCCAGCGGCCGGACCTCGTCACGCACCGTGCGCAACGCGCGTACGAGTTCCGTGTCGTCCAATTGCCGGCGCGCTTCCCGGCGAGCCCGTGTCAGCTGGACAGAGATTCCCCGACTGTCGTCTTCCCCCACACCGTGGCGCATGGTGTGCCCCCGTTCGCCATTCCCTTCATTGTTGACGCACACCTTTCGTGCGGCAAGCAACAGAATGACGACGGGGACGTCAGTGCGTTCCTGGGGAAAAGGTCAGCGGATGGGGCGGTGGACATTCTCCTTCTCGGACGCGCCGGGTGTGGCGTCGGCGATCCAGGGGCCCTCTCCTGACGGGTCGACGATTCCGTCCTCCAGCCAGGTGTAGGCGCCGCCGAGGACGCCCTTGACGACTTTGCGGTCGATGTCGTCGGTGTTGGACCACAGGCGCCCGAAGAGCTCCTCCACCCGGATGCGGGACTGACCGCAGAAGGCGTCCGCGAGCTGGTACGCCGCACGGCCGTGGGCCTCGGTGGAGCGGAGCAATTCGGCGCGGACGCAGGCGGCGCTCATCGCGAACAGTTCGGCGCCGATGTCGACGATCCGCCCGAGGAAGGCTTGTTTGGTCTCCATCCGGCCCTGCCAGCGGGACATGGCGTAGAAGGTGGACCGGGCGAGCTTGCGGGCGGAGCGCTCCACGTACCGGAGGTGGCCGGACAGGTCGACGTGCCCGGCCGGACGGAAGTCGGCGTACGAGCGCGGGAGCTGCCCGGGGCCCGCGACCAGCTTGGGGAGCCACTTGGCGTAGAAGGCCCCGGCGCTCGCGCCCGCCCTCGCCTTGTCGGAGAGGGACTTGTCCGGGTCGATGAGGTCGCCGGCGACGGAGAGGTGTGCGTCGACCGCCTCCCGCGCGATCAGCAGGTGCATGATCTCCGTCGAGCCCTCGAAGATGCGGTTGATGCGCAGGTCGCGCAGCATCTGCTCGGCGGGCACGGCCCGTTCGCCGCGGGCGGCGAGCGAGTCGGCGGTCTCGAAGCCGCGTCCGCCGCGGATCTGGACCAGCTCGTCGGCCATCAGCCAGGCCATCTCGGAGCCGAACAGCTTGGCCAGGGCGGCCTCGATCCGGATGTCGTTGCGGTCCTCGTCGGCCATCTGGGACGACAGGTCCAGGACGGCCTCCAGGGCGAACGTGGTCGCCGCGATGAAGGAGATCTTCGTGCCCACGGCCTCGTGGTGGGCGACCGGCTTGCCCCACTGCTCCCGCACGGACGACCACTCGCGGGCGATCTTCAGGCACCACTTGCCGGCGCCGACGCACATGGCGGGCAGCGAGAGGCGTCCGGTGTTGAGGGTGGTCAGGGCGATCTTGAGGCCGGCGCCCTCGGGGCCGATGCGGTTCGCGGCGGGCACCCTGACCCGGTGGAAGCGCGTGACGCCGTTCTCCAGGCCGCGCAGCCCCATGAACGCGTTGCGGTTCTCGACGGTGACGCCCTCCGAGGCCGCCTCGACGACGAAGGCGGTGATGCCGCCCTTGTGGCCCTCGGACTTCGGTACGCGCGCCATCACGACCAGCAGGTCCGCGACCACGCCGTTGGTCGTCCAGAGCTTCACCCCGTCGAGGACGTACTCGTCCCCGTCCGGTACGGCACTGGTGGCCAGGCGCGCCGGGTCGGAGCCCACGTCCGGTTCGGTGAGCAGGAAGGCGGAGATGTCGGTGCGGGCCAGCCGCGGCAGGAAGGCGTCCTTCTGCTCCTGGGTGCCGAAGATCTTCAGCGGCTGCGGTACGCCGATCGACTGGTGCGCGGAGAGCAGCGCGCCGAGCGCCGGGTTCGCGGAGCCGACCAGGGCGAGCGCCTTGTTGTAGTAGACCTGGGTCAGTCCGAGGCCGCCGTACCTCGTGTCGATCTTCATACCGAGGGCGCCGAGCTCCTTGAGCCCGTTGATCACCTCGTCGGGGATGCGCGCCTCCCGCTCGATGAGCGCGGAGTCGACCCTGGTCTCGCAGAAGTCGCGCAGCTTGGCGAGGAACTCCTCACCGCGCTGGGCGGCCTCGTCGGCGGGCATCGGGTGGGGGTGGATCAGGTCGAGCCGGAAGCGGCCGAGGAACAGCTCCTTGGCGAAGCTGGGTTTGCGCCAGTCCTGCTCCCGCGCGGCCTCGGCGACCTGACGGGCCTCGCGCTCGGTGACAGCGGGCTGGTGGGGTGTTGCGGACAAGAGGCTCACCTCGCCGCGAATAGGGATCTTGGTCCGTTACGTTACTCACCGGTGCTACTCGATCGTATGTACCCGATTCCGGACCCGCCCACCAGTCCTGGCGCACCATTCGGCTCCCTCCGGCGGGCACAGGGGCCCAGCCCCGCTCCGGGACTCAGGGCCTGGAAGGCAGGCCCGCAGGGCCGCCTTCCAGGGGCGCGGGGAACTGCGCGCCCAGCCCCCACTCACCCGCACCCGACGGAGTCGAAGCGCTTCGACAACCTATGGACACCCACCCGCCATCAGGCTACTGTCGAGCCACCCTCACTCCCCGTTGTCCGCACGCCGCGCTGTCGAAGCGCTTCACACCATGCTTGGAGAGCGGATGGTCACCCTCGCCGAGGTCGCCCAGCACGCCGGAGTCTCGGCGAGCACGGTGAGCTATGTCCTCAGCGGCAAGCGGTCCATCTCCGCGGGCACCCGGCAGCGGGTCGAGCAGAGCATCCAGCAGCTCGGCTACCACCCGAACGCGGGCGCCCGCGCGCTGGCGAGCAACCGCTCCAACATCATCGCGCTGATGATCCCGCTCCGCACCGACATGTACGTACCCGTGATGATGGAGATCGCCATCGCGGTGACGACCACCGCGCGCGCCCACGGGTACGACGTGCTGCTGCTCACCGGCGAGGAGGGCCCCGACGCCGTGCGCCGGGTCACCGGGAGCGGGCTCGCCGACGCGATGATCCTGATGGACGTCGAACTCGACGACGAGCGCCTGCCGTTGCTGCGCGGCACCGACCAGCCGTCGGTCCTCATCGGGCTCCCCGCCGACACCAGCGGTCTGACCTGTGTGGACCTCGACTTCGGGGCGACGGGCGCGCTGTGCGCCGAGCATCTCGCGATGTTCGGTCACCGTGACATCGCTGTCATCGGCGAGGCGCCCGCGGTGTACGAACGGCACACGGGGTTCGCGGAGCGCACGCTCGACGGGCTGCGTTCCCGCTCGCGCGAGCTGGGTCTGCGCGTGCTGCACCGCCCGTGCGAGGGCGGCTTCGACGCGATGTCCCTGACCCTGGCCCGGGTCTTCGACGAGCGCCCCGGCACCACCGGCTTCGTCGTGCAGAACGAGTCGGCGGTCGAGCCGCTGCTCGCGCTGCTGCGCCGGCAGGGCCGGGCCGTGCCCGAGGACGTGTCGGTGATCGCGATCTGCCCGGACCAGGTCGCCGTCCAGGCCTCGGTACGGCTGACCTCGGTCGCCATCCCCGCCCAGGAGATGGGGCGTAACGCGGTGGAACAACTGATCGCCAAGCTGACGGGGCACGACCAGGACGACGTCGTTCTCATCGCGCCCGAGTTGACGGTACGGGCGAGCACGGGCCCGGCCCCGGCCGCACCCTGACCTCCCTCTGATCCCGCTCCCCCTGACCCGCTCTCCCGCTCTTCCGTTCGTCCCGCACATGCGACCTCCCGCACTCCTTCCTTCAGGAGCACCCCGCATGAATCAGCCTGCCGAGAACCAGCCCGGACAGCCCGGCTCGGGGTCCGCCAGTCTTTCCCAGTCCTCCCCCACCGAAGGCACGTTCCGCGAACGCGGCGGCGCGCTGGAGTGGAGCGGCCGCCAGGAGACCGTACGCATCGAGCCGTGGGGCCCCGACGCCGTCCGGGTCCGGGCCAGGCTGGGCGGGCCGATCCTGGTGGGCCTGCCCAGCGCCGTGCTCGACGAGGTGCCCGCCGCCGAGGCCACTGTCAAGATCGAGGGCGGGCGGGGCCTGCTGACCGTCGGCGCGCTGACCGTCGAGGTCGACGCCGAGGGGCTGGTCCGCTTCGTGCGCACCGACGACGGGGCCGAACTCCTCGCCGAGGAGCGCGCCCACTTCTGGTGGCCGGGACCGCGCCTCTACACCCCTGTCGGCAACGGCTACCACCGCCTGGAGCAGCGCTTCGCCGCGTACGAGGGCGAGAAGCTGTACGGCCTGGGGCAGCACCAGCACGGTCTGCTGGACCAGAAGGGCACCGTCCTCGACCTGGTCCAGCGCAACGCCGAGGTGACCATCCCGGTCCTCACCTCCAGCCGCGGCTACACCCTGCTGTGGAACAGCCCGGCGATCGGCCGTGTCGAGCTCGCGGGCAACGGCACCCGCTGGGTGGCGGACTCGGCCCGGCAGATCGACTACTGGATCACGGCGGGCCGGCCCGCCGACGCGCAGCGCCGCTACAGCGCGGTCACCGGCCGTACGCCGATGCTGCCCGCGTGGGCGGCGGGCTTCTGGCAGTGCAAGCTGCGCTACCGCACCCAGGACGAACTCCTCGGCGTGGCACGGGAGTACAAGCGCCGCGGCCTGCCCATCGACGCCATCGTCTGCGACTTCTTCCACTGGACGCACCTGGGCGACTGGAAGTTCGACCCGGCCGAGTGGCCCGACCCGGCGGGGATGCAGCGGGAGCTGACCGAGCTCGGCATCAAGCTCGTCGTGTCGGTGTGGCCGTCCGTCTCCCCGCTCTCCGAGAACCACCGGCCCATGGAGCAGCGCGGCTACTTCATCGGCACGCAGTACGGGCCCATGGCGCACGCCGACTGGCCGGACAAGGAGGTCGCCTCCACCGTCCAGGTCGCCTTCTACGACGCGACGAACCCCGAGGCGCGCGCGTACATGTGGTCGCGGATCAAGGACAACTACCTGGAGCCGTACGGGATCACGTCGTTCTGGCTGGACGCCTGCGAGCCGGAGCTGAAGCCGGGGTTCCAGGAGAACCTGCGCTACTGGGCGGGCCCCGGGCTCGAAGTGGGCAACATGTACCCGCGCGAGAACTCCCGTGCCTTCCACGAGGGCATGCTCGCGGCCGGTGAGACCGAGGTCGTCACCCTCAACCGCTCGGCGTGGGCGGGCAGCCAGCGCTACGGCGCCGCGCTGTGGTCCGGCGACATCGGCACGGACTTCGCGACGCTGCGCCGCCAGATCGCGGCGGGCCTCAACACCTCGCTGTCCGGCATCCCCTGGTGGAACACCGACATCGGCGGCTTCCACGGCGGCGACCCGGACGACCCGGCCTACCGGGAGGTGCTGATCCGCTGGTTCCAGTTCGGCGCCCTGTCCCCGCTGATGCGGCTGCACGGCTTCCGCGACCCGGGCACCCCGCTCGGCCCGGAGATGACCGGCGGCCCGAACGAGGTGTGGTCGTACGGCGAGGTGGCCGGACCGATCCTGGAGAAGTACCTGCATCTGCGCGAGCGGCTGAAGCCGTACGTGCTGGAGGTCATGCGGGAGGCCCACGAGGAGGGGCTGCCGGTGATGCGGCCGCTGTTCCTGGAGTTCCCCGAGGACCAGACGGCCTGGTCGGTGGACGACGCGTACCTCTTCGGCGGTGACCTGCTGGTCGCGCCGGTACTCACGGCGGGCGCGACGGTCCGTACGGCCTACCTTCCGGCGGGCGCGCGCTGGACGGACGCGTGGACCGGCACGTCGTACGCGGGAGGCGCCGCCGTGACCGTCGACGCCCCGCTGGACCGCATCCCGCTGTTCCTGCGGGACGACGCGCGGCTGCCCGTGGCAAAGTAGCCGCGCGTCGTCGTGCCTGACGGTCAGCTGCTGCTGACCGTCAGGTTGTTGGTGACGAAGTCCAGGCCGCCGGACGAGGAGGTGACCTCGAAGCCGAACTGGACGTCGCCGATGGTCTCGTTGCCCATCCAGCCCTTGGTGTCCTTGATCCACTTGAGGATCGGCAGGATGCTGACGGTGCCGGAGTTCGAGTCCGAGGTGCGCAGGAACGAGAAGACCTCGTTCGCGCCGTTGTCGCCCTTGTAGACCGCCCAGGTGTGACCGCCGAGCGTCACGTTGCCCTGCGAGGTGCCGAGCGGCCCGACGGCCCCGTTGTAGTTGACCCAGAGCATGATCTCGTAGTCGTAGTCGGTGTCCCAGATGTCGTACGAGGTGTTGTACGCGCCGGCCGCCGGGACCGTGACGTTGTAGCTGCTGGAGAGCGAGCCGAGGGAGGTGATCGTCTTGTTGACCACCTTCTTGGAGTTGGGGTACGACTTGATGCCGCCGGTGTTGGGGTGGTTGGCCCAGACTCCCCAGTTGGTGCCGGAGTTGGCCCAGATGCACTGGCTGCCGGCGCCGGAGCCCCAGATGTTGTTGTAGAGGGTGTAGCCGTTCAGGCTGGTGTTGCCCCACTGGTCGCAGGAGTTCCAGATCGCGGCCGAGGCGGGGGCGGAGGCGAGGCCCACGGTCACTCCGAGGGCGAGCGCGGGGGCCAGGAGTGCCTTGGTGACCCTCTTCAGGGTGCTGTTTCGTGGGGCGTTCCGCGTGTTGTGCCGGGTGCGTGTTGCCATGGTGTCCCTTCCATGGGTGGGGGATGTGCCGTGGGATGTGGGCCGTTCGTCGGGTGAGGCCGGGAGTGGCCGGAAGGGGCCGGGTGCGGCTCAGGGCGTCGCGCTCACGGTGAGAGCACCGCCGCCCCGTACCGGCCCAGCTCCACCGAGCCGTGGACCTGCCGGCCGTCGAGCAGGTCCCGGTACGTGCCCGGTACCGCCACCGTGACCGGGTCGCGCCCGTGGTTGAGGAGGAAGAGCAGGCCGCCCCGGCGTACGGCCTCGACCTGGACGGGCAGCCCTTCGAGCACCGGCCGCACCCCCGCTTCGGCGGCCACGCCCTCCAACAGCTCGCGCAGCGCGGTGGGTTCGGGCAGCGTGGAGACGTACCAGGCGCGGCCCTTGCGCAGTACGGCGGGCAGTCCGTCGAGTTCGCCGCCCTTGTAGCGGGAGCGCACGACGGCACCCTCGGTCTCGGACTCGATCTCCTCGGACCACAGCGTGCCGCGGAAGCCGTCGCATGCCGCGTACTCGCCGGGGTCCAGCGGCCACCACTCGTGCAGGGTGCGGATGCCGAGGAGCGCCCGCAGCCGCGCGTCCATGCCGCCGGGCCGTACCCGGTCGTCCTCGTCCGCGATCCCGGTCAGGAAGCCGCAGACCAGGGTGCCCCCTCCGCGTACGTACGCGACCAGGTTGTCGACGGCGGCGTCGGTGAGCAGGTAGAGCTGCGGCACGACGACCAGCCGGTACGCGGACAGGTCGTGCTCGGGGTGCGCGAAGTCCGTGGTGACGTGGGCCTCCCACAGGGCGCGGTGCCAGGCCCGCACGACCTGCGGAGGGTCGACCTCGCGGGAGGGCCGGCCGTCCTGCGTCCCCGCCCACCAGGCGTGCCACTCGTGGAGGATCGCCACGTCGGCGGACGAGTGAAGCCCCGTCACCTCCGGGCCGATGCGGGCGAGTTCGGCACCGAGCTGCTTGATCTCCTGGTAGGTGCGCCCCCGCTCGCCCGCGTGGCTCACCATGCCCGAGTGGAACTTCTCCGCGCCCTGCCGGGACTGCCGCCACTGGAAGTAGCAGACGGCGTCGGCGCCCCGGGCGACGGCCTGGAGGGACCAGAGCCGGTTGAGCCCGCGCGGCTTGGGACGGTTGACGCCGCGCCAGTTGACCGGGCCCGCCGCCTGTTCCATCAGCATCCACGGCCCGCGGGCCTGGGAGCGGGTCAGGTCCTGGACGAGCGCGCCGTCCTGGGCGCCGAAGGGGTCGCGCGGATCCGGATAGAGGTCGACGGAGACGACGTCCTCCTCCCGCGCCCAGCGCCAGGCGTCCTGGCCCGCCCACATCGGCATGAAGTTGGTGGTCACCGGGAGGTCGGGGGAGTACCGGCGGACGATGTCGCGCTCGGCGACGAAGCACTCCAGGAGCATGTCGGAGGTGTAGCGCTTGAAGTCGAGCACCTGGGTGGGGTTGTTCAGGTAGTGGGCGTGGCGCGGCGGCAGTACCTCCCGCCAGTCGCCGTAGCCCTGGCTCCAGAAGGCCGTGCCCCAGGCGGTGTTGAGCGCGTCGAGCGTGCCGTACCTGTCCTGGAGCCAGCGGCGGAAGGTGACGGCCGCCTCGTCGCCCCAGTCGTAGGTGCAGTACTCGTTGTTGATGTGCCACATCGTGAGGGCGGGGTGGCTCCCGTAGCGGGCGGCCAGGTCCTCGGTGATGGCGGCGGCGTGGCGGCGGTAGGTGGCACTGGAGTGCGAGAAGTGCTGGCGGCCGCCCCACCACTCGGTGCGGCCGTCCGCGTCGCGGGGCAGCGTGTCCGGGTGGAGCCGGCCCAGCCAGGGCGGGGGCGAGGAGGTCGGCGTGGCGAGTACGACCCCGATGCCGTGCCCGTGCATGAGGTCCATCAGCCGGTCGAGCCAGCCGAACTCCCTGGCTCCTGGGCGGGGTTCGAGCTTCGCCCAGGAGAAGACACCGAGGGTGACGGAGTTGACCCCGGCCTCCGTCATGAGGCGTACGTCCTCGCCCCAGACCTCCTCGGGCCACTGTTCGGGGTTGTAGTCACCCCCGAACAGCACCCGCCCACGAGCGGCATCGGCGAGGCGTGGTCGCCCACCGGTCTGTGACGTGCCCATGACATACCTCGCTTTCATAGGGATGATCACTCTTCCGGAGGCGCGGGGCTGTGTACATGTGCGGCTCCGCCGCGTGGGCGCGCCCAGCCACAACAGCCCGCACGCGACGAAGGAACCCGCAGTCCTCCGACCAGAAGGACAGCTGGCTGACCGGCACCACAAGGGGCGAGGTCAGCCTTTGACCGCGCCGGTCAACATGCCCTTCTTGAAATGCTTCTGCACGAACGGCGAGAGGAACGCCACCGGCAGCAGCGCCAGCACCATCACCGCCATCTGCACCCCGAGCGCGGACAACTGCCCCGCCCTGATGGCCTGCCCGAGCCCGACCGGCGGTTCCTGCTTCTGGACGAGCTGGATCATGACGTTCTGCAGCGGCATCATGTCCTGGTCGCTCAGATAGATCGACGCGTTGAACCAGGCGCTCCAGTACCCGACGGCGTAGAAGAGCGTGATCACCGCGAGCACGGCGCGGGACAGCGGCATCACGATCTGCCGGAGGATCCGCCAGTCCCCCGCCCCGTCGATCCGCGCGCTGTCGATGAGTTCGGGCGAGATGCCCATGAAGAACGCCCGCAGCACCAGGATGTTGAAGACGCTGACCGCGCTCGGCAGGATCAGCGCCAGATAGGTGTCCGTGAGGCCGAGGGACTGCACCAGCAGATACGTGGGGATGAGCCCGGCGCCGAAGAACATCGTGGCGAGCAGGGTCATCAGGAACCAGCGGTGCCCGACCGACCCGATGCGCGAGAGCCCGTACGCGGACAGGACGGACACCGTCATCGAGAACAGCGTGCCGGCCAGGGTGACGCCCAGGCTGACGACGGCGGCGCGGGTGACCTGGCCGCCGCTCAGCAGTTCCTGGTAGGCGATGAAGGTGACGCCCCTGGGGACCACCACCAGCCCGCCGGCGTCGCTGATGGTCTGCTTCGTGGAGAGGCTGGTGACGACGACGATCCACAGCGGGAACAGGACGCCCAGGCAGGCGACGGCCAGGGCGATGCCCTTGCCCGCGATCCCGGCGCTGCTGGGCTCCTCCTCCCAGACGGGCCGCGGCGGGGCCGCCCAGCGGCCGGGCCCGCCCGAGCCGCCGCCCGCCTTCGGCCGTTCCTCCGTCGTGCCTGTCACACCTGTCATGCCGGTCACGGCACTCACTTCTTGTACACCCCCTGCTCGCCCATGAGATGGGCGACCTTGTTGGCGGCGAGGACGAGGCCGAGACTGACCACGCCCTTGATGAGGCCCGCGGCCGCCGCGTAACTGAAGTCCTGGTTGCGGACGCCGTTCCACCACACGTAGGTGTCGAGGACCTCCGCCGCGCCCGGCCCCACCGCGTCCCGCTGCAGCAGGATCTGTTCGAAGCCGACCGTGAGCGCGTCGCCGACGCGCAGCACCAGGAGCAGGGCGATCACCGGACGCAGCGCGGGCAGCGTGACGTGCCACATACGGCGCCAGCGGCCGGCCCCGTCCATCGCCGAGGCCTCGTACAGGTCGGGGCTGACGGAGGCCAGGGCCGCGAGGAAGACGATGACGCCCCAGCCCGCGTCCTTCCAGACGCCCTCCGCCGTCACCAGGAACTTGAAGATCCCCGGGTCGGTCATGAGGTCGAAGCCCTCGTATCCGTGCCGGCGCAGGGTCTGCGCGATGATGCCGGCGCCGCCGAAGATCTGCTGGAAGACGGTGATGACCAGCACCCAGGAGAAGAAGTGCGGCAGGTAGAGGATCGCCTGCGACACCGCCCGCACCCGGGGCCTGATCACGCTGTTGATCAGCAGGGCCAGCGCGATCGGGATCGGGAAGAAGAGCAGCAGTTGCAGCACGAACAGCACGAGGGTGTTCCGGACGGCGTCCCAGAACGCCGAGTCGTCGAACAGCCGTGAGAACTGCTCGAAGCCGACCCAGGGGCTGTGGAAGACGGCGATGAAGCCGTTGTCGCTGATGTACGGGTCGTACTCCTGGAAGGCGACGACGTTGCCCAGGATCGGTATGTAGTTGAAGACCAGGACCAGCAGGACGGCCGGCAGGGTCATCAGGACCAGCGTGCGGTCCCGCCGGAGGCGGACCTTGAAGCTGCCACCGCCCGAGGCCCTCTTCCCGGCCCTCTTCCCGGCCCTCTTCCCGGCCTTGCTCAGTGCCTTCGTCTCGGCCTTGGTCACGCCGCCGGACTTCCCGGTCCCGCGCCCTGTGCCGGAGGAGGCGGCACTGCCGTCGTCCGAGGCCGGGGCCGGGGCCGATGACGCTGCCCCTGCCGCCGTCGACCCCGACGCCGTGGTCGGCTCAGTGGCACCCGAAGCGGTGCTGTGTGACACCTCGTCACCCCTGCGCGGATCCGCTGTCGTCCAGCAGTTTCCGGTACCAGTCCCGCAGTTTGTCGCCGCCCTTGCTCTTCCAGTCCGCCACCGCCTGCTGCATGTCACCGATCTTCTTGCGGCCGCGAACGACGTCGTCCTCCAGCTGCTCGAAGTCGTTGGAGAGGTTCGTGTAGCGGCTCGGCTCGATGATCTGGAGGCCGTAGAAGGAGGACTTCTTGGTGCAGGCGCCCATCCGCTGCTGCCATTCGACCTGCGCCCTGGCGACGTCCGGGAGATCGGGGTGCGCGATCGTCGAGGCGGGGCCCGCCAGCATCACGAAGGCGTTCAGGACCTCCTGATTGCCCTTGTCGTTCTTGGTGGGCGTGCCGTCCTTGATCGTGTAGTGCGTGCCCTCGACCCCGTAGTTGGTGAGCATGTACTCCTCGGTGCCGTACGGGGCGGCGGCGACGTTGGCGGCGGCCAGCACGTCGTGGATCACGGCCTTCGACGCCTTCTTGTTGACGAAGGCGAAGATTCCGGCGGGCACACCGGCCCACAGCGTGGGGTCCCCGCCGTCGTGGCCGAAGATGTCCATGCCCTCGATGCGGAAGTCCTTGTTCTGGGAGGCCTGTTCGGCGGTCTTGGCCCACCAGTGCGAGAGGTCGTTGTTGTAGATGAGGACCTCGCCGGAGGTGAAACGCAGACTGGAGTCACCCTGGTTCTGCGCCTTGGCGTCCGGGTGGACGACACCCGCGGAGTACAGCTTCCGCGTCCACTCCAGCGCTTCGAGGTACGCGTCGGTCTCGACGCGGTAGACCAGCTTGCCGTCGACGAGGTTCCAGCCGAGCGACTTCTCGCTCCCGGACGGCACACCGAAGCTGTTGAAGGCCGTCCACTTCATGTCGTCGCAGGCCCACACCTTCGCCCTGGCGTCGGTCATCTCCTTGGCCAGGGCCAGGAACTCGGCCGCCGAGGTGGGAAGTTCGTAGCCCTTCGCGTCGAAGACGTCCTTGCGGTAGTACGGCACGATGTTGGTGACGTACGAGCTGGGCATCGGCAGGCCGCGCAGCTTGCCGCCGAAGATGGAGCGCTGCCAGGCGTCCGTCGGGACGGCGGCGAGGTTCGGGTACTCCTTGACCTTGTCGCCGGAGAGGTACGGGCCGAGGTCGGCCATCTTGCTGATGATGGCGCTGGGGATCTTGCCGCCCATGTTCCAGCCGGGGATCACCACGACGTCCGGCATGTCGCTGGAGGCGAGGACCGCGCCGAGCTTCTCGTCGTACGTGTTGCCGTCCTGGTTCTGCCAGACGACGTCGACGCCGATCTTCGCGTTCATCGCCTGGTAGTAGGGGTTGTCGCCCTTCGGCGGAGAGCCCCAGAAGGGCGACATGACCTTGACGGTGCCGCCCTTGCCGAGCTTCTGGGGCACCGAGGTCTTCAGGTCGTCCACGACGAGCTTGCCGGTGAAGCCGACCGAGGAGCCGTTCTTCGACGCGATGTCCGGCGTCACCACGTGCTGCGCCACGAAGGCGGGAAGGATCCTCTTCGCGTCCTTGCCCGAGGTGGTGCCCTCCTTCGAGCCGCCCTCGGAGCCACCGCAGGCGGCCAGCAGCGGCATCCCGCCGGCCACCGCGGCGGTGGCGACCGCCGTGGAGGCGAGGAAGCTTCTCCGGCTGGGTCCGGAGGCGAAGGCGGAGGCAGAGGTGTTCGGCGTCATTGCGTCAACCCTTCATGGCGCACAGATGGCGCACAGCGGGACACCCGGCGGTGCGGCCGTCGGCTGCGGTGTCTTGAGCGGAGCTGGCTGAGCGGAGCTGGCTGAGCGGTGGCGGACCTCGGGGGTCCCCGCACCCAAGGAGCGGCAGGCGCGGCAGGGCGCAGCAGGAGCGGCATCCTCGACGGTCGAAGTCGAAGAAAGTCGAAGCGCTTCGATGTTGCTGCGAGGTTAAGTGAACACCTGGGGGCGCACAAGGGCCGATTCCAACATTCCTCGGAGGTGTGCCGACCCGTGTGCGGGAGGTGCACGGCGGCTCGAAGGTCCGTACCGGTCGCTTCCGGACCGTGAGTGACCTCAGGGGCCCGGAGTTGGTGCGTCGGGGTGTCTTGACACCCGGCCGTCGGTCGAATGAGCATCGAAGCGCTTCGAAGGAAGCGCTCCGATCTTTCCCGTCCTCCACCAAGGGATCCTCGCGTGACTGCACAAACGCCGCCTTTCCGCGACTCGCAGCTGCCGTTCGCGAAGCGCATCGACGATCTTCTGTCGCGGCTCACCCTGGACGAACGGGTGGCGATGCTGCACCAGTTCGGGCCCGCGGTGGAGCGCCTCGGCGTCGCCGCGTTCCGCACCGGCCAGGAGGCGCTGCACGGCGTGGCCTGGATGGGGCCCGCGACCGTGTTCCCGCAGGCGGTCGGCCTGGGCGCGACCTGGAACGAGGAGCTGGTGCGCCGGGTCGGCGAGGCGGTGTCCACCGAGGTCCGCACGATGCGCTCGCGCGACGACCGCGTCGGCCTCAACGTCTGGGCGCCCACGGTGAATCTCCTGCGCCACCCCCTGTGGGGCCGCAACGAGGAGGGCTACTCGGAGGACCCGGGGCTGACCTCGGCGATCGCGACCGCGTACACCCGGGGTCTGCGCGGCGACCATCCCGTCCACTGGCGTACGGCGCCGGTCCTCAAGCACTGGCTCGCGCACAACAACGAGACGGACCGGGCCACCGCGTCGAGCTCGGTCCGGCCCCGGGTGCTGCACGAGTACGACCTGCGTGCCTTCCGGGCGACGGTCGAGGCGGGCGCGGTGGCCGGCGTGATGCCCGCGTACAACCTGGTCAACGGCCGCCCCAACCACGTGTCGCCGTATCTGGCCGAGCAGTTGCGCACCTGGACGGACCAGGCTCTCCTGGTCTGCTCGGACGCGGGCGCGCCCTCGAACCTGGTCGACTCCGAGCGCTACTTCGACACGCACGAGGAGGCGACGGCCGCGGCGCTGCTCGCCGGCGTCGACAGCTTCACCGACCACGGCACGGACAGCTCGACGATCGTCGGACGTGTCCAAAGGGCCCTCGACCAGGGTCTGTTGACCGAGGCCGACATCGACGCGGCGGTCCGCCGCCAGCTCTCGGTCCGCTTCCGCCTCGGCGAGTTCGACCCCCATCTGGATCCGTACGCGGACTCCAAGGACTTCGACACGCCCGCGCACCGGGCCCTCGCCCGGGAGGCCGCGGAGCAGGCGGTCGTGCTGCTCAAGAACGACGGCCTGCTCCCCCTCACCCGCCAGGACACGCGCATCGCGGTGGTCGGCCTGCTCGCCGACGAGTGCAAGCTCGACTGGTACAGCGGCACCCTCATCCACCGCTCCACACCGCTCGAAGGGCTGTACGAGCGCTTCGGCGCCGAGCGGGTGGACTTCGCCGAGGGCGTGGACCGCGTACGGCTGAGGACGTCGGACGGTACGTATCTGAGCGTGCCGCCGTCGGACGAGGCGGCCGACGAGGTCCGCGGGGCCGGGGGCGCGCTCGACCCGGCCCTCCTCGCGGGCCGCACCGACCTGCCGCCGCTGACCACGGACGCCGTCGGCACCGAACTCGCGCTGACCGACTGGGGCGGGGGCGTCCTCACGTTCCGCGCTCCCGACGGCCGCTGTCTGTCGGTCGCGCGGGACGGCTTCCTGCGCGCCTCGGCGGACCAGCCCGGCGGCTGGGTCGTCCAGGAGACGTTCCGTCTGGAGCCGCACGGTTCGCACGGGAACGGTCACCTCCTGAAGCACGTCGGCACGGGTCGCTACGTCTGCGTCACCGCGGCGGGCGTAAAGGTTGCCGACGAGAACCCGGCGATCGGCGAAACCCCGGTGACCGTCGAGCTGGAGATCGCGGAGTGCGGCGAGGCGGCGGTGGCGCGCGCGGCGGCCTCGGCCGACGTGGTCCTCGTGGTCGTGGGCAACGACCCGCACATCAACGGCCGCGAGACGGAGGACCGCACGACGCTCGCCCTCCCCGCGCACCAATTGCGCCTGCTGGACGCGGCACGGGCCACGAACCCGAACACCGCCCTGGTCATCACGTCCTCGTACCCCTACGCGATCGACCCGACGGACCTTTCCGCGGTGCTCTGGACGGCCCACGGCGGCCAGGCGGCCGGCACCGCGCTGGCCCGTGTCCTGGCCGGGGACGTCTCTCCGGCGGGCCGGCTGCCGCAGACCTGGTACGCCTCGGACGCGGACCTGCCCGGTCTGCTCGACTACGACGTGATCGGCGGCGGGCAGACGTACCAGTACTTCGAGGGCACCCCGCTCTTCCCGTTCGGCCACGGGCTCTCGTACACGGCCTTCGGGTACGGGGACTTCGCGGCGCGGGTCGGCGAGGAGTCCGTGCGGGTCACCTTCACCGTCACCAACACCGGTGACACGGCGGGCGACGAGGTGGCGCAGCTCTACGGCCGCCCGGTGTCACCGTCCGTGCCACGCCCCCGCCGCGCCCTGCTGGCCCACCGCAGGGTCCACCTCGCGCCGGGGGCCGTCACGGCCCTGACCTTCGAACTCCCGCTCGCGGCCTTCGAGTTCTGGGACGTCGCGCACGGCACCTGGCGTCTGGAGCCCGGCGCGTACGACGTCCTGGCGGGCGCGTCCAGCGAGGACATCCGCCTCAGCGGGACGGTCGAGCTGACCGGCACGCCGGCCGCCCCGCGCCCGGTCCTCGAACGCGGCCTGCCCGCGGCCGACTTCGACGAGCAGTGGGGCGCCGATATCGTCGACCGTACGAAGCGGTCGGGCAACGCGGTGACACCGACGACCTCGCGGTGTGCCGACAGCACGGCCGAACTGACCTACCGAGCTTGCGACTTCGGCCCGGTGACGCGGTCGGTCACGGTGGAGGCGTCGGGCGAGGGCACCCTCGAACTGGCCCTGGACGACGGCCGGGTGGTCGCACGCCTGGACATCGCGCCCACACCGGACCCGTACACCTACACCTCCGTCACGGCCCCGTTCGACGCGTCCGGAATCCACGACCTGCGGATCGGACTGCGCGGCCGACTACGGCTCGCGCATGTCGGCTTCTCCGCCCACGGGGCCCGGGGGTGACGCGGAATCACCCCTCGGGCGTGATGAGCCCACGCTCGTAGGCGCGGATCAGCCGGCGGGGCACGGAGTACTCGCGCCCGTCGACGCGGAACGGCACGAGATCGGGCGTCGCCGCCTTCCACTGGGATCGACGGTGCCGGGTGTTGGAACGGGACATCTTGCGCTTCGGGACTGCCATGCCCGGCACACTACATGAAAACGATTGTCACTTCACCGGCGATCGGCGGAACTGGAGAGCGACCCGCTCGGATTCAGCACCACGGCACTCGTGTCCCAACCCGATCGCCGTCGCCTCCAAGTCGGCGACTATCGGGTCGTCTACACCATCGACAACGGCGAACTGGTCGTATGGGTCGTTCAGGTCGGACACCGCTCCACGGTCTACGAGACGTGACGAAGCCGGGCTCCGGCCGTGGATCAGTACCTGATCTCGACGCCCGGTCCCGACACCGGCCTCAGAGCGCGAGCCCCGTGAGGACCAGTACGCGCTCGTACGTGTAGTCGTCCATGGCGAACCTGACGCCCTCCCGTCCCACGCCGGACTGCTTGACCCCGCCGTACGGCATCTGGTCGGCGCGGTACGAGGGGACGTCTCCGATGACCACGCCGCCCACCTCCAGCGCCCGGTGGGCCCGGAAGGCGGCCTGCAGGTCGTGGGTGAACACGCCTGCCTGCAGCCCGTACTTGGACTCGTTCACGGCGGCGAAGGCCGCTGCCTCGCCCGCCACCCGCTGGACGGTGAGGACCGGGCCGAAGACCTCCTCGCTGGAGATCGTCACCTCCGCCGGTACGCCGGCCAGCACGGTCGGCGCGTACGAGGCGCCGTCGCGCTTGCCGCCCGCGAGCAGTTCGGCCCCGGCCCCGACCGCCTCGTCGACCCACGCCTCCACCCGCCGCGCGGCGTCCTCGCTCACCAGCGGGCCGACGTCCGTCGCGTCGTCGGACGGGTCCCCGGTCACCTGGGCCCCGACCGCGGCGACGATCCGGGGCAGCAGGCGTTCGTACACCGACGCGTCCGCGATCACCCGCTGCACGGAGATGCAGGACTGGCCGCCCTGGTAGTTGCTGAAGGTCGCGATGCGCGCCGCGGCCCGGTCCAGGTCCTCGTCGCTCGACCAGTCGGCGAGCACGACCGCCGCACCGTTCCCGCCCAGTTCCAGGGTGAGGTGCTTGCGCGGTACGGAGTCCATGATCGCGTAACCGACCTTGTCGGACCCGGTGAAGGAGATGACGGGCAGCCGCTCGTCCCGCACCAGCGCGGGCATCCTGTCGTTGGCGACGGGCAGCACCGACCAGGAGCCGGCCGGGAGTTCGGTCTCGGCGAGCAGTTCGCCCAGGAGCAGACCGCTCAGCGGGGTCGCGGGCGCCGGCTTCAGGATGATCGGCGCCCCGGCCGCGATCGCCGGAGCGATCTTGTGGGCGCACAGGTTCAGCGGGAAGTTGAAGGGCGCGATGCCCAGTACGACGCCCTTCGGGAAGCGCCGGGTCAGCGCGAGCCGCCCCTGGCCCCCGAGGTCGGTGTCGAGCCGCTGCGCCTCGCCGCCGTTGAACCGGCGGGCCTCCTCGGCGGCGAACCGGAACACGGACACGGCCCGGCCGACCTCACCACGGGCCCACTTGAGCGGTTTGCCGTTCTCGGCGGAGATCAGCCGGGCGATCTCCTCGGTCCGCTCGACGAGCCGCCTGCTCACCTGGTCCAGGGCGGCGGCCCGTACGTGGGCCGGTGTGGCGGCGAACTCGTCCCGCACGGCGTGGGCGGCCGCGACGGCCTCCTCGACCTGGGCGTCACTCGGCACACCGACCCTGCCGACCAGGTGCCCGTCCCAGGGCGACGTGACGTCGAAGGTGGCCTCACCGGTGGCTCGGCGACCGGCGAGCCAGAAGGCGTGGGTGGAAGTCATCGGGTCCCGGCCCTTCGTTGATACGGCTGGTGACAGATCTGGCGACGTGTCCGACGCCCACGGTAGGCCCGCGGCGCCCCGAGCCGGCTTGTCCAACCCGTAGCACTCCACCCCGACCCCACTCCGTTTTGTCGGACACCTCCGGGCCCGGCGAGCCCGTGCGGGGGCGCGGGGAACCGTGCACCCAGCCCCCACCTACCCAGACTCGACAACGAGCCCAACGAGCCCACCGAGCCACCCGACCGAGCCCGCCTACTCCCGCGCACCCGCCGGGACGGCCGTCGTCGCCTTCAGTGCCAGCCACAGCTCCATCCGCACGTCCGGATCGTCCAGCGACCGCCCGAGGATCTCCTCCACCCGCCGCATCCGGTACCGCAACGTATGCCGGTGCACCCCGAGGTCCGCCGCGGCCGCGTCCCACTGACCGTGCCGCGACAGCCAGGCCCGTACCGAGGCGACCAGATCCCCTCGCCCGGTCGCGTCGTGCTCGTGCAGCGCCCGCAGCAGCCCGTCGGCGAACGCCCGCACCGCGTCGTCCGCCAGCAACGGCACCACCGACCCCGTCGCCACGTCCTCGTGCTCCACCAGCACCCGCCCCCGCCGCCTGGCGACGGACAGCGCCTGTTCGGCCTGCTTGTACGCGGCCCCGGCAGCCACCGGACCGGCCGGCGCGGAGACCCCCACGACCAGCTCGTCCTCGTCGGTCCCCTGCTCGGAGCCGCTGCGCGCGAGCCCGACCGTCTCCGCGTACCGGGCACACGCGGCGACCACCGCGCCGCCGTCCGCGGCGAGCACCACGAGCCGCTCCCCGTCGGGCACGACCAGCACGGCCTCGCCGGACCTGGCGGCCGCGGACTCCGCGACCTCGACGAGCCCGCCCACCAGATCGCCCCCGGCCTCGGCGAGCACCGCCGCGGCGGCCTCGACCCGCGCCGGGTCCGCCGCGTCCGCCTCCTCCTCGCCGCCACCGGCCCGCGCCCGTCCGGCGGACGCCGAAGCGGCCTCGGCGAGCATCATCCGGTAGGGCGCGTCCAGCAGGCCCCCGTACAGGTCCCCGGCGACGCCCCGCGCGTGGTCGGACTGCCCGGCCAGCAGCATCCGCAGCACCGCCGCCCCGATCCGCTGCTCGGCGGCGTACAGCGACCGGGACCGTTCCGTGGTCAGCGTCAGCAGGGCGATCGCGGAGTGCACGGCGTACCGCTCGGCCGTGCCCAGCGGCGCCGCGGTGCCAACGGCGAGCGCGGCACGGGCGCGCCGCCCGGTGCCCACCGAGTGCAGCTCGACCCGGTCCTCGCCGTCCGTACCGTCCGCCCCGTCCCCGCCGACGACGGAACTCGCCGGCGCCGGCCGGTCCCGCAGGCGCTCCACGTCCGCGGTGATCCGGGCGGCCCTGCGCTCCGCCCACTCGGGCGCGGTGGCGACCACGGCCCCTGAGGCGTCGTACAGCGCGACCCAGCCGTCGACCTGTGAGGCGAGTGCGGTCAGCAGCCCTTCGGGGCCGTCGTTCAGGGCTTGTTTCGTCAGTTCCCGCTGCGCGGCGAACCCCGCCGTCACCGCCCGGTACCGGTCGGCGGCGATGGCCGCGGAGACGGCTTTGCTGATGGCGAGGAACGGAGTGCGCCGAGGGACCTCCAGCAGCGGAAGCCCCTCTTCCACCGCCGCGTCGGCCAGCGCCCCGGGGATCTCGTCGTAGTGCACGCCGACGGCGAACCCGAGCCCGGCCACTCCCGCCCCGACCAGCCGCTTCACATACCGCCGCATCGCGTCCGCGTCCTCGGCGTCCAGCTTGAGCGCGGTGATGAGCAGCAGCTCCCCGCCCTCCATGTACGGCACGGGGTCGGTGAGCTCGCTGGCGTGGACCCAGTGCACGGGGGTGTCCAGGCGGTCCCCGCCCGCGCGCACGGAGAGCTTGAGCGCCGAGTGGTGGACGAGCGAGGCGAGCGTGGGCGGCATGAGGCCTTCAGGTCTCCCGGTCTTCGGTACGTCGGATCTTCGGTGCGTGAGCGCACGGGTCTTCACAGACTCCGCGACAGTCACCGGACCTGTGATCTTTTGGCCGCGATGTATGAACGACCTGTGTCGATTCTGCCTCACCGTACGGTCGACCGGTGACCTTATGCGCTTCCTTGTGCGCTTCCCTGTGCGCTTCCCCGGTTCCGCAGATCGACCAGGAGCGGCGGCGCGTACTCCCCGCGCACGCTGGTGAGCGAGAGCACCGCGTGCCCCGGCGGCACCCCGTGCGCCAGCTCGGACGCCGACCACCGTTCCCGTTCGACCTGCCGCACAGTCACGGCGCGGGCCGTGGGCGCGTTGCCGGTGATCACCCGGCGCAGCATGTGGACGGCCTTGCCCGCCGGTGTCTCCGCGATGATCTGCCGGTCGGTGACGTCCCGCGCCTCGATCCACTCCTTGCCCCACACCTCGGCGAAGTCCTGCCCGTCCCACGGTGTGAGCCCGGACAGCGCCACCCGGCACCCGATCGCGCCGAGCAGCGGTGACCGCAGCGGACGGGGCGCGTCGTCGAGCGTGCGGAGCGTCATCACGACCCCGGCGTTGGCGGACCGCAGCCGCTGGATGCCCCGGACGGCCTCGGGGGTGACGACCCCGGTGGCGTCGTCGAGCACGAGGCAGGCGAACAGGGACCGGTCCTCGCGCACCGCGACGCTCGCCGCGAACTGGGCGAGCACCAGCCGCGAGAGGATCCGGGAGGCGTCCGCGTGCCCGCGCTGGGGCAGATCGATCCGTACGCGTACGGGATGGTCGAGGGCGCGCAGCGAGAAGGGCCGGGACTGCCCCGACGTGTCGAAGAAGCCGGCGAAGGCGGGCCGGTCGAGCAGTGCCACCCGGTCCGCGAGCACCCCGCCCAGGTCGCCGGGCTGGCCCAGCTGCCGTTCGCGCGCGTCGAGTTCCCGCAGCAGCGACTCCTGTCCCGCGTCGGTGAGCGCCTTGCGGAGCGCGCCGAGCGGGCCGGGCGCGCCGTCGAGGAGCTGCCGCAGCTCGGGCACCGAGGGGAAACGTCCGTGGACACTCCGGTACGGCCCGAGGAGCTGGGCGAGCACGGTGGTGGAGCGCCGGCTGTCCCCACCGGGGTGCGGGTCGGTGAGATCGCCGACGAGCGCCTCGGCGAGCACGGCCGCGGCCTCGTCCGGGTCGGTGGTGCCGCCGTACAGATCGAGGTCGTACACGGACTCGGGGTTGCCCACGCGCACCACGACGTCGTACGCGTCCACGGGGCCCAGGCCCGCCCCGGCGGCCCCGACGACGACCACGGCGGCCCGGCCCGCGAGCGCGTGCAGGCACAGCGACTCGACGAGCGGCCAGACGACACCGCCGGTCTTGCCGGACCCGGCGGGCCCCACGGCGAGCAGCGAGGTCCCCAGCAGATCGGGCCCCAGTGCCATGCCGGTGCCGCGGTACGCGTACGGGTTGCGCGGGTCGTCGGCGGTCGTGCCGAGGTGCACCTGGCCCGTGACGAGGTCGTGCTTCGCGAGGCGGCCCGGCAGGTCCCGGGCCCCGGAGGGGTGCAGACAGGCGGCGGCGCCCTCCCGCAGCACGGCGCCGGTGAAGGTGGTGAGGCTGTGCCGCCCGCTGCGCACGCTCTGCCAGGCCCGGGTGATCCGCGCGTGGTCGACGTCGCGCATGAGTCCGGCGCGCGCGTCCGCGCCGAGCCGCTCGGCGGCGTCGACGGCTCCGGCGGCGCGCAGCGCGTTCCACTGCGCGGGGTCCTCCTCGGGTGCGGGCGCCCGTTCGGTCACGGGGGCGGCCCGTCGCCAGGCCGGCAGTCCGTACCGCTGCCAGACCTCGCTCCAGCGGCCGAGCCGGCCCACGCCGATCATGATCCCGAGTGCGATGGCCACGTAGTAGGCGTAGACGACCACGACGGCGCCGAAGCTGTGCGGCTGGGCCCAGGAGTCCGGGATCATCGCGTAGAGCGGCAGCAGCCACCAGCTGCCGAGGTAGCCGTTCCAGAGCAGGGACCAGATCAGCCAGCCCACGAGGAAGGCGATGAACGCGCCGGTGAGCAGCTGCCGGGCCGGGATCTGCTCGGGCTCCACCTCCGGCCGGGGGCGGTGCCCGAACCGCCAGACGCCCGGCGCGGCCTCGGGCCGCGGGGTGCGCAGCCAGGTGAGGAAGGCGGAGCCGTCCGGCAGCGGTGGCGCTCCGGGCGCCCGCGTGGGCCGTGGCGGTACTTGGGGCACCTGCGGTACCTGGGGCGGCCCGGCCGGCCGGGGCACACGATCGGCGTGCGTGCCCCGTGCGTCGTGCGTGCCGTCGCTGTCCATCGCCTCTGCCACCCCTGACCAGCCGCTCCGTACGTGGTTCCCCAGTCAATCTAACGCCCCCGCAAAGGGAGTTCACCGCTTACCGGGCCGGGCACCGGCCGCGTATCAGCCGCGCACCGGCCGCGTGCGCGGCGGTACGGGCCCTCGGGCGCCCTCGGCGCTCCCGGACCGCGCCATGTCCACGGCGGACAACGGGCTCCTCCGACAACGCCCGGATGGAGCATGCCCACCCCCCGCCCCCGGCCCTAGCCTGCGAAGAAGAAAGCAGAAGAAACACCGAAGAAGAAACAACGCATCCGGACCTTCGCACGACCCCAGGGAGCCCCTCATGAGCGCAGTTCCGCAGGAGCGCCGCCTCGTCACCGCCATTCCCGGCCCGAAGTCGCAGGAGCTGCAGGCCCGCCGCAGTGCCGCGGTCGCGGCCGGTGTGGGGTCCGTCCTGCCCGTGTTCGCCGCGCGGGCCGGCGGCGGGATCCTGGAGGACGTCGACGGGAACCGGCTGATCGACTTCGGTTCCGGCATCGCCGTGACGAGCGTCGGCGCGTCCGCCGAGGCCGTCGTGCGCCGGGCGGCCGCCCAGCTCCAGGACTTCACCCACACCTGTTTCATGGTCACGCCGTACGAGGGGTACGTGGCCGTCGCCGAGGCGCTGGCCGAGCTGACGCCCGGGGACCACGCCAAGAAGAGCGCCCTGTTCAACTCCGGCGCCGAGGCCGTCGAGAACGCCGTCAAGATCGCGCGTGCCCACACGAAGCGGCAGGCCGTCGTCGTCTTCGACCACGGCTACCACGGCCGGACGAACCTCACGATGGCGCTGACCGCGAAGAACATGCCGTACAAGCACGGCTTCGGCCCGTTCGCGCCCGAGGTCTACCGCGTCCCGGTGGCGTACGGCTACCGCTGGCCGACCGGTCCGGACAACGCGGGCCCGGAGGCCGCCGCGCAGGCCATCGACGAGATCACCAAGCAGGTCGGTCCCGACAACGTGGCCGCGATCATCATCGAGCCGGTCCTCGGGGAGGGCGGCTTCATCGAGCCCGCGAAGGGCTTCCTGCCGGCCCTCAGCCGGTTCGCGTCCGACAACGGCATCGTCTTCGTCGCCGACGAGATCCAGTCCGGGTTCTGCCGGACCGGCCAGTGGTTCGCGTGCGAGGACGAGGGCGTCGTACCGGACCTGATCACCACCGCCAAGGGCATCGCGGGCGGGCTGCCGCTGGCCGCCGTGACCGGCCGCGCCGAGATCATGGACGCCGCGCACGCGGGCGGCCTGGGCGGCACCTACGGCGGCAACCCGGTGGCCTGCGCGGCCGCGCTCGGCGCGATCGAGACGATGAAGGAGCTGGACCTCAACGCCAGGGCGAAGGCGATCGAGGGGACGATGAAGGCGCGCCTGGGCGCGATGGCGGAGAAGTTCGACGTCATCGGGGACGTCCGCGGCCGGGGCGCGATGATCGCGATCGAGTTGGTCAAGGACCGTACGACGAAGGAGCCGGACGCGGAGACGACCGCCGCGCTGGCCAAGGCCTGCCATCAGGAGGGCCTGCTGGTCTTGACCTGTGGCACTTACGGCAACGTGCTGCGTTTCCTGCCGCCGCTGGTCATCGGAGAGGACCTGCTGGCCGAGGGCCTCGACATCATCGAGCAGGCGTTTTCCCGCATCTGAGCGGCGTCCGCCTCATCGGTTCCGGTCCCGGGGCCACGAGGAGCGGGGCGTGTGAAGAACGTGTGCGAGGTAGATGGCGGGAACGGATTCCGTCTGTCGGACGCCCTCGCCCTGTCGTAGGTTCTACGCAGTTGAGAGATACACCCGCCCACAGGGGACTGTGGACGGCATCAGGACGGGGCCTCCCCAGCTTCGCCCTGGTCGTGCCTTCGCGCACACAACCGGGGCCTTCGGCTCCGGGTCTCCTCACCGATCGGACAGTCGCCCGCCCCAAACCCCCCGGGGCGTGCGACAACCCGGTCCACAAGGCCGCCCAGGCGCCGCATCGCGAACATCCGTGCAAGCGGATCAGCGGTCGGCCCGAAGCGCCCGAACCACCGAAGGGCTTGCACCTCCCCCCCCTGGTGCAAGCCCTTCGGCGTGTCCGGCGCCACGCCGCGCGTGCCCCGTACGGACACCCTCGCGTACACGCGACCGGTCGTTCCTGCCACGCTGGGTGTCATGCCCACCGCCCCGGACCAGCAGGACCCGCCCTCGGCACGGCCCGAGCCGCACCTCGGGCCGCACCCCGGGCCACCCCCGCCCGCCGCTCCCGGCGAGGCACCCCCCGTGGTCCCGGTGCGTCCGGCGCGTCCGGCGCTGGTCATGGCCCTGCTCGTCCTCCTCCTCGCCTTCCTCACCTGGCAGGCCGCCGTCGACACCCCGCTGCGCCGCGCCGACGAGCGCCTGGGCGGCACCGTCGCGGACAGCCGCCTTCCGGCGGGCGCCGCCGAGTTCCTCGCGGACCTCGGCAACGTCCTGGTCGCGGTCCCGGTCCTGCTCGCGGTCGCCGCGTACGTCGCGTGGCGGGCCCGGCGCGCGGCCCTGCCCAGCTGGTGGCTCCCCTCGCTCGCGGCCCTGGTCACCATGGCCCTCGTACCCCTCCTGGTGGTCCCGCTGAAGGAGGCCGTCGGCCGTACCGGGCCGCCCGGCACGGCAGGCGACGGCTACTACCCCTCGGGGCACACGGCCACGGCCGCCGTCGCGTACGGAGCCGCCGTCCTCCTGCTGCTCCCCTGGCTCCAGAACCGCTATCTGCGCCGCGAACTCACCCTCGCCTGTCTGCTCCTGGTGGCGTCGGTGAGCTTCGGCCTGGTCCGCCGCGGGTACCACTGGCCGCTGGACGTGGCCGGGAGCTGGTGCCTGAGCGCCGTGCTGCTGCTGGGACTCGCGATGTTCCTGCTCAGCCGAAGTACGCGTCGAAGTTCTTCGAGAACTCCCAGCCTCCGAAGCGGTCCCAGTTGATCGACCACGTCATCAGGCCGCGCAGGTCCGGCCAGGTGCCATGGGTCGCGTACGAGCCGCAGTCCGTCTTCTTCGTCAGGCAGTCCAGTGCCTTGTCGACCTCGGACGTCGGCACGTGACCGTTGCCCGCGTTCGTCGACGCCGGCATGCCGATCGCGACCTGGTCCGGACGCAGCGGCGGGAAGACGTCAGCCGCGTTCCCCGCCACCGGGAACCCGGTGAGGAGCATGTCCGTCATCGCGATGTGGAAGTCGGCTCCGCCCATGGAGTGGTACTGGTTGTCCAGGCCCATGATCGGGCCGGAGTTGTAGTCCTGGACGTGCAGGAGCGACAGGTCGTCGCGCAGGGCGTGGATGACCGGGAGGTAGGCGCCGGCGCGCGGATCCTGGCCGCCCCACGGGCCCGTTCCGTAGTACTGGTGGCCGAGCTGGACGAAGAACGTCTCCGGGGCCATCGTCAGCACGAAGTCGTCGCCGTACTCGGCCTTCAGGGTCTTCAGGGCCGAGATGAGGTTCACGATCACCGGGGTCTTCGGGTTCTTGAAGTCGGTGTCGTCGGCGTCCAGGGCGAGCGAGTGCCCCTCGAAGTCGATGTCCAGTCCGTCGAGTCCGTACGTGTCGATGATGTGGGAGACCGACGAGACGAACGTGTCGCGGGCCGCCGTGGTCGTGAGCTGTACCTGGCCGTTCTGGCCGCCGATGGAGATGAGGACCTTCTTGCCCGCGGCCTGCTTGGCCTCGATCGCCGCCTTGAACTCGGCGTCGGTCTCGACTCCGGGGCACTCCGCGGCCGGGCAGCGGTCGAAGCGGATGTCGCCCGAGGTCGTCGAGGTCGGTTCGCCGAAGGCCAGGTCGATCACGTCCCAGCTGTCCGGGACGTCGGCCATCCGCGTGTAGCCGGATCCGTTGGCGAAGCTCGCGTGGAGGTAGCCGACCAGGGCGTGGGCGGGCAGCTCCACGGGGTCGCCGCCGCCCGGGGCCGCCGTGGTGGTCGCCGTGACGGCCGCGGACCTCGCGGACTCCCCGGCGGTGTTCACGGCGGCGACCTGGAAGGAGTAGGCGGTCGACGGGCTGAGTCCGCCGACGGTGGCCGAGGTCCCGGTCACCGTCCGGACCTTCGCCCCGTCGCGGTAGACGGCGTAGCCCGTCGCGCCCGGCACGGCCGGCCAGGACAGGTCGACGCCGGTGGAGGTGACCGTGCCGACCGTGAGCCCTGCGGGCGCGGCCGGCGGCTGCCCGGCGTCGACGCCGGGCCCGGTCAGGGAGAGGTCGTCGGCGTAGTAGGCGCCGGTGCCGTACCAGCCGTGCGTGTAGAGCGTGACCTCGGTGGTCGAGGGGCCGGTGCGGAAGGTCGTGGCGAGCCGCTGCCAGTCCGGTGCGGAGGGGGTCCAGGCGGAGACGTCGGTGGTGCCGGTGCCGCTCGCGCCGAGGTAGGCGTAGGCGCCGCGGACGTATCCGGCGAGCGTGTACTGGGAGTCGGGCCGGACGGTCACGGTCTGCGCGCAGCGCGCGTTGTCGCTGTCGGCCGGGGTCGCCCGCAGCGCCGAACCACCGCTGCGGACGGGCGAGTCGACGACGGCGCCCGCCGTGCAGGTCCAGCCGTCGAGACCGGACTCGAACCCGCCGTTGCGGGCCAGGTCCGCGTCGGCCGCACGGGCGGCCGACGAGAGCGCGGTGATGCCGGGTACGGCCAGGACGGCGGCCGTGCAGACGGCGAGGACGGATCTGACGCGGTCCACGAGTGCCTCCATGCATGGGGGGAGTTGGAGGGTGGAGCGCGCCCAATTTGGTCCAGACCAATCCTGTTGTCAAGACCTCCGGCAGCGGTCGGCTAGCCGCGGTCCTCCGTCGCCAGGCCCGCCGCCGCCTCGTGCATGGCCAGTTCCAGCAGCGCCGGGTCGGTCAGCGTGCCGGAGCCGTCCGGCGGGACCAGCCAGCGGACCCCGCCGGTGGACCGTCCGGGATACGGCACCACGATCCACGTACCGCGTCCCGCCGTGCGCACCCCCGTGCCGAGCCAGCGCGCGGCCGTCCCCGGCGGGACGAAGAAGCCCGTGCGCGCGTCACCGAAGTCGACGAGCACCGGCCCCGGCTGGTCGAGCACCCGGGACAGTACGTCGAGCGTCGGATAGCCGAGCCTGCCCGGCAGGATGAGCACGTCCCAGACCTTGCCCGCGGGCAGCAGCGCGACCCCCATCGGGTTGCGCTCCCATTCCCAGCGGCAGGCCTCGGGGTCCGGTGCCACGGATGCCAGCCACTCGACCGCCGTCTTGGCCCCTGTCATGGCGGAACCTTCCTCTCTCTCGTGTCGACGCTGGTCGCGTCACAAGGGAGAGGCGGGTGCGGGCCGGGCATTACGCGGGTTCAGCTACCGATTAGTAGTGAACCGGGTCACAGCAGTGAGCTGGGCGTACGCCTGTGGATCACGTACAGGGACGCACGCCCTCAGCTGTCGAAGCCGAGGCCCAGGCGGTCCATCGACCGCAGCCACAGATTGCGCCGGCCGCCGTGCGTGTCCGCCCGTGCGAGGGACCACTTGGTGAGCGCGATGCCCGTCCAGGCGAACGGCTCCGGCGGGAAGGGCAGCGGTCTCCTGCGGACCATCTCCAGCGACGTACGCTCCGTGCGCTCCCCCGCCAGCAGGTCCAGCATCACGTCCGCGCCGAACCGGGTCGCCCCGACGCCCAGGCCCGTGTAGCCCGCCGCGTAGGCGACCCGCCCCCGGTGGGCCGTACCGAAGAAGGCCGAGAAACGGGAGCACGTGTCGATCGCGCCGCCCCAGGCATGGGTGAACCGGACGCCCGCCAGCTGCGGGAAGCAGGTGAAGAAGTGCCGGGCGAGCTTCGCGTACGTCCGGGGCCGGTCGTCGTACTCGGCGCGCACCCGGCCGCCGTACGGGTACACCGCGTCGTAGCCGCCCCACAGGATCCGGTTGTCGGCGGACAGCCGGAAGTAGTGGAAGCGGTTCGCCGAGTCGCCGAGGCCCTGCCGGTTCTTCCAGCCGACGGAGGCGAGCTGCTCCGCGGTCAGCGGCTCGGTCATCAGCGCGTAGTCGTAGACCGGGACCGTGTACGGGCGCACGCGCCTGACCAGGTTCGGGAAGATGTTGGTGCCCAGGGCGACCCGGCGGGCGCGCACCCCGCCGTACGGCGTGCGGACGGCCATTCCGGCGCCGTGCGGCGTCAGGGACAGCGCGGGCGTGTGCTCGTACACGCGGACACCCAGCTCGACGCAGGCACGCTTGAGACCCCAGGCGAGTTTGGCGGGGTGCAGCATGGCGACGCCCCGGCGGTCGTACAGACCCGCGAGGAAGGTCGGAGAGTCGACCTGGTCCCGTACGGCTTCGGCGTCCAGGTACTCCACGCCGTCCGCCAGGCCGCGCTGCCGCAACTCCGCGTACCACTCGCGCGCTTCGGTCACCTGGTACGGCTCGGTCGCGACGTCGATCTCGCCGGTGCGCTCGAAGTCGCAGTCGAGGCCGTAGCGGGCGACGGCCGCCTCGATGCCGTCGAGGTTGCGGGCGCCCAGCTCCGCCAGTTTGTGGATCTCGTCGGGCCAGCGGGTCAGGCCGTTGGCCAGGCCATGGGTGAGGGAGGCCGCGCAGAAGCCGCCGTTGCGCCCCGAGGCGGCCCAGCCCACCTCACGGCCCTCGACCAGGACCACGTCGCGCCCGGGGTCGCGCTCCTTGGCGAGGAGCGCGGTCCACAGTCCGCTGTAACCACCGCCGACGACGAGCAGGTCGCAGCTCTCGGCGCCGGTGAGCGCGGGCTCGGGGCCGGGCCTGGCCGGGTCGTCCAGCCAGTACGAGCCGGGCCGGACGTCGGAGAGGGACTCCCTCCATCGGCTCCACCCGACGGCGGCCCGGTCCTCGTCGCCGTCCTTGTCACGTTCCTTGTCGCGGTTCATGACGTCCTCTGCCGGTTCCGGCGGTTTCCGATGACCATGCCGGCCAGCACGAACAGTACGGCGACGAGGAACATGGCCGTGCCGATGACATTGATCTGAACGGGTGTTCCGCGCTGCGCCGAGCCCCAGACGAACATGGGGAACGTGACGGTCGAACCGGCGTTGAAATTGGTGATGATGAAGTCGTCGAAGGAGAGCGCGAAGGCGAGCAGCGCTCCGGCGGCGATACCGGGCGCGGCGATGGGCAGGGTGACCCGCAGGAACGTCTGGACGGGCCCCGCGTAGAGGTCCTGCGCCGCCTGCTCCAGACTCGGGTCCATCGACATGACGCGTGCCTTGACGGCGGTGACCACGAAGCTCAGACAGAACATGATGTGGGCGATCAGGATCGTCCAGAAGCCCAGCTGGGCGCCCAGGTTGAGGAAGAGCGTGAGCAGCGAGGCGGCCATCACGACCTCGGGCATCGCCATCGGCAGGAAGATCAGCGAGTTCACGGCGCCGCGCGCGCGGAAGCGGTAGCGCACGAGCGCGAAGGCGATCATCGTGCCGAGCACGGTGGCGCCCAGTGTCGCCCAGGCGGCGATCCGCAGACTCAGCGAGAGCGAGCCGCACAGATCGGCGACCCCGCAGGGATCGGTCCAGGCGTCCGTGGAGAACCGCTGCCACGTGTAGTTGAAGCGCCCGTTGGGGTCGTTGAAGGAGAACACCGTGACGACGATGTTCGGCAGCAGCAGATAACCGAGGGTCAGCAGCCCGGCGATGACGACGAGACGGTGCTTGAGCCAGCGTCCGAGGGCCGTCAAGGGAGCCTTCACCGGGGACTTCACGGGGGCCTTCACAGGAGCCATTTAGACCAGATCCTCCGTCCCGGACTTGCGGATGTAGAGCGTGACGACGGCCAGGATCCCCGCCATGAGGATGAAGGAGAGCGCGGCTGCCGTCGGGTAGTCGAGAATGCGCAGGAACTGCGTCTGGATGACGTTTCCGACCATGCGGGTGTCCGTGGAGCCGAGCAGATCGGCGTTCACGTAGTCCCCGCTCGCCGGGATGAACGTGAGGAGCGTCCCGGAGACGACGCCGGGCATCGACAGCGGGAAGGTCACCTTGCGGAAGGTCGTGAAGGGCTTCGCGTACAGGTCGCCGGCCGCCTCGTGCAGCCGCCCGTCGATGCGCTCCAGCGAGGTGTAGAGCGGCAGGATCATGAACGGCAGGAAGTTGTAGGTGAGTCCGCAGATCACCGCGAGCGGGGTGGCCAGCACGCGGTCGCCCGCCGTGACGCCGAGCCAGCTCGTGACGTCCAGGACGTGCAGCGAGTCGAGGGCGCCGACGACCGGGCCGCTGTCCGCGAGGATCGTCTTCCAGGCGAGCGTACGGATCAGGAAGCTGGTGAAGAACGGCGCGACGACCAGGACCAGGACGAGGTTGCGCCAGCGGCCCGCGCGGAACGCGATCAGATACGCGAGCGGGTAGCCGAACAGCAGACACAGGACCGTGGCGGCGCCGGCGTAGGCGATGGACCGCAGGAACTGCGGCCAGTAGTCGGCCACCGCGTCCCAGTACGTCGCGACGTGCCAGGTGACCTGGTAGCCCTCCTCCAGGGAGCCCGTCTGCACGGACGTGGAGGCCTGGTAGACCATCGGCAGCGCGAAGAAGACGAGCAGCCAGAGGATGCCGGGCAGCAGGAGCCAGTACGGGGTGAGCCGGCCACGCCTTCTCGGCGGGCGCTCCTCGGCAGCGGCGGAGGCGGAGGGCGCGGGGGCCGGGGCCGGTGTGCCGGTGGCGGTGCTCATCGGGCCGCCGCCCCTTCGTGCGGCCCCACCGTCTCGGCCCTCACCGTCTCGGCCTCTGTCGTCCGGTCCCCCACCGTCTCGATGCCCGCGTCGATGTCCTGGGCGGCGTCCAGACCGAAGGTGTGCGCCGGGTTCCAGTGCAGGACCACCTCGGCGCCGGGTACCAGCCGTGCGTCGCGGTCGATGTTCTGGGCGTAGACCTCGAACTCCGGGCAGAGTGGGCTGTCGATGACGTACTGCGTGGAGACGCCGAGGAAACTGGAGTCGGCGATCGTGCCGGTGATGCGGTTGCGGCCCGCCGGTATCCCGCCCGCCTCGTCGGCGTGCGTGAGGGAGATCTTCTCGGGGCGGACCCCGACCAGGACCTTGCCGCCGGTCGTCGTGGGCGCGGAACATCGGGCCCCGGGCAGGACGAGCCTGCCGCCGCCCGCCTTGAGGGCTATCTCGTCGCCGCTCCTGGTGTCGACCTCGGCCTCTATGAAGTTGGAGGTGCCGAGGAAGTTGGCGACGAACGTGGTCCGCGGGTTCTCGTAGAGGTCGGCGGGCGAGCCGAGCTGCTCGACACGGCCCGCGTTCATGACGGCGACCGTGTCGGCCATCGTCATGGCCTCCTCCTGGTCGTGGGTGACATGGATGAAGGTGATGCCGACCTCGGTCTGGATGCGCTTGAGCTCCAGCTGCATCTGGCGGCGCAGCTTGAGGTCCAGGGCGCCGAGGGGTTCGTCCAGGAGGAGCACCTCGGGGGTGTTGATCAGGGCGCGGGCCACGGCGACGCGCTGCTGCTGGCCGCCGGAGAGCTGGTGGGGCTTCTTGCGGGCCTGCTCGCCGAGCTGGACCAGGTCGAGCATGTCCTCGACCTGCTTCTTCACCGACTTGATGCCACGCCTGCGCAGACCGAAGGCGACGTTCTCGAAGATGTCGAGGTGCGGGAAGAGGGCGTACGACTGGAAGACGGTGTTCACCGGGCGCCGGTACGGGGGCAGGTGGGTCACGTCCTGGTCGCCGAGGGCGACGGACCCGCAGGAGGGGTCCTCCAGTCCTGCGATCATCCGCAGCGTGGTGGTCTTGCCGCAGCCGGACGCCCCCAGGAGGGCGAAGAACGACCCCTGCGGCACGGTCAGATCGAGCGGCTGGACGGCGGTGAAGGAGCCGTAGGTCTTGCTGATTCCGGAGAGACGGACATCGCCGCCGGTGTCTTTCGTCATGGTGTGGTCCCTGGGTGTCGGGGTCGTCCGTGGTCCGGGGCGGGACGCGAAGGCCGCGCCCGCCGGAGGCACTACGCCCCGGTCAGCTTGGCGAACTTGGCCTCGTACGCCGTCTCTTCCTTCGTGCTCAGGGAGCGGAAGGAGTGCGACTTGGCCGCCATGGCGGCGTCGGGAAGGATCAGCGGATTGTCCGCCGCCGACTTGTCGATCTTCGCCAGTTCGGGCTTCACCCCGTCGACGGGGCAGACGTAGTTGATGTACGCGGCCAGCTGTGCGGCGGGACCGGGTTCGTAGTAGTAGTCGATGAGCCGCTCGGCGTTGGTCTTGTGCCGTGCCTTGTTGGGGACCAGCAGGTTGTCCGTGGACGTCAGATAGCCGCTGTCCGGGATGACGAAGTCGACGTCCGGGCTGTCCGCCTTGAGCTGGACGACGTCACCGGCCCAGGCGACACAGGCCGCGAGGTCGCCCTTGGTGAGGTCGGCCGTGTAGTCGTTGCCGGTGAAGCGGCGGATCTGGCCCTTGTCGACGGCCTTTTGCAGACGGGCGATCGCCGCGTCGAAGTCGTCGTCCGTGAACCTCGCCGGGTCCTTGCCGAGGTCCAGCAGCATCATGCCGACGCTGTCGCGCATCTCGGACAGGAAACCGACGCGCCCTTTGAGCTCGGAGTTGTCGAGCAGGTCGGAGAGGGACTTCACCTCCACACCGTCCAGCGCCTTCTTGTTGTACGCGATGACGGTGGAGATACCGGTCCAGGGATACGAGTACGCGCGCCCCGGGTCCCAGTCGGGGGTGCGGAACTGCTGGGAGAGGTTGGCGTAGGCGTGCGGCAGGTGGGAGGCGTCGAGCTTCTGCACCCAGCCGAAGCGGATCAGCCGGGCGGCCAGCCAGTCGGTGACGCAGATGAGGTCACGCCCGGTGTCCTGGCCCGCCGCGAGCTGCGGCTTGAGCTTGCCGAAGAACTCGACGTTGTCGTTGATGTCCTCGGTGTACTTGACGGTGACACCGGTGCGCGCGGCGAACGCGTCGAGCGTCGGGTGGCGCTTCTCGCTGTCGTCCACGTCCATGTACTCGGTCCAGTTGGAGAAGCTGACCCGCTTCTCCTTCGCCGAGTGGTCCTCGGACGAGACACCCGCGGTGTTCTTCGCGGCGGGTATTCCGCAGGCGCTCAGCGACCCGAGTCCGCCCAGGGCGAGCGCGCCGCCCGTCGAGGCACGCAGCAGCGAACGGCGGGTGAGGGAGGCCCTGCCGCCGCGGAGACTGCGCCGCATGGCGGCCAACCGGGCCGGGGACAGGCGATCGGGCTCGTACTGCTCCATGCTCGTGGTGCCCTTCCGGGAGGGTTCGGCCAGGTCCGGGCCGGTGGTGACTGGATGGCTAGCGGTCCCCGAAGATCGTGCGGTGCCAGTCCTTCCTGGCCACCGCGGTGTTGTCGAACATGACGTGCTTGATCTGCGTGTACTCCTCGAAGGAGTACGCGGACATGTCCTTGCCGGAGCCGGACGCCTTGTAGCCGCCGTGCGGCATCTCGCTGATGATCGGGATGTGGTCGTTGACCCACACACAGCCCGCCCTGATCTCGCGGGTGGCCCGGTTCGCCCGGTACACATCACGGCTCCAGGCGGAGGCGGCGAGTCCGTACGGGGTGTCGTTGGCGAGCCGGATGCCTTCGTCGTCGCTGTCGAAGGGCACCACCACCAGGACGGGTCCGAAGATCTCGGACTGCACGATCTCGCTGTCCTGGGCGGCGTCGGCGATCAGGGTGGGCCGGTAGTAGGCGCCGTGCTCAAGGCCCTTGGGGACCTCGCCACCGGTGACCACGCGCGCGGAGGACCGCGCCCGGTCGACGAATCCGGCGACGCGGTCGCGCTGGGCGAACGAGATGAGCGGCCCGAGGTCGGTGTCCGGCGCGAAGGGATCACCGAGCCGGACGGTGTCCATGAGGTCGGCGGTCCGTGCGACGAACTCTTCGTAGCGGGGCCTCTGCACGTACGCGCGCGTGGCGGCCGTGCAGTCCTGGCCCGTGTTGATGAGCGCGCCCGCCACCGCGCCGTGCACGGCGGCCTCCAGGTCCGCGTCGTCGAAGACCACGAAGGGCGCCTTGCCGCCGAGTTCCAGGTGGAGGCGCTTGACCGTGGCCCCCGCGATCTCGGCGACCCGCCTGCCGACGGCGGTGGACCCGGTGAAGGAGGTCATGACGACGTCGGGATGGCCGACGAGACGCTCACCGGCGACCTTCCCGGACCCCGTCACGATGTTGACGACCCCGTCCGGGATGCCGGCCGAGGTCGCCGCCTCGGCGAACAGGAGGGAGGTGAACGGGGTGAGCTCGGCGGGCTTCAGGACGACGGTGTTGCCCGCGGCGATCGCCGGGAGGATCTTCCAGGCGGCCATCTGGAGGGGGTAGTTCCAGGGGGCGACGGAGCCGACGACCCCGATGGGCTCACGGCGTACGTACGAGGTGTGGTCGCCCGAGTACTCGCCCGCGGACTGCCCCTGGAGGAGGCGGGCCGCGCCGGCGAAGAAGGCGGTGTTGTCGATGGTGCCCGGGACGTCGAACTCCCGGGTCAGCTTGATCGGTTTGCCGCACTGCAGGGACTCCGCCTGCGCGAATTCCTCGGCGCGGTCGGCGAGTACGGCGGCGAAGCGGTGCATGGCATCGGAGCGCTCTCCGGGGGTGGCGCCGGACCAGCCGGGGAACGCGTCCCGTGCGGCCGCGACCGCCGCGTCCACGTCGCCGGTGCCGGCCAGTTCGTAGGTGTGGACCTCGTCGCCGGTGGCAGGGTCCACGACGGCGTGCCTCCGCCCCGAGGTGCCCTGGGCCAGGCGGCCCGCGATGTACTGCGCGCCGGCCGCGAAGTGGTCCTGCGCCTGGAAGCGATGGCCCGGATTGTGCATGTCGCTCTCCTCCGCCGCACTCCCCGCAACGAGGGGGCTGGCGTAGCTCCAGCTCGATTTGAGTGCCGATCCTGACAGAGCAATGGTGCTCCAACAAGTGATTCCGTTGTTGCCATTTGGTTACGCGACGGAATCTGTCGACGGGCTGTCCCACGGCTCGGGAAAAGGCGGGCCGGAATGTCGGTGGTGGGTGCCAGACTCGGGCGCATGGAGAAGAGGGGGAAGTCCGAGACGACCGACGAGCCGGGGAAGATCGACTCCCGGGAGGCGCTGGTCAGCGCGGTCCGAGCGGGGGTGAGAGTCAGGTACCTGCACTTCTGGGGACATCGGCCGCGTGCGGACGGACGGATCGGGCCGAGCTGTCTGAGCCAGTGGTGGCCGTCGCCGTTCACGGCGGACGGGGTGGAGTACCGGACGGCCGAGCACTGGATGATGGCGCGCAAGGCACGCCTCTTCGGTGACGCGGAGGCGGAGCGGCTGGCGGTGGACGCGTCGAACCCGGCGCTCGCGAAGAAGGCCGGACGGCTGGTCCGGGGGTTCGACGAGGCCGTGTGGGAGCGGGAGCGGTTCGAGATCGTGGTCGAGGGGAGCGTGCGGAAGTTCGCGTCGGACGACGCGCTGAGCACGTTCCTGCTGGGCACGGGTGAGCGGGTACTGGTCGAGGCGAGCCCCCTGGACCGGGTGTGGGGCATCGGCCTGTCCGCGGACGACCCCCGAGCGACGGACCCACCCCACTGGCAGGGCCCGAACCTCCTGGGCTTCGCCCTGATGAGAGCCAGGGCCCACTTGAGACACCCGTGACCCGACTCACCTGAGGGGCGCGGGGAACTGCGCGCTCAGCCCCCACCGACCCGCACCTGCGAGACCCAGCGGCGCGCCCCCGCGTCCCCGCCGCTCAGTCGTCGACAGTGAGCGACGTCCTGAACCCGCCCCCACCCCCACCCGTCCCCGAGTCCTCACTCCCCGCGTCCTCCGGCACCACCGCGAGCAGCACCACGAACGCGACCGTCAGCGCGACACCGACCGCCCCACAGATGACCCCCGCCAACGCATGCCCCGAATTGGTCGCCTCGCCGCGCCGCACCTTGCCCCGCCCGATCAGACCGAAGATCACCGCGAGGATCCCGGACGTGAGGGACACCGGCCACAGGCAGAAGAGGACCGTCGCGACGATCCCGAGCACGAGCGACGCCACACCCATCCCGTTGCTGGGCGGCGCCACGCGCATCCCGGACCAGCCGTAGCCGTAACCGGGTACCGGACCAGGAGCGGGTTGAGCCGGATACCCGTACCCCGGCCCGTACGCCGGCCCCTGCCCGTAGCCGTACGGCCCCGGCGTGTACGGCCCCGGCGCGTACGGCCCCGGGCCCCCGGGAACCGACGGCGGGCTCGGCGGAGGCGGCACCGAGGAGGACGCCCCCGTGTCCGCCGGCGCGGCCCAGGGATCCGCCCCGCCGGACGGCTTGCCCAGAGACACCCCGTCCCTCGGCGTCTGCGCGTCGTCGGACATACGCGGAGCCCCCCTCTGTCAACGTAGCGTCATGCTACGGCCCAAGCCTCCCCCGCACGGGCGATGAGCCGCGCTCTACGATGATCCCCGCACCGCCGAAGCACCGAACCACCGATCAGCCGATCACCCGCGCCCGCCCGACACCGGCCCGGCGCCGTTCCTGGGGAGGAACCTTGACCGACCACCTCGACCCGATCACCCCGGGCACCTCTGGCACCTCTGGCAACCCGGCCGCTCCGCGCGACCTGCACGCCTTCATCGCCGGACTGCCCAAGGCCGAACTCCACGTCCACCACGTCGGCTCAGCCTCCCCCCGTATCGTCTCCGAGCTGGCCGCCCGCCACCCGGACTCCAAGGTGCCCTCGGACCCCGAGGCACTGGTCGACTACTTCACGTTCACGGACTTCGCCCACTTCATCGACGTGTACCTGTCCGTCGTCGACCTCATCCGCACCCCCGAGGACGTGCGCCTGCTGACGTACGAGGTCGCCCGCGACATGGCCCGGCAGCAGATCCGCTACGCCGAGCTGACGATCACGCCGTTCTCGTCGACCCGTCGCGGTATCGACGAGGGCGCCTTCATGGACGCGATCGAGGACGCCCGCACGTCCGCCGAGGCCGACTTCGGGACCGTCCTGCGGTGGTGCTTCGACATCCCGGGCGAGGCGGGACTCGAATCCGCCGAGGAAACGGTCCGGCTGGCCACCACCGACAAGATCCGCCCGGCGGGCCTGGTCTCCTTCGGACTCGGCGGACCCGAGATCGGCGTACCCCGGCCGCAGTTCAAGCCGTACTTCGACCGTGCCATCGCGGCCGGCCTGCACTCCGTACCGCACGCCGGCGAGACGACGGGCCCGGAGACCGTCTGGGACGCCCTGACGGACCTGCGGGCCGAGCGCATCGGCCACGGCACGAGCTCCGCCCGCGACCCCAGGCTCCTCGCGCACCTCGCCGAGCACCGGATCCCGCTGGAGGTCAGCCTGACGTCCAACATCGCCACCCGCGCGGTCCGCACCCTCGACGAGCACCCCCTGAAGACGTTCCTCGATGCCGGTGTCGTCGTCACCCTCAACTCCGACGACCCGCCGATGTTCGGCACCGACCTCAACAACGAGTACGCGGTCGCCGCCCGCCTCCTCGGCCTGGACGAGCGGGGACTCGCCGCGCTCGCCAAGAACGCCGTCGAGGTCTCCTTCCTGGACGGCCCGGGCAAGGCGGCGCTCGCCACGGAGATCGACACGTACACCGCCGGGTGGCTCGCGCCCTGAGCCGGCCCACCAGCACAATGGCCCGATGCGTACCGTGACTGCCGTGGCCCATCGCGGCGACCCCTACCACGCCCGTGAGAACACGATCGACTCACTGCGTTCCGCGCTCCGACGGGGCGCGGACGCCGTCGAGTTCGACGTCCGGCTGACCCGCGACCGCGTGCCCGTGCTGCTGCACGACGACACGCTGAAGCGGCTGTGGGAGCAGGACCGGCCGCTGCGGTCACTCTCCTACGACGAGGTGCGGGGGCTGACGGACGGCAAGGTCCCCACGCTGGAGGAGGCCATCGCGGCGACGGACGAGGGCCGGCTCATGGTCGACCTGCCGGGTCCGACGGACGAGCGCGCCGTCCGCCGGGTCGTCGGCGTCATCCGGGACCACGGAGCCGAGGAGCGGGCGTACTACTGCGCCGGCGCCCACACCATGCTCGCGGTCCGGGCGGCCGACCCCGCCGCGGAGATCGCCCTCACCTGGACGAGCCTCGCGCCGCCGCGCCCCGCGCTGCTCGACGCGGTACGGCCCCGGTGGCTCAACTACCGCTTCGGGCTCGCGAGCCACGAACTCGTCACACGGGTCCACCGTGACGGCTACCTGGTCTCGGTCTGGACACCCGACACCCGCCGTTCGATGCGACGGCTCCTGGACGCGGGCGTCGACTCGATCACGACGAACCGCATCGCCACGCTCCGCACCCTGATCCCGATCACGGCCCCGGCGGGACCCTAATGGCAATCCCTGACAACTCCCTTACCCAGCAAGGTAGTTGCTAGGGGTCCGAGCCAGGGGCGCCGCCCGCCCGAAGGAGGATCCGCGAGGGGCCGTACGCCCGGACGATGAAGGCCACCGATCGCTCCGGGAGTCAGCTGATGCGTGCCAGAGTCCGTACCGCCTGTGCCGCCCTCGTGGTCCTGGGCCTGGCCTCGGCCCCGCTGGCCGGGACCGCACTCGCCGCCCCCTCCGCCACCACCGCCTCCGCCACGGCCGCCGTACGGGAGAGCCGCGTGCCCGCGCCCGTGGATCCGGCCACCGCCCGTGCCCTGCGCGCCGCGCTCGCGGGGCTCCCGGACGACGACGCGACCGCCGCGCTCGTCCGGGTGTCGGGCACGGACGGCACGTGGCGGGGCAGCGCAGGGGTGCACGACCTGCCGAGCGGCCGCGAGGCGCTGCCGGACGGGCGCTTCCGGGCCGGCTCCACGACCAAGGTCGTCACCGCGGCCGTCGTGCTCCAACTCGCCGCCGAGGGCCGGGTGCGGCTGGACGGGCACGTCCAGACCTACCTGCCCGGCCTCCTCTCGACGGCCTTCGAACCCATCACCGTACGGCAGTTGCTCACCTTCACCAGCGGCCTGAAGCCGGGTTCGTCGCTCGGGGACGTGGCCGGCGAGGGGTACGAGCGGCGGTACGAGACGCTGACCCCCGAGGACGTCGTGGCCGCCTCGGTCGCCCGGGGGCCCGCCTTCCGCCCCGGTGAGCGGCAGAAGTACGCCAACATCGACTACACCGTGCTCGGCCTGCTCATCGAGCGGGTCACCGGCGACTCGTACGAGCACCAGGCGGCCGTACGGGTCCTGCGGCCTGCCGGGATGCGGCACACGTCCTTCCCCGGCGGCCCCGACCCGCGCATCCACGGACCGCACAACCGCGGCTACCAGAGGCTGACGGACGGCAGGCTGGTGGACGCCACCGAGTGGAACATGTCGGACCGGTGGGCCGCGGGCGACATGATCTCCACGACGGCGGACCTGGAGCGGCTGCTGTACGCGCTGTTCCGGGGCCGGCTGGTCCCCCAGCCGCTCCTGGAGAGCGAGATGTTCACCCTGCCCGCGGTGCCGGGCGCGACCATGAGCGCCGGCCTGCAGAGGTTCGACATGGAGGACGGCACGTTCATCTGGGTGAAGTCGGGCGCGCGTCCCGGGTACAACACGGTCCTCGCGGCCACCCGCGATCTGTCCCGCACGCTCGTGTACTCGGTCGACTCGACCGACGCCAAGGGGGAGGACATGAGTCCGGTGGCCGAACGGATCGTACGGGCGGCGTTCGGCGGCTGAGGCCGCCCGCGGGTCACTCGCGTGTGAGCCGCAGGTCAGCCGTGCGCGCGGGCCCGGTCGCCGAGTACCGCGACGCGCTGGGCGAGGCGCTTCAGGACCGTCTCGCCCCACTGGAGGTTCCCCCGCTCCAGGGCGATGCCACCCTGGAGGGTGAGGTAGGGGCCGACGCGGTCGGCGGTCGTGAGGTACTCGTCCTCGGTGCGGCCGGCCAGCATGCGTTCCTGCATGCGCCGGTAGCGGGCGAGTTTCGCGGTGGACCGCTCGACGCGCTCGGCGACCGCCGCCCGGACGGCCTCGAACTCGGCGATGTCCCCGATGTCCACGCACTGGACCTTGACCATCAGCTCGTCCCGGATGGCCAACGGCTTCGCGGGGCCCTCGGTGACGTACGCGCGCAGCATCCGGCGGCCGGCGTCGGTGAGCGAGAAGAGCCGCTTGTTGGGCCGGCGCTCCTGCTGGACGACACGGGCGGAGACGAGCCCCTCGCCCTCCATCCGCTCCAGCTCGCGGTAGAGCTGCTGGGGGGTGGCCATCCAGAAGTTGGCGACCGAGGCCTCGAAGCCCTTCGCGAGGTCGTACCCGGACGCCTCGCCCTCCAGAAGCGCGGCCATCACCGCGTTGCGCAACGCCATGGGCTCAAGCTAGCACCGCGCTGGTCAGTCCCTTGATTAATCAAGGGCACGACTATCGGCTCTCGACTCTCGGCCGTCCGACCATCGCCCGTCGGTGACGGCGGCGTCGGTCATCGGCAGCAGGGCGGGCCGTTTCGCCTCCCGGCCGTCGCCGGACGAGCGGCCCCGGACCCGGCGTACGAGCCAGGGCCCCAGGAAGGAGCCCGCCCAGCGCAGTTCGCCCGCCACGGCCCGCAGGCCGGAGGGCGGGGCCGGGTCGGTGGGCAGGGGGTGCGTCCAGCCGTCGTCGCTGCCGGGCAGCCCGAGCGCGTGCGCGACCGCGGCGGCGATGCGCGCGTGACCGAGGGGGCTCGCATGCAGCCGGTCGGTGCTCCACAGCCTGGGATCGGTGACCACGGGGTGCCGGGACAGCTCGGCCACCGCCACACCGTGCCGGGCGGCCGCCTGCCGGATGCGATCGTTGAGCGCGAGCACCCGGGGGCCGAGCGGGCGGGCCAGTGGGGCGATGCGGGCGATGTCGGGAAAGGTGACGGTCGCGACGCGGGCGCCCCGCGCGGTGAGCGCGGCGAACATCGCCTCCAGGTGGGCACCCACCTCGTCCGCGTCGAAGCGGGGCCGCAGCAGGTCGTTCATCCCGGCGACCACGGTGGCCAGGTCGGGCCGCAGCGCGAGCGCCGGTGCCAACTGCTCGGCGCGCACCTGTCCGGCGAGGCGTCCGCGGACGGCGAGGTTGGCGTACCGGAGGTCCGGCTGCCGGGTCGCGAGGTCCTCCGCCAGCCGGTCGGCGCACCCGCGCAGCCCTCGCACGTCGTCACCGTCCCCGAGCCCCTCGGTCTGACTGTCCCCAAGGGCGACGTACCGCAGATATCCGCTGCCGGACATGGGGTGACCCCTCTCGCCATAGCCCACTAATACCTTAATCGCATTGTTGAGTATGGCACCCTCGGATCCGAGCTCGTGTCCAAGCTCGGATCCGGGCCCGATGTCGATCCACGTACGCCGACCCGACCGCGCCCCCGCCTCGGGCAACGGCGCGCGGTCGGGCCGGAACGGTGACGCCGGCTCAGCCGAGCGACGTCATGACGTGCTTGATCCGCGTGTAGTCGTCGAACCCGTATCCCGACAGGTCCTTGCCGTAGCCGGACTTCTTGAAGCCGCCGTGCGGCATCTCCGCGACCAGCGGGATGTGCGTGTTGATCCACACGCAGCCGAAGTCGAGGACCTTGGACATGCGCATCGCGCGCGCGTGGTCCTTCGTCCAGACGGAGGAGGCCAGGGCGTACTCGACGCCGTTCGCGTACTCGACGGCCTGGGCCTCGTCCGTGAAGGGCTGGACGGTGATGACCGGTCCGAAGACCTCGTTCTGGACGATCTCGTCGTCCTGCCTGAGGCCGGAGACGACGGTCGGGGCGTAGAAGTAGCCCGTCTCGCCGACCCGGCGGCCACCCGCCTCGACCCTGGCGTGGGCGGGGAGCCGCTCGATGAAGCCGGTGACCTGCTTGAGCTGGTTCGGGTTGTTCAGCGGCCCGTACAGCACGTCCTCGTCGTCCGGCAGGCCGGTCTTCGTGTCGGCGGCGGCCTTGGCGAGCGCGGCCACGAACTCGTCGTGGATGGACTCCTGGACGAGGACGCGCGTGGCGGCCGTACAGTCCTGGCCCGCGTTGAAGAACCCCGCCACCGAGATGTCCTCGACGGCCTTGGCGATGTCGGTGTCCTCGAAGACCACGACGGGCGCCTTGCCGCCCAGCTCCAGATGGACCCGCTTGACGTCCTTGGCCGCGGACTCGGCGACGGAGACGCCCGCCCGTACGGATCCGGTGATGGACGCCATGGCCGGGGTCGGGTGCTCGACCATCGCGCGGCCGGTGTCCCGGTCGCCGCAGACGACGTTGAAGACACCCTCGGGGACGATCGAGCCGATGATCTCGGCGATCAGGACCGTGGAGGCCGGAGTGGTGTCGGACGGCTTGAGTACGACCGTGTTGCCCGCGGCGAGCGCCGGGGCGAACTTCCACACGGCCATCATCATCGGATAGTTCCACGGCGTGACCTGCGCGCAGACCCCGATCGGCTCACGGCGGACGATGGAGGTCAGACCCTCCATGTACTCACCGGCCGACCGGCCTTCGAGCATCCGCGCCGCGCCCGCGAAGAAGCGGATCTGGTCGACCATGGGCGGGATCTCCTCGGACCGCGTCAGGCCGATGGGCTTGCCCGTGTTCTCCACCTCGGCGGCGATGAGTTCCTCGGCGCGCTCCTCGAAGGCGTCCGCGATCTTGAGCAGGGCCCGCTGGCGCTCGGCCGGCGTGAGGTCGCGCCAGGCGGGGAAGGCCGCGGCGGCGGCCGCCATCGCGGCGTCGACGTCGGCCTGACCGGACAGCGGCGCGGTGGCGTACGCCTCGCCCGTCGCGGGGTTGACCACGTCGGTGGTCCGTCCATCGGCGGCATCGCGGAACTCTCCGGCGATGTAGTTACGCAGACGACGCAGCTCGGTGCTCACTGCCCGGCCCTCCTGTCGGATGTCCTGTGCCCCAGGTGTCCACTACCTGAGACGCCTGAGCTCCCACCCTAATCCTCACACCGACGTTTTCAACACCCCCGACGACCTCATAGCTGCGAAATCCGCAGAACGAGAACGCGTAGACAACGAATTTCATCGATCAGACCTTGCGGAACCGTCGAGCCCTCGTGCACAGTGAGCCCGTGGCCAGTCGAAGCGCAGACCCCAAGGACCCCAAGGACGCCCGGGACCGCGAGTCCAGGAACGGCACCCCCCAGCTGGACGCCGTCTCCCTCGCCATCGTCGAGCAGCTCCAGGAGGACGGCCGCCGTCCGTACGCGGCGATCGGCAAGGCCGTCGGCCTCTCCGAGGCGGCCGTGCGTCAGCGCGTACAGAAGCTGCTCGACCAGGGCGTGATGCAGATCGTCGCCGTCACGGACCCGCTCACCGTGGGCTTCCGCAGGCAGGCGATGGTCGGCGTCAACGTCGACGGCGACCTCGAACCCGTCGCGGACGCGCTGAGCGCCATGTCGGAGGTGGAGTACGTGGTGATGACCGCGGGCTCCTTCGACATCCTCGCCGAGATCGTCTGCGAGGACGACGACCACCTGCTGGACGTCATCAACAAACGCATCCGGATCCTGCCCGGCGTGCGCTCCACCGAGAGCTTCGTCTACCTCAAGCTCAAGAAGCAGACCTACATGTGGGGAACCCGATAGCCGTGACTGCCAAGGACCTCAGCCGAACCGCGTACGACCACCTGTGGATGCACTTCACCCGCATGTCCTCGTACGAGGACGCGCCCGTCCCCACGATCGTCCGTGGCGAGGGCACCTACATCTACGACGACAAGGGCAAGCGCTACCTCGACGGTCTCGCCGGTCTGTTCGTGGTCCAGGCCGGTCACGGCCGCACCGAGCTGGCGGAGACGGCCTTCAAGCAGGCCCAGGAGCTGGCCTTCTTCCCCATCTGGTCCTACGCCCACCCCAAGGCGGTCGAGCTGGCCGAGCGCCTGGCGCACCACGCGCCGGGCGACCTGAACAAGGTCTTCTTCACCACGGGCGGCGGCGAGGCCGTCGAGACCGCGTGGAAACTCGCCAAGCAGTACTTCAAGCTGACCGGCAAGCCCACCAAGTACAAGGTGATCTCCCGCGCGGTCGCCTACCACGGCACCCCCCAGGGCGCCCTGTCCATCACCGGACTGCCCGCCCTCAAGGCACCCTTCGAGCCGCTGGTCCCGGGCGCCCGGAAGGTCCCGAACACCAACATCTACCGCGCGCCCGCCTTCCTCGACCAGGGATCCGGCGTCTCCCCGGAGGCCTTCGGCCGCTGGGCCGCCGACCAGATCGAGGAGCAGATCCTCTTCGAGGGCCCGGAGACGGTCGCCGCCGTCTTCCTGGAGCCCGTGCAGAACGCCGGCGGCTGTTTCCCGCCGCCGCCCGGCTACTTCCAGCGGGTGCGCGAGATCTGCGACCAGTACGACGTGCTGCTCGTCTCGGACGAGGTCATCTGCGCCTTCGGCCGGCTCGGCACGATGTTCGCCTGCGACAAGTTCGGCTACGTACCGGACATGATCACCTGCGCCAAGGGCATGACCTCGGGCTACTCCCCGATCGGCGCCTGCGTCATCTCGGACCGGCTCGCCGAGCCGTTCTACCAGGGCGACAACACCTTCCTGCACGGCTACACCTTCGGCGGTCACCCGGTGTCGGCGGCCGTGGGCCTCGCGAACCTCGACATCTTCGAGCGCGAGGGGCTCAACCAGCATGTACTGGACAACGAGAGCGCGTTCCTGTCCACCCTGCGGAAGCTGCACGACCTGCCGATCGTCGGGGACGTCCGCGGCAACGGCTTCTTCTACGGCATCGAGCTGGTGAAGGACAAGGCCACCAAGGAGACCTTCACGGACGAGGAGTCGGAGCGCGTGCTGTACGGCTTCGTCTCGAAGAAGCTCTTCGAGTACGGCCTCTACTGCCGCGCCGACGACCGCGGCGACCCGGTCATCCAGCTGGCGCCGCCGCTGGTCGCCGACCAGTCCACGTTCGACGAGATCGAACGGATCGTCCGCCAGGTCCTCACGGAGGCCTGGACGAAGCTCTGAGCCCAGCCGGAGATCAACACCGGCCCCGGTGGCGCCCGTTCGAGTGAGAATGGGCGCCCCGGGGCCGTGTGCTGTCCGGCCTCCGCGCCCCGACTCCCTAGCGTGCCCAGTGACCGATCGGCCCTGCCTTCGTTCCCCGAGCAGGGGACCGAGCGGCCTTCCCGGGCCGTCCGGGCAGCGCACATCAGATCTGAAGAGGTGACGCGATGGCGGCTCCGCCGGACAACGACGTGCTCTGGGCACGCGCCCTGCACGTCAGACTCAACGGCTCACCCGCACTCACCGGTGTCTCCCTCGGGGTCGGCGAGGGCGAGATCCTCGCCGTCGGCGGCCCGCGCGGCAGCGGCAAGACGACCCTCCTCCAGTGCCTGTCGGGACAGCTCCTGCCGCAGGAGGGCGAGGTCTGGTTCAACAGCGCGCCCGTCCACACCCTGAGCCCGTTGCACCGCGAGCGGCTGCGCCGCGACCGCTTCGGCTGGATCGACCCGACGCCCGTCCTCGTCCCCGAACTGAACGCCTGGGAGAACGCGGCCCTGCCGCTGCTGCTGCGCGGTGTCGGCCGCCGCCGGGCCAAGACCGCCGCCCTGGAGTGGCTGGACCGCCTCGACGTCGGCGAGTGCGCCCGCAGACGCCCGTACGCGCTGCTCAGGTCGGAGCGTCAGCGGGTGGCCATCGCCCGCGCCCTGGCTCCCGCGCCGACCGTGATCTTCGCCGACGAACCCACCGCGGCGCTGCACCGCGCGGACCGCGCCCAGGTGCTGCGGACCCTCACCACGGCGGCCCGCTCGCACGGGATCACCGTCGTCCTGGCCACCCACGACGCGGACACCGCGGCGCTCGCCGACCGCACGGTGTCGCTGCTCGACGGGCGGCGAGTGAACACCGTCCATCTGCCGCCGGTCACCGAGACGGAAGGCCGGGCCACGTGCTCGCTCTCCGCCTAGCCCGCAGCGCCCGCCCCGCCGTCCAGTTCCGCAGGCTGCTCGTCGCCGCGGCCTCCGCGGGCACGGGCTTCCTCCTCCTGTGCGCCCTGGGATACGCGCTGGGGCATCCGGGCGCGTCCACGGCGGCCGTGCTGCGGCTCGCCTGGTGCCTCGCGCCGATCGCCGCCACCGTGCAGTTCGCGGTCGCCGTCGCCCGGACCGACCCGGCCACCCGGCCCCGGCCGGGGCTCTCGGCGATCGGCCTGGGACCCGGCCGGCTGATGGCTCTCGCGGCCGTCTCCACCGCCGCGTCGTGCACGCTCGGTTCGCTGGTCGCCCTGCTGGTCTTCCTGCATCTGCGCGGCGATCTGGCCGGCCTCCCCCTCGACGGCGCGGCGGCCGGTCTCCTCGCCGCGGACCGGCCGCTGCCCCTGGCCGCCGTACTCACCCTCCTGGCACTGGTGCCGATCGTCGCGTCGGCGGCCGGCGCGCTGGTGCTGCGCCCGCGCGGGCTCCGGTCGGCCGGCGCCGCGGCGGGCGGACGTCCGCGGCGGCTGACCGGATTCGGCGGTTACGGACGCTCCACCGAGCGCGTCGGATTCGGCGCCTACGGGCGCTTCGGAACGCACCCGGACGAGCGGTCCGGCGGCCCCGCCGAAGGCCGGGACGAGGCCGGGCAGAGCGCTCCTGGCCCCTCCGGCCGGAGGAGCGACCCCCAGGCGCCGAGCGGGAACGGGGCTCCTGACGGACATGCCGGACACGCGGCCCCCGGCCCCCAGGACGCCCCCGGCCGCGTGCTCTCGCTCGACGTGCCCCGCCGCTCGGGCGCCCGAGGCAACGCGCGCGTCGGTACGGACGGCGACGGGACGGAGGGGAACGCCGGGCTCGACGGGAACGCCGGAAGCGCCGGGAGCGCAGGGAGCGCCGAGCGGGAGGAACCCGGCGGACGGGACGGGCGCGAAATGCGCGACACGTCCGACCTTCACAGCTCACGCCACCCGCGCGACCGTCGTGATGCCCGTGATGCCCGTGACGCCGACGAGCACCGCGGCCCTCGCCACAGCGCCGGCCACCCGGACGACGACGCCGGACCGGGCGGATCGACCGCCCCCACCCTCGCCCGGCTCCCCGGCCACCCGCTGGACCCCCACCACCCCCTGCCCCCGCTCCCCGCCCCCGGCGCCCTCCCCTGGGGCACCGCCGTGCTCGCCGCCGGGCTCGCGGTGGAGACGTACGCGGGCCGCAGGGCCCCCGCTTCCGGCGGGCCCACCCTGCCCGGCGGGTTCGACGGCGGCTCCCTCGGGATGCTCGTCGGCTGGGCGCTCACCGCGATCGGTCTCGCGCTGGCCGGGCCCGCGCTCACCCACCTCTGCGGCAGGCTGCTCCAGACGGCGCGGCCCGGCGCCCTGCGGCTGCTCGCCGGGCGCGTGCTCATGGAGGAGGCGACCCGGATCGGCCGCCCGCTCGGCGTGGTGTGCGCGGTGGCGTCGGGCGCGTACGCCATGGCCGTGCTCTACACCGACACGCGCCCCGACACCGGGCCGCTCACCACGCTCGGCGCGCTGCTCGTCGCCGGGTGCGCCGTGGCGACGCTCCTGACCGCCGCCGTCGAGGCGCGGAACGCGCGCGCCGACACCACGGCGGCCCTGCTGCGGATCGGCGCGCCCGCCGTGACGCTGCGCGCCGCGGCCGCCCTCCGCGCCGGCACGCTGATCGCCGTCCTGGGCCCGCTGACCTGGCTGATCGCGCAGCTCGCGGCGCTGCCACTGGTCCGCTGACCGGGGCGAAAAGATTTTCGCGCGGGCCGATGACTTTCCGCCGAAGCCCCGGTCTACCCCTGCGAACAGCGACTCACCGACGGAGGACCTCCCATGTACCAGCAGATGATCTTCGTGAACCTCGCCGTGACCGACGTGGACGCGTCCAGGAAGTTCTTCTCGGAGCTCGGCTACACGATCAACGACCAGTTCTCGGACGAGAACTGCGTGTCCGTCGTCATCAGCGACACGATCGTCGCGATGATGCTGAGCAAGCAGCGCTACGCGGACTTCACGAAGAAGACGATCGCGGACTCGACGACGACCAGCGAAGTACTCCTGTGTCTGAGCGCCGAGAGCCGCGAGAAGGTGGACGAGCTGGTCGACAAGGCGATCGCGGCGGGTGGCTCGGCGAGCGGACAGACCCAGGACCACGGCGTCATGTACGGGCGGGCCTTCGACGACCCGGACGGCCACACCTGGGAGGTCATGTGGATGGACCCGTCGGTGGTCCAGGGCTGACCCGTCCTGCCCACACCCGAAGAGGCCGTGCCCGAAGAAGCCGTGCCCGAAGGGGGCCGCGTTCGAACGGGCCGCGCTCGAACAGGCCGTGCTTACATGGGCGGGTGCAGACGAGCCCCGCCCATGTGGCCCACCACGGTGACCGAGAGATCGAGACGTTGGAGGAGTTCGACGCGACCGTCTCGGCACGCGGAACTCTCGCCGGCTTCCGCGTCCAGGCCGTCGATCTGACCGACCGTACGCGGGAGTTGCTCGCCAGCGACACCGAGGGGGCCGTCTTCCTCGGCTGCCCGATGCGGGAGAACGCGGCGGCGAAGATCCGGGCCGACGGCGCGCTGGTCTTCCCACCCCGGCCCGATGTGCCGTTCGACCCGTACCGCGGCCACCTCTACACGCCCGAGGAGCTGTTCGGCTCCCTCGACAAGGGCTACGAGCAGACGCCGGACGCGCTCGCGTACGACTGGTTCCGGCGGACCAGGGCCGACGGGGACATCTACGCGTCGATGCTGCGCTCCGTCCACGACGACGCCGTCTCCGACGCGCTCGACGAACTCCTGTGCGGCGCCCGGGTGGTGGGCGTGATGGGCGGTCACGCCATAGCGCGCGGCTCACGGGAGTACGGGGGCGCGGCCCGACTCGGCCGCGCCCTCGCCCGTGCCGGGTTCACGGTGGCGACGGGCGGCGGCCCCGGCGCGATGGAGGCGGCGAACCTCGGCGCGTACGCGGCCCCGTACCGCGACGGCATGCTGGACGAGGCGTGCGAACTCCTCGGCGGGGCACCGTCGTTCGTCCCGTCCGTGACCGACTGGGCGCGCGCCGCCTTCGAGGTGCGCACCCGGTGGCCGAAAGGCAACTCCTCCGTCGGCGTCCCCACCTGGTTCTACGGGCACGAGCCGCCCAACGCCTTCGCCTCGCACCTCGCCAAGTACTTCGCCAACGCCACCCGCGAGGACGGCCTGCTGGCCCGCTCGAACGCGGGCGTCGTCTTCCTGCCCGGCGCCGCGGGGACGGTCCAGGAGATCTTCGACAACACGACCCCCAACTACTACGAGTCCCGCGGCGAACCCACCCCGATGGTCCTGGTGGACCGCGTCCACTGGACGGAACGCCTGCCCGCCTGGCCCCTCCTCCAGGCGCTGGCCCGCGACCGCCCGATGGAGTCCCGCATCGAGTTGGTCGACCGGATCGAGGAGGCACCGGAGGCGCTGGACCGCCTGTCGCGTGTAAACGAAACCTAAAAGCAGGGGTCAAGACGGACACACGGATTGACAACCGGAGAGGGTGCCCAATAAACCTGTGAGGCGTCTGGGATTGTTGTTTCGCAACAACTCCCATCAACCCCCCTCGTCTTGTGCATCCCGTGAAGGGCAATCGTGTCCATATCTCGCCGTACCGCACGTTCCGTGCGCATTCTCGGAGTTGCCTCCGCCTCGGCCGCGCTCACGCTCGGCCTCGCCGGCAACGCGCTCGCCTGCAACATCAGTGAGTTCACCGCCGTCGCCAAGTGCGACGGCACCAAGGGCGTCATCAGCGTCACCGACAAGGACCCGTCCGGCCTGGCGGCCACGGTCTCTGTCTTCCTCGAGTCCAACGGCGCCGACGAGAAGCTCGTCGGCGAACAGGTGGTCAAGGGTTCGCGCGAGGGCGTGACCATCGACTTCTCCGAGGACTGGAAGCCGGACGCGAAGTACCGCGTCCACGTCAAGGCCGGCAACCAGGTCGACGAGGACATCAAGGGCGGTCTCACCACCCCGTCCGAGGGCTGCGAGTCCCCGGAGGAGTCCACTCCCCCGGCGACCCCGGCGCCTTCGGAGGAGCCCTCTGACGAGCCCTCGAAGCCCTCGGGCGCTTCGGAAGCCCCGAAGCCTTCGGAGTCGGAGACCTCCCCCGCCGCGTCGACCGGGGACGACAACGCCCCCTCGCCCGCGGGTGACTCGAACCTCGCCGAGACGGGTTCGAGCTCCAACACCGGTGCCATCGCCGGGATCGCGGCCGCGCTCGTGGCGGCCGGTGCCGGTGTCATGTTCGCGCTGCGTCGCCGCGGCGCGGCCAACAGCCGCTGACACCAGCCTGGTTGTACCGCACCACCTGCACGTAGCTGTAGCTGCGGTGGCCCGTCCCCTCACGAGGGGGCGGGCCACCGCTGTATCGCACGCTGTGTCGCGCCCCGAAGGGGCACATGGAAGTGCGCGCTCGGCGCTCGGCGCTCAGCCGAACGTGGCCCGTTCCAGCCAAAAATCAAGCAACTCCCGCTCCCCCAGCACCTCCAGCCGCCCACCGTCCGGCGGAAGCCTCCGGTAGAAGGCGAGCAGCACCTCGGTCAGCGGCCCGCGGAGCGTCACCGTCGCCTGCGCGTGCCCACGCCGCCAGTCGACACCCTCGTCCCCCAACTCGATGACCCACTCGGCGGCCGGCCCGGACACGGCACCGGTGTCCGCGAGCGCGTCGGTGGCGTGGAGACGGATACTGCGCACCGCTCCCGCCCCCGCCTCCCGCAACTCCCGCGTCGCGTCGTCGGGATACCGCTCCTGCGCGAACCGCACGATCTGCAGCCACTCGTCGATCGCGTCCGCCGCCAGATCCGGCGCGACCTCGTACGCCGTCCCGGTCGCACCGGCCACACCGACCGCACGGAGCACACCGACCGCACCGGCCACGTCCGCCCGGTGGATCACCGTCTCGTGCGCCATGCGCCGCGCCCAGAACCCGGCCGTGTGCTCCCAGGCCCAGGACCAGGCCGGGCCGTCCTCCCCGGCGGCACGGAAGGTCCCTGCGGCCAGCTCGGCGCCTTCCGCGAGCCAGGCGTCCAGGGAGGCGGGGTCGCCGCCCTCGGGGCCCTGGGCCCCCGCCACGTCCTCCACAGGCACCTCGGCGCTCGCACCCGTGCGGACGACGTGCTCGGCCCAGCGGTGCGCCTCGCCCACGTGCACGGCGAGTTGCCGCAACGTCCACTCCGGACAGGTCGGCACGGTCGCGGTGAGGTCGGCACCGGCGAGGTGGGCCCGCAGCAGCGCGGTCTGGCCGACGACTTCGTCGCAGTAGCGGTCGTGTACGAGTGGCGTCGTCCCGAGTGGCGTCATGGGCCGCACCCTAAACGGCGCGGACCCCGCCGAGTACCACGATTTCGGCGGTGTCGAAGGCCACTCCGACCACGTCCCCGGTCTCCGGCGCGTCCCGCAGCGCGCACGCCGCCTCAAGGCGCGGCGCGCCCTCGGGCTGCAGCTGTACGGCGACATGGGTGCCCCGGAAGGTCCGCGCGGCCACCGTGCAGCGCAGTCCCTCCGCGACCGGTACGAGCCGTACGCCGGCCGGCCTGACCAGCAGCGTGACCTCGCCCTGCGGGGCGTCCGAAGGCACCGGCAGCTTGCCCCAGGGGGTGTGCGCGGCCTCCCCGACGACCTGCGCCCCGGTCACGTTCTCGAAGCCGAGGAAGCGGGCCACGAACTCGTCGGCCGGACGCTGCCAGACCTCAAGTGGCGTACCGGCCTGGGCGATCCGCCCGTCCCGCATCACGACGACCCGGTCGGCGAGCGCGAAGGCCTCACCCTGGTCGTGTGTGACCGCGAGCACGGTGGTACCCAACTCGCCGAAGAGTTCCCGCAGTTCGACCACGAGCCGTTCGCGCAGCGAACGGTCCAGCTGGCCGAGCGGTTCGTCGAGCATGAGCAGCCGGGGCCGGGGAGCCAGCGCGCGGGCGAGCGCGACGCGTTGCTGTTCGCCGCCGGACAGGGAGGCGACGGCCCGCCCCTGGGAGCCCGGCAACCCCACGAGTTCGAGCAACTCCTTCACCCGTACGGCCTGTTGCGCCTTGGACTCGCCGTGCATGCGCGGCCCGAAGGACACGTTCTTGCCCACGTCGCGCTGCGGGAACAGCTGGTGGTCCTGGAACATCAGGCCCACCCCCCGCTTGTGCGCGGGTACGCCGTCGAGGTCACGGCCGTCCAGGAGGACCCGCCCGGCGTCCAGGTGCTGCAGCCCGGCGACGGCCCTGAGCAGCGTCGACTTGCCGCTGCCGCTGGGCCCGAGGACGCACACGGTCTCGTGCTCGGCGACGTGGAGTCCGACGTCGTCGAGCACGGCCCGCCCGCCGAACCGCACGGTCGCCCCGTCGAGTTCGAGCATGGTCAGAACTCTCCCGTCCGGTCGGTGCGAAGACGTTCGAGGACCAGGAGCGCCACCGCGCACACCACCATCAAGATCGTCGAAAGGGCCATGGCCTGCCCGTAGTTGAGATCGCCGGCCCGCCCCAGCAGGCGCGCCACGGCGACCGGCAGGGTCGGGTTGTCGGGCCGTGCGATGAAGACGGTCGCGCCGAACTCGCCCAGCGACACGGCGAAGGCGAACCCGGCCGCGATCAGCAGTGCCCGCCGCACCATCGGCAGGTCGACCTCGCGCCACACCCGCCAGGGCGAGGCACCGAGCACCGCCGCCGCCTCCCGCAGCCGCCCGTCCACGGCTCTCAGCACCGGCAGCATGGTCCGTACGACGAAGGGGACGCCCACCAGCGCCTGGGCGAGCGGCACCAGGATCCAAGTGCTCCGCAGGTCCAGCGGCGGTTCGTCGAGCGCGATCAGGAAGCCGAAGCCGACGGTCACCGCGGAGACGCCCAGCGGCAGCATCAGCAGCGCGTCGAAGCCCCGTACCAGACGTCCGGCGTCCCGGCGGGTCAGGGCGGCGGCCGCGAGTCCCCCGATCAGCAGCGCGATGGCGGTCGCGGCGAGGGCGTACCGCAGGGAGTTGCCGACCGCCTCGATCGGCGGCACCAGGAAGAGGCTGCCATCGTCGCTGGTCAGCGCCTTGTAGTAGCCGAACCCGGGGGCGTCGAGCGACCGCTGGACCAGGACGGCCAGCGGCAGGACCAGCAGGACGGCGACGGTGGCGAGGACGGCGGCGAGCAGCGCCCACTGCCCCGCCCCGCGCGGCCGTCGTACGGTCGTGGCGGCGTCCACCAGGCGCAGGGCCGTCTCCCGTCGGCGTACGGTCCCGGCGTGGACGGCGAGGATCGCGCCCACCGCCGCGAACTGGATGATCGTCAGCACGGCCGCCGTGGAGAGGTCGAAGATCTCCGAGGTCTGCCGGTAGATCTCGACCTCAAGGGTCGAGAAGGTGGGGCCGCCGAGGATCTGCACGACCCCGAAGGAGGTGAAGGTGAAAAGGAAGACCATGAGCGCGGCGGCGGCGACGGCCGGGCCGAGCGCGGGGAGCGTCACCTTGCGCCAGGCGGCGAGGCGGGAGGCGCCGAGCATCCGCGCGGCCTCCTCCTGACGCGGGTCCAGCTGTGCCCAGAGACCGCCGACCGTGCGGACGACGACCGCGTAGTTGAAGAAGACGTGCGCGAGCAGGATCGCCCACACGGTGGTGTCCAGGCGTACGCCCCACAGCTCGTCGAGGAGCCCGCCCCGTCCGAGCAGTGCCAGGAAGGCCGTGCCCACGACGACCGTCGGCAGCACGAACGGAACGGTCACGACGGCCCGCAGGACCTGCTTGCCCCTGAAGTCGAAGCGCGCGAAGACGTACGCGCCGGGGAGCGCGATCAGCAGGGTGAGCGCCGTGGAGGCGAGCGCCTGCCAGGTGGTGAACCACAGGACGTGCCGGATGTCCGGCTGGGCGAGGACGTCCCAGATCCGCCCGAACCGCCAGACTCCGTCGACCTTGAGTCCCCGGGCGACGATCGCCACGACCGGGTAGGCGAAGAAGACCCCGAAGAACGCGACGGGCACGGCCATCAGGCCGAGCCGCGCCACGCTCCCCCTGCGCGGGCGTGCGCGTCGGAGTGCGCGTCGGAGTGCACTTGTGCGCGGCTTCGCCTCGGCGCGGGGCTCTCCTTCAGCGCGGGCCTCTACTTCAGTACGAGCGACGTCCACGCCTTGACCCACTCGTCACGGTTGGCGGCGATCCTGGCGGGGTCCAGGGTCTCCGGGTCGTCGGCCTGCGGGCCGAACTTCACGAACTCCTGCGGTACCTGAGCGGCCTCACGCACCGGGTACACGAACATGTTGAGCGGCATGTCGTCCTGGAACCGCTTGGTGATGAGGAAGTCGATGAGCGCCTTGCCTCCCTCGGTGTTCTTCGCGTTGCTCAGCAGACCCGCGTACTCGACCTGCCGGAAGCAGGTGCCGTCCGCGACGCCGGTCGGCGCCGTCTTCGGCTTCGGGTCGGCGTAGATGACCTCGGCGGGCGGGGAGGAGGCGTACGAGACGACGAGCGGCCGCTCGCCCTTGGCCTTCTTGCCGCCGGAGGACCCGGAGAACTCCTCGTTGTAGGCCTGCTCCCAGCCGTCGACGACCTTCACGCCGTTGGCCTTGAGCTTCTTCCAGTACCCCGCCCAGCCCTTGTCGCCGTACTTGGCGGCGGTGCCGAGCAGGAAGCCGAGGCCGGGCGAGGACGTGGAGGCGTTCTCGGTGACGAGAAGATCCTTGTACGCGGGCTTGACCAGATCGTCGAAGGACGTCGGCGGGGCCAGCTCGTGCTCGCTGAAGTAGGCCTTGTCGTAGTTCACGCAGATGTCGCCGGTGTCGATGGGTGTGACCCGGTGCTTGTCCTGGTCGACCCGGTACTCCGGCAGGACGAGGTTCGACCCCTTGGCCTCGTACGACTGGAACAGCCCGTTGTCGAGCGCGCGCGAGAGCAGGGTGTTGTCGACGCCGAAGAAGACGTCGCCCTGGGGGTTGTCCTTGGTGAGGATCGCCTTGTTGACGGCCTGCCCGGCGTCGCCGTCCTTGAGGACCCTGACCTTGTACCCGGACTCCTTCTCGAACGCCTTCAGCACGTCCTTGGTGTAGGCGAAGGAGTCATGGCTGACGAGGGTCACGGTCTTGGACCCGGAGCCCCCGTCGCCGGAGCCGGAGTCCGACGAACCGCACGCGGTGAGCGCGACGAGGCCGAGCCCGGTGGCGACGACCACGGCGGTGATCTTCTGAGCGGTACGCGCAGTGCTCGTGGTGCTCGTGGTGCTCGCGGTACTCGTGGTGCTCACTGGATTCCTCCTGGGTTGTCCAGGAAGAGACGCGGCCCTGCCCGGGACCTCGGTCGGATCCCGGGCAGGGCGCAACAGCTTGAGTAGTGACCGAACTTCCTACCCAGAATGACCTGGGCAAGGTTCAGAGGGTCTGCGGGCTGTCCCGCACTCTCAGCGCTGTGGCGCTCCCCTGTCGGAATATGAAGATGTACGTACTTCCAGCCAGACTACCGCTCGGTGGCCGCGAGCTGCCCGCACGCCCCGTCGATCTCCTGGCCACGGGTGTCCCGGACGGTGACGGGCACACCATGGGCGGCGATCGCCTCGACGAAGGCCTTCTCGTCCTCGGGCCACGAGGCGGTCCACTTGGAGCCGGGTGTCGGGTTGAGCGGGATCAGGTTCACATGGACGGGCTTGCCCTTGAGCATCCGCCCGAGCCGGTCACCACGCCACGCCTGGTCGTTGATGTCCCGGATGAGCGCGTACTCGATGGAGAGCCGGCGTCCCGACCTGGCCGCGTACTCCCAGCCGGCGTCCAGTACTTCCCGGACCTTCCAGCGTGTGTTGACCGGGACGAGGGTGTCGCGCAGCTCGTCGTCCGGTGCGTGCAGGGAGATGGCGAGGCGGCACTTGAAGCCCTCGTCGGCGAACCTGTTGATGGCGGGGACCAGGCCGACGGTCGACACCGTGATACCGCGCTGCGACAGTCCGAGCCCGTCCGGCTCGGGGTCGGTGAGGGCCCGGATGGACTGGACGACCCGCTTGTAGTTGGCGAGGGGCTCGCCCATGCCCATGAAGACGATGTTGCTGAGCCGCGCCGGGCCGCCGGGGATCTCCCCGTCACGCAGCGCCCGCATGCCGTCGACGATCTGGTGCACGATCTCGCCCGTCGACAGGTTCCGGTCGAGGCCGGCCTGTCCGGTCGCGCAGAACGGGCAGTTCATCCCGCAGCCCGCCTGGGAGCTGATGCACATGGTGACCCGGTCCGGGTAGCGCATCAGCACGGACTCGACGAGGGTGCCGTCGAAGAGCCGCCAGAGGGTCTTGCGGGTGGTCTCCTCATCGGTGGACAGATGCCGCACGACCGTCATCAGCTCGGGCAGCAACGCCTCCTGGAGCTTGGCACGCGACCCCGCCGGGATGTCGGTCCACTGCTCCGGATCGTGCGCGAACCGCGCGAAGTAGTGCTGCGAGAGCTGCTTGGCACGAAACGGCTTCTCACCGATCGCGGCAACGGCCTCTTTACGCTCGGCGGGCGTGAGATCGGCGAGGTGCCGCGGCGGCTTCTTGGCTCCGCGGGGGGCGACGAATGTGAGTTCTCCGGGTGCAGGCATAACACGTCAAGTGTCGCAGACATACGAAGAGGGACCCGCCACCCTGTGGACAACGAGCCCCTCGTGTACATCACCGCAGGTCAGAGACATTCACTGCGGCTGTCGACCGGACTCGCCCGGCCCGGCCGGACACCGCCCCGGCCTCTCAGCCCCAACCTCAGCCCGAGCCCACGAAGATCACCAGCAGCAGCCACACCACGGGCGCGGTGGGCAGCAAGGAGTCCAGGCGGTCCATGATCCCGCCGTGGCCCGGGAGCAGGGTGCCCATGTCCTTGATGCCCAGGTCCCGCTTGATCATCGACTCACCCAGGTCACCGAGCGTGGCACTGACCGCGACCGCGAGCCCGAGGAGCAGTCCCTCCCACCAGGTGCCGCCGTCGATCAGGAACTGCAGGCACAGCGCGCCCGCCACCATGGCGAAGGCGATCGCGCCCAGCAGGCCCTCGCGCGTCTTGCCGGGGCTGATGCGCGGAGCGAGCTTGTGCGTGCCGAAGCGCCAGCCGACGGCGTACGCGCCCGTGTCGCTGACCACCGCCAGCAGCAGGAAGGTGAGGACCCGCCACGCGCCGTCGTCCGCGGCGAGCATCATCGCCACGAACGTGGCGAGGAACGGGATGTAGAAGGCCGCGAAGACCCCCGCGGTGACGTCCCTGAGGTAGCCCTCGGGTGGTTCCGTCATCCGCCAGACCAGGACCGCGAGCGCGGTGAACGCCATCGCCACCCAGGCGCCCTCGGCGCCGCGGACGTATCCGGTGACGACCATCGCCGCGCCGCCCACCGCGAGCGGCACGAGCGGCGCCTTGATGTCCTTGCGCTCCGCGAGCCTCGACGTCAGTTCCCACAGGCCGACCACGACGGCGACCGTTATGACGCCGACGAAGGCGGCCTTGACGACGAACAGCGACGCGACGATCACCACGCCGAGTCCGACGCCGACCCCTATGGCAGCACCCAGGTCGCGGCCCGCGCTCTTCTTCTGCGGCGGCGCGGGTACGGACTGTGCGGCGCTGGACATGGGCTCCTGCGAACTCTGCGGATCCCGCGACGGAGGCGGGAACGGTGGCGGCGGCGACTGCGCGTGCGTCGGCGGCGTCTCGTCGTGGAACGGGGGGCCGCCCGTCGGAGCAGCCCCCCGGTCGTCATCCTGGTCTCCGCCATGCGCGGGTACGTCGGGCACGATGGGCATGGGGCGAGTCTGCTGCGCGTGCTGCGCATCGTATGCGGGACCCGCCGGGGCAGCCCCCTGGACAGGCCCCTCGTCGGACGGCCCCCAGTACCCGGCTTGCGGCGGCGGCGCCCAGGAAGAGTCGTTCATCAGACCTCGAGCAGCTCTGCTTCCTTGTGCTTGAGCAGCTCGTCCACCTGGGCCACGTACTTGGCGGTGGTGTCGTCGAGCTCCTTCTCCGCACGGCGGCCCTCGTCCTCGCCGACCTCGCCGTCCTTGATCAGCTTGTCGATGCCGTCCTTGGCCTTGCGGCGTACGGAACGGATCGAGATCTTGGAGTCCTCGGCCTTGGTACGGGCCACCTTGATGTAGTCCTTGCGGCGCTCCTCCGTGAGCTCGGGGAACACCACCCGGATGATATTGCCGTCGTTGCTCGGGTTGACGCCCAGGTCCGAGTCACGGATCGCCTGTTCGATGTTGCGCATCGCGCTCTTGTCGAACGGGGTCACCACGGCCATGCGCGGCTCGGGCACCGAGAACGAGGCCAGCTGGTTGATCGGTGTCAGCGCGCCGTAGTAGTCCGCCACGATCTTGTTGAACATCGCCGGGTGCGCACGGCCGGTGCGGATCGCGGCGAAGTCCTCCTTGGCGACCACGACGGCCTTCTCCATCTTCTCCTCGGCCTCGAGGAGGGTCTCTTCGATCACCACTTGCTCCTGCGTGTCTTGAGTAGGCCCGGCTGCGGTTCCTTGACGGGTTGGCGGCCGGCTGCGTCGCGTCTTGTTCCTGCACGGTTCCCGACCGGCGGAACATTGTCCATCCCTCGGTCAGGCCCGACTGCCCGGGTCACCCACAAGCGTGCCGATCTTCTCACCCTTGACCGCCCGAGCGATATTGCCCTCTGTCAGAAGCTCGAAGACGAGGATCGGGAGCTTGTTGTCGCGGCACAGGGTGATCGCGGTCATGTCGGCGACCTTCAGGTCCCGGGTGATGACCTCGCTGTAGCTGAGCGCGTCGAACTTGACCGCTTCGGGATGAGTCTTGGGGTCGGAGTCGTAGACCCCGTCCACACCGTTCTTGCCCATGAGGAGCGCTTCGGCGTCGATCTCCAGAGCGCGCTGGGCCGCGGTGGTGTCCGTGGAGAAGTACGGCATGCCCATACCGGCGCCGAAGATGACCACACGGCCCTTCTCCAGGTGGCGCACGGCCCGCAGCGGGATGTACGGCTCGGCGACCTGCCCCATGGTGATGGCGGTCTGCACGCGCGAGTCGATGCCTTCCTTCTCCAGGAAGTCCTGGAGGGCGAGGCAGTTCATGACGGTGCCGAGCATGCCCATGTAGTCGGAACGGGCCCGGTCCATGCCGCGCTGCTGGAGTTCGGCCCCGCGGAAGAAGTTGCCGCCGCCGATGACGACGGCGATCTGGGCACCGCCGCGGACCACCGCGGCGATCTCCCGGGCCATTTTGTGCACCACGTCGGGGTCGACTCCGAGCGCCCCGCCACCGGCGAACGCCTCACCGGAAAGCTTCAGCAGGAAGCGCCCGGATCCCTTGCCGTGATCGCTCTTGTCGTCCTTGTCGGCGGCCTTGGTGGTGGTCATGGAGATCTCGCCTCTTCTACGTGTCGCACATACGTCTCGCACATACGAAGAAGGCCACTGCCGGTGGGGTGGTGTTCGCATCCCATGCGCGGCAATGGCCTCCTCGTCAGATCTGCTGTCGTCCGTCACGCGCGCGCGTGGCGGCATACGCAACCGACACGGACGACTGCTGTCGACCCTAGCGGGATCGCGCGTCGATCGCGGTACGGACTCAGATGCCGACCTTGATGCGCGCGAAGCGCTTCAGGGTGACACCGGCCTCGTCCAGAACCTTCTGGACGGACTTCTTCTGGTCGAGCGCGTACGGCTGGCCGAGGAGCGTGGCCTCCTTGAAGAAGCCGTTCACGCGACCCTCGACGATCTTCGGGAGCGCGGCCTCGGGCTTGCCCTCGGCGCGCGTGGTCTCCTCGGCGACACGACGCTCGGACTCGACGATCTCGGCCGGGACGTCCTCACGGGAGAGGTACTTCGGCGCGAAGGCGGCGATGTGCTGAGCGATGCCCTTGGCGAGGGCGGCGTCGGCCTTGTCCAGCTCGACCAGGACACCGATCTGCGGGGGCAGGTCGGGCATGGTGCGGTGCATGTACGCGGTGACGTAGGCGCCGGCGAACTGGGCGAAGCGGTCCAGGACGATCTTCTCGCCCAGGTTGGCGTTGGCCTCGTCCACGAACGTCTGGACCGTCTTGCCGGACTCGATCTCCGAGGCGAGGAGCGCCTGGATGTCGGCCGGGGAGGTCGCGGCGGCGTGCTGGGCGATCTGGTTGGCGACGGCCTGGAACTTCTCGCCCTTGGCGACGAAGTCCGTCTCGCACTTCAGCTCGACCAGGACACCGGAGGTGTTGTCGTCCGCGATGATCGACACCACGGCGCCGTTCTCGGCGGAGCGGCCCTCGCGCTTGGCGACGCCCTTCTGGCCCTTGATGCGCAGGGCCTCGACGGCCTTGTCGACGTTGCCGTCGGCCTCGTCCAGCGCCTTCTTGCAGTCCATCATGCCGGCGCCGGTGAGCTCACGGAGCTTCTTGACGTCAGCGGCGGTGTAGTTCGCCATGATCTGTGAATCTCTTCTCGGAGTCTCGAAGTCTCGAAGTCGGCGTCCACCGCTGATCGGGCGGGCGTCCACCGAAGATCTACGGGCTGGGGGTGAACGGCGGGCGACGCACAAGGCGCCGCCCGCCCTCACTCAACCGTGACGCTGGATCGTCAGGCCTGCTCGGCGTCGGCCGGCTTCTCGGCCTCGGCGGCCGGAGCCTCGACAGCGGCCTCGGCCTCAGCCGCGGGGGTCTCGGCGACGGGGGCCTCGGCGGCGGGCGCCTCAGCAGCGGGGGCCTCAGCGGCGGGCGCCTCGGCGTCGGCGGCCGGAGCGTCGGCGGCGGGCGCCTCGGCAGCGGTCTCGTCGGCCTTCTTCTCGCCACCCTCGAGCAGGTCGCGCTCCCACGCGGCGAGCGGCTCGCCCGCGGCCTTGTCACCCTCGGCGGCCTTGCCGGCACCGGAACGGGAGATGAGGCCCTCGGCGACCGCGTCGGCGATCACGCGGGTGAGCAGGGTGACGGAGCGGATCGCGTCGTCGTTGCCCGGGATCTTGTAGTCGACCTCGTCGGGGTCGCAGTTGGTGTCGAGGATGGCGACGACCGGAATGTTGAGCTTCCGGGCCTCACCGACCGCGATGTGCTCCTTCTTGGTGTCCACGATCCAGACGGCGCTGGGCACCTTGGACATCTCGCGGATACCGCCGAGGGTCTTCTCCAGCTTGGCCTTCTCGCGCGAGAGCACGAGAAGCTCCTTCTTGGTCAGACCCGAGGCCGCGACGTCCTCGAAGTCGATCTGCTCGAGCTCCTTGAGGCGCTGCAGACGCTTGTAGACGGTCGAGAAGTTGGTGAGCATGCCGCCCAGCCAGCGCTGGTTGACGTAGGGCATGCCGACGCGGGTGGCCTGCTCGGCGATGGCCTCCTGCGCCTGCTTCTTCGTGCCGACGAACATGACCGTGCCGCCGTGGGCGACGGTCTCCTTGACGAACTCGTAGGCGCGGTCGATGTACGACAGCGACTGGAGCAGGTCGATGATGTAGATGCCGTTGCGCTCGGTGAAGATGAATCGCTTCATCTTCGGGTTCCAGCGACGGGTCTGGTGACCGAAGTGGACGCCGCTTTCCAGCAGCTCCCGCATCGTGACGACGGCCATGGCCGTACTCCTTGGTGTTCTCGGTTGTGCCGCGTCCGCCGGACGGCGGACGCGCCTGACGCCCGCATTGCGCCTTGCCACGAGGGACCGAGGGGCGCTGACACCAGCTGTTTGACGGCCTGATGTCGGGGCGTGCGAAGTCGACCCGGTGACCCGGATCGCCACAAGAAGTGTACGGGACCCACGAGGTGCCGGGTGACGCCGCTGTCCACAACCGACGGGTAGTCCACAGATCCCGGTCATGATCCACTTTTTCGCGCGGCACACGGGACCGTTCTCGCATGCGATCCGAGCGATGTCTTCGTACGGGACCGATGGCACGGCCCGCCTTCCGGTCCCCCTTGCCGCCCGTCCGGCTGTCCGCGTGGCTGTCCGCGCTGTGGGCTTTGGCAGTGGCCGCGGTGCTGGTGTCCGGCGGGCCGGCGGCCATCGCCCGCGGAGGGGACCCGGGCGGCGGCTTGCGGAACGGCGACGGCGCAAGCCGCCCGCTCGACGTGAGCCCGCCGGTGCCGGCGGTCGGTCGTGCCTGGCCGGTGGGGTCCCGGCCGCCGGTGGCGCGCGGCTGGGAGCCCCCGGCGACCGCCTACGGCCGGGGCCACCGGGGCATCGACCTCACCGCGGCCCCCGGCACCCCGGTCCGCAGCGTCGCTCCCGGCCGCGTCTCCTTCGCCGGCCGGGTGGCGGGCCGCGGAGTCGTCTCGGTCGAGCTGACCGGCACGGGAGACCCGCCCCTGCGCACGACGTACGGGCCGGTGCGGGCGACGGTCGAGAAGGGTGCCGTGGTGGCCGCGGGCGAGACGGTCGGCGTACTGGAACCGGCGGGATCCCACTGCCCCGTGTCATGCCTGCACTGGGGACTGCGCCGCGCGGACACCTACCTGGACCCGCTCTCCCTGCTGCCACCGTGGCTGCTGGGCCGGGGCCCGTCCCGCCTGCTGCCGGTGACCGGGGTGCCCCTGAAGGACGGGCTCGGCCCTGACTCCCCGGGGGCGCGGAGGCCCTCACTCCCCGGGGGCACGGAGGACCGCGCGACCAGCCACGACGCACCCGCGGACGCACACGGCGCTCCATCGCGGTCGTGGACGTCTCGTCGGCGAGGGCCCGCCGCCCTCGCCCCCGCGCGGTTCCGTCGGCCGATCACCCGCGCGCAGCGCGCCGAGCGGGAAGGCCCCGAGACGGATCCGGTCTCACGCCCCAGCGGCGGAGGCGGTCACAAGAACGGGAGAGCCCCGGCCCCTCAGCCCCGCACGCCACGCAGGGCCATCGAGACGGCCGCGTCGGTGATCGCTCCGGGCTCCTCGGCCGCGCCGATCTCGATCCTGCGCACAGCGGCGTCGACGATGCCCTGAAGGAGCATCGCGGCCATCCGCGGCTGCTCGTGCCCCATGTCCCGCAGCGCCTCCACGATCATCGCGACAAGCCCCCCGTGGGCCGCGCGGATCTTGTCGCGCGCACCCGCGTCCAGCTCGCTCGCGGAGATCGCCACCACGGCCCGGTGCCGCCGGTCCCCGACCAGCGCGAGCTGCCGGCGGACATACTCCTCGACCTTGCCCTCGGGCGTCGCGGCCAGCGCCATCGCCGCCTCGACCTCGGCGGCCCAGAGCGGGAAGTCGACCTCGCACAGCTCTTCGACGACGGCCGCGCGGGACCGGAAGTACTCGTACACGGACGAGCGCGCGAGCCCCGTCCGTTCGGCGAGCGCGGGGAACGTCAGCGCGTCCGTCCCGCCGTCGGACAGCAGGGACCTCGCCGCGTCCAGCAGGGCGGCTCGCTGCATCGACCGGTGCTCGGCCACGGAGGCCGCTCGAATCCTTGGCACGCACCCACTTTACGGATGCCCCGCCCAAGACGGGAGACTCCCGTCCGAGAGGGCTTGATCGATGACCTCCCGGGCCGAAAGGTTTCCTGCCTCCGGGCAGGTCGGGAACATCGGCGCCATCGGCGCAGCCGACGGGATCAGGCACCGTCAGGCTGAGCCCGGCGGCGTGCTCAACGGCCGAAACTCGCCAGCTTCGCCCGCAGCTGGAGCACGGACTTGGTGTGGATCTGGCTGACGCGGCTCTCCGTCACGCCGAGGACATTGCCGATCTCGGCGAGTGTGAGCCCCTCGTAGTAGTAGAGGGTGACCACCGTCTTCTCCCGCTCGGGCAGCGTGTTGATGGCCCGCGCCAGGAAACGCCGCAGCTCACGGTCCTCGGCGACCTCCACGGGGTTGTCCGCCGCGGTGTCCTCCAGCGTGTCCATCAGGCTCAGCCTGTTGCCGCCCTCACCGCCGACATGCAGCAGCTCCTCCAGGGCCACCACGTTGGCCAGCGACAACTGACCGAACACCGCATGCAGTTCCTCGACCGCGATGCCCATCTCGGCGGCCACCTCGCACTCCGACGGTGTGCGCCGCAGCCGCGCCTCCAGCGTCGCGTAGGCCCGCTCGACGTTGCGTGCCTTCTGCCGCACGGACCGGGGGATCCAGTCCAGCGCGCGCAGTTCGTCGATCATCGCCCCGCGGATCCGCGTGATCGCGTACGTCTCGAACTTGATCTCGCGCTCGATGTCGAACTTCTCGATGGCGTCGATCAGCCCGAAGACACCCGACGAGACGAAGTCCGCCTGCTCCACATTGGGCGGCAGCCCCACACTCACCCGGCCCGCCACATACTTCACGAGCGGCGAGTAGTGCAGGATCAGCTGCTCGCGCAGCCGCCCGTCGCCCGTGGTCTTGTACGACCTCCACAGCTCGTCGAGCGTCGAGGGGGCGGGCGGGCGCACGCCGCGGCGGGCCGCGGGGGGAACTGCCGCCCGGTCGGACCCGGAGGTGTGCTGGGGCATTCGTCGCCTTGTGCCGTTCTGCAGTGAACTGGGAGTGACTGCGTGAGCTGTCGGTCTGATGTCGAGTTGCCTGTCTGCGTCGGAATCCTTGTGAGCGTAGCGTGACTGAGGAGTCGCAGTGTGCGAACACCGGTGGACTCACCGTGCGCAGATACGTTCCGCTTGATGCTCTCCGGGGTCGCGGCCGTCGCCGTGCGTGACCACCGTGGGGCACCAACTACGGGAAACCCCAAGGGCTTCGGGGGTCGCCCGGACGGCCGAACACGCTCGGTCAGCATCGCCCCCGATCCGTGTCGACGGACATCGTGGCCTGGCGTGTCAACTTCCAGCCGTCGCCGTGTCGTTCGACGAAGCCAAGTGAGCGGAGTTCGTACAGTCTCGCGACCGCGTCGTCCTCGGTCGTCCCGGCACCCCTGGCGATCTCCTGCCGCGGCACCGCCTCCCGGGCCGGCAGCGCGGCCAGCACCCGGGCGGCCGCCGGGTCCAGGAGGTCGCGCGGCAGCACGGGACCGCGCCGGGCGGGGGCCAGCTCGCCCATGTCGCCGACGAGCTCGGCCACTTCCGCGGCGTCCGTGACCAGCACCGCGTCCCCGCGCAGGAGTTCGTGCACCCCTGCCGAGAGCCCGCTGGTGGCCGGCCCTGGCACCCCTATCGTGAACCTGCCGAGCCGCTGTGCGGCACGGGCGGTCACCAACGCGCCGCTCCGGTACGCCGCCTCGACGACCACCGTGCCGCGCGTCAACGCCGCGATGACCCGGTTCCGCAGGATGAATCTGCTGGGTGTCGGGTGGTCACCGGGCGGCAATTCACCCACCACCAGGCCCTGTTCGGCGATCCTGGTGATCAACTGTGTGTGGCCGCGCGGATAGGGGCGGTCGACCCCGCAGGCGAGCACGGCGACCGTGGCACCGCCCGCGCCGAGCGCGCCACGATGCGCCGCGCCGTCCACGCCGTAGGCACCGCCCGAGACCACGACCCACCCCCGCTCCACGAGCCCGGCGCCGAGCGTGGCCGCCATGTGGGCGCCGTACTCGGTACACGCCCGTGCCCCGACGACCGCGACGGAGCGCAGCGCCCATAACCGCAGGCTGGGCAGCCCTCGCACCCACAGCCCCACCGGCCTCGCGTCCCCGAGATCGTCCAGCTGCGCGGGCCACTCGGCGTCGCCCGGACACACGAACCGTGTCCCGCTCTCCCGCGCCAGCGCCAGGTCCCGCTCCGGGTCCGCCCGCCCGGCGCGCGCCCGCAGGCCCGCCCACCGCACGTCCGTGACGCCCGGCAGCTGCTGCCCGTCTCCGGCCAGGCGCCGGACCACCTCCCCCGCTCCGGCCTCCCGGAGCCATCGCCCGCAGACCTCGTCCCCCGGCTCGACGACGCGCGCGAGAAGAGCCCGGTGCCGCCGCTCCTCACCTCCCGCGTCCCCGCCCGTCTCCTCGCTCGCGTCCCCGCTCACGACGGTGCCCCGATCGCCATCGGCACCCCACGGGGCACCCCGGTGCGCAGCTGCAGCGCGAGGGACACGTCCGCGGCCTCGGGCCGGTCGCGGCCCGCGAGATCCGCGACGGTCCAGGCGACCCGCAGCACCCGGTCGAAGCCCCGGGCGCTGAGCACACCGCGCTCCAGGCCGCGCTCCGCGTCGTCCATGGCACCCGGGGACGCGTACCACCGGGAGCGCAGCTCACGGCCCGGTACCTCGCTGTTCGTACGCCAGGGGGTGCCCGCGAGTCGCGAGAGCGCCCGCTCCCTGGCTTCCCTGACCCGGTCGGCGACCGTCCCGGTGGACTCGCCCCGTGCGCCCCGCTCCGTCAGCTGGGACCGGGTGACACGGTCCACCTCGACCCGCAGATCGACGCGGTCGAGCAGGGGTCCGGAGAGCCTGGCCTGGTAGCGGCGGATCACGGCGGGCGAGCACTCGCACAGGGTGTCCCGCTGCGAGAAACGGCCGCAGGGGCAGGGGTTGGCCGCGAGCACCATCAGGAACCGGGCCGGAAAGCGCACGACACCGGCGCTGCGCGCGATCACCACATGACCTGCCTCCAGTGGCTGGCGCAGCGCGTCGAGGGCATGGCTGCTGAACTCTGGGGTCTCGTCGAGAAAAAGCACCCCACGGTGGGCGAGCGACACCGCGCCCGGCCGTGCCACGCCCTGGCCACCTCCCACCAGCGCCTGCATGGTCGATGAGTGGTGCGGGGCGCAGTAGGGGGCGACGTCGACCAACGGCTTGCCGGGTGGCAGCAGGCCGGCGACCGAGTGGACCGCGGTGACCTCCAGGGACTCGCCCCGGTCGAGCGGCGGCAGAATCGCGGGCAGCCGTTCGGCGAGCATCGTCTTGCCGGCTCCCGGAGGCCCTTCCAGGAACAGATGATGTCCGCCGGCCGCGGCCACCTCCACGGCGGTCCGTGCGGCGAGCTGGCCGACGACGTCGGCGAGGTCGTGCCCCTGGTCGTACTGTGCGGCACCGAGGCTGTGCATGCCCGTCGCCGCTCCCGTGCCCGGCATGCGCAGGCCCGCGAGCGGATCGGTCCTGCCCTGCTCGTCCGGATCCTCGTCGGGCACGGGCTCGTCGGTGAGGATCGCGACGAGCTGGCGAAGTGTGCGGACGCCGAGCACGGACACTCCGGGCACCAGGGACGCCTCGGCGGCCGCGCACTCCGGCACCACCACCTGCTCGTATCCGGCGTCGGCCGCGGCCAGTACGGCCGGCAGCACACCCCGGACGGGCCTGACCCGTCCGTCCAGGCCCAGTTCGCCGATCATCACGATGTCGGCCAGGACGCGTGGATCGATGCGCTCGGAGGCGCCGAGGGCCGCACAGGCGATGGCGAGGTCGAAGCCGCTCCCGCCCTTCGGCACCGAGGCCGGGCTGAGTCCCACGGTGAGCTTCTTCTGCGGCCACTCGCCGCCGCTGTTGACCACGGCGGCCCTGACCCGGTCCTTGCTCTCGGTCAGGCTCTTGTCCGGCAGCCCCACCAGGGTGAACGCCGCGACCCCCGGCTCCAGATCCGCCTGGACCTCGACGACCACACCGTCCACGCCCACGAGCGCCACCGAGCACGTACGCGCGAAGCCCATCAGGCCACCCCTCGCACATGCTCCACGACGGGGGCGCCGCGGTCGGGCAGCAGCACTCCCACGACGTCGATACGGACGCCGCCGGGTGGGGCCCCGCCGTGTTCGTGCAGCCAGCGCTCGGCCAGGCCGCGCAGGCGGTGCGCCTTGACGGGGGTCACGGCGGCCATCGGATGCTCGAAGGCCCCCGCCCGGCGGGTCTTGACCTCGCAGACGACCAGCGCGTCGCCGTCCTGGGCCACGATGTCGATCTCGCCGGTCCTGCCCGCGCGCCAGTTGCGCGTGAGGATCTTCATTCCGGTCTCGGTCAGCCGCCGTGCGGCCAGGTCCTCGCCGTACCTGCCGAGTGCGCTGTGCGCCTTGGACGTCTTCATGTCGGCACCACCTCCGGCGCCAACACTGAGCCCGTCCCGATCCGCTGTTGGATCTTGGTGGACGGCCGCTCGATTGTGGACAACTCACTCACCCACACGAGCGGCCCGCCCCGCCGCAGAGCTCTCAGGAGCCTGGGACCGCTCCCAGAACCACTCCCAGGAGCCGGTCTAACTGCCCGGCAACTCGAGGTCGCTCTTGTTCAGCTCCTCGATATTCACATCCTTGAATGTCAGGACACGCACCTGCTTCACGAACCGAGCAGGCCGGTACATGTCCCACACCCAGGCATCCGCCATGGACACCTCGAAAAACACCTCGCCCTGAACCGAGTGCACCTGCATCTCGTAATCGTTGGTGAGGTAGAAGCGCCGTTCGGTCTCGATCACGTATTTGAACAGACCGACGACATCGCGGTACTCCCGGTAGAGCTTCAGCTCCATCTCGGTCTCGTACTTCTCGAGGTCCTCGGCGCTCATGGCATGTTCCCCTTCAGCCGTGCGTCCCCCTATTGTGCGCCAGCCCCGGGAGCCCCTAGACGATTTCCGTGTCGAGGGTCTCGGGCCTGGCCGGGGGACCTTCGTCGAGCAGCCTGAGCAGCAGCTCGGCGAGTCTGGTCGGATACACCGTCTCATGTGCCCGCTCAAGTTCCCGGCACGTCCACCAGCGCGCTCCGGCGACACTGCGCCGTTCCAGCTCGGTCAGCCCGGTCGCCTCGGTCGCCGTCTGTTCCGTACGGCCCAGGAAGTACCACTCGTCCTGGGCCCAGCGGCGCCCCGCGAACGGGAACGCGCAGGTCCGCCGCCACAGCACCGGACCCAGCTCGACCTCGGTGATGCCGGTCTCCTCGACGAGTTCCCGCAGCGCCGCCTCCTCCCGCGTCTCGTCGCCCTCCACACCGCCGCCCGGCGTGAACCACCAGTCGTCCGACGGATCCCCGGGTTCATGGCCGTGCAGCAGCAGGATGCGGTCCCGCGGATCCAGCAGCACCACCCGGGCGACCTTCCGCAGCTCACCGAGCTCGTCGAAGGCCGGGGCCGGAACTGAGGCCGGAGCCGGAGCCTGGGCCGACCGGTCGTCGGCCGGCTGGGACGTCTCAGCCGGCAAGGGCCCGCTCCCTCGCCCCCGTGCGGTTCCTTCGGCGTCCCGCCCGCTTGGCGACCGGCCCGTAGGCCGCGCCGCCCAGGACGAGGACCGCACCCGCCACGATCGCCACGAGGACCAGCCGCAGCGGACCCGGCTCGGAGAGGCCGCCGAGCGTCTCGAAGCCGGTGGGGCGCGCCAGCATGCCGTTCATGGGCCAGGCCACCGCGTCGACGCGCGCGTTCACCGAGGTGCGCGGCACCGTGCCGTTGCCGGCCTCCGTCAGATGGGCGGTGGAGTCCAGCGAACCGCTGCGCTCGTCACCGAGCAGGAAGAGCCGGCCCTTGGGGACCTCGATGGACGGGATCGAGGACGACTCGGCCTCGGTGCCCTTCGGCAGGTACGGTTCCTCGATCTTCTTGCCGTTGACGGTCAGCTTGCCCTGTGTGCAGCAGGCGACCGTGTCACCGCCGACGGCGACGACCCGCTTGACCATGGGGAGGTTGCCCCAGCTGGCCTGCTTGAAGACGACGACGTCACCGCGCTCGACGTCGGAGCCGTCGATCCGCTCGGCGAGCACCCGGTCGCCGGCCGCGATGGTCGGCGACATCGACTCGGTCGGCACGGTGTACGGCTGGTAGACGATCGCTCCCCAGCCGAACCCACCGAGGAAGAGCACACAGCCGAGGGCCACGGCCAGCCCCGACAGCTTGCTGCCGAGCCGTCCGCGGCCCTCGTCCGTACGACTTGTCCCGCTCATCCCAGTGCTCCCCACACCTCGGAGAACCGATCCCTCGGCCCAGGTCCGGGCCGCGACGGATCGGCGATCTGGGACGGCACCCTACCCGGCGGTACGCGCCCCAGAAACCCTGGTGTTCCCGACGGTAAGGCGACGCCTGCGCCACAGCACCAACGGTGCCGCGCCGGCGAGACCGAGCACGCCGGGAGCAGCCGAGGCGGCGAGACCCTGGTCGAAGGTGTCCGGCACCGGAAGCGTGGACCAGCGGGTGGGCGGCCAGGCGACGACGATCGCGCGCCCGACGACGTTGCCCACGGGGACGAAGCCCTTGTTCGCGTCCTGCTGGTGGTAGCGGGAGTCCAGCGAGTTCTGCCGGTGGTCACCCATGACCCAGATTTTGCCTTCGGGAACCTTCACCTTGAACTGGCCGCCGCCGTCGTCCATGGTGCACGGCGTGTTCCCCGGGTACACGTAAGGCTCGTTCAGTGCCTTGCCGTTGACCTTCAGCGGGCCGGTGCCCTTGCACTCGATGGTGTCGCCGCCGACTCCGACGACCCGCTTGATCAGGTCCTTCTCCTCGGCGGACGGCATCAGGCCGATCCAGCTGAGAGCCGTCTGGATCACGTTCGGGCTCGGCGTCGGCTCGCCCGCCAGCCACTTGTCGGGGTCGTGGAAGACGACGACCTCGCCGCGCTCGGGCTCCGAGCCGAACCACGGTGTCAGCTTGTCGACGAGGACGCGGTCACCCTGCTGGAGGGTGTTCTGCATCGAGTCCGAGGGGATCGAGAACGCCTGGACCAGGAAGCTCTTGATCAGCAGCGCGAGAACCAGCGCGATGCCGATGAGCAGCGGGAGTTCCTTCCAGAAGGACCGCGGCTTGCTCGGTGCCGAATCCTCGTCGGCGGCGTCCCGCTCGTCCCTGGCGCCGTGGTCACCGGCACCGCGGTCACCGGGGCCATGGTCACCGGGGCCGTCTCCGGGGGGTACGACGTCCTCTGCGGCCGGGGGGACCGTCTCTTCGGATCGTCCCGGCCGCTCCTCGGGACCCTCGTGTCCGGATCGTGCGCCGACCGCCAAATCCCCCACATCCACTCCTCACTCCGTGCCGCCGCCCGCGCCGGATACGACGCAGGCCCACCACTCCCATAACGAGCGGGAGTTCCGCAGGAGTCGGGAGCGGGATCAATCCGTATCGATCCGCGGTGGCCACCCTATGCGACGTGTCGAGTGCGGCGGTCGACCCGCTCGCCGCCTCGGGCACGGACGCGTAGGTGTCGGGCTCCTTGAAACGGCTCCAGTGACCGACCGGCCAGGCGATGACCATGGCGCGGCCCACGACGTCCTCGGAGATGGTGCCGCCGTATTTCTCGGTGCGGTGGAAACGGGAGTCGGCGGAGTTGGAACGGTGGTCCCCCATCACCCACAGGCGCCCCACGGGCACCTTCACCTCGAAGACGAGTGACGAGGGCTTGTCGCCGGGGTTGATGTAGGGCTCGTTGAGCGGCATGCCGTTGACGGTGACGCGGCCCTGGGTGTCACAGCACTTGACGGTGTCGCCGCCGACCGCGACGACCCGCTTGATCAGGTCCCGTTCGTTGTCGGAGGGAAGCAGACCGATGAAGGTCAGTGTCTGCTTCACCTGCTTGACGACGACGGGGTCCTCCTTCTTCGCCGTCGGCTGCTCGTCCTCGAGCCAGCCGCCGGGGTCCTTGAACACGACGACGTCGCCGCGCTCGGGCTTCGAGCCGAACCACGGCGTGAGCTTGTCGACCAGGACGCGGTCGCCGATCCGGATCGTCTGCTCCATGGAGCCCGAGGGGATCACGAAGGCCTGCACGAGGAACGTCTTCAGGACGAGCGCGATGAGCAGGGCGACACCGATCAGGAGAGGTATCTCCTTGACCGCGGAACGCTGTCTGCGCCGCTTGACCTTGCGGGCCAGTTTGCGCCGCTCGGCCCGGCCGGGCATCACGGGTCCGCCGGTACGCCGGCTGCCGGTGGGCAGGAGATCCTCGGCGGCGCTGTGGACGCCGCGGGGTTTGCCGCGGTTACCCATGGACACCGTCCACGGTCGGCCACCCGTCGGCCCCCTGAGCGGTCCGGCCCGCATCGGTCCGGCCCACAGGGGTCCGGTCCGTGGCGGCGGGCACGCGCGCGTAGCCGTCGGCTCGTTCGAGACGGTTCCAGTGGCCGAGGGGCCAGGCGATCCAGTCGGCTCTGCCGATCACGTCGTGCACGGGGATCATGCCGCCCCCCGGGGAGCCGAGGTGGTCCCGGGAGTCGCTCGAATCGCCGCGGTGGTCACCGAGGACGAAGAGCGTGCCGTCGGGTACGACGATGTCGAAGGGGACTTCGGACGGCTCGTCCCCTGTGAACACAAACGTCGACTCGTCGACCGAGCGGCCGTTCACCTCGATCCTCCCCTGCCTGTCGCAGCAGACCACATGGTCTCCCCCCACGCCGACGACACGCTTGATGTAGTCGGCGTCGCCGAAGTAACCGGTGCCGTCGAACACGACGACGTCACCGCGCCTCGGCTCAGCACCGAAACGGTACGCCAACTTATTTACGAGAACGCGGTCCCCGATCCTCAATCCGGGCTCCATCGAGCCACTGGGAATTTGGAACGGCTGGATCACGAACCGGGTGAGCAGCAGCAGGGAGAACAGGCAGAACAGCGCGGTCAGGGTGATACGTCCGCCCGGCAGCCACTCGGCGGCCCTGGTCACCCACGCGAAACGCGACCGGCCCTCCGTCCCCCGTGTGTCCGAGATCTCCTCGGACACGGCGGGGTGGGAGGAGCGGTCGCGCTCCGTCTGCTGTGCTTCGGCGTCCATGTGGGCCAGATGCTATCCGGCCCTCGCACGGAACCGGCGCGAGGTTCAGTTGTCGCGCTTCTCCTTGATCTTCGCGGCCTTGCCGCGCAGCTCACGGAGGTAGTAGAGCTTCGCGCGGCGCACGGCGCCGCGGCTGACGAGCTCGATCTTCTCGACGATCGGGGTGTGCACCGGGAAGGTGCGCTCGACGCCGACGGAGAAGGAGACCTTGCGGACCGTGAAGGTCTCGCGGACGCCGGCGCCCTGGCGGCGGATGACTACGCCCTTGAACTGCTGCACACGGGAGCGGTTGCCCTCGATGACGCGTACGTGGACGTTGACGGTGTCACCCGGGCGGAAGGACGGGACGTCGCTGCGCAGCGACGCGGCGTCGACGGTCTCGAGCAAGCTGGCCATGATCGTCTGCTTTCTTCGGCGATGCCACAGGTCATCGACGGAAGTAGGTGTTTCCATAAGGGGGCTGTTCTCGTCGGGGCGGGCGTCGTGTCCCCCTGTGGCAGGGGCGCACGCCGGACGACGTACAGCAGCCGCCTATTCTTCCACGGTCTCGGGCCTGCGCCCAAATCGGCCGTCGGGACCGGGCTGCCAGCCGAGGATGGAGAGCATCTCGCGGTCCTTCTTGTCGAAGGCCGCGGGGTCGCAGCGCTCGATGAGGTCCGGTCTGTTGGCGGTCGTGCGCCGCAGGGCCTCGTCCCGGCGCCAGCGGGCGATCTTGCCGTGATGGCCGCTGACCAGCACGTCCGGGATCTCCCTGCCGCGCCACCGGGGCGGCTTCGTGTAGACCGGGCCCTCCAGGAGGTTGGCCATGGCTCCCGGCGCGAACGAGTCGTCGCGGTGCGACTCGGCGTTGCCGAGGACGCCCGGCAGCAGCCGGGCCACGGCCTCCGTGACGACGAGGACGGCCGCCTCGCCGCCGGCCAGCACGTAGTCGCCGATGGAGACCTCGTGGACGGGCATCCGGGTCGCGTACTCGTCGATGACGCGGCGGTCGATGCCTTCGTAGCGGGCGGGTGTGAAGACCAGCCAGGGGCACTCGGACAGCTCGACGGCGAGTTCCTGGGTGAAGGGGCGCCCGCTGGGTGTGGGGACGACCAGGACGGGGCTGTGGGAGCCCGTCTCGTAGCCGTCCGCGAGGACACAGTCCAGCGCGTCGCCCCAGGGCTCGGTCTTCATGACCATGCCGGGGCCACCGCCGTAAGGGGTGTCGTCGACCGTGTTGTGCCGGTCGTAGGTCCACTCCCGCAGATCATGCACGTGCACATTCAGCTGTCCACGCGCGCGTGCCTTCCCCACGAGGGAGACGTTCAGCGGGTCCAGGTACTCGGGGAAGATCGTGAGGACGTCGAGCCGCATCAGACGCCGACTCCCGGCCCGCTGCCCGCACCGGAGGTGTCGGAACCCGCGTCCTCGTCCCGGGACGAGGCGATCTCCGCCTTGTCGTCGATCAGCCCGGGGGGCGGGTCGATCACCGCCCGCTGCTTCTCCAGGTCGATCTCGACGACGATCTCCCCGACGAACGGGATCAGCGCCTCGGTCCCGTCGGCGCGCTCGACCACGAAGAGGTCCTGCGAGGGCAGGTGCGAGATCTCGGTGATCCGGCCGACCTCGGTGCCGTCCGCCAGGACGACGTCCAGGTCCATGAGCTGGTGGTCGTAGTACTCGTCAGGGTCTTCGGGCACCGCGTCCGGGTCGACGTCCGCGATCAGCAGGGTGTTGCGCAGCGCCTCGGCGGCGGTGCGGTCGTGCACCCCGGCGAAGCGCAGCAGGAGGCGGCCGCTGTGCACCCGGCCCGTCTCGATGGTCAGCGGACCGGCCGAGGCGGGGTCCGTGGCCAGGACGGCACCGGGCCCGAGCCGCAGCTCCGGCTCGTCGGTCCGTACCTCGACGGTGACCTCGCCCTTGATGCCATGGGCGCGGCCCACCCGCGCGACTACCAGCTGCACTGCTCGATCTCCTGTCGTGTGTCCAACGACTACGGGCCGGGGACGGCCCTGAAGGCCCTCCCCGGCCCGAGCCGGTGCTGCGTGTACGTCAGCGGACGTGGTCCACGTCGACGAGGTCGACGCGGACTCCGCGGCCGCCGATGGCGCCCACGACGGTGCGCAGGGCGCGCGCGGTGCGGCCGTTGCGGCCGATCACCTTACCGAGGTCGTCGGGGTGGACCCGGACCTCGAGGACACGCCCTCGGCGCAGGTCACGCGAGGCGACCTGCACGTCGTCCGGGTTGTCGACGATGCCCTTCACGAGGTGCTCGAGAGCCTCCTCGAGCATGCTCAGGCCTCGGTCGACGCGGACTCGGCGGTGGCCTCGTCCTTCTTCTCAGTCTTCTTCTTCTGGGTGATGGCCTCACCCTTGCCCTCGGTGTCGCCACCCAGGGCCTCGAACAGCGGGCGCGCGGCCTTCGGCTCCGCGACGAGCAGCGGAGGCGGGGCGGGCTCACCCTTGTGCTTCTGCCAGTCGCCGGTCAGCTTGAGAATGGCGAGCACGGGCTCGGTCGGCTGCGCGCCGACACCCAGCCAGTACTGCGCACGCTCGGAGTCGACCTCGATGCGCGACGGGTTCTGCACCGGGTGGTACAGGCCGATCTCCTCGATGGCCCGGCCATCACGGCGGGTACGGGAGTCGGCGACGACGATGCGGTAGTGAGGCGAACGGATCTTGCCCAGACGCTTCAGCTTGATCTTGACTGCCACGGAAGTGGTGTCTCCTGGTCTTGACGTGGTTGGGCACGGCGAGATTGCCGCGTGGGGTTGCGGTACCCGAGTGCCCGATGGACGCGTCAGCCGGAGGAGAGAGGGGTCCTGTGCGGCTGCGAGTACAGCTGACCATTCTGCCACACCCTGAAAGCCCCCCTCGACCCGGGCAGCCCCGGGCCGGCCCGCGACGCCGCCGGGCCCGGTACGCGTACTGCCGTGGGGCGGACAGTGCCGTCGGGGCGGGCCACCGGACGAGCCGGCACCCACGAAGTGCCGCCGCGCTCTCCTGCACCACCCCGGCGGTACGACGACCCGCCGCTGCGTCTGCCGTCCCGCTCAGCCCGCTGCCGCGCCGACCACCTCCGGGATACGGAACGGCTTCCCGCACCCTCCGCACACGATCGGCGCCTGGGCGAGGACCGACGGAACGACGCGGACGTTGCGTCCGCAGTCGCAGACCGCCTTCACCCGCACGCCCCCTCCGGAGGAGCCGTGCCGGGCGGCCGGGCCCCGGAAGCTGCGCGCCGTGTCGGCGGCGGTCGCGACCGTGTGCGCCTTGAGGGCGCGCTGCAGTCGCTCGATCGTCGGGCGGTAACGCCGCTTCGCCTCGAGGTTGAGCGTGACCAGTGAGAAGCCGCTGCTGGGATGCGGCTCCTCGGGGTGGTCCAGGCCCAACTCCTCGGCGATCGCGAGGAATCTGCGGTTGTGGTACCGGCCGGCGCGGGAGGTGTCTCGGACACCTCGGGCGGCGGCGATGCCGTGGACTGCTTCGTGAAGCAGTCGTTCGAAGGAGAGTTCGTGTCCGCAGGCGGACGACGACTCCCCGATCAGGGACTCTGGCGCGGCAAGATCGGGCAGCTCGGGGTGGTGCCGCTGAATGTCGGCCCACGCCCCTGCCAGCTCTGCGGCGAGAACAGGTGGTGTCGTGCTCACGTAATGACAACGAGCCGGGGTGCCTCTGTGTTCCTATTCCGGGGCATCCCAAATATTTTGCACGTACCCGTCAGTTGCCGCTGATGCGTCCTGACGAGGGCGGGTGCGCTGATCTGCGGAGAAGCCTCACAGTTCGCACCTAGCCGGTACGTAGTGCCGTATACGTCCCGGCGCGTAGGCGCCGTCTGCGTGCCGGGGCACCTGGGGTCACCGGATGCGCAAGAGCCGTTTCGGTCCTTCTCGCGGCGGAATACCGGGGCTCAGTAGGCGCGGGCCACCACGGCGACGTTACCGGGTGCGTCGTCGGTCTCGGGCACCGACCCGTCCTCGGCCACCAGACACCGTACGGTCACCGCGTGCGCGGCCAGTTCGGCTTCCCCCTCTTCACCGAGGGTGGCCCACGGAATACGGGCCCAGCCACCGGCACCGGCGGCCTCGACGGCCTCCCCGACCGTCGACACCTCCGAGGTCCGTGCCACCCGGCGCTCGCGCGACTGGGCCAGGAGCAGCGCCTGGTCCTCCTCCAGCACGGCGGGCAGCAGACGGACCAGCGAGTCGGCCGTCACGGGTTCCTTGCCGCCGGGGATGCGCCGGACCAGCGTCACGGTGCCGCTCTCCAGGTCACGAGGGCCCACCTCGACGCGGACGGGGACGCCCTTGAGCTCCCAGTCGACGGCGCGGCGGCCGAACGGGGTGTCGGTGCGGTCGTCGACCCGTACCCGTACGCCCGCCGCCCCGAGCCGGTCGGCGAGCTCGCGGACCTTGGCCAGAACCGCCTCGTCGCCCTTGATGGCGAGGACCACGGCCTGTACGGGGGCCAGGCGCGGCGGAACCCGCAACCCGCTGTCATCGCCGTGCGACATGATCAGGCCACCCACCATGCGGGTCGAGGACCCCCAGGAGGTCTGCCAGACGAGTTCCTGCCGGCCCTCCCTGGACAGGTACCGGGTGTTGAAGGCCTTGGCGAAGTTCTGGCCCAGCTCGTGGCTGGTGCCCATCTGCAGGGCCTTGCCGTCGCCCGTCATCGCTTCGAGGGTGAGGGTGTTGACGGCCCCGGCGAACCGCTCGCGCGCCGTCTTGCGGCCCAGCACGACGTCGATCCCCAGGACGTTCACCATGAAGTCCGCGTAGACCCGCTCGTGGATGTGCGCGGCGAAGTCCCGGGCGTCCTCGTACGTGGCGTGGGCCGTGTGTCCCTCCTGCCACAGGAACTCGGTCGTACGGAGGAACACGCGCGGGCGCATCTCCCAGCGGACCACGTTCGCCCACTGGTTGATCAGCAGCGGCAGGTCACGGTGGCTCTGCACCCACTTGGCGAAGGACGCGTTGACGATCGTCTCCGAGGTGGGCCGGACGACGACCGGCTCCTCCAGCTCCTTGCCGCCGCCGTGCGTGACGACCGCGAGCTCCGGCGCGAAGCCCTCGACGTGCTCGGCCTCCCGGCTCAGATACGACTGCGGGATGAGGAGAGGGAAGTACGCGTTCTGGGCACCCGCCCTCTTGATACGGGCGTCCATCTCCTGCTGCATCCGCTCCCACAGCCCGTATCCGTAGGGCCGGATCACCATGGTGCCGCGCACCGGACCGTTGTCGGCCAGCTCGGCCTTGGTGATCAGATCCTGGTACCAGCGCGGGAAATCACGCGCCCGGGGAGTGAGAACAGGTGCCTTCGCCATGGCGCGATCGTAGGGGCACATGTTGCCGGTATGTGAATTCTTTTCGGCGCGCGCCGATGGTACGAAACGGGGCCACTCAACCCCTGGACGCCACGACGAGCGCGGAGTTTCCTGGCATACGGGGGGAGTGCGAGCGCACTGCACGGGGGTGGACGAACAGGCACAGAAGCAACTCTCGGCGGATTGGGGCACTTTCGATGACACCTACGCTCGTGCGGCAGCGCCTACCTCGTTCGGGGGCTGCGCCCCAGGTGGACCAGGGGGCACGCGCGCGTGACTGGGCCGAGATTCAGGAGCGGATGCTCGTACCGCTCTACGAGGCCGTCTACGAGCGACTCGAAGTGGGCTCCTCGACCAGGCTGTTGGGGCTCGGCTGCGGGTCCGGCCTGGCGCTGCTGATGGCCGCCGCGCGGGGTGCCTCGGTCGCCGGGGTGCAGGCGCACGCGCCGGAGCGGCTGGCTCTCGCGCGGGAGCGTCTGCTGCCCGAGCCGTGGGGCACGCGCGCGTGCGCCGGCGCCCGGCTGACCGACGGTGAGCCGGCGGACGTGGACGGCACGGCGGCGACCGCGTGCAATCTGGTGACCGCCTTCGAGCCGATCGGGTGTGTGGCCGGTGATTCCGAAGGCCTCGCCGAGTCGCTGACGGCGGCGACCGGGCTCGTCGGACGGGGGGTTCCCGTGGTCCTCACGGGCTGGGGGCCGCCTGAGCGGTGTGCCACGTCCTCGGTGCTGCGGGTCGCCACCAAGCTGGCGGATCCGCTGCGCGGTACGGGCCGTTGGCGCCCCTCCCTCCGGGACGACCTGGAGGAGGTCGCCCAGCGGGCCGGCCTTCGTCCCGACGGGTCCGGGCGGGTGTCGTGTCCGTTCGGGTACGCGGACGTGGACAACGCGGTGCGGGGGTTGCTGTCCACCGGGCTCTTCGACGCGGCCGTGGCGGCGACGGACCGGGAGCAGGTCGACAAGGAGGTGCGGGAGGCCGTGCATCCGTACCGGCGACGGGACGGCACGGTGTGGATGCCGAACGTCTTCCGCTACCTGATCACCCGGACACCGTGACCTGAGCGCGGTACCTGCAAAAGATTGCGCAGTTCCCCGCGCCCCCATCCGGGGGCGCGGGGAACTGCGCAATCTTTTGGCCTGGAGGGGCGGCCTCAGCCCATGAACTTCTTGAACTCGTCCGGGAGTTCGAAGTTCTCCGGCTGCTGCCCGGCCGGCAGGCCGAACGCGCCGCCCGCCTGCCCCGCGGCCTCCCGCCGCGCCGCCGCCTCTTCCTCCTGCTGCTTGCGCTTCATCGGGTTGCCCGACCGCTGCTTGCCCTTGGCCTTCTTCGGCTGCTTCTTCACCCGGCCGGCTCCGCCGCCCATGCCAGGCGCCCCGGGCATCCCCGGCATACCGCCGCCCTGGGCCATCCGGGACATCATCTTGCGGGCCTCGAAGAACCGCTCGACCAGCCCCTTGACCGCGCTGACCTCGACACCGGAGCCCTTGGCGATACGAGCACGCCGCGAGCCGTTGATGATCGTCGGCTCCTGACGCTCGGTCGGCGTCATCGACTTGATGATCGCGGCCGTGCGGTCCACGTCGCGCTCGTCGAGGTTGTTGATCTGGTCCTTGATCTGGCCCATGCCGGGAAGCATGCCGAGCAGCTTGGAGATGGAGCCCATCTTCCTGACCTGCTCCATCTGGGCCAGGAAGTCGTCGAGCGTGAAGTCCTGGCCCTTCTTGGAGGCCAGCTTCTCGGCCATCTGCTCGGCCTCTTGCTGCGAGAAGGTCTGCTCGGCCTTCTCGATCAGCGTGAGCATGTCGCCCATACCGAGGATGCGGGACGCCATGCGGTCCGGGTGGAACGCGTCGAAGTCGTCCAGCTTCTCGCCGTTGGAGGCGAACATGACCTGGCGGCCGGTGACGTGCGCGATGGAGAGCGCCGCGCCGCCACGGGCGTCGCCGTCGAGCTTGGAGAGGACCACGCCGTCGAAGCCGACTCCGTCGCGGAAGGCCTCCGCGGTGTTGACCGCGTCCTGGCCGACCATCGCGTCGACGACGAAGAGGATCTCGTCCGGCGAGACCGCGTCGCGGATGTCGGCGGCCTGCTGCATCAGCTCGGCGTCGATGCCGAGGCGGCCCGCGGTGTCGACGATGACGACGTCGTGCTGCTTCTGCTTCGCGTAGTCGATGGAGTCCCTGGCGACCTGGACCGGGTCGCCGACGCCGTTGCCCGGCTGGGGCGCGTAGACGCCGACGCCGGCCCGCTCGCCGACGACGCTCAGCTGGTTCACCGCGTTCGGGCGCTGGAGGTCGCACGCGACGAGCAGCGGCGTGTGGCCCTGGCCCTGCAGCCACTTGCCGAGCTTTCCGGCGAGCGTGGTCTTACCGGCACCCTGCAGACCGGCGAGCATGATCACGGTCGGGGGCTGCTTCGCGAAGCGCAGCCGCCGGGTGTCACCGCCGAGGATGCCGACGAGCTCCTCGTTGACGATCTTGATGACTTGCTGGGCGGGGTTGAGCGCCTGTGATACCTCGGCCCCGAGGGCCCTCTCCTTGACCTGCTTGATGAAGGCCCGGACAACCGGCAGCGCGACGTCCGCTTCCAGCAGGGCGATACGGATCTCGCGCGCGGTGGCGTCGATGTCCGCCTCGGACAGGCGCCCCTTGCCGCGAAGGTTCTTGAATGTCGCTGCGAGGCGATCGGAGAGAGTGTCGAACACGGCGGTCGCGAATCCTCAAGTCGGGGGCAGGGGGACAGGTCCGCCTTCCAGGGTATCCGCCCCCACCGGAAAGGGTCTCCACCCCGGCCCCATAAGGGACGCGGGGCTGTGACATCGGGCGGCTCCGCCGCGGGGCGCGCTCAGCCACAACCGGCCCGCGGCCGAGGACCGGCCGCCGAAACGGCCCCGAGCGGCGCGCAGCACACCGCTCACTCCCGCAACGTCTCCTCCAAGGCCCGCGCCAGCGACCCGGCCTGCTCCCCCGGCAGCGGAGCTCCCTCGGGCCCGGTCACGTAGAACGCGTCCACCGCGTTCGCGCCCAGCGTGGAGACATGCGCGCTGCGCACCCGCACCTGCGCGTTCTCCAGCGCGCGCCCGATGCGGTGCAGCAGCCCCGGGGCGTCGTGGGCGCGGACCTCGATGACGGTGGCGAGCCTGGACGCGGTGGAGGCCACGCTCACCCGGGCCGCCGGCGCGGCGATGCCCCGCCGCCGCGGATAGGCGGCGTCCCGTTCGGCGAGGCGCCCGGTGATGTCGAGGGAGCCGTCGAGGGCGCGTACCAGATCGGCGCGCAGCCGGGCCGCCTGCGGCAGGGACCCGTACTCGGCGGCGACCCGCCAGTCGAGCAGCAGGACGGACCCTGAGACGCCGTCGGGCAGCTCCAGCGCCCGCAGCTCCGCCGTCCGCACGGTGAGCCGGTGCATGGCCAGGACGCCCGCCACGGCGGGCAGGACGCCCTTCTGGTCCGGTACCGCGATGAGCAGTTCCACCCCGAGGGGCTCCGGCTCCCCGGAGGCTTCCTCGGCGGACGGCTCGGCGGGGGGTTCGGTCTGGGCGCGCAGCGCGAGTACGGGACCGCCGGTGCGGAAGGCCTCGATGGCGAGCCGTTCCTGTTCGGCGGTGGGCGCCGCCGCCTCGGGCTCCTCGGGGTCGTCCCCGGCGAGCGCGGCGGAGACCCGCTTCACCAGGTCGGTGACGAGGGACGCGCGCCACGAGGACCAGGCGGCGGGCCCGGTGGCCAGCGCGTCGGCCTCGGTGAGGGCGTGCAGGAGTTCCAGCGTGCCCTGCGAGCCGACCGCCTCGGCGACCGCGCGTACGGTCGCCGGGTCCTCCAGGTCGCGCCGGGTCGCCGTCTCGACGAGCAGCAGGTGATGGCGTACGAGCGTGGCGAGGGTCGCCACGTCGGTGCGGTCGAAGCCGATCCGGGCCGCCACGTCCCGCGCGATGATCTCGCCGGCCACCGAGTGGTCGCCGGGCCAGCCCTTGCCGATGTCGTGCAGCAGGGCCGAGACGAGGAGCAGGTCGGGCCGGTGGACGCGGCGGGTGAACTCGGCGGCGCGGACCGCCGTCTCGATCAGGTGGCGGTCGACGGTCCAGATGTGGACGGCGTTGCGCTGCGGGCGGCAGCGGACCCGCTCCCAGTCGGGCAGCAGCCGGGTGATCAGGCCCTCCGCCTCCAGGGCCTCCCAGACCTCGATGGTCGAGGGCCCCGAGCCGAGCAGCGTGATGAGTTCCTGGCGGGCCTCGGCGGGCCACGGCGTGGGCAGGGGACGGGCCGCGGCGGCCATGCGGCGGACCGCGTGCAGCGAGAGCGGCAGCCCCGCCTGGGCGGCCGCGGCGGCGGCGCGCAGCGGCAGCACGGGGTCGCGGTCGGGGCGGGCGGCGCGGGCGAGGACGACCTCGCCGTCCTGCTCGACGACGCCCTCCGCCAGCGGGGAGCGCTCGGGAGCGGGTTTGCCGCCGCCCAGCGCCCTCCCGTCGCCCGCCACCGCCCTTCTGAGGAAGTCGCTCCGCTCCCTTGCCAGTTTGCGAAGACGCGGTCGCACGGCGCGCGACCGCAGCACGCGCCCCACCTCGCGCCAGGTGACATCACTGGCGTACGAGACGACGCGGGCGGCCTCGTACACCTGGCGCAGCAGGGTGTCGGCGTCCAGCAGGCCGAGTTCCGCGGCGACCTGGTCCTGCTCCTGGAGGGCGAGGCGGTCGGTGGCGCGGCCGGTGGCGAGGTGCAGGGCGTCACGGACGTCGAGGAGGCTCTTGCGGGCGTCGGCGAGGCCCTCGCGCGGGGCGTCGGCGAGCCAGGAGGCGGCGACGGCGCGCAGCGCGGTGGCGTCGCGCAGGCCACCGCGGGCCTCCTTGAGGTCGGGTTCGAGGAGGTACTGCAGTTCGCCCTGGCGCTCGGCGCGCTCGGCGCACAGTTCCTGGAGTTCGGGGAGCCGTTTCGGCGCCTGGTTGCGCCAGTCGGCGAGGACGGCCGTGCGCAGTCCCGCGGTCAGGCCGAGGTCGCCGGCGAGGTGGCGGGCGTCCAGCAGGCCGAGCTGCACCTTGAGGTCCTCGCCCGCGGTCCTGCGGGCCTCCGCGGGCGTACGGACGGAGTGGTCGAGGTCGAGGCCGAGGTCCCAGATCGGGTACCAGATGCGGTCGGCGAGGGAGGCCACCGCGCCGGAGTCGGCGCTGCCGTCGTGCAGGAGCAGCAGGTCGAGGTCGCTGCGCGGGGAGAGTTCGCCGCGGCCGTAGCCGCCGACGGCGACGAGCGAGACGCCGCGCAGTTTCTCGGCGCCCGCGTCGAACAGTCCGGTGAGCCAGTCGTCGGTCAGTTCGGCGAGGGCCGCACGGCGCGGCGGCCCGGACCGCGCCCCCTCTTGGAGGAGGCGCAGCCGGGCCGCCGCATAGCCGCTGGGTCCCGAGTCCTCTGCTTCCGTACGCGTGTCCGTACTCGTCACCCAGTGGCTCCTGTTCTTCTGCTGTCCGCGGCGCGTGGCGTCTACAGCGCGTCGGGTCCGCGCTCGCCGGTCCGGACCCGGACCGCCGTCTCGACCGGGACGGACCAGACCTTGCCGTCTCCGATCTTGCCGGTACGGGCCGCCTTCACGATGACGTCGAGCAGCTGCTCGGCGTCGTCGTCCTCGACCAGTACCTCGATACGGATCTTGGGGACGAGGTCGACGGTGTACTCGGCACCGCGGTAGACCTCGGTGTGGCCCCGCTGACGACCGTAACCGCTCGCCTCGGTGACCGTGAGGCCGTGGACGCCGAAGGCCTGGAGGGCTTCCTTGATCTCGTCGAGGCGGTGGGGCTTCACGACGGCGGTGATGAGCTTCATGCGTCCACCTTCTTGCTCGCGGAGTCGCCGGCCGGGGCCGTGACCGCGGTGCGGGCGGCGCCGCCACCGGCACCGCTGTAGTCGTATGCGGTCTCGGCGTGCTCGGCCTGGTCGATGCCGGCGATCTCGACGTCCTCGGGGACCCGCATCCCGATGGCCTTGTCGATCAGGAAGGCGAGCACCGCGGAGGCCACCAGGGAGTAGGCGAGGACGCCGAAGACACCGGCGCACTGCTTCCAGAACTGGTCGAGGCCGCCGCCGTAGAAGAGACCCTCGACGTCGGACTGGCCGCCGCCGGTGGCGAAGAAGCCGATGAGCAGGGAGCCGACGACACCGCCGACGAGGTGCACACCGACGACGTCGAGCGAGTCGTCGTAGCCGAACTTGTACTTGAGGCCGACGGCCATGGCGCAGAGCACACCGGCGATGGCGCCGACGGCGATCGCGCCGAGCGGGGAGATTGCGCCGCCGGACGGGGTGACCGCGACGAGACCGGCGACCGCGCCGGAGGCGGCGCCGAGGGTGGTGAACGCGCCGTGGCGGATCTTCTCGTAGGCGAGCCAGGCGAGCATGGCGGCGGCGGTGGCGACCTGGGTGTTGACGAACATCAGCGCGCCGACGCCGTCGTCGTTGCCGAGCCAGGAGCCGGCGTTGAATCCGAACCAGCCGAACCACAGCAGACCGGCGCCGAGCATCACCAGCGGGAGGCTGTGCGGGCGCATCGGGTCCTTCTTGAACCCGACGCGCTTGCCGATGACGAGGATCACGCCGAGTGCCGCGGCACCCGCGTTGATGTGGACCGCGGTACCACCGGCGAAGTCGATGACGCCGAGGTCGAAGGCCCAGCCTCCGGTGCCCCAGACCCAGTGCGCGACCGGGAAGTACACGACGGTGGCCCACAGGGTGATGAACAGCGCCCAGGAGGTGAACTTGACGCGGTCCGCGAGGGCACCGCTTATCAGCGCGGGGGTGATGATCGCGAACATCAGCTGGAAGACGGCGAAGACGAAGACCGGGATGGTGTAGCCGTCCCAGAGGTCCATCTTCCCGATGCCGCTGAAGCCGACGTAGTCCGAGGACCAGCCGACGACACTGCCCGAGTCGGTGCCGAAGGCGAGCGAGAAGCCGTAGAGCACCCACAGGATCGTGACGATCCCCATGCTGATGAAGCTCATCATCAACATGTTCAAGGTGCTCTTGACCCTGACCATGCCTCCGTAGAAGAAGGCAAGACCGGGAGTCATGATCAGCACCAGGGCGGAACAGATGAGCATGAATCCGGTGTTGGCGGCAGACAGCGTGGGAGCGTCTGCGGCAAGCGTGATGGCTGGTGCCATCGGCGTCTCCTCGTCGTTGGTACGGCCCCGTGCGGGCGAAGCCATGAGCGGTTGGTGAGGGGTGGGCCGGTTATGGGCCAGAGATTGGCGCAGCGCGGTTTCGACCGGCGCCCCTGCATGTTTCGCCGGGGTGACGAAGAGGACGTACGTGTTACGCCTCGATGAACCGCCGGATAGTGGCAGCCTCGATCGTTATCGTGGCGCAACCTTCCACGGACACGGCCGGAGCACTCGGACGGCCGCGCGCTCAGCCACGGATCGAGCAACCCGGACGGCGCTCAGCCGCCTCCGTGAGAGCGGCGCCGCCGCGGGCGCAAAAAGGAGACCGGCCGCGGCCGTCCGTCCTATGACCTGGCATGGGGGAGCCGAGTCGGGCTGTTACGGACGGCGGTCGCGGCCGGCGTACTGGGGTCAGACCGCCTCTGCGGTCTCGGGCAGGTCGATGGCGAGCTGGTCGGTCAGATCGACGACGGCGGCGAGGTCCCCGAAGTCGCGGACGGCCGTGTCGACCGTTTTTCGGATACGAGTGTTGACCCGCTCGGACCGCACCTTCTTGGCGATCCGCAGGGCCTTGTGCACCAGGACGGCGCTCTGCTCGGGTTCCCGCCGGAGCAGGTGCACCGTGCCCATCCCGACGAGGTTGAGCGCGTACGAACGCTGGTGCTCCAGGTCGTTCTCGAAGAGGTCGACGGCCTTCTGCATGACGGGCTCGGCCAGCGAGGCGTACGTGGGGCTACGGCCCGCCACGTAGGCGAGGTCGCGGTAGGAGTGGGAGTTCTCGCCGTGCAGCTCGGCCTCGGAGAAGAAGCGGATCCAGTCGGGCTCGGGCTCGCCGGACTCCTCGGCGTCCCCGAAGGTGTCCTCCGCCATCCGGACGGCGCGCTTGCACTTCCCGGGCTGCCCCATGCTGGCGTAGGCGCGGGCCTCCATCGCATACAGCATGGCCTGGGTGCGCGGGCTCGCGCAGTCACGGCTTCCGTACTGGGCGAGGTGGATCAGTTCCAGCGCGTCGTCGGGGCGGCCCAGGTGGATCATCTGGCGGCTCATGCTGGAGAGGATGTACGAGCCGAGCGGCCGGTCGGCGGCCTCCTTGGCGGCGTGCAGGGCGAGGACGAAGTACTTCTGGGCGGTGGGCTGGAGCCCCACGTCGTAGCTCATCCAGCCGGCCAGCTCGGCCAGTTCGGCGGCGACCTTGAACAGCCGCCTGGTGGTCGCCTCGGGCTGGGGCTCCTGGAGCAGGTCGGTCACCTCGTGCAGCTGGCCGACGACCGCCTTGCGGCGCAGGCCGCCGCCGCACTGGGCGTCCCACTGGCGGAACATGACGGTGGTGGACTCCAGGAGGTCCAGCTCGGGCTGGGAGAGCCTGCCCGGACGGCGGGCGGCCGCGGCGGAGAGCATGGGCTCCTCGCGCGGCGTGGCGGGGCTGGGCACCAGCCAGCGCTGCATGGGCTCGATGAGCGTGGGCCCGGCGGACAGGACCAGTGAGGCGCCGAGGAAGCCGCGCCGCGCGAGCATCAGGTCGCTGCGCGAGAACTCGCTGATCTGGGCCACCGTCTGCGGGCCGGTCCAGGGCAGGTCGACACCGGACACGGACGGGGCCCGGTGGGCCGCGCGCAGCCCCAGGTCCTCGACGGCGACGACGCAGCCGAAGCGCTCGGAGAACAGCTCGGAGAGGATGCGCGGGATCGGCTCGCGGGGATTCTCCCCGTCGAGCCAGCGGCGGACCCGCGAGGTGTCCGTCGAGATGTGGTTGGCCCCCAACTGGCGTGCCCTGCGGTTCACCTGACGTGCCAGCTCGCCCTTGGACCAGCCGCTGCGCACGAACCACGAGCCCAACAATTCGTTGGGGCGCTTGTCCGTGCCGGTCGCGGACCTCGCGCCTGCGCCGTTGCCGCCCACTGGAACGCCCCCATCCCTGAACCCACTTGTGCGCTGTGTGCGCCAAGCCCTACCAGAATGCCCGTGAACGGGGCCGCCCGTCCGGCCGTTCTCACCCGTCGAACGGGAAGCCGAGTTGCCTCCGGCATACCCACAAGTGCATGCGTCCCAAGGACTTGTGCACTCACAGTAATCCTACGATCACCCCTCCAGCCATGGCGATCCCTGAAACGCCACCATTCGCCACCCCTTCGAATGAACTCGCGATCGCCGCCGCGCGATTCACTTGACACAGGACGAACGGGAGCGGGCGGAGCGATGTACGCCGGGGCGCACGAAACCGGCCGCACCACCCGTGACGCAACCGAGCGCCGCTTGGATCGCGCACCGATGGGAACCGAGAATACTGAGAGTTACGACACGATTTCATGACGTAACCATGGGCGCGCTGGACCCGTTGGAGGGGGCATGGGCTTCACGATCGGCGGCATCCGCGACATTCGGACCGGCTCGCGTCGCCGCGGCCGCTCCTCGGAGTGCACGGCCGTGGCCGAGTTCACCGGGCTGTGGGGCTGGGACGTGGTGCCCGGCGCCCGCGCGGGCGCCGGGGCCTGCTCGTGCGGCCGGCCGCACTGTGCCGAGCGCGGCGCGCATCCCCTGGGCTTCGCGCCCGTCGTCCCGGCGGGCGCCACCCTGGGCGAAGTGACCCGGGCCTGGGGCGAGTTCCCCGGCGCCTCGGTGATGCTCCCCGTCGGCCGCGCCTTCGACATCATCGAGGTCGCCGAGTCCGCCGGCCGCCGCGCCCTGGTCCGGCTCGAACGGATGGGCCTCCCGCTGGGCCCCGTGACCGTCACGCCCGAGGGCCGCGCGCACTTCTTCGTCGCACCCGGCGCCGCGGCCGAACTGCCCGAGCTGCTCTACCGCATGGGCTGGGACGACGCCTCGCTCGACCTGCACGGCCTGGGCGCCGGCGCGTACATCACGGCGCCGCCCTCCGACCGGGGCGGCCGCGGCCCGGTCCACTGGCTGCGCTCCCCCGCGCTCGACTCGGCGACGAAGCCACCGGCCGCACGACTGCTGCTCGGGACGCTCGCGTACGTGGCCCACCGGTCACCCGCCTGAGGCGTCCCGTTCGGACCAGGTCGCACGGGCCGCGGTGTCCGGTGCGGTGCATCGCACAGCGGCGCGGGATCCACGGAGCGCGATCCGCGTACGGGGCGTACTCGGGTCGTACGCGGGTCGTACGCGGGTCGTGCGACAACGCCGCGAGGCGCCGTGCCGGGCCTGTCGGCACCGGCTTCCTCGACAGAGGCCTGCCGACACGGAAGGGCCCCACACCATCTGCACCATGGAGTGGGGCCCTTCCTCACGCACGGACGACACGTACGCGTCACGCACATACGGCTCGTACGCGCTCTCACTCTCCGATAAGGGCATCCACGAACGCTTCCGGCTCGAACGGGGCCAGGTCGTCCGCGCCCTCGCCCAGGCCGATCAGCTTGACGGGTACGCCCAGTTCACGCTGGACGGCGATGACGATGCCGCCCTTGGCCGTGCCGTCGAGCTTCGTCAGGACGATGCCGGTGATGTCGACGACCTCGGCGAAGACACGCGCCTGCACCAGGCCGTTCTGGCCGGTGGTGGCGTCCAGGACGAGCAGCACCTCGTCCAGCGGGGCGTGCTTCTCGACGACGCGCTTGACCTTGCCGAGCTCGTCCATGAGACCGGTCTTGGTGTGCAGCCGCCCCGCCGTGTCGATGAGTACGACGTCGGCGCTCTCCTGGATGCCCTCCTTGACGGCGTCGAAGGCGATCGAGGCGGGGTCACCGCCCTCGGGCCCGCGTACGGTGCGGGCACCCACCCGCTCGCCCCAGGTCTGCAGCTGATCGGCGGCGGCGGCCCGGAAGGTGTCGGCCGCGCCGAGCAGCACATGCTTGCCGTCGGCGACGAGCACGCGCGCGAGCTTGCCGGTGGTGGTGGTCTTGCCGGTGCCGTTCACCCCGACGACCATCACGATGCCGGGGGTGTCCAGACCGGAGTCGGTGTTCACCGTGCGGTCGAACTCGGGCACGAGCAGCGCGAGCAGTTCCTCACGCAACAGGGCCCGCAGCCCCTCGGGAGTGCGCGTGCCGAGCACCTTCACGCGTTCGCGCAGCCGCTCGACCAGCTCCTGGGTGGGCTGCACACCGACGTCGGCGGTGATCAGCGTGTCCTCGATCTCCTCCCAGGTGTCCTCGTCGAGGTGCTCGCGCGCGAGGAGCGTGAGGAGCCCCTTGCCGAGCGCGTTCTGCGAGCGCGACAGCCGGGCGCGCAGGCGCACCAGACGGCCGGCGGTCGGTTCCGGGACCTCGATCGGGGGCGCTTCGGCGACCGGAGCGGTCGCCGAGGAGTCCGGAAGATCCACCTCCTCTATCGTGCGGCGCGGTTCGTCGCGCGGCGTCTCGGCCTCGTCGCCGATGTGCGGCTCGGCCGGCGGAGCGGTGATGTCGGGGGCGGCGGGGGGCGGCGGGGGCAGCTGCTTGCGCCTGCGGCTGCCGACGACGAGCCCGCCGAGTGCGCCGATCACGACCACGGCGATGACTACAGCAAGGATGACGATTTCCATAACCCACTCAGTATCGACCATGTGCCCCGGACGGCTACCGCTCGCGTTCGCCCGGGAAGCACATACACCGCTTGAGGTGACCAGTCGGGCTAAAGTGGGATGATTCCCCGCCTCCCCACGGTACGGAGCGGCTCCGGCATGAGGACCACCAGGCCCGACGGCGCGCTGGAGACGCGCGGCATCGAACCGGTCCCGGAGGCGGAGCGCACCGCGCGGACCCGCCAGCTCTTCCCCACCTGGGCGTCCGCCAACATCACCGTGCTGCTGCTCACGATGGGCGCGAGCCTCGTGGTCTCGTACGGGCTGAACTTCTGGCAGGCCCTGGTGGTGGCCGCGGCGGCGCCGCTCGTGGCGTTCGGCCTCGTCGGGCTGGTCGGTATCGCGGGGAAGCGCGGCGGCGCGCCCGGCATGATGCTCTCCCGGGCGGTCTTCGGCCAGCGCGGCAATCTGCTGCCCGGCTCGCTGATCTGGGTCGCCCGCTGGGGCTGGGAGACGATCAACGCGGTGACCGGCGCGTACGCCCTGCTCACCGTGGTCGACATCCTCTTCGGCGTCCACGCCACCACCGCCCTGACCGTCGTGACGCTGCTGCTCTTCGTGCTCGCCACCTTCGTGATCTCGGGGCTCGGCATCAACGCCGTGCGGACCTGCGGCAGGTACGCGGCCTGTCTCTTCGGCGGCTTCTCCGTCCTGGTCCTCGGCCATCTGCTCGTGGAGACCGACTGGGGCCGGGTCTTCGGACGGGGCGCGGGCCCGACCCCGCTGATGATCACGGGGGTCGGCCTGATCGCGGCGGGCGGCATCAGCTGGGTGCCCTCCTCCCCCGACTTCACCCGCTATCTGCCGCGCACGGCCTCCTCGAAGGCGATCGTGGGGAACACCGTGGGCGGCGCCGGCCTCGTCGTACTGCCACTGGTCCTGATGGGCGCGGTCATGGCGGTCTCCACACCGGACCTGGCCTCGACGACCGACCCGGTCTCGTTCCTCGGCGAGATCCTGCCGCTGTGGATCGCGGCCCCGTACCTCCTCGTCGCCCTGGCGGGCACGCTGCTGATCAACGCGATGTCGATGTACTCGGCGGGCTTCACCGCGCAGACGCTGGGCTTCCGGGTGCCGCGGCACTGGGCGGTGTCCGTCAACGCCGTGATCTCGCTGGTCCTCGGCGGGGTCCTGATGCTCGTGGCGACGAGCTTCATGAGCTCGTTCCTCGCGTTCCTTTCGCTGCTCGCGGTCGCCTTCTCGGCCTGGGCCGGGGTCTTCGGCGCGGACATGCTGCGCCGCCGGGAGTACGACGCGCGGGCCCTGCTCGACACCACGCGCACCAGCGCCTACTGGTACCGGGGCGGCTTCGCGCCGGCCGCGGTCGCGGCCTGGGCGGCGGGCCTGTGCGCCGGGCTTCTCTTCACGGCCTCGGACTGGTTCACCGGACCGCTGGCCCTGGGCAATCCGGTCGGCGAGTACGGCCTGGGCTGGGCGGCCACGATCGTCGTGTCCTTCCTGCTGTACGCGCTGCTGCCGAAGCCCGCCGTGCCGGGTCCCGCACCGGACTCCGCCAAGGGGCCCGCCCCTATGGCCGTCTGACGCTCCGTCAGCTACGGTCCCCCCTGCACCGACGCCGGACCGAAGCCGCCGGCACGCCACCCGCTCGGCGAAGGGGGACTTTCCCATGCCCGTCACGGTCGTACGCTTCAACCTCGTCGATCCCGGCGCCACGCCCGCCTCGCTCAGCGACCGCTACAAGGCCGCGCTGGAGATGGCCGCCTACGCCGACGACCGCGGGATGACCACCGTGCAGACCGAGGAGCACCACGGCGCCGCGAACAACTGGCTGCCCTCGCCGTTCACCTTCGCGGGCGCGGTCTTCGGCGCGACCCGGAAGATCGCGGTCACGGTCTCGGCGATCATCGGCCCGCTGCACGACCCGCTGCGCCTGGCCGAGGACATCGCCGTGCTCGACCTCCTCAGCGGCGGCCGGCTCGTCACGGTGGCGGGCATCGGCTACCGGCCCGAGGAGTACGCGCTCTTCGACGTGGACTGGAAGCGGCGCGGCGCCCTCCAGGACGAGCTCCTGGAGACGCTGCTGAAGGCCTGGACCGGCGAGGAGTTCGAACACCGCGGCCGTACGGTACGGGTCACCCCGCGCCCCTTCTCCGATCCGCACCCCCTGCTCCTGGTGGGCGGTTCCTCGAAGGCGGCGGCCCGGCGCGCGGCGCGGCTCGGGCTGCCGTTCTTCCCCAGCGCGCATCTGCCGGACATCGAGGCCTACTACAAGGAGCGGCTCACCGAGTACGGCACGCAGGGCTGGACCATGATGCCCGCGGAGGTCACGCCGCTGCTGCACCTGGCGGAGGACCCGGACCGGGCCTGGGCCGAGCACGGCAGGCACTTCCTGCACGAGGCGCGGACGTACGCCTCCTGGCAGTCCTCCGACATCCGCTCGGCGGTGAAGTCGGGGGCCACCACGGTGGAGGAGCTGCGCGCCGAGGGTGTCTACCGGATCGTGACGCCGGAGGAGTGTCTGGCGCAGGGCCTCGACAGCTACGTACTGCATCCGCTGTCCGGCGGGATGCCGGTCGACGAGGGGTGGCGCAGCATGCATCTGTTCTGCGAGAACGTACTGCCCCGGCTCAGGGGCCGGTAGGCCGGAGAGCCGGGGCAGTACGCCCTCTCACGAGTACGGGGAGACGGACGGCGGGGTCTTGGCCCGTCTCCCCGAGCCTTGGTGCCGGGCGACCGGTGCCCGGGTCAGCCCATCTCCTCCAGCGTCTTGCCCTTCGTCTCCTTCACGAACTTGAGCACGAACGGGATGGAGAGCGCGGCGAAGATCGTGTAGATCACGTAGGTCATGGAGAGGTTCCAGTCGGCCAGCGACGGGAAGCTCGCGGTGATGGCCCAGTTGGCGATCCACTGCGCGGCGGCGGCCACACCGAGCGCCGCGGCGCGGAGCCTGTTCGGGAACATCTCGCCGAGGAAGACCCAGACGACGACACCCCACGAGAGGGCGAAGAAGAGCACGAACACATGGGCGGCGATCAGGGCGACCCAGCCCTGGGTGGCGGGCAGTTTGCCGTCGACGAGGTCGAAGGAGAAGGCCCAGGCCTCCAGGCCCAGCCCGATGACCATGCCCACGGAACCGATGAGCGCGAGCGGCCGGCGGCCGATCCGGTCGACGAAGATCATGGCGATCACGGTGCCGACGATGTTGATGATCGACGTGGTGAACGAGTAGAGGAACGAGTCCGTCGGGTCGACGCCCACCGACTGCCACAGCGTCGAGGAGTAGTAGAACGCGACGTTGATGCCGACGAACTGCTGGAAGACCGAGAGCCCGATACCGATCCAGACGATCGGCTTGAAGAAGAAGGTGCCGCCGAGCAGGTCCTTGAAGACCGACTTGTGCTCGCTCTTCATCGCGTGCTCGATCTCGGTGACGCGGGCGTCCAGGTCGATCTTGTCGCCCTCGACCTCCCGGAGCACCTCACGGGCGCGCTCGTCGCGGCCGACCGAGATCAGGAAGCGCGGCGACTCGGGGATCGCGAAGGAGAGCAGGCCGTACAGGACAGCCGGGACGACCATCACGCCGAGCATGACCTGCCAGGCCTCCAGGCCCATGACCTTGCCGCGCTGGTCACCGCCTGCGGCGTTGAGGATGCCCCAGTTGACGAGCTGCGAGACGGCGATGCCGATGACGATCGCGGCCTGCTGGAAGGAGCCGAGCCGCCCGCGGTACGCGGCCGGGGCGACCTCGGCGATGTAGGCCGGCCCGATGACCGAGGCCATACCGATGGCGAAGCCGCCGATGACCCGCCAGAAGGCCAGGTCGTACAGGGCGAAGGGCAGCGCGGAGCCGACGGCGCTGATGGTGAACAGCACGGCCGAGATCTGCATGCAGCGGATACGGCCGATGCGGTCGGCGATCCGTCCCGCGGTGGCGGCGCCGATCGCACAGCCGATCAGCGCGATGGCGATGACCTGGGCGAGGGCCGCGGAGCCGATGTCGTACCGGTGCCGGATGGCCTCGACGGCGCCGTTGATGACGGCACTGTCGTAGCCGAAGAGGAAGCCACCCATCGCGGCCGCCGCCGCGATGAAGATGACGTGCCCCAGATGTTCGGGGTGAGCCGCTCGGGCTCCTGACTGGGGTGGCTGCGCTGTGCTGGTCACGTGTAACTCCTCGGGCCACCGGCCTCACTGCCGGGGGTGGGGGCGAGCCCTTCCGGACGGTGTCTCCAGTGGCGCACACGTTTACGCCACCCACCACCTGAAGGTAAAAGCAACGAATCAGAGACTATGCCTTCAAGTTTCGAAGTCAAAAGGGGGTCCTGTGTAGAGGGTTCCGCCCCAGGTGAGGAAGTTGTGTTCAAGTGTTGGACGGATGGAGACTGCATGTATTCGGGGGTACCCCGTAAGCGACGCGAGGAACGTCAGGACCGGCCCCGACCGGCCGTCACCCACCCGGCGGCCATTCGGCCGCCAGGTGCGTCCGTCCGGGCGAGCGCGCGGGCCGGCCGGCCGCGGCCGCTGGTACGACGAGAAGGTCAGCGCAGTCGCTGGCTGATGACCTTCGACACTCCGTCGCCCTGCATGGAGACGCCGTACAGCGCGTCGGCGACCTCCATCGTCCGCTTCTGGTGCGTGATCACGATCAGCTGCGACGCCTCCTGCAGCTCCTCCATGATCCGGATCAGCCGCTGCAGGTTGGTGTCGTCGAGCGCCGCCTCGACCTCGTCCATCACGTAGAAGGGGCTGGGCCGCGCCTTGAAGATCGACACGAGCATCGCGACGGCGGTCAGCGAGCGCTCACCGCCGGAGAGCAGCGAAAGGCGCTTGACCTTCTTCCCGGGCGGTCGCGCCTCGACGTCGACGCCCGTGGTGAGCATGTTGTCGGGATCGGTCAGGACCAGCCGCCCCTCACCGCCCGGGAACAGCCGGCCGAAGACCCCTTCGAACTCCCGCGCCGTGTCCCAGAACGCCTCGGTGAAGACCTGCTCGACCCGCTCGTCGACCTCCTTCACCACCTGGAAGAGATCGGTACGGGTCTTCTTCAGGTCCTCCAGCTGCTCGCTGAGGAACTTGTGGCGTTCCTCCAGTGCGGCGAACTCCTCCAGCGCGAGCGGATTGACCTTGCCGAGCTGCTGGTAGGCCCGCTCGGCCGACTTGAGCCGCTTCTCCTGCTCGGCCCGGTGGAACGGGCGGGGCTGGTTGCGCGGATGCTCGGGGTCGTCCGGCAGCTCCTCGCCCTCGGCGGGCAGGGACGGCGGGACGGGCTGGTCGGGCCCGAAGTCGGCGACCAGTCCCGCCGGTTCGACGCCCAGCTCCTCCAGCGCCTTCGCCTCCAGCTGCTCGATCCGCAGCCGTTTCTCGGCTCCGAGCACCTCACCGCGGTGCACCGAGTCCGTGAGCTTGTCGAGTTCGGCCTTGAGGTCGCGGCCCTGGTTGCGGGCGAGGACGAGGTCCTGCTCCCGGCGCGCCTTGGCGCTCTCCGCGGCCGTACGCTCCTCGTCCGCCCGGCCGAGCGAGACCTCGGCATGGGCGAGCAGCTGGCGGGCGCCGAAGGCGACGGCCTCGGCGACCGCGGCCTCGTGCCGCAGCCGGGCCCGGCGCTGTTCGGCGCGGGCGCGGGCCTCCCGTTCGGCGCGCGCGGCCCGGTCGAGCGCGTCGGCCCGCCCGGACAGGCCCTTGACCCGCTCCTCGTGCGTACGCACCTGGAGCCGGGCCTCCATCTCGGTCTGCCGCGCGTTGGCCCCGTCGGCCGCGAGCCGGTCCCGTACGGAGGTGTCGGGCTCCTCCTCGACCGGCATCTCCTCGGCGACGACGAGCCGTTCGGCCAGTTCCTCGGCCTCCTCCACGGCCCGGTCGAGGGCTTCCTGCGCACGCGCGGCGGCCGCGGTGCTCCGCTCGGCCTCTCCGGCGGCGCCCCGCGCCTGCCCGGCGAGGCGTCCGAGCTGCTGCGCGACCTGGGACCTCTCCCGCTCTCCCGCACGGCGCCGCTCGCCCAACTCGTCGACGAGAGCGGCCCGTTCGCGGCGCAGTTCGGTGGCGCGCTGCTGGGCCCCGCTCAACTCCTCGCACAGGACGCCCAGTTCCGTCAGCTCGGCCGCGGCCTCGTCGACCGACGCCTGTACTTCGAGCAGGCTGGGCGCCCCGGCGGATCCGCCCTGCGCGAAGTGCGCCCCGAGCAGGTCGCCCTCCGCGGTCACGGCGGTCAGCTCGGGCCGCGCGTGGACGAGGTCCTCGGCGTCCTCCAACGTCCCCACGACGACGATGTCCCGCAGCAGCCACCGTACGGCGGGCACGAGCTCGGAGGGCGCCCGGACGAGATCGGCGGCGTACGGCGGACCGCCCGCCGGGGGCCGGGTGCGGCCGGCGGAGGAGTGCGGGTGTGCCGAGAGGGCTGGCCCCCTCGGCACACCCGCCGACCCAGCCGGCCGCGTCGGCCCGGTCACGCCGGGCACGTCCGTCCGGCCCGTCGGCCCCGGGGCCCCGCCCCGATCCCTCGGGACCGGGGCACCCGTCCCACCCGCCGAACCCGGGACACCTGGGACACCTGGGACACCCGGCTGATCCGTCGACCCCGCCGGGCCCATCGCCCCCGCCGGGTCCGTCAAGCCCGAAGCACTCGCCCCGCCCACCGGGCCCAGGCCCCCATTCCGACCCGCTGGACCCGGCACACCTGGCCGATCCGCCGAACCCGCCGAACCCGCCGCACCCGCCGCACCCGCCGAGTCCATCGAGCCCGAAGCACTCGCCCCGCCCACCGGGTCCGGGTCCCCCTCCAAGTCCCCTGGACCCGGGGCGCCCGGCAGCTCGGCCGGCGGCGTCCTCGCTCCCGTCCGGTCCGTCCTGGCCGGCAGGTCCGCCGGGGTCGTCTCGTCCGGGGCTCCCGTCAGGAGCAGGGCCGCCCGGCCCGCGTCCTGCTTGCGCAGCAGGCGGATGGCGTCGGCCGCCGAGGTCGGTGTGGTCACCACGATCGCGTCCGCCGCCGCGCCGAAGGCGGCCGCCAGCGCGACCTCGTGGCCCGGGGTGACCGAGAGCAGTTCGGCCGCCGGGCCGAGCAGTCCCGACAGCCGGTCCTTCGCCGCGAGCAGCGCCCCGGTGCCGTCCTTGCGGCGCAGCCCCAGGGCCAGGGCCTCGTGGCGGGCCTGGGTGGCCGCGCGCCTGCGCTCGGCGGCGGTGGCCTCCTCGCGGGCCTCGGTGAGCGCGGACTCGGCGTCGGCGAGGGCCCTCCTGGCCGCGTCGTGCCGTCCGGCGAGTTCCTCGTCGCCCGCGTCCAGGCCGTCGACCTCGGCCTTGAGCTGCTCGTACTCCTCCTGGGCGGTGACCGCGCGGTCCTGCGCCTCGTCGCGCGCCGAGGCGAGCCGGTCGATCTCGGACTGGGCGGAGGCGGCACGGGAACGGGCCGCGTTGACCTGGCCGCTGAGCCGGGCGAGCCCCTCACGGCGGTCGGCGATGGACCGCGCCACGTCCTTCAGGCGCCGCTCCTCGACCGCCAGTTCACGCTCCAGGTCGGACCGGTGCGCGACCGTGTCCTCCAGCGCGTACTCGGCCGCTTCCAGGGCCGCTGCCAGCTCGGCCTCCTGCTCACGCACCCGCGCGGCCTCGCGCTCCATGTCCTCGGGGTCGCGTCCGCGCCGCTCCTCCGGCGGCTGGGCGGTGGCGCTCTTCACCCGGGCGTCCGCCAGGGAGACCGTGCCGCGCACCCGCTCGGCCAGCTGCGACAGCTCGTACCAGGTCTGCTGGGCCCGCTGCAGACGCGGCGCGAGCCGCCGCACCTCGTCCTCCAGCATCGCCTCCCGCTGGAGGGCCTTCCTCAGCTCGGCCTCGGCGGCCTCCTTGCGTTCCTTGAGCACGGCCTCGTCGGCCACCTCGGCCCGCAGCGCCCCCCGCAGCCGTACGAGGTCGTCGGCGAGCAGTCGCAGGCGGGCGTCCCGGAGGTCGGCCTGGATGACGGCGGCCCGGCGCGCCACGGCGGCCTGCCGGCCGAGCGGCTTCAACTGCCGCCGCAGCTCGTCCGTGAGGTCCTGCACGCGCGCGAGGTTGGCCTGCATCGCGTCCAGCTTCCGCAGCGCCTTCTCCTTGCGCTTGCGGTGCTTGAGGACACCCGCGGCCTCCTCGATGAAGGCACGGCGGCCCATCGGGTCGGCGTGCAGTACGGAGTCGAGCTGGCCCTGCCCGACGATGACGTGCATCTCACGGCCGATGCCGGAGTCGGACAACAGCTCCTGGATGTCCAGCAATCGGCAGGTATCGCCGTTGAGCTGGTACTCGCTGCCGCCGTTGCGGAACATGATCCGCGTGATGGTGACCTCGGCGTACTCGATGGGCAGCGCGCCGTCGGAGTTGTCGATCGTCAGCGAGACCTCGGCCCGGCCCAGCGGGGGCCGCCCGGTGGTGCCGGCGAAGATGACGTCCTCCATCTTGCCGCCGCGCAACGACTTGGCGCCCTGTTCGCCCATGACCCAGCTGAGGGCGTCCACGACATTGGACTTGCCCGAGCCGTTGGGCCCCACGACGCAGGTGATACCCGGCTCGAACCGCAGCGTGGTGGCCGAGGCGAACGATTTGAACCCGCGCAGGGTCAGAGCCTTGAGGTGCACGCAGCCGGACTTTACCTCCCAAGTCGTCCCACCGCCGGTGTCACCGCCCGTCCGGTCGCCGGGTCCCACCGCCGGTTCACTGTCCGTCTCACTCCCCGAACTCTCGGTTTCACCCATGAACGTGCAGGGCACACCAGACGTTAAAGAGGGTGAACAGCGAGCAATGGATCAGTCGGGGGAAAGAAAAAAGGGACGCCGAAGCGTCCCTTGAAACTCTGTTTCAGCGGCTGACACGGTCAGCCTGTTCACTGGGGGTGACTGTGCAGTTCAGTGATCAGGTGAGCGCAGGCTCCGCCTGGGGTACGTCGATGCTCTCGAGAAGCGATTCGTGAGAAGCGGCAGCCGCGAGCGCGTCGTTCTCGGCCTGGATTCGTCCGAGCTCGGATTCCAGGTCCTGGACGCGCTGCTGGAGCCGTCGCATCTCGGCAATGAGTCGCGGGTCGGAACCGCCGACGTAACCGAGAAGCGCCTTTGCCATGATGGATGGTCCTCCACACTGAGTGACCGACCGAAGCGGTGTGGGTCGTGAGGGAATCGCACCCGCGATGTTTGGCAATCTTGAGTTCTTGCTGCCGCTCTCACATGCCAAACAGCTAAGGTGCGCGGGGACTTTCAGCGTCTCACCAAAAAGTTTGACGGTCAACACGATCACACCCCGTATTGACGGGCAGGCCCGGTCGCCCCTGCGCACGCGGCCTGCCGGCGGGCGGCGCGGCCGCTGTGCCGGGCCCTGGGGACGGGGAGATCATCCTCGTGGGCGGAGCCTCCCACCGCAAGGCGTTTCTCTGCAGCCACCTGGTGGTTTCCACCCTGGACGGGTGCCCGGCGCACGCCCCGCGCTCCCCGCGGAGGGCGTCGCGGCCGGCCGGGTGGAGTGGATCTCACCGGATGGCGAAGCCGTCGTAGCCGCCACGGGGCGTGTCCCAGATCTCAGTGACTCCGCTGACCCGGCCCGGCGTGTCGTCTCCCACGAGCCACTCCAGCAACTCCTGACACCCGTCCCGGGGGCCTTCCGCGACCACCTGGACCCGTCCGTCCTCCAAATTGAGAGCAAAGCCACTCAGCCCGCCGATCTCCAGGGCCCTGGCCCGCGTGTACCAGCGGAAACCCACACCTTGCACGCGCCCGCGTACCCAGGCGACCATCCGTGCATGCTCGTTCATGGCTGCACGCTAACCGGCCAATTGCTCTCGGAGCACTTCCTCCCCTTGCGCCATGGGGTACCGTCCCGACCCAATGAGCCTCACTCGTTCGAGTGAAGGAACGTTGACCGCAAGGATTGAGAAAGGCCAGGAGATGGGACGCCACCGACGCTCCGCCGCCGGCCGCGCCGCCACAGGCCGCGGTACCGCAGACACACAGACGTACGAGACGTACACGGGCGGCTACGCGACGGATGACGCGAGCGAGTACGCGAGCCTGGGCGACTACGCCACCGCGGGCGCCCCCCGCGCCGCCGGGGACTACCGCACGGCCGGGGACTACCTGACCGGCGGCCCCTACTCGACCGCCGGCCTGTACGACTCTCCGGGCGGCATCCACGAGACGGGCGACCTCTACACGAAGAGCGCCTACCCGAAGAGCGACGCCTACCTCTTCGAGGGCGACGAGACGGCAGGCCACGCCTCGGGGGCCTACGCGCCCGACCGCGGGCGGGGTGGCCAGCGCCGTCGCAAGAAGGGCGTGACCCCCGTACGCACCGGTCTGCTCGGCGTCTCGGCCGCTGTCGCCATGGGCGCCGTCGCCGTCGCCTCCGGGCTGATACCGGGCAGTGACTCGCTCCCGATCGGCGGCGGCTCGGACAAGGTGCGCGCCCAGGACACACCGAGCGACGTGGAGACCCAGGGCGGCACGAACGGGTCCGCGGACGACCGCGTGACCCCGGGCACCAGCCGTGACCTGGAGCGTTCCCCGTCCCCTTCGGTCTCACCGACGAAGGCTCCGGAGAAGTCGGCGAAGAAGCCCTCCGCGACACCGTCGGCGAAGTCCCCGGTCGAGGAGTCGAGGACGCAGGCGCCCGCCGAGAAGGCCCCGACGGCGAAGGCTCCCGAGACGACGCCGTCGAAGGCGGCCTCCACACCGGCCACGGCCGAGGCGGCGGTCCTCTCACTGGTCAACGACGAGCGGGCCAAGGCCGGCTGCAGCCCGGTGACCGCGTCCAGCTCGCTGGCCGCGCTGGCCGAGGCGTTCAGCAAGGACATGGCGGCGCGGGACTTCTTCGACCACACGGACCCGGACGGGGCCTCCCCCTGGGACCGGGCGGAGGATCTCGGCGTGGCGAACCTCGGCGGAGAGAACATCGCCCGCGGCCAGGCCGACGCCGCCGCGGTGATGGAGGCCTGGATGAACAGCCCCGGCCACCGCGCGAACATCCTGAACTGCGACTTCAAGACCTTGGGCGTCGGCGCGCACTTCGCGTCGGGCGGCCCGTGGTGGACCCAGGACTTCGGCTACTAGCCACGGCGTACTCCCGTACAGCGCACACCACAGGGGTGCACTAACTCGAAGTTAGTGCACCCCTGTGGTGTGCGCTGTACGGGAGTACGCTCGAAGCATGGATCTCACGGATCGGCCGGACCTCGCGTACGACGTGTTCTCCAAGGCCTGCCCGTCCAGGGGCACCCTTGAGCACGTCACGGGACGCTGGGGCGCGCTCACGCTGGGAGCCCTGTCCGAGGGCTCCCTCCGCTTCAACGAACTGCGCCGCCGGGTCGACGGGGTGAGCGAGAAGATGCTCTCCCAGACCCTGCACGCGCTGGAGCGCGACGGTCTGGTGCACCGGGAGGCGCAGCCGACGAACCCGCCGCGGGTCGACTACGAGCTGACGCCGCTGGGCCACGAGGTCGCCGGACGGCTGCTGGCCCTCATCCACTTCGTGGAGGGCCGGATGGACGAGGTGCTGGGGGCGCGCGAGCGCTACGACACCGCGCGCGGCGGTCGCTGACAGCGCGGGCAGAAGTAGCTGGACCGGTTCATCCAGGGCCTGCGCCGCAGCAGGGTGCCGCAGCGCCGGCACGGCTCGCCCTCACGTCCGTACGCGTCGAGCGAGCGGTCGAAGTAGCCCGACTCGCCGTTCACGTTGACGTAGAGGCTGTCGAAGCTGGTGCCTCCGACGGCGAGGGCCGCGTTCATCACATCCCGTACGTGGCCCAGGAGTTCGGCCGTGCGCGGACGGGTGAAGCCGGTGGTGGGGCGCTCGTAGTGGAGCCGCGTGCGCCACAGGGCCTCGTCCGCGTAGATGTTGCCGACGCCGCTGATCAACGACTGGTCGAGCAGGGCGCGTTTGACGGTGGTGCGCCGGCGGCGCAACGCCTCGTGGAACGCGTCGTCGTCGAACAGCGGGTCCAGGGGGTCACGGGCGATGTGCGCGATGACGTCGGGCAGTCCGTCGGGGGACGTCTCGTGCAACGAGAGCCCGCCGAAGGTGCGTTGGTCGACGAAGCGGAGTTCGGTGCCGAGGCCGTCGGCGAACCGGACACGGATCCGCAGATGCTTCTCGTCGGCCGCGTCCTGTGGCTGGACGAGGAGTTGTCCGCTCATGCCGAGGTGGGCGAGGACGGCGGTCGTGGAGTCCGCGAGCGGCAGCCAGAGGTACTTGCCGCGGCGCTGGACCTGTCCGACGCGGTGTCCCTTGAGCCGGGCCCCGAAGTCCTCGCCGCCCGCGATGTGCCGGCGCACCGCGCGCGGGTGCAGCACCTGGACGTCCTCGACGGTCCGTCCGCCGACCCAGCGTTCGAGGCCCCGGCGTACGACCTCGACCTCGGGCAGTTCGGGCACGGTTCTCCTCCGGAGGGGTCAGCCGAGTGTGGGGGCGCGATGGTGGGCCGCGCGCCCGCAGCAGCGTACTCGCCCCCGCGGCCGGCGTCGTAACGGCCACCTTGTTGTCGGCTGCGGGTCGGTGGGGGCTGGTCGCGCGGTTCCCCGCGCCCCTTCATCACGGCGCTCCGCGCCTGGGCACGTCTTCGCCCGCCCCCGGTGAGCGAGGGCGGGCGAAGTCGAGTGCGTCAGGCGGACGCCGGGTCGGACGCTGTCGTCGGGGAGGCTTCTACCGTCTCCTCCTCGACCGCCGCCGACACCTCTGCGTCGGTCACCGGACCTTCTGCCTCGGCGATGACGGCTGCCTTGGCCCGTTCTTCCGCGGCGGAGCTGATGGACCGCCAAGCGGACTCCGCAGCCTGCTGCTCCGCCTCCTTCTTGCTGCGGCCGGTGCCGGTGCCGTACGAGACGCCTCCGACGCGGGCAGCAGCAGTGAAGGTCTTCTCATGGTCCGGGCCGGTCTCGGTGACCAGGTACTCGGGAACGCCGAGCCCCTCGGTCGCCGTGAGTTCCTGGAGACTGGTCTTCCAGTCCAGGCCCGCGCCCAGATTCGAGGATTTCTCGATCAGTGGATCGAAGAGCCGGTGGACGAGTTCGCCCGCCGCTTCCAGACCCTGGTCGAGATAGACAGCGCCGATCACCGCTTCGAGGGTGTCGGCGAGGATGGAAGCCTTGTCCCGGCCACCTGTGCCCTCTTCGCCCCGGCCGAGCCGGATGAAGGCGCCGAGGTCGAGCCCACGGCTCACCTCCGCAAGCGCACGAGAATTGACCACTGCGGCCCGCAACTTGGCCAGCTGGCCTTCGGGCAGGTCGGGGTGGGTCCGGTACAGCGTGTCCGTGACCACGAGGCCGAGTACGGAGTCCCCGAGGAACTCCAGACGCTCGTTGGTCGGCAGACCGCCGTTCTCGTACGCGTACGAACGGTGGGTCAGGGAACGCACCAGAAGGGCGGACTCGAGCTTGTACCCGAGCCGCCCTTCCAGAAGGGTGTGGGACGAGGCTGTGTTGTCCGCCGACTGGGCCCCGCTCGCGCGGGGAACAGACTTCTTGGCGTCAGACATGGAGCCTCTCACCAGCCGCTCAGACCTCGAGAACCTGGCGCTTGTTATAGGTGCCGCAAGCGGGGCACGCGATGTGCTGCAGCTTGGGCTCGTGGCAGCGCTCGCACGCAACCAGGGTGGGGACCGCAGCCTTCCACTGCGACCGGCGGTGGCGCGTGTTGCTGCGCGACATCTTCCGCTTCGGAACAGCCACGGCTACTTCTCCTGCTTCTCGGCGGCGCGTTCTGACGTGTGCGCTTCGCCGCTCAACTCGTCCTTCTCGCCATCTTCGAGTGAACCGGCGAGTCCCTGCAGTGCCGCCCAACGGATGTCGACGGCTTCATGATGGTGCTCCGGGTCGTCCGCGAGCCGGGCTCCACACTCGGAGCACAGGCCGGGGCAGTCGTCCTGGCACACCGGCTGCATCGGCAGTGCGAGCACCACCGCATCACGCAGCACGGGTTCGAGGTCGAACAAACCGTCCTCGATGAAGAGCGTGTCCTCGTCGTCCTCGGCGTCGTCGGCCGGCTCCGCTTTCACGCGGCCCCGGTCGTCGGCGTCAGGGTACGAGAACATCTCCTGGAAATCCGCTTCGAGCTGCTGCTCGATCGGCTCCAGACACCTTACGCACTCCCCCTTGGCCAGTGCACGGGCGGTGCCTGTGACAAGCACCCCTTCCATGACCGACTCAAGACGGAGTCCGAGCTTCACCGGTGCGCCTTCCGGCACTCCGATGACTCCCTGGAGACCGAAGTCCTTGGGAGCGCCGATCTCACGGGTCAGGCGCTGCAGCGCACCCGGACGCCGACCCAGCTCGTGTGTGTCGAACACGAGGGGGTTGCGGTGGTCGAGGCGGGCGTTCAGAGCCATTCCTGCTTTCGATCTTGATACTCGGAGTACTGCCCTCGATGTTTCCCGGGCAGCATGGATCGCGGAGGTACACACGACCGAAGAGCCAGGATACTGGACCTTTCGCTCACGGCCCAATCCGGAGTCAGCGCCCCTGTTCGTACGCCCGCAGCTGCTCCGCGCTGATCATGGTGGTGTCGAAGAGGCTGGTCTCGTCGAGCACGTTCTCGTGCGGCTGGGCCTGGGGCGGCGACTGGGGCTGGGGCGGGAGCGCCTGGGCGGCCGGGGCGTACCCCTGCTGCTGGCCCTGGTCGTACGCGGCCTGCTGGTCGTAGCCCTGCTGCTGGTAGGCGGCGTACGGGTCGGCGGTCTGCTGCTGGTAGCCGTATCCGTCCTGCTGCGCATACTGCTGCTGGTAGGCGTACGGGTCCGGAGCCTGCTGCTGATAGCCGTAGGCGTCCTGCTGGGCGTACTGCTGCTGGTGGGGCGCGGCGGCCGGGGGCTGGGGCTGCTCGGCGGCCTGGGGCCGTCGGGCGGCCTGCTCGGGGATCTCCGCGAGGCCGTCCAGGTACTCGGCGTCGGTGGTGTGCTGCCCCGTGCCGTCCTCGCCGAGGGCGCCCAGGTCTCCCAGGTCGTCGCTGGCGATCCGGCCGTGCAGCTTCTGCCGGCCGCGGCCGACGGCGTCCAGGGTCTTGGCGAGCACCGCCTCGAAGGCGCCGAGCTTGACGTCGACGTATTCGTCGGCGCTGCGGCGCAGGGTCTCCGGGTCGTGGCTGCGCTCGGGGGCGTCCTCGTCCTCGTACCCCTGCTCGTCGGTGCCGGGGCCCGTGCCGAGGAGCTTCTCGCGGCCGCGGCCGACCGAGCCGAGGGTCTTGGTGAGGACGACCTCGAAGTTGGCGAGCTTGGAGTCGACGTACTCGTCGGCCTCGGCGCGGATGTCCTCGGACTCCTTGCGGGCCTCGGCCAGGATCCGCTCCGCCTCGTTCTGCGAGCGGCGGGCGACCTCGGTGCCGGAGATCAGCGAGCCGCGCTCGGCGTGCGCGGACTCGATGATCCGCTCGGCCTCCACGCGGGCCTGCTCGACCATCTCCTCGCGCCCGCCGATCAGCTCCTCGGCCTGGGCGAGAGAGCCGGGCAGCGCCTGGCGTACCTCTTCGAGCAGGGAGAGGAGCTCGGCGCGGTTGACCACGCACGAGGCCGACATGGGCATGGAGCGGGCGCTGCCGACCGCCGAGACGATCTCATCGAGCTTCTTCTGCACGTCCACCGTGTGCTCGCCACTCTCTACAGCTGTGTTGGAGACGGACGCATCGACTGTACGACCACTCCCGGCCCGCCCGACACCGGATGGCGAACTGCCGGGCCTCCCGGCGGAACCCGGCGGCTCCTCAGTCCTTTTTGAGCCGCTCCGTGAGCGCTTCGAGAACCAGGGGCGGCACCAGGTGGGAGACGTCTCCGCCCCAGGTCGCGACCTCCTTGACCAGCGAGGAGGAGAGGAAGCTGTAGGTGGGGTTGGTCGGGACGAAGAGGGTCTCGACGCCGGAGAGGCCGTTGTTCATCTGGGCCATCTGCAGCTCGTAGTCGAAGTCGCTGACCGCGCGCAGGCCCTTGACGATGGCCGGAATGTCGCGCTCCTTGCAGAAGTCGACGAGGAGTCCGTGGAAGGACTCGACCTCGACGTTCCCGAACTCGGCGGTGACCTGGCGGATCAGGTCGATCCGCTCCTCGATCTCGAACAGGCCTTTTTTGGACTGGTTGATCATCACCGCGACGTGTACGACGTCGTACAGCCGGGACGCTCTGGCGATGATGTCGAGATGTCCGTTGGTAATCGGGTCGAACGACCCGGGACAGACGGCGCGGCGCACTACAGATCCCTCGCTCTCCGGTCCGGTCATCGTGCGTCTTCGCACGTAGAGGCGGCGCGACCGTACCAAAACGTTCCTTCGCCATAGCGACGGGATCGCAGTGCTTCAAATCCGTCCGGCCATCGGAATTCGCCACCTCTGGTACCGCGTTCAACGGTGACGAGCGCTTCGCCCGCGAGCCAGCCCCCCGCGCGGAGTGTGAGCAGGATCTCGCGAAGATCGTCGTCGGTGACCGCGTACGGCGGGTCGAGGAACGCCAGGTCGTACGGGGCTTCCGGGGCGCCGGTGCGGACGATCTGTTCCGCTTTGCCGGATCTGACCTCGGCGCCGGGGAGCCCCAGGGTCTTCACGTTCTCCCGGATGACGCGGGCGGCGCGGGCGTCGGCCTCGACGAGGAGGGTGTGTCCGGCGCCCCGGCTGAGCGCCTCCAGGCCGACGGCGCCCGAGCCCGCGTACAGGTCGAGGACGCGGTCGCCCTCCAGGGGGCCGCCGAGCAGGGACCGCCAAGTGGAGAAGAGGCCCTCGCGGGCCCGGTCCGAGGTGGGCCTGGTGCCGGTGCCCGGGGGGACGGCGAGGCGTCGCCCGCCGGCGACGCCGGCGATCACGCGGGTCATCGCGGGTCCTTGCTGGAGGGGATGGTCACGGGGATCAGTCTGGCAGGTGGGGGGTGGTTCGCGTGGTGGGCGGGGGCGGTGCGGTGTGGTGCGGTGCGTTGTGACTGGGGGGTGTGCCGGGTGCGGGTCCGGTGGGGGCTGGTCGCGCAGTTCCCCGCGCCCCTTGACGGCGGGGCTTCGCCCGCGCCTCCCCGGCCGTCTGTCGGGTGCGGGTCGGGTGTGGCTGGTCGCGCAGTTCCCCGCGCCCCTGAAAAGCGGGGCTGCGCCCCTGCTTTTCAGCCCGTCCGGCGTTTGAGGATGAGGCCGTTCAGGCCGATCGGGGGGTCTGGGGGCGAGGGAAGGCCTCAGCCCTTTTCCAGGTACTGCTCCCTCTCCTCGTCCAGCAGCGCCTGGAGCGCCGTCCGCAGACCGGGCAGCCCCGCCAGCTCCGGATCGGAGGCGACCACCGAGGTCGCCTCCTCACGGGCCTCCGCGATGATCTCCTCGTCCTCGATGACCGCGAGCATCCGCAACGACGTCCGCGCCCCCGACTGCGCCTGCCCGAGCACATCCCCCTCACGCCGCTGCTCGAGGTCGATCCGGGAGAGCTCGAAGCCGTCCAGCGTGGACGCCACCGAGTTCAGCCGCTGCCGCGCCGGACTCGCCTCCGGCATCTCGGTGACCAGCAGGCACAGCCCCGCGGCGGCCCCCCGGCCCACCCGCCCACGCAGCTGATGGAGCTGGGACACCCCGAACCGGTCGGCGTCCATGATCACCATCGCGGTCGCGTTCGGCACGTTCACCCCGACCTCGATGACCGTCGTGGCGACCAGGACGTGGGTCTCCCCCGCGGCGAAGCGGCGCATCACGGCGTCCTTCTCGTCCGGAGGCATACGGCCGTGCAGCACTTCGACCGCGAGCCCCTGGAGCGGCCCCTTCACGAGCTGCTCGGCGACGTCGAGGACGGCCAGCGGCGGCCGCTTCTCCGCCTCGGCAGCGCCCTCGTCCTCGGGTGACGGCTTCTTCTTCGACTTCTTCGGAGCGTCGTCCTCGTCACCGATACGGGGGCAGACCACGTACGCCTGATGGCCGTTGGACACCTCCTCGCGCACCCGCTCCCACGCGCGCGCGAGGAAATGGGGCTTGTCCGCGGCCGGGACGACATGGCTGGCGATGGGCGAGCGCCCGGCGGGGAGCTGGTCCAGGACCGAGGTGTCCAGGTCGCCGAAGACGGTCATCGCGACCGTACGGGGAATGGGCGTGGCGGTCATCACGAGAAGGTGCGGCGGCTGCTTTCCCTTGCCCCGCAGGGCGTCACGCTGCTCCACGCCGAACCGGTGCTGTTCGTCCACCACGACCAGGCCCAGGTCGTGGAACTGCACCTTGTCCTCGATCAGCGCGTGCGTGCCGATGACGAGCCCCGCCTCGCCGGTGACCAGGTCGAGGAGCGCCTTGCGGCGGCCGGCCGCGCCCATGGAGCCGGTGAGCAGCACCACCTTCGTGGAGTCCTCGGCCCCGCCGAGCATGCCGCCCTCGGCCAGCTCACCCATCATCTCGGTGATCGACCGGTGGTGCTGCTGGGCGAGCACCTCGGTGGGCGCGAGCATCGCGGCCTGCCCGCCCGCGTCGACCACGGTCAGCATGGCCCGCAGGGCGACCATGGTGTTGTGGGTGACCGTGAAGTTGTCGGTGACATAAGCGTGGTCGGGGTGGGCGACGCTGATGCACTGGACCGGCTTGCGGCCCACGTACTCGACGGCACGCACTCCGCGCCGGAACGTGTCGGCCTTCGGGCGGGGGCGCACACGAGCGGCCTCACGGGACAGCGCGAAGGGCGCGTACTCGTCGGGGAGCTCCACCGACACGTCGAACGCGGCGCTCCGGGGCAGCACCCGCGCCCGGCCGCCCAGCGAGCGCACCAGCCATGCGAGATCCTCCGCGAGTTCGCGTGAGGCGGAGCAGAGAAAGACGCTCGTCCCCTCCGCGCGCACGGTGCCGGCAGTGTCCAGAAGTCCTTGCACCAGAGCGAGTCGATTCTTGACCGACGTGTTCTTGAATTCCTCCGGGATGAACTTGCCATGGGACGTGACACCCCACAGAGCCATGTCACACAGGGCTCGGACGACAGGATTCCGCACCTCACCGGAACGCTGCTTCAGCTGGATGGTGTAGTCGCACCGGGAGCCCGCCACGGGAACCAGTCGGCAGTCCGGCGCGACGGCGCTTGCCGCGGCGTCACGGATCTCCTCGTCCTCCGTGGACAGAAGCAGATCGCGCCGGAACGAACCGGCGCCGAGCAGCAGCCCGAAGAGATAGGGATCGAGCGGCAACCCGGCGTCCTGGCCCAGATCGACCGGAGTCACGACGGGGAGGTACCACTTCGCCGATCCGTCCGCCTCGAACGTGTCGAGACGGATCTCCCGAGCGGTCATCACCTCGGGCGGCTCTCCACCGTGCCATCCGCGGCTCGTGCCGACGATCCAGAGATGCTCGTCGTCGCACTCCACGGACGTGCCGTCGGAGAGCACCAAGCGCCAGACCGCACGCTCCCCCTGGGGGAAGACCCCGTCGACGACGGCGGTCGCTCCGTCGGGTACGACGACCTCGTCGCCCTCCCGCAGGTCTCCCATCGGCCGGAAACCCGTGGGCGTCAGCACCAGGGCGTCAAGGGGCTGGGCCTTGCCGGAACCCACCTCTCCCTGCAGCAGCCGGTGCATCGGGTGTTCCGTCGCCAGGTCGTCGAAGATCTCCCTGGTGACCTTCTGCTGGCCCTCGGTGAGGGTGAAGGGGAGCTTGGCGTCGAAGGCGGAGAGCAGTCCGTCCTTCTTGGGGCGCCTCGCCACGGCGGGCAGTTGGGCGTCCGCGTGGCGGCGGCGGGCCAGGGCCACCTGGAGGACGAAGGCCTCGTCCCACTTGAGGCGGGACCGGGCGTCCTCGATGTCCGCCTTGGTGTGCGGGCGGTGGATCTTCAGCAGGGCCTCGGGCAGCGAGACCAGTCCCCGGTCGCCCCGGAGCGCGTCGGGCAGCGGGTCGACGGCGTCCTGGGCGCTCGGCAGCACCGTCTGCACCGCCTTGGCGATCTTCCAGGACTCCAGCTTGGCGGTGGCGGGGTAGAGCGGGATCAGTGCTCCGGCCCAGGTGTCCACCGTCTCGGACGCGTCGTCCCCGCGCAGTGGCTCGTACGCCGGATGGGCCAGCTGGAGGCGGTGGTTGAAGACCGAGACCTTGCCCGCGAACAGCGCGCGCGTGCCGGGCAGGAGCTCCTTGTGGGGCTTGTGCACGCCGTGGCCGAAGAAGACCAGCTTGAGCCGGCCGCTGCCGTCCGTGATGGTCACTTCGAGGCGCTGGCCCTTGCCGCGGGGTGCCTTGGGCGAGGAGAACGTGTGCAGGCGCGCGTCGGCCACCTGGGCGACCACCGTCACGTGCTCGTCCATCGGCAGGTCGGCGAGGTGGGTGAGCTGTCCCCGCTCCTCGTACCTGCGGGGATAGTGGTGCAGCAGGTCGCCGACCGTGTGCAGGCCGAGATGCTCGGCCATCACCTTCGCGGTGGCGGGTCCGAGCACCTTCTTCAGTGGTTCTTCGAGCGCGGGCACGAGATCCATTGCACACCACGACACTGACAATGCCGTATACGTCCTGGAAATCTGCTGGTCAGACGGCTCGTTCGGGCCCTAGGATGTCCGGACTCCGGCTCTGTTCGCGGTCACCTCGTTTCCGGGACCGCCCGACCCCGCGCCGTCGCACGTCCCCCCACCGGCGCAGCGACGATGGATTCACAGACCTCTCAGTCATCTCAGGCCTCCCCGTCACCCCATACGTTCCAGGTCGACCTGCGCGGCCTCGTGGACCTGCTCTCCCATCACCTCTACTCCAGTCCCAAGGTCTACCTGCGCGAACTGCTGCAGAACGCCGTGGACGCGATCACCGCCCGGCGTGCCGAGCAGCCCGACGCGCCCGCCCTGGTGCGGCTCTTCGCCGAGGGCGGCACCCTGCGGGTGGAGGACTCCGGGATCGGGCTCACCGAGACGGACGTGCACAGCCTCCTCGCGACCATCGGCCGCAGCTCCAAGCGGGCCGAGGGGCTGGAGTCGGCCCGTTCCGACTTCCTGGGCCAGTTCGGCATCGGCCTGCTCGCCTGCTTCGTGGTGGCCGAGCGCATCCGGGTGGTCAGCCGCAGCGCGCGGTCGCCCGACGCGCCGCCCGTGGAGTGGACGGCGACCGACGACGGCTCGTACCGGGTCCGTACGCTGCCCCGCTCGGCCCGCGCCGAACCGGGCACCACCGTGTATCTGGAGGCCCGTCCGGGCGCCGCCGACTGGCTGGCCGAGGAGCGGGTGCTGTCGCTGGCCCGGGACTTCGGTTCGCTGCTGCCGTACGACGTCCGGGTGGGCGACGCGGCGGTGACGGACCTTCCGGCGCCCTGGGACCGCGCGTACCCCAGTCCGTCCGCCCGCAGGGTCGCCCTGGCCCGGCACTGCCACGACCTGTTCGGGTTCACCCCGCTGGACTCGATCGAGCTGACCGTGCCGCTGGCCGGGATCCGCGGGGTGGCGTACGTGCTGCCGGCCGCGGTCAGCCCCGCCCAGCGCGCCGGGCACCGCGTCCATCTGAAGGGCATGCTGCTCACCGAGCGGGCCGAACAGCTGCTGCCCGACTGGGCGTTCTTCGTGCGTTGCGTCCTGGACACGGACAGCCTGCGGCCCACCGCGTCCCGGGAGTCGCTGTACGAGGACGAGACGCTGGCGGGCGTACGGGAGGCGCTGGGCGAGCGGATCCGGACCTGGCTGACGGGGCTCGCCGCCGGTGATCCCCAGCGCCTCGCCACCTTCCTGGCGGTGCACCACCTGGGGGTGAAGTCCCTGGCGCGGCACGACAGCGAGATGCTGCGCACGATGCTGCCGTGGCTGCCCTTCGAGACCACCGACGGGCGGCTGTCCCTGGAGGAGTTCGCGCAGCGGCATCCGGTGGTGCACTTCACACGGACCGTGGAGGAGTACCGCCAGGTGGCGCCGATCGCGTCCGCCCAGGGTGTGGGGGTCGTCAACGGCGGCTACACGTACGACAGCGAGCTGATCGAGGCGCTGCCCTCGGTGCGCCCGGGGACGGTCGTGGCGGAGCTGGACGCCGACACGGTGACCGCGCATCTGGACGCGGTCGACCCGGCGGTGGAGCTGGCCCTCTCGGCGTTCCTGGGCGCCGCGCGGGCGAAGCTCGACCCCCTGGGGTGCGATGTGGTGCTGCGCGCCTTCCATCCGCTCTCGGTGCCCGCGCTGCATCTGGACGACCGCGCGGCCCGTCACGAACAGGCCCGCGCGGACGCCGAGGAGCAGGCCGACGACCTGTGGGCGGGCATCCTCGGCTCGCTGCGCGGCAGCGCCCCGCGCGCGCGTCTGGTGCTCAACCACCTCAACCCGCTGATCCGGCGGATCAGTTCGCTCGACGACCGCGAACTGATCGGCACGGCCACGGAGTCGCTCTACGGACAGGCCCTGCTGATGGCACAACGTCCGCTGCGTCCCGCGGACTCCGCGCTCCTCAACCGGGCGTTCCTGGGCCTCCTGGAGTGGGCCACCCACAGCAACCCCCCGGAGGAGGGCCACCGATGAGCCAGCCCGTCCCTACAGACTTCGAGTCGCTGCGCCGGGCGATGCAGGAGAACTACGAGCAGCCGGAGGGGCCCGCCCGCAACGCGCGCGCGGAGCAACTGCTCGTCGAGGCCGAGAAGCTGAACGTACCGCTCGCCGTGATCGAGGCGCTCGGCCACCAGCTGAAGGTCTACAACTACAGCTCCGAGAAGGACCGGATGTTCGTCCCCTTCGCGCGGCTGCTGCGCATGTGGGACGAACGGCCCGAGGACTTCGACGCGTACGAGGTCCACTCCCTGCACTGGGTCTTCAAGTGGGTCTCCTCCGGCATGGTCGGCCAGCCGCACGTGCCGCTCGCCTCCATCGAGAAGTGGCTCGCCGAGATGGAGCACCGCTACCGGCTCGCCGGTCACTCCGAACGGGCGGTCCGCAGCACCGAGTTCACGGTGGCCCACTCCATCGGCGACCTGGCGCGGGCCGAGCGGGCGTACACGGCGTGGCTGGCCGCGGACCGCGACGCCATGGCCGACTGCCACGCCTGCGAGCTGCACGACCAGGGCTGGTGGCTGGCCGAGCGGGGCGCGGACGCCGAGGCGCTGGAGCTGTGGCGGCCGGTCCTGGAGGGCGAGTACACCTGCGCCCACGAACCGCACGCCGTCCTCGCGTCCTCGCTGCTGCCCCTGCTGCGCCTGGGCCGGACGGACGAGGCACGGGCCCACCATCTGCGCGGTTTCCGGCTCGTGCGCCCCATGGAGAGCATGCGGGGCGCGTACGCGGACCATGTGGAGTTCTGCGTCCTCACCGGCAACGAGGCCCGTGCCCTGGAGCTGCTCGCGGAGCGGCCCGCGTACTTCACGGACAGCGGGGAGCCGCGCAGCCGGGTGGACTTCCTGGCGGTGGTCGCCCTGCTGACGGACCGGCTGGCCTCGCTCGGGTACGGCGGTCGGCCGGTGCCGGGTCCGCCCGGCCGTACCTGGACCGCGAGCGAACTCGCCGCCCACGCGCGCGTGGAGGCCCTCGCGTTGGCCGGACGCTTCGACGAGCGCAACGGGACGACGTATGTGAGCGAGCGCGCCCGCCGGCGCATGGCGCAGGCACCGCTGGTGGAGCGCCTGCCGCTGGGCGTACGCGCGGCGGGGGCCGCCACCGGCGCCGTGCGGCTCGCGACGGGGGCCGCGACCGCCGCGGACGCGGAAACCGCCGCGGGGACCGGCCCGGGAGCGGATCTGCCCGCGCTGCTCGCCGAGGCCCGCCGGCTCTCGGAGTCCCTGCACCCGGAGTCCGTCACGGCGTGGGCCGCGGTCGCCGAGGCGGTCGGGTCCGCAGGAGACGCCGGGGACTCAGAAGACTCAGGGGTTACGGGGCTGGCGCCGCGCGACCTCGCGGAGATGACCGACCACCGGGCGATGGGCCTCGGCCCCGAGGGCGTGGACCTGTTCGCGCGGGCCGCCGAGCTGTACGAGGAGGCGGGCGACCCGGGCGAGGCCCTGGCGGCACGCTCGCGCGGGGCGTACGTCCTGGCCCTGGCCGGCCGGAGCGACGAGGCGCTGGCCGCGATATCGGAGCCGTACGAGCGGGTGCTCGCGCTGTTCGCGGAGGGCGGGACCGGGCTGCGGCAGGCCGCCTCCGTGCTGGTGGGGCGGGCCCGGATCCTGTTGCACCGGGTGCACGAGGCGACGGAGACGAACGGGGCGCAGGGCGGGGCCGCGGGCGGGGAGGCCGCCGCGGAGACCGCCGCGCGGGAGCTGCTGGCCCTCGCCGGGCCCGGCGCCGGGGACGATCTGCTGGTCGCCTCGCGGGCGGCCGAGGCTCAGGCCGTGCTCGGGCAGCTCGCGGCGCACTCCGGGGACGTGGAGCGGGCCGTGGAGCTGTTCACGCGGGCCTCGGAGGCGTTCGTCGCGGCGGGGCTGCCGTGGCTCGCGGTGGAGTACGAGGCCCGGCTGACCGGGCTCGCCCGGCACCTGGGCGACGCCGAGGCAGCCGAGCGGGCGGCCAGAGCGGCGCTGGAGCACGGGGCGCCCTTCGTGGAGGCGCCCGGTCAGGCGCAGCTGCATCTCCAGCTGGCCGAGATACTCGGCGCCACCGGGCGGTTCGGGCCGGCCGCCGACCATGCCCTGGAGGCGTCGCACTGGGCCGACGAGGGCGGCGAGAGCGCCACGCTCGGTGCCTGGGCGCGGCATCAGCTGGGCGGTTTCCTGTTGCGTCAGGAGCGGTGGGCGGAGGCCGCGGAGGTCCTGGAGTCGGCGCTGGTGGAACTGAGCGCGCAGACGCACGGGGACGGGGCGATCGTGCAGACCCGGTGGTGGCTGGGGGACTGCCTCACCGAGCTCGGTGAGCACCGCGAGGCCGCCGAGCACTGGCTCCGGGCCGCCGACATCGCCCGGCAGTGGCCCGAGCAGCAGGACCACGCGACGCTGGCCCACCTCGCCGCCGAGGCGCTCGGCCACGCGGGGCTGCTCACCGAGGCGGAGCGGGCCTATGAGCGCGCCGGTGATCTGTGGCGGACCCTCGGCAACGTCCACGGGCTGATCCGCTCACTGCGGGCCCGCGCGTGGCTCGCGGTGCGCGGCCGGGACGAGGAGCTGTCGGAGGATGCCGGGCAGGCGGGGCTCGACGCGGCACGGGAGTTGATGAACAGGGCGGTGGACGCCGCCGAGGCCGCGGTGTCCGAGGACGCCGCGGGGCGGGTACGGCTCGTGGCCGAACTCGCGCACACGCACCGGCAGTTCGGTGACCTGGTCGCGCGGTCCGTGCCCGGGGACGCCGACGACGACGCGATCCGGGCGCTGTTCGAGGAGGCGCTGGCCCATCTGACGCTGGCCGTCTCCGGCTTCCTCTCCCTGGGCGAGGAAGCCCTCCACAGCCGCACGGACGCACAGCTGGCGGCGGGCTGGCTGGAGGCGGACCTCGAGCATCCGGACTGGGCGGCGGGGCGGGCGCGGGCGGTTCTGGCGGCGTACGCCTCCGGCGCGGACGCGGACGAGACGGCGGTGGCCCGCCGCGCCGAGGCGGAACGCCTGCTACGAGCCACGCAACCGGAGACATGACGAACCGACCGCCCGTGGCTGATCGCACAGTTCCCCGCGCCCGGCCCCGTCAGGGGCGCGGGGAACTGCGCGCCCAGCCACAACGCACCCGCAGCCGAACGGCAAGGGCGCAGCCCCGGTTCTCAGGGGCGCGAGGAACTGCGCGACCAGCCACAACGCGCCCGCAGCCAGCAATCCAGCAGCAGAACCCCCGGGGCGCAGCCCCGGTCCTCAGGGGCGCGAGGAACTGCGCGACCAGCCACAACGCACCCACAGCCAGCAAC
>NZ_JBLFJV010000027.1:0-162570 GCF_047444975.1 Streptomyces sp. CWNU-52B | reverse complement strand
CCACGACGCGCCCGCGGTCAGCCGGCCGCGGTCACTCCACTCCGATCAGCAGCAGAGCCCCCTGGCGGCCACCCCGGTACACCACCGTGTCCACCGCCAGATAGGACTCCCGGACCCGCGCTTCCAGATGGTCCGCGATCGTGTCGGGCGCCTCGTCGCCCAGCACCAGCGTGACCATCTCACCACCCGCCGCGAGCATCCGGTTCAGCACCGCCTCCGCGGTCGCCGTCACATCGGAGCCGATCACCGCCACATCACCCTCGATGAGCCCCAGGATGTCTCCGGCCTGGCAGATGCCCGCCATGGTCCAGGACTGGCGTTCCGCGACCTCCACCTCCGCGTACCGCGTCGCGCCCGCCGCCGACGTCATCGCCACCACGTCCTCGTCGAAGCGCCTCTCCGGCTCGTGCACGGCCAGCGCCGCGATCCCCTGCACCGCCGACCGCGTCGGGATCAGCGCGACCCGCACACCCTCGGTCCTGGCCTGCTCGGCAGCCACCGCCGCGGTGTGCCGCAGCTCCGCGTCGTTCGGCAGCAGCACCACTTCGAGCGCGTGCGCCCGCCGTAGCGCCTCGACGAGTTCACCGCTCGCGGGCGGCTCCCCGGGCCGCGCGAGGACGGTCGTGGCCCCGGCCTCCGCGTAGAGCAGCGCGAGGCCCTCACCGGGGACGACGGCCACGACGGCCCGCTGCGCCCTCTCGGGGGCCGGCCGGACGGTCGAGCCCGTCGTGTGCGCGTCGGCCGGCCCGAAGTGCGTGATCCGGATCCGGTACGGCCGGCCGGCCTCGACTCCCGCCTCCACCGCGGCGCCCGCGTCGTCGACGTGCACGTGAACGTTCCACAGCCCGTCCCCGCCGACCACGACGAGCGAGTCCCCGAGCCCGTCGAGCCGGTCGCGCAGCCGTGCGACCGCCGCGTCGCCCGCCTCCAGGAGGTAGATCACCTCGAACGCGGGGCCGCTCTCCGCCAGGGCGGCGGCGCCCTCCGCGCACTCCCCCGCACCGGCCTCCACGCGCGCCTGGGCCACCACCGCCCGCACGGCTCCCACCGCGGGTGCCTCGCCCGTGAACGTCTCCACCAGCGCCGCCAGCACGGCCACCAGTCCCCGGCCGCCCGCGTCGACCACTCCGGCCCGCTCCAGGACCGCCAGTTGCCCGGGGGTCGCCGCGAGCGCCGCCAGCGCACCCTCGTACGCGGCCCGCGCCACCGCCGCGCAGTCCCCCTCGGTGCCCGAGGCGGCGTCGGCGGCGGCCGAGGCGACCGTGAGGACCGTCCCCTCGACCGGGTGCGCGACGGCCTGCCTGGCGGCGTCGGCCGCGTGCCGGAGTGCCAGCCGCAGGTCCTCCCCACCGCCGGCGGGAGTGCCCGGGGTGCCGCCGGGGACGCCGTCGGGGGCGAGCGCCTGGGCCATGCCCCTCAGGAGCTGCGCGAGGATCGTCCCGGAGTTGCCCCGGGCCCCGATGAGCGCGCCGTGCGCCATGGCCCGTACCGCGTCGGCGAGCGTGGGCCGCTCGGCCGGCTGCGGCCCGGAGACGGCGGCGTGCGCCGCGAAGACCGCCTCGACCGCCGCGGCGGCCGACTCGACGGTCAGATAGAGGTTGGTACCGGTGTCCCCGTCCGCGACGGGATAGACATTGATCGCGTCGATCTCCTCGCGCGCCCGGCCGAGGGCCTCCAGTGCGAGTCCGCACCAGGCGCGTACCGCGGATGCGTCCCATGTCTGCGGCACCTGCGCCACCTGCGCCCTCCTCGAGCAGCCGTATGTCTGAGCAGCCTCATGTGTCTGAGCAGCCGAACGTCCGACGCAGCGTAGCCCCAGGCCGGGTGACCCCCGCGCGGTCTTCACCGGTCCCCGGCCGGTCCTCCTCCGGCGGCGGCCGGGGAGCGCGGAGGGAGAGGGCCGGGAAGGACCTCGCGCCGGACATGGTAGTTTCGTTGTACGGACGCAGTCGTTGTATGCTGCTCCGGTTGCCCGATCACATCGGGTCTTTCCCCTGGCACCGCCACTCAGATCCTAGATCTTGATCCCGGCATGCCGGGATCAACCGTAAGAGCATCTGAAGTCTTTGGAGTGACCCGTGGCTGCCAACTGCGACGTCTGTGGCAAGGGGCCGAGCTTCGGCAACAGCATCTCGCACTCTCACCGCCGTACGTCCCGTCGCTGGAACCCGAACATCCAGCGCGTCCGTACCGTGGTCGGCGGGACGCCGAAGCGCCTGAACGCTTGCACCTCGTGCATCAAGGCCGGCAAGGTCTCGCGCTGACGCTCTGCTAGCGCGCGGCCACTGCTGGTTCGCTGCTCAAAGCCGGTCCACTTGTCGTGGACCGGCTTTTTGCTGTGCCCGGACGCGGGAGGAACCCGCGCGCGGGGCTGCGCGCGCCCACGCACGGCTACGCGCGCCCGTCCTCCGCCCCCGGACCGCGACCTCGATCGGGGCGCCCCTCCCCGAACCGCCATCCGTGATCCACCGGCCCGATCCCGGCGCCGAGCGCGAACCCGGCCGCGATGGCCCCGGTGACGTACTCCTTCGCCGCCACGACCGCGTCCGGCACCGTCCGCCCCTTCGCCAGCTCCGAGGCGATCGCGCTCGCGAGCGTGCATCCCGTGCCGTGGGTGTGCCGGTTGTCGAACCGGGGCGCGCGCAGCCAGAGTTCGTCGGAGCCGTCGGTGAGGAAGTCCACGGCCTCCACGGCGTCGTCCCCGCTCAGATGGCCGCCCTTGATCAGCGCCCACGTCGGCCCGTACGACAGCACCGCCGCCGCCGCGCGCCGCATCCCGTCCGCCGACTCGACCCGTACGCCCGTCAGCTGGGCCACCTCGTCGAGGTTCGGCGTCGCCACCGTGGCCACGGGCAGCAGCCGCGTCCGTACGGAGTCCAGTGCGGACGAGGCGAGCAGCGGATCGCCGTGCTTGGAGACACCGACCGGGTCGACGACGGCGGGTGCGTCGGTCCCCGCGATCAACTCGGCCACGGCCTCGACGAGTTCGGCGGAGGAGAGCATGCCGGTCTTGACCGCCTGGACACCGATGTCGTCGACCACGCTGCGGTACTGGGCGCGCACCGCCTCCACCGGCAGTTCCCAGGCGCCTTGCACGCCGAGGGAGTTCTGCGCGGTGACGGCGGTGAGCACGCTCATGCCGTGCACGCCGAGCGCGAGCATGGTCTTCAGGTCGGCCTGGATCCCGGCCCCGCCACCGGAGTCGGAGCCCGCGACCGTCAGCACCAGGGGCGGGGCGCTGGTCACCCGGGGCGGCACGCTCATGACTCGATGTCCCCGAAGTGGTCCCAGCCGCCCTTGCTCGTCCAGGGCGCCCCGTCGACGGTGACCTGGGGCAGCGCCGAGGGGTGGAGGACCTCGCCGATCACCTTCCAGCGGGCGGGCAGTTTCACGTCCGCGGGGAAGGTGGCGACGATCGCGTGGTCCTCTCCGCCGGTGAGCACCCACTGGATCGGGTCGACCCCGACGGCCTGCCCGATGTCGTTCATCTGCGTGGGGATGTCCACCGCGCCGGAGCGGATGTCTATGCGCACCTTGCTGGCCTCGGCGATGTGCCCGAGGTCGGCGATGAGCCCGTCGCTGACGTCCGTCATGGAGGTCGCGCCGAGCCCGGCGGCCGCGGGGCCCGCGTGGTACGGCGGCTCCGGGCGGCGATGGGCCTCGACGAAGGCGCGCGGCGAGCGGAAACCGCGGGAGAGCACGGCGTGCCCGGCCGCGGACCAGCCGAGCCAGCCCGTCACCGCGACCACGTCGCCGGGCTGGGCGCCGGCCCGGGTCACCGGCTCGTGGTTGCGCAGATCGCCGAGGGCGGTGATCGCCACGGTGATGGTGTCGCCGCGTACGACGTCTCCGCCGACCACGGCCGCACCCGCGACCTGGCACTCGTCACGCAGGCCGTCCATCAGCTCGGAGGGCCAGGTGGCGGGCAGTTCGGCCGGGACGACCAGGCCGAGCAGCAGTGCGGTGGGCACGGCTCCCATGGCGGCGATGTCCGCGAGGTTCTGTGCGGCCGCCTTGCGCCCGACGTCGTACGCCGTGGACCAGTCACGCCGGAAGTGCCGCCCCTCCAGGAGGATGTCGGTGCTCGCCACGACCCTGCGGTCGGGGGCGGCCACCACGGCCGCGTCGTCGCCCGGCCCGACGCGTACCGCCGGGGTGGTGGTGAGCCGGGAGGTGAGCTCTTTGATCAGCCCGAACTCCCCCAACTCGCCCACGGTTCCCTTCACCGAGTCTCACCTGTTCCCTTCGTGCTGTGGTTGATCCGGTGGCCGACCCTGCGGCCACCGTCGTGTGCGCGTCCGTCCGGTCCGTGTGTGCGTCCGTCCGGTCGCGGAGGGCCTGTGGCCTCGGTACGGTCGAAGAGACCGTCAACCTGTGAGGTCCGTGCACCCTGGCGCGCAAGCCCCGCCCCCGCGGGTCTCCCCGTGGCGTGCGGCGACGCGATACCGTGGCGTTCCTTTTCCCCACATGATCCTCGTGGCCGCCCTGGAGGTTCCGTGGTACAGGCGTACATCCTGATCCAGACGGAGGTCGGCAAAGCGTCGACCGTCGCCGAGACCATCAGCAAGATTTCGGGGGTGATACAGGCCGAGGACGTCACCGGGCCGTACGACGTGATCGTGCGGGCCCAAGCCGACACCGTGGACGAGCTCGGCCGCATGGTGGTCGCGAAAGTCCAGCAAGTGGACGGCATCACTCGTACTCTGACCTGCCCGGTCGTGCACCTGTAGCCCCCGTCTACGCTGGGCCGGTGGACTTCTTCCGTCACCGGCTTCCTTCTTCGGTCGGGCTGCCCGCCCTCGTCCTGCTGATCGCTGCCACTGGCTGCTCCTCAGCAGACGACAACATCCCGGCCTCGGTTCCCAGTCCGGGCACGAAGGCCACCAAGCTGTGCCAGAACCTGGACAAGTCGTTGCCACGGAAGGTGGACGGCCTCGATCGGAAGGATCCCGAGCCCCGGTCGGTACTGACCGCGGGCTGGGGAAGCCCGGCGATCATACTGCGCTGCGGGGTGTCGCGGCCCGCGAAGATGGTCGACCCGGACGTGGCCGACGGCAGGGACCCCGACGCGGTCGGCGGCGGGGTGAACGGGGTCGGGTGGCTGATGGAGAAGCGGGACGACGGGTCGTCCCGCTTCACCTCCGCGCAGCGGGTGGTGTATGTCGAGGTGACGGTGCCCTCCGGGCGGGACACGGCTTCTGTGCTTGTCGATCTGGCCGGGGCCATCAAGGAGGCGGTCCCTGAGGGGATCGCGGACTGAAGGTGTGGGGCGGGTCGGCGGGTGCGGGTGCGTTCTCGGGTGCGGGTCCGTTGTGGCTGGTCGCGCAGTTCCCCGCGCCCCTCAAAAGATTGCGCAGTTCCCCGCGCCCCCAAAAAGCACAGGACCCCAGCGTTGGCCGCGCCTCCAAAAGCGCACGACCCCGCCGTTGGCCGCGTCCCCCGAAGGCAGAAGATTGCGCCGTTCCCCGCGCCCCCGGCTGCCGCCCCGCCGGTCGCGTGGGTCAGCGCAAGCCTGTTTTTCTGCGTAGGGCCGCCTGGAGCAGGGTGTCCACCAGTTGCGGGTAGGGGACTCCCGTCGCCTCCCACATCTTCGGGTACATGGAGATGGGTGTGAAGCCGGGCATCGTGTTGATCTCGTTGATCACGAACTCGCCGTCCTCGGTGAGGAAGAAGTCCGCCCGGACCAGCCCCTCGCAGGACGCCGCGTCGAAGGCCTCGACCGCGAGGCGCCGCACCTCGGCGGTCTGCTCGGGGGTCAGCGGGGCGGGCACGAGGCCGGGCGTCGAGTCGATGTACTTCGCCTCGAAGTCGTAGTACGTGTGCGACTGCACCGGCGGGATCTCGGCCGGCACCGAGGCCCGGGGCCCGTCCTCGAACTCCAGGACCCCGCACTCGATCTCGCGGCCCCGCAGCAACGCCTCCACCAGGAACTTCGGGTCGTGGCGGCGCGCCTCCTCGATCGCCTCGTCGAGACCGGACAGGTCCTCGACCTTGGTGATGCCGATGGAGGACCCCGCACGCGCGGGCTTCACGAAGAGCGGCCAGCCGTGCTCCCCCGCGAAGTCGATGATCTTCTTGCGGGCCGTCGGCTCGTCCTGCTCCCACTCGCGGGGCCGGACCACCACGTACGGGCCGACCCGCAGCCCGAAGGAGGTGAACACCCGCTTCATGTACTCCTTGTCCTGGCCGACGGCCGAGGCGAGCACACCGGAACCGACGTACGGCACACCGGACAGCTCCAGCAGGCCCTGCAGGGTGCCGTCCTCCCCGTACGGGCCGTGCAGCACCGGGAAGACGACGTCGACCTCGCCGAGCGCCTTGGGAACCGAGCCCGGCTCGCTGTAGACCACCTCGCGGTTGGCGGGGTCGACGGGCAGGATCACGCCGCCCTCGCTCGACTCGGCGAGTTCCTCGACGTCGGGCGTACGGCGCTCGGTGATCGTCATCCGGTCCGGCGCGTCCGCGGTGAGCACCCAACGGCCTTCCCGGGTGATGCCGATCGGCAGGACGTCGTACGTGGTCCGGTCGATGGCCCGCAGCACGGCACCGGCGGTGACCATGGAGATCCCGTGTTCGGAACTGCGGCCGCCGAAGACGACAGCCACGCGCGGCTTGCGCGGCGGCTGCTCAGGGCTCTGCTCAGGGCTCTGGGGAAGGTTCTCAGTGCTCATATCGCGTTGAGCGTACCCGTTGGTACTGCGCTGAGTCAGCGTCCATGGGGGCTGGTCGCTGTGCGTCGCCCGGACGGTTGCCGAGTGTCGCGGGGACGGCCCTCAGCGTCGTTCGGGTTTGGCGCTGCGCCCCATCAGTTCCTTGACCGCGACGACCGTCGGCTTGCCCTCGTGGACGATGCCGACGACGGTCTCCGTGATGGGCATGTCGACCCCGTGCCGGCGCGCCAAGTCCATCACGGACTCACAGGACTTGACGCCTTCGGCGGTCTGCCTGGTGACCGCGATGGTCTCCTGGAGGGTCATGCCCTTGCCGAGGTTGGTGCCGAAGGTGTGGTTGCGCGAGAGCGGTGAGGAACAGGTCGCCACGAGGTCGCCCAGGCCCGCGAGCCCGGAGAACGTCAGCGGGTCGGCGCCCATCGCGAGCCCGAGCCGGGTCGTCTCCGCCAACCCTCGTGTGATGAGGGACCCCTTGGCGTTGTCGCCCAGTCCCATGCCGTCCGCGATACCGACGGCGAGGCCGATGACGTTCTTGACGGCGCCGCCGAGTTCACAGCCCACCACGTCGGTGTTGGTGTACGGGCGGAAGTACGGCGTGTGGCAGGCGGCCTGGAGGCGCTGGGCCACCCCTTCGTCGCTGCACGCGACCACGGCGGCGGCCGGCATCCGGGCGGCGATCTCACGGGCCAGGTTGGGCCCGGTGACCACGGCGATCCGGTCGGCGCCGATCTTCGCGACGTCCTCGATCACCTCGCTCATCCGCATCGCGGAGCCGAGTTCGACGCCCTTCATGAGGGACACGAGCACCGTGCCGGGCGCGAGCAGCGGCGCCCACTCCGCCAGGTTCCCGCGCAGTGTCTGCGAGGGGACGGCGAGCACCGTGAAGTCGGCGTCGTGGGCGGCCTCGGCGGCGTCCGTGGTGGCCCGCAGGTTCCGCGGGAGTTCGATGCCCGGCAGGTAGTCGGGGTTCGTCCGGGTGGAGTTGACCGTCTCGGCGAGCCCGGCCCGCCGTCCCCACAGCGTCACGTCGCAGCCGGCGTCGGCGAGCACCACGCCGAAGGCCGTGCCCCACGATCCGGTCCCGAAGACGGTCGCCTTGACGGGCCTGCCGGATGTCGTCACTTGCCGTGCCCCTTTTCGTGCTCTGCCTCGGTCAGGTGCTGCGCCGGCTCCGCCTGCGCCGCCTCTGTCGTACCCGCTGTCCCGGCCGAGTCTGTCGCATCCGCCGCGTCCGCCGCATCCGCCGTCTGCGCGGTCCGTTCCCGCTCGTCCCCCTGCTCGTCCCGCGCGGCCTGCTCGTCCTGGGCTTCCTGTTCCCGCGTCCGGCGCCGCTGCTCCCTGCGCACCTGGCGCGGGTCGTAGCGCGTGGCGGGCGCCTTCTCACCGCGGATCGTCTCCAGCTGCGCGGTGATCGCGGCCATGATGACCTCCGTCGCCTCGTTCAGGAGGTCGGGGGTCATCTCCTTGTCGTAGAAGCGCGAGAGGTCCACGGGCGGGCCCGCGAGCACGTGGTGCGTCTTGCGCGGGAAGAGGTCGGGCTTCTTGGCGTACGGAGCCAGCAGGTGGTTGGCGCCCCACTGGGCCACCGGGATCACCGGGCACCTGGTCTCCAGGGCGACCCGCGCCGCACCCGTCTTGCCGGTCATCGGCCACAGGCCGGGATCACGGGTGAGGGTGGCCTCGGGATAGAAGGCGACGCACTCCCCGCGCCGTACGGCGTCGATCGCGGCCCGGTAGGCGCTGAGCGCGTCGGAACTCTCGCGGTACACCGGGATCTGCCCGGTCCCCCGCATGGCCGCCCCCACGAAACCCGTCTTGAAAAGCCCGCTCTTGGCGAGGAAACGCGGAACCCGCCCGGTGTTGTACTGGAAGTGTCCGTACGCGAACGGGTCCACGTGTGAATTGTGGTTCACCGCGGTGATAAATCCGCCATCGGCAGGAATGTGCTCCATTCCACGCCAGTCCCGCTTGATCAGAACCACCAGTGGCGGTTTGCACAGGACCGCTGCGAAGCGGTACCAGAAGCTGATTCTGCGGCGGGACACGCGAACACCTTCCTCTTGGGCCTGGGGGCCGCACAAGTGTCGCCCCGGGCCGCCGGTCTGTCGAGAACACCGTACGCCCCGGCTTCGGACCCGTTCCGGTGCCCGGGTGACAATAGACGCGACAAGGGAGGGGCAGAACGCTCGTGCAGTGGACCTTGGTCGTACCCCTGAAAGCCCTGGCGCGGGCGAAGAGCAGGCTCTCGGACACCGCGGCCGACGGCCTGCGCCCGGGGCTCGCTCTCGCCTTCGCGCAGGACACGGTGGCGGCGGCGCTGGCCTGCCCAGGCGTCGCGAATGTGGCAGTGGTCACGGGGGACGCGCTGGCCGGGCGCGAGCTGGCCGCCCTGGGCGCCCGCATCGTCCCGGACGAGCCCGGGGGCGGCCTGAACGCCGCCCTGCGGCACGCGGCGGCGACCGTACGCGCCCGAAACCCGCACGCCCCACTGGCCGCCCTGAACGCGGATCTGCCCGCGCTGCGCCCGCTGGAATTGGGCCGGGTCCTCACCGCGGCCGCCGAATTCCCTCGCGCTTTCCTCACGGATGCCGCCGGAATCGGCACCACTCTCCTGGCCGCGGCTCCGGGCCACGAATTGCTTCCCGCTTTCGGAACGGATTCCCGGGCCCGCCACCGCGCCTCGGGCGCCGCGGAACTCCTGCTGACCGGGGTGGATTCCGTACGCCAGGACGTGGACACCGGCGCGGACCTGCGGGCGGCATTGACGCTGGGAGTGGGACCCCGCACGGAGTCGGCCGTCGAGCGCCTCAAAGCCGCCTGAGCCTCTCCGGTTTCCCCAGCCGTTCCGGCCGCCTCTCCAGCCTCTCCGGGGCCCCGTCTTCTCCGGCTTCTCCGGGCTCCTCGGGCTCTCCGCCGACGCACCGCATACGCTTCCCCCATGCAGGCGACCGCGTACACATACGACCCCGACACCCGCACCGGCCAGGTGCTGCTCGACGACGGCACCCCGGTGCCCTTCGACGCCCCGGCGTTCGACAAGGGCGGCCTCCGGTTGCTCCGTCCGGGGCAGCGCGTACGGATCGAGGTCGAAGGCGGGGCCGAGGGCGAGGGCGGTGGCGAGGGCGGGCAGAGCGAGCGCCGCATCACCCTGGTGACCCTGCAGACCTTCTGAGCAGACCTTCCGCAGCCGGGTTCCGCTTCCGGGAACGCCGCGGGCCGGGCTCCCCCGTGGGAGCCCGGCCCGGCGCGTGTATGCCCTGCGCCCCTGTCTACCTGCGGGCGGTGGCCTTCTTGGCGGTGGTCGTGCGGGCCGCCGACTTCTTGGCCGGGGCCTTCTTGGCCGTGGCCTTCTTCGCGGGGGCCTTCTTCGCCGCCGCCTTCTTGGCGGTGGTCTTCTTGGCCGTGGTCTTCTTGGCGGCCGCGGAGGTCTTCTTCGCGGTCGTCTTCTTGGCCGTGGCCGTGGTCTTCTTCGCCGCCGCCGAGGTCTTCTTGGCGGTCGTCTTGCGCGCCGGGGCCGTGGTCTTCTTCGCGGCGGCCGACGCCCTCTTGGCGGTGGTGGCCTTCTTGGCCGCAGCTTTCTTGACCGTGGCGGAGGCGCCACCGCTCAGGCTGCCCTTGGGGGCCTTCTTGACCGCGACATCGTTCTTCGGGAGCTTCTTGGAACCGCTCACCAGGTCCTTGAAACCCTGGCCCGCGCGGAACCGCGGCACGGAGGTCTTCTTGACCCGAACGCGCTCTCCGGTCTGCGGGTTGCGGGCGTAGCGGGCCGGACGCTCCACCTTTTCGAAGGAACCGAAGCCGGTGACCGAGACCCGGTCCCCGCCGACAACTGCACGCACGATGGCGTCCAGTACGGCGTCGACCGCGTCTGCGGCCTGCTGACGCCCGCCGACCTTGTCGGCAATCGTTTCTACGAGCTGCGCCTTGTTCACGTCTTCCCCTTCGGAGACATTGCCAGAACGAAAGTGTTCAAGCTTTTTCGCACGTTAGGCAGATATATACCGCAAATCAAACACGAAACGGGCTAATCACCCTTGTGCCGCAACGAACTGGGGCTGTCGCCAAGTTCCTCAGCGTTCCTCTTCGGGGATTCGGCCCTCGTCGAGGTCCGTCGTGAACCGCTCCAGACGCCTTGTCGCATCGGCGAGATCATGTTTGGCCACGGCCGTAATGACCAGCAGCTTCCGGGTCAGCGCCATTCGTACGCCCTCCGGGACTTGCAGTGCGCGCACCGTTGTGTGCGCTTCCTTGAGTTGGGACGCGACCGCCGCATAGAGCTCGAGTTGGCCGTCGTGTTCCATGCACAGATTGTGCCATCTGGGGCGAGTTGTCGCCTGCGCAGGGGGTAACTACCGCCCCCCGAGGACCTCCCGCGCACCTCCCCACAAGACTCTGCCAGTGCTCGGCTACCCCACCAAGGCCCCTTGAAACAAGGGTAGTTGCAGCCAATCACAACGGCCTGAACACCCCTTCCGAGGGCGGACACAGATGTACCCCCAACCGTCCACGATTGGGGGTACAGAGGTCTGTTGCCTGGCCTGAATCAGCCTTGCGGGCCGGGGTCCGGGGTCACTTCCGGGACCGGCTCCGGGTACGTCCGGTCAGACCTGGACGGTCCGCGGCTTGTGCGAGGGCCGCTTGGCCTCGTACGCGGAGATGTCCGCCTCGTTCTGCAGGGTGATGGAGATGTCGTCCAGCCCGTTCAGCAGCCGCCAGCGGGCGTTCTCGTCGAGGTCGAAGGCGGCCGTGATGCCCTCGGCACGCACCTCACGAGCCTCCAGGTCGACCGTGACCTGGGCCTGCGGGTCCTTCTCGGTGAGCTCCTGCAGCGCGTCCACGATCTTCTGCTCCAGAACCACCGTGAGCAGGCCGTTCTTGAGAGAGTTGCCCCGGAAGATGTCGGCGAAGCGGGACGAGACGACGGCCTTGAAGCCGTAGTTCTGCAGGGCCCACACGGCGTGCTCACGCGAGGAGCCGGTGCCGAAGTCGGGTCCCGCGACCAGGACCGTGGCGCCGGTGCGCTCGGGCTGGTTGAGGATGAAGGACGGGTCCTTGCGCCAGGCCTCGAACAGCCCGTCCTCGAAACCGTCCCTGGTCACCTTCTTGAGCCAGTGGGCGGGGATGATCTGGTCGGTGTCGACGTTGCTGCGGCGCAGCGGCACCGCCCGGCCGGTGTGTGTGGTGAATGCTTCCATGGCTCTCAGACTCCAGCGGGCGCAGGGACGTCGGCGTCGGCTTCGGACAGGTCGGCGGGGGACGCCAGATGGCCCAGTACCGCGGTGGCGGCGGCGACCTGCGGCGACACCAGGTGCGTACGGCCGCCCTTGCCCTGCCTGCCCTCGAAGTTGCGGTTGGAGGTGGACGCGGAGCGCTCACCGGGGGCCAGCTGGTCGGGGTTCATGCCCAGACACATCGAGCAGCCCGCGTGCCGCCATTCGGCGCCGGCCTCCTTGAAGACCAGGTCCAGGCCCTCGGAGACGGCCTGCAGACCGACCCGGGCGGAACCGGGGACGACCAGCATCCGTACGCCGTCGGCGACTTTGTGGCCCTCGACGACGGACGCCGCGGCCCGCAGGTCCTCGATACGACCGTTGGTGCACGAACCTACGAAGACGGTGTCGACCTTGATGTCGCGCAGCGCCTGTCCGGCGGTCAACCCCATGTACTCCAGGGCCTTTTCGGCAGCGAAGCGCTCCGAAGCGTCTTCGTACGAAGCAGGGTCGGGGACGGCCGCCGAAAGCGGTGCGCCCTGCCCGGGGTTGGTGCCCCAGGTGACGAACGGCGCGAGGGAGGCGGCGTCGATGACGACCTCCGCGTCGAATTCCGCGTCGTCGTCCGACTTGAGGGTCTTCCAGTACGCGACGGCGGCGTCCCAGTCCTCGCCCTGGGGGGCGTGGGCGCGGCCCTCGATGTACGCGAAGGTGGTCTCGTCGGGGGCGATCATGCCCGCGCGGGCGCCGGCCTCGATCGACATGTTGCAGATGGTCATCCGGGCCTCCATCGAGAGTTTCTCGATGGCGGAGCCGCGGTACTCCAGGATGTAGCCCTGGCCGCCGCCCGTGCCGATCTTGGTGATGATCGCCAGGATCAGGTCCTTGGCCGTGACATCCTCGGGCAGTTCGCCGTCGACCGTGATGGCCATGGTCCTGGGGCGGGCCAGCGGCAGGGTCTGGGTGGCGAGCACGTGCTCGACCTGGGAGGTGCCGATGCCGAAGGCCAGCGCGCCGAAGGCGCCGTGCGTGGAGGTGTGGGAGTCACCGCACACGACCGTGGTGCCGGGCTGGGTGAGGCCCAGCTGCGGGCCCACGACGTGCACGACACCCTGCTCGACGTCGCCCAGCGAGTGCAGGCGCACACCGAAGTCGGCGGCGTTCTTGCGCAGCGTCTCCAGCTGGACGCGGGAGACCGGGTCCGCGATGGGCTTGTCGATGTCGAGGGTCGGGGTGTTGTGATCCTCGGTGGCGATGGTGAGGTCGAGCCGGCGCACGGGGCGCCCCGCCTGACGGAGTCCGTCGAAGGCCTGGGGGCTGGTCACCTCGTGCAGCAGGTGCAGATCGATGAAGAGAAGGTCGGGCTCGCCCTCCGCGCGCCGGACGACATGGTCGTCCCAGACCTTCTCCGCGAGTGTCCTACCCATCGCTTTCCCTCCGGCCGGCCTGTGAGGCGCCGGCCCAACTAGAGATTTCGGGGGCGGCGGGCGTCCGTACCCCTCGTACCGGACGTCTTCCGCCAGGCCCGTCGGTCCGCGGGCCGTGTATGTATCAGGGTGGCGCGTTCCGCGGAAAATTGAACTTGCGTTTCACAGAGTGAGACGCGAGTATCGTGTCATGGACAACAGTAGCGGCGTCGGCGTTCTGGACAAGGCAGCCCTTGTCCTGAGCGCACTGGAGTCCGGTCCGGCCACCCTCGCGGGCCTGGTCGCGGCGACCGGACTGGCACGGCCCACGGCACATCGCCTCGCCGTGGCACTCGAACACCACCGGATGGTGGCGCGGGACATGCAGGGCCGTTTCATTCTCGGCCCCAGGCTCGCCGAGCTGGCCGCGGCCGCCGGCGAGGACCGTCTCCTCGCGACGGCGGGCCCGGTGCTCACCCACCTCCGCGATCTCACGGGCGAGAGCGCGCAGCTCTACCGCCGCCAGGGCGACATGCGGATCTGTGTCGCCGCGGCGGAGCGTCTGTCGGGCCTCAGGGACACGGTCCCGGTCGGCTCGACGCTCACCATGAAGGCGGGCTCCTCGGCGCAGATCCTGATGGCCTGGGAGGAGCCGGAGCGTCTGCACCGCGGCCTCCAGGGCGCCCGCTTCACGGCGACGGCCCTGTCCGGGGTACGGCGCCGGGGCTGGGCCCAGTCGATCGGCGAGCGCGAGCCGGGCGTCGCGTCCGTGTCCGCGCCGGTGCGCGGCCCCTCGAACCGCGTGGTCGCGGCGGTCTCGGTGTCGGGCCCGATCGAGCGGCTGACGCGGCACCCGGGCCGGATGCACGCCCAGGCGGTCATCGACGCGGCCGGGCGCCTGTCGGAGGCCCTGCGCCGCACCAGCTGATCCCGCGTCCCGCCAGATTCCCCGTACCTCGACTCCCCCGGCCGATCGCTTCAACGCCGCAGCGAACGGCCGGAGTTGATGTCCTCGCAGCTCAGCGCCGAAGACGGCGAAGGCGGCACGGCGCCGAAGCGCGCGGCACGAAAAAAGCCCTCCCCCGGCGGGGAAGGGCTTCTTCTGTTTCTCGGGTACCCCCGACCGGATTCGAACCGGCGCTACTGCCGTGAGAGGGCAGCGTGCTAGGCCGCTACACAACGGGGGCGAGGATCACGAGTGATCCAGCTGGGCTACCAGGACTCGAACCTAGAACAACGGAACCAGAAACCGTCGTGTTGCCAATTACACCATAGCCCAATGATGGTCTAGACCACCTGTACCCCCGACCGGATTCGAACCGGCGCTACTGCCGTGAGAGGGCAGCGTGCTAGGCCGCTACACAACGGGGGCCCTAGCGATCCTGCATGAGAGGCAGCGGGTGCGACCCGGACTGTCCCCCTGGGAAGGATCTGTACCCCCGACCGGATTCGAACCGGCGCTACCGCCTTGAGAGGGCGGCGTGCTAGGCCGCTACACAACGGGGGCCTTGCAGAGTTGGTCTCTGCTGTGCAGATAAGCTCTGCGAGCTGGCCTACCAGGACTCGAACCTAGACTAACGGAACCAGAAACCGTCGTGCTGCCAATTACACCATAGGCCACTGAAACTCAACCCCGACGGGGATTTTGTTTTAGCTTGCGCTTCCGGCTTCTGGACCTTTCGGTCTGCTCTCCGGCGGCGCAGGAAGAACATTACCTGAAGGTGGACGGCGCTCCAAAACGGGTATCGGGCCGGAGGATCGCGGGGAGTTCGGCCAGCGAGGCGATCCGGCGCAGGCGGGCGGGCCCCTGCGCGGACGGGCCCGGTGCGGCGTCCGGGGCGGGGGGCGTGACGGCCCTCACGCCCGTGCGGTCGATCCACACCGAGAACAGCCCGGCGTCGGCCGCGCCCCGCCCGTCGATCTCCGGGTGGTCCCCGACGTACGCGACCTTGTGCGGGGGCAGTTCCAGGGCCTCGCACGCCGCGTGGAAGGCCTCCGCCGCGGGCTTGGAGACGCCCAGTTCGGCCGCGCACAGCACCGATTCGAAGCGGTCCCGTACGCCGAGGACGCTCAGCTTGTGCTCCTGGACCCGGAGGCTGGAGTTGGAGAGCACCGCGTGACGGTGGCTGCCCGCCAGCAGGTCGAGGACGGGCAGCACATCAGGGAACAGCGCCCAGGCCCGCTCGTAATGACCGAGGTAGCGGACGAACCAGCTCTCCGCGTCCGTGTCGGTCAGCGGCCGGTCGAGGAACGCCCGCACCCGGTCGCGCCGGCCGCCCTCCCAGTCCACCTCGCCCGCCGCGAACCTCGCCCACTGCCGGTCGGTGAGCTCGCGCCAACGCCCGAGGGCCTGCTCGACGGAGACGTACCCGTCGAGCAGGCCCTCGGCCGCGAGATGTCCCCGCATACCGACGCGGTCCGCCGTGGTGTAGTCGAAGATCGTGTCGTCGACGTCCCACACCACGGCTTCGATCACGCCGGCTCCGATGCTCATGCACCGACGGTACCGCCGGTGCGTGAGCAGGTCAGGCGGTGGGTGCCGGGCCGGTCAGCTTCGCCAGCGCGGCGTCGATGCGGCTCAGCGACTTCTCCTTGCCCAGGATCTCCAGGGACTCGAAGAGCGGCAGGCCCACCGTGCGGCCGGTGACGGCCACGCGGACCGGGGCCTGCGCCTTGCCGAGCTTGAGGCCGTGGGCCTCGCCCGCAGCCAGTACGGCCTCCTTGAGGGAGTCCGCCGAGGTCCAGTCCGCGGAGGCGAGCTTCTCGCGGGCCGTGCCGAGCAGCGCGTCCGAGCCGTCCTTCATCGCCTTGGTCCAGGACGCCTCGTCGAAGGCCGGCTCCGGGAGGAACAGGAAGTCGACGTTGTCGGTGATCTCGGAGAGGACCTTGAGGCGGGTCTGGGCGTGCGGGGCGATCGCGTCCCACTTGGCCGGGTCGAAGTCCTCCGGCGCCCAGGGGGCGAAGGGGGCCGCCAGCCAGGGGGCGCAGCGCTCGGCGAACTCCTTCACGTCGAGCAGCCGGATGTGGTCGCCGTTGATCGACTCGCACTTCTTGAGGTCGAAGCGGGCCGGGTTGGGGTTCACGTCGGAGATGTCGAAGGCGGCGACCATCTCCTCGATCGTGAAGATGTCGCGGTCCGCCGAGAGCGACCAGCCGAGGAGGGACAGGTAGTTCAGCAGGCCCTCCGGGAGGAACCCGCGCTCCCGGTAGAGGTTCAGGGAGGACTCCGGGTCCCGCTTGGAGAGCTTCTTGTTCCCCTCGCCCATCACGTACGGGAGGTGGCCGAAGGCCGGGGTCTCCTTGGCGATGCCCAGTTCGACGAGCGCCTTGTAGAGGGCGATCTGGCGCGGGGTGGAGGAGAGCAGGTCCTCGCCGCGCAGGACGTGGGTGATCTCCATCAGGGCGTCGTCGACCGGGTTGACCAGCGTGTAGAGCGGGGCGCCGTTGGCGCGGACGATCCCGTAGTCCGGCACGTTCTCCGGGAGGTAGGTGATGTCCCCGCGGACCAGGTCCGTGAAGGTGATCGCCTCGTCGGGCATCCGGAAGCGGACGATGGAGGTGCGGCCCTGCGCCTCGTACGCGCTCTTCTGCTCGGCGGTCAGCTCGCGGCAGTGGCCGTCGTAGCCGGACGGCTTGCCCGCGGCGCGGGCGGCGGCACGGCGGACGTCCAGCTCCTCCGTCGAGCAGTAGCAGTGGTAGGCGCGCCCCGCGTCGAGGAGCTTGCGCGCGACGTCCTGGTAGATGTCCATGCGCTGCGACTGGCGGTACGGCGCGTGGGGGCCGCCGATCTCGGGGCCCTCGTCCCAGTCGAAGCCCAGCCAGCGCAGCGAGTCCAGGAGCTGCTCGTAGGACTCCTCGGAGTCACGGGCCGCGTCGGTGTCCTCGATGCGGAAGACGAACGTGCCGCCGGTGTGGCGGGCGAACGCCCAGTTGAACAGGGCCGTGCGGACCAGGCCCACGTGGGGGTTGCCGGTCGGGGACGGACAGAAACGTACGCGGACAGGTCCGTTAACCACGCTTGATCACCTTGTTGGTGAGAGTGCCGATGCCTTCGATGGTGACGGCGACCTCGTCGCCGACACTGAGCGGGCCCACCCCCGCGGGGGTGCCCGTGAGGATCACGTCGCCGGGGAGCAGCGTCATGGCCTCGGTGATGTTGACGATCAGGTCCTCGATGGAGTTCGTCATCTCGCTGGTGCGGCCGAGCTGGCGCTGCTGTCCGTTGACCGTGCACTGGATGGTGAGGTCGGACGGGTCGAGGTCCGTCTCCACCCAGGGACCCAGCGGGCAGGACGTGTCGAAGCCCTTGGCCCGCGCCCACTGCTTCTCGCGCCGCTGGACGTCGCGTGCGGTGACGTCGTTCGCGCAGGTGTAGCCGAGGATCACGTCCTTGACGCGTTCCCGCGGGACCTCCCGGCACATCCGGCCGATGACCACGGCGAGTTCCGCCTCGTGGTGCAGCTCCTGGGAGAAGGAGGGGTACGCGATGTCGTCGCCGGAGCCGATCACCGAGGTGGACGGCTTGAAGAAGGCGAACGGGGCGTCGGGCACCTCGCCGCCCATCTCCTTGGCGTGGTCCGCGTAGTTGCGGCCGAAGGCCACGACCTTGTTCGGGAGCACGGGCGGCAGGAGGCGGACCTTGCTCAGCGGGACCTTGGTCCCGGAGAGCTCGAAGTCCGCGAACGGGATGCCCTTGATGATGTCGAGCACGAGGCCGTCGGTCGATCCAGGAGGGCTCTCGCCCTCGACCGCACCGAACGCGACGTTGCCGTCGATGGAGAACCTGGCGATGCGCACGGGATCCTTGCGCCCCTCACTGAGCTGGCCGGAGTCTGAAGTCTGACGCTCCAGGCTAACGCGGCAAGGGGCGGCCGCCTCGCGCACTTGTCGCGCACGTCGCGAGCGGACGGGTCGCGCACGAGGTGTGCGCACCAGGCGCGAGAGGCATCCGGGCGGGGGCCCGTGGGAGGGCCGTGGGAGGGTTACTCCGTGATCGTCGTGGCGACCGGCACGTCCATCAGGATGGTGCGCCGGGGGTTGGCCGTCTGCGCGGGGAGCTCCGCGTGCTCGACGGGCTGCTCCGACTGCTCCGGCGTACGCGCCCCCTCGGCGTCCTGGAGGTCCTCCAGGTGCGCCAGCGTGGTGCGTCGCGGGTTGGCTATGTTGCGGAACATCATCGTCGTCTTCATCTGGGGTTACAGGCCCTGTTCGGTAGAGGCGCCGGCGGGTTCGGGAACCGTCGCGTAGGCGCAGGTTGTCGGATTTGCCATCCCTGTAAAGCGTCAGGCTAAACACGCGGTTCCCTGTCGAAGCCGTGAAGACACCGTGATCGTCGTGTGAGTTTCCTCACTCAGCAGTAGGCAAACCGGCTAATTCGGGCCTTCAACTCCACGCCACTAAACGGACATTGCACCACTGAAGACATCATTCCGCTCCTGATCATCTCGACTGGGACACCAGCCACTCATGAAGGTCTCGTCCTGATGTGCCCCTTATGAGTGAGGTCACTTTCTACGTCTCGTAACTCCGCACTCACAAGGCGTCACGGAGGTCACAGCATGACCCATGGGCCTTGTTGGAGATCCGGCACTGTGCTGGAATTCCACGGACCGCCGCAGGAATGAACCGGCGCGCAGGGGCGCAACGCAGCGCCGAGTGGCGGCGGGAAAGGGGAGCCTGCGCCGGTCACTCACGACCACCACTGGGAGTAGCTTCAGGGCGCTCCCAAGACGCCGACACCGTCCCGCCGTTCACGCGGAGGGGCGCCTGGTCCAGAGGTTGCGACGCTAGTGCAGGGACGTTTCAAGAGGGATGGCAGCGCTTCGGCGGAGCCGGAGCCGCAAGGCGGGACTGGCCACAGGGCAGTCGGCTCCTCGCCCCAGCACGCCCAGAACCCGGGACCGGCGCAGGCCGGCAACAGTGGTGACCGCTCTTCGCGGCCCGGCGCGCCAGGTGGCGCCCAGGGCAAGGGCGGCCCGAACGCGGCGAACGGTGCTCCCGGCACCACCCCCTCCGCGCCGCCGAAGCCGAAGGGCCCCACCGGCCCCGGCTCACGAATAGCCCTGCGCAACTGGCGCATCTCCACGCGTCTGGTCTCACTGCTCGCCCTGCCCGTGGTCGCCGCGACCTCGCTGGGTGCCCTGCGCATCAGCGACACCATGGACGAGATCCAGCAGCTCGAGAACATGAAGCTGCTGACCGACATGACGAAGCAGGCGACCGAGCTCGCCGCCGCGCTCCAGGAGGAGCGCGACAAGTCGGCCGGCCCCCTCGCCAACGGCACCAAGGCGAGCGACGTCTCGATCAAGGGCCTCCGCGACAAGACCGACCGTGCGCGCGCCGACTTCATGGAGCGCACCCACGAGCTCGACGACGCGGACAACAACGAGAACCTCGACGGTGTCCGGGACAACGTGGTGGCCATCGCCACCCAGCTGAACACCCTGAGCGGCATCCGCAACAACGCCTTCCAGGACGAGGACAACTCCTCTCAGTCGGTCGAGGCGTACCACCGGCTGATCGAGCAGTTGCTCGGCCTCTCACAGGACATGGCCGAGGCGACCAGCAACCCGGAGATGATCCAGCGCACGCGCGCCCTGGCGGCGTTCTCCACCGCCAAGGAGTACGCGTCCATCCAGCGCGCGATCGTCGCCGCGGCCCTGCCCGCCACGGACAAGACGTTCGGTGAGCTCTCCCCGAACGACCGGCAGTACGGCCTCTCCGCCTTCGAGAACCAGCGGTTCGAGCTCACCAGTTTCGCGTCCATCTACGAGGGCAACGCGGCCTCGCTCACCAAGCCCCTGGACGAGCCGAGCCCGACCATCAAGGACGCGGACGGCTATCTGCAGCGTGTGCTCCAGCGCAACAACGGTCTGCAGCTCCAGGCCAAGCGCTCCTACCTGGACTGGGTGGACGCCGACTCCTCCAAGATCCAGGAGATGTCGAAGATCGAGCTGACGCTCCTCAACCAGATGGAGCAGAAGGCCCGCGAGCTGCGCAACGAGTCCGAGCAGGAAGCCATCTTCTCGGGTGCGCTGATCCTGCTGGTGCTCGGAGTCTCGCTGGTCGGCGCCTTCGTGGTGGCCCGCTCGATGATCCGCTCGCTGCGCCGGCTGCAGGACACGGCGACGAAGGTCGCCCAGGACCGGCTGCCCGAGCTGGTCAAGCAGCTGTCCGAGTCCGACCCGCAGGACGTCGACACGTCCGTCGAGTCGGTCGGTGTGCACTCCCGGGACGAGATCGGCCAGGTGGCCGCGGCCTTCGACGACGTGCACCGCGAGGCCGTCCGACTGGCCGCCGAGCAGGCCCTCCTGCGAGGCAACGTCAACGCGATGTTCACCAACCTCTCGCGCCGTTCCCAGGGCCTCATCCAGCGTCAGCTCTCGCTCATCTCCGAGCTGGAGTCCCGCGAGGCCGACCCGGACCAGCTGTCCTCCCTCTTCAAGCTCGACCACCTCGCGACCCGTATGCGCCGTAACGGCGAGAACCTCCTGGTCCTCGCCGGTGAGGAGCCCGGCCGCCGCTGGACCCGCCCGGTCCCGCTGGTCGACGTGCTCCGTGCCGCCGCCTCCGAGGTGGAGCAGTACGAGCGCATCGAGCTGTCGTCGGTGCCCACCACCGAGGTCGCGGGACGCGTGGTCAACGACCTCGTGCACCTGCTCGCCGAGCTCCTTGAGAACGCCACCTCGTTCTCCTCCCCGCAGACCAAGGTCAAGGTGACCGGTCACGCGCTGCCCGACGGCCGCGTGCTGATCGAGATCCACGACACCGGTATCGGCCTCTCGCCCGAGGACCTCGCGGCCATCAACGAGCGGCTCGCCTCGCCGCCCACCGTGGACGTCTCCGTCTCCCGCCGCATGGGTCTGTTCGTGGTCGGCCGGCTGTCGCAGCGGCACGGCATCCGCATCCAGCTGCGTCCCTCCGACTCCGGTGGTACGACCGCGCTGGTCATGCTCCCCGTCGACGTCGCCCAGGGCGGCCGCAAGGTGCCGGGCAACAAGCAGGGCCAGGGTGCCCCCGCCGTCGGCGGTCCGGCGGCGGCGCAGGCCGCGGCCGGTGTCGCGGCGGCCCGCCGGGGCGGTCCCGCTCTCGGCGCGGGTGCTCCCGCGGCCGGCAGCGGCGGTGGCAACGGCGGCCGGCTGAACCCCCCGCCGCAGCGTGGCCAGGTCGCGGCCGGTGCCGCGCCGCGCGCCGCGCTGCCCAGGCCGGACGCCGGTGGCGGCCGTCCGGGCGGACCGGGTGCGCCCGGTGGACCGCGGAACCCGCAGTCCCCCCAGCAGCCCCCGCAGGGCAGGCCCGCTCCCGCGGGTGCTCCGCAGCAGAGCTTCAACGGCTTCGGCAACAACGACTCCGGCCGCCAGGACCTGTTCGGCGGCGCACGCCAGGACACCAACGGCGGCAACCGCGGCCCCGGCTTCCCGCAGGGCCAGCAGCGGCCGGCGGGCAACGGCGACCAGGGACGTCGTCCTCAGCAGCAGTCGCCGCAGGGTCCGCCGCGTGGCGGGCCGCGAGCCGAGCTGCCGGGCGGCAACCCGCAGCCACGGGTGCCCAGCTGGAGCGACGACAACGCCCAGCCGCCGGTGCCGCGTGCCACGCCGGACGTCCCGCGCGGCCACGAGGAGCCGGACGTCACGTCGCAGATGCCGCGGATCGACGACCGGCCGGGCGGACCCGCGTCCACCGCCGAGTTCCAGCGGCCCGACTACTCCGACCCGAACGCCCCGCGCCCCGGCACGCACGCGCCGCAGGGCAACGGACAGTTCGTCCGCCCGGACGTGTTCGGCGCGCCGAACCCCTCCGGCGGCGGGCAGAACCCCCAGGCGGGTGGCCAGTTCAACCGCCAGGACCCGGCCCAGTACTCCCCGACCGGTTACGACAGCGGCTCCGGCTACGACAGCGGCGCGAGCGGCCAGTACCCGGCACAGGGACCCGGCGCCCAGCAGGACACCGGGCAGTTCCCGGCGCAGGGCTACGACGAGCGGCAGGGCGGTGGCACCGGGCAGTTCGAGCGGCCCACCAACGGCAGCCGTCCGCCGCAGCAGCGCCCGCAGTCGCGCCGCCGCCCCTCGCTCCCTCCGGAGCCGGACGGCAACAGCAACGGCAGGGGCACCGGCCAGCGGCCCGACGAGGTCCGCGGACCGAACGAGGCCTGGGAACTGCCGCCCGCGACCAGCCCCGGCGACGGTCGTACACCGCTGTACGACACGCTGGAGACCAACTGGTTCAACCAGGCTCAGGGCGGCGACGGCGCCCAGAACGAGCCTGCTCCGCAGCAGCCCGCACAGGCTCCCGCGGCCCCGCAGCGTCCGGCACCCGCCGGCGCTTCCGCCTCCTCATGGCGGACCACTCCCAATGACGAACTCGGCCGTCAGGCCGAGCGGGTACGCCAGCCCTCCGCGGGTGGGCCTCGTCGCCATCCACCAGCCCGGTGGCGACGAGAGCAACGGTGGCGCCCCGGCCGTGACACTGCTCGAAAGGGTGCTCAGTGGACTTCGCAAGCTCTGACGGAGGGCGGGCGACCACCTCCGCGAAGATCGTGGTGGCGGGTGGCTTCGGTGTAGGCAAGACCACGTTCGTGGGTGCCGTCTCCGAGATCAACCCGCTGCGCACCGAGGCCGTGATGACCTCCGCCTCGGCGGGCATCGACGACCTCACCCACACCGGGGACAAGACCACCACCACGGTGGCCATGGACTTCGGCCGTATCACCCTGGACCAGGACCTGATCCTGTACCTCTTCGGTACCCCCGGTCAGGACCGCTTCTGGTTCATGTGGGACGACCTGGTACGCGGCGCGATCGGCGCCGTCGTCCTGGTCGACACCCGTCGCCTCGCCGACTGCTTCCCCGCGGTCGACTACTTCGAGAACAGCGGCCTGCCGTTCGTCATCGCCCTCAACGGCTTCGACGGACACCAGCCCTACACTCCCGAGGAAGTCCGCGAGGCCCTGCAGATCGGACCCGACGCCCCGATCATCACCACGGACGCCCGCCACCGTTCGGACGCCAAGAGCGCGCTGATCACGCTGGTCGAGCACGCCTTGATGGCGCGCCTTCGGTAGGGCCCGCTCGGAGGAGAATGTCCCGGCACTCGAGACGGCAACGCCGTACAGAAGTCGTCGTAGACGCATGGGAGCCGGCTGTGTCGTTTGACACGGTCGGCCTCGGTGTTCATAACGTTTCGACAGAGATATCGAGTGGTGTCGACACGCGTAGCGGTCACCTGATGCCCCTGTGCTCACAAAAGCCCCGTCTTTTGGCGGGGCTCGTTCTTTATGACCGTTTTATCTGGGGCTTACATCACCCGGAATTCACGGTTCCGAGTGTTTGGACGAGCACACAGCGACGTGCTGGAATGCCAGAACTGCCCAGTAGTAACTGCCCAGTAGCAGCCCAGCAGTAAGGGCCGGAAAGACACACGCGGCACGACGAAGGTGCCGAGCCGAGAGGTTGTTGGTCGAGTGAGGCGAAGCAAGAACGGTCCCGAGCCGTCGGCACGGGGCAACTTCACCCCGCCGCCGCGCGGAGCGGCACCCGCACATGTGCCCGGCTCGGAGCCGACGGCCCCGCCCAAGCCCAGCGGCGGCCGTTTCTCTCCGCGCAACTGGCGTGTGCCCACCAGGCTGAACGCGATCCTGCTCATACCCGTGGTCGTCGGTCTCGTCATGGGCGGCTTCCAGGTCAAGAGCTCGATCGACACCTGGCAGGAGGCCGAGGACGCGGAGAACACCGCGCGCCTGGTCCGCGCCGCCCTGACCTACGGCGACAAGCTGTACGCCGAGCGCGACATCACCGCCGCTCCCCTGCTGCAGGGCGACGGCGAGAAGGACGCGACCGTCGTCAAGGCGCGCGGTGAGACGGACGCCGCCGCCGTCGCCTTCAACGAGGCCGCCAAGACCATGCCGCCCAAGGCCGGTCTGGAGCGCCGCCTCGGCATCTTCCGCAAGCAGGAGCCCAAGCTCGACACCCTGCGCGCGGCCGCGTACACCTCGAAGCTCACCGGCGTGCAGACCGAAGAGGGCTACGTCGAGATCCAGCACCCGCTGATGGAGTTCGCCAACGAGCTCGGTCTGGGCACCGGAAACATCACCAGCTACGGCCGTACGGTCTACGCGATCTCCCTGTCCAAGGCGGCCCTCTCCCTCCAGCGCTCCATCGGCATGCACATGCTGATCAAGCCGGGCCCCTCCGACGACAGCCTGGCCAAGCAGCGCGTCGCCCTCACCTCGTACGCGTACCTCGAAGGCATCGCCGTCGAGGAGTACATCGGCGGTGGCACCGAGAGCGACGCCGCCAAGCTGGAGCAGGCCCAGAAGCAGATCCAGACCGAGGGCGCCGCCCAGGCCAAGGAGGCCGCGGAGACCGCCGCGGCGCGCGGCGACACCTATGTACCGCCGCCGTCCGACCCGACCGACATGGTCAGCGGTCTGGGCACCCTCCCGTCGACCGACGCCAGTGTCCGCGTCGCGCTCGCCGACAAGGGCATCACGGCCCAGAACTGGTGGGCGGTCAACACCGCCAAGTACAACGCCTACCGCACGATCGAGGCGGACCTCGGCGACAAGGCCGTGGCCGAGGCCTCGACCATCGCCTCCGACGCCAAGCGTGACGCCTTCATCACCGGTGCCGCCGTCGTCATCGCGCTGCTCGCCGCCTTCATCCTGGCCGGCATGGTGGCCCGCCAGATGAGCCGCTCGATGCGCCAGCTGCGCAACGCGGCCTTCGGGGTCGCCGAGCAGCGCCTGCCGATGCTGGTCGACCAGCTCTCGCGCACCGACCCGGGCCGGGTGGACACCCGTGTCCAGCCCATCCCGATCACCACCACGGACGAGATCGGCGAGGTCGCGCGCGCCTTCGACCAGGTCCACCGTGAGGCCGTACGGCTCGCCGCCGAGCAGGCCATGCTGCGGGGCAACATCAACGCGATCTTCACCAACCTGTCGCGCCGCAACCAGTCGCTGATCGAGGGCCAGCTGACCCTGATCACCGAGCTGGAGAACAACGAGGCCGACCCGGACCAGCTGGAGAGCCTCTTCCGGCTCGACCACCTCGCGACCCGGATGCGCCGCAACGGCGAGAACCTCCTGGTCCTCGCCGGCGAGGAGCCGGGCCGCCGCTGGGACCAGCCGGTCCCGCTGGTCGACGTGCTGCGCGCCGCCTCCTCCGAGGTGGAGCAGTACGAGCGCATCGAGCTGTCCGGCGTACCGGAGGCCGAGATCCACGGCCGCGCGGTGACCGACCTCGTGCACCTGCTCGCCGAGCTCCTGGAGAACGCCACCACGTTCTCCTCCCCGCAGACCAAGGTCCGCGTCACCGCGACCCGGCTGCCGGACGGCCGCATCATGGTCGAGATCCACGACAAGGGCATCGGCCTCACCGCCGAGGACTTCGCGGACATCAACCACAAACTGGCCAACCCGCCGACCGTGGACGCCGCGATCTCGCAGCGTATGGGCCTCTTCGTGGTCGGCCGGCTGTCCGACCGGCACGGCATCCGCGTCCAGCTGCGCCCCTCGGGTGAGCAGGCCGGCACGACGTCGCTCGTCATGCTCCCCGACGCGATCACCCACGGTGGCGGCGGCGACCAGATACAGCGCGACGACTTCACGGTCTCGCAGATCATCCCGGAGCTCGAACAGCAGCCCTTCCAGGGCGAACAGTTCCAGAGCGTCCAGCCGCCGCCGCTGCGCACAGCCGCCGAACTGGGCTTCGACGACAGCCGCTACACCGAGGTCCCGGACGACATACGCGAGCTGGACCCGGTGGGCCGCTCGCTCATGCGCGACGAGCGCCGCGCGGCCCTGGAGGCCCAGACGCAGGACCCCGAGGGCACGGCTCCGTCCTTCCAGGGCGAGTTCGACCCGCAGCAGGCCTACGACAACGGCACGCAGCCCCAGGGGTTCGAGAACGGGCAGGCCGCGTTCGGCGACACACCGGCCGCGTACAGCGAGACTCCGGCATATGACCCGCAGACGCCGTACACGGAGCAGCAGCAGACGGCGTACGACGAGACGTACTTCCCGCCGGCCGGTCAGTACCCGGAACTCCCCTATGCGGAGCCGGTCCAGGACGAGCACCAGCCGGCCCAGGCAGCCGGGCCGGACGGGTTCCCCGCCTTCGGGGAGCAGACCTACCAGGACGACTGGCCGCAGCCGGACGCGTATCCGAACGGCTACCCCTCCGAGTACGCTCCCGAAGCGGAATCCGCGCAGGCCACTGACGTGGCCGAGCCGGACCGCGTAGGCTTCGATTCTCCGGGTCCGGGCCCCTCCGACGCCCACGAGCTGACCGACGCCGGGCTTCCGCGCCGCGGATCCACCGACGCCGGGCTCCCCCGCCGTGGAGCCACCGCGGGCGGCGGACAGAGCGTGGGCAAGGAATCACCGGCGCCCTTCGCACCACCAGCACCATCAGGCAACGACAGCAACGGAAGCGGCACCAACGGCACCGGCAAGGGCGACTGGCGGTCGAGCAACGACCAGATGTGGCACCGCGCCGAGCAGCTGAAGGAGCCCAAGGCGGGCGGAGTCACCCCCTCCGGACTGCCACGGCGGGTACCGAAGGCCAATCTGGTCGAGGGCACCGCGGAATCGACCCCACAGGGCGGCCCCCAGGTCTCCCGCGCTCCCGAGGACGTCCGGGGCAGGTTGAGCAACCTGCGCCGGGGCGTACAGCGGGGACGTAATGCAGGAAGCGATACGAATGGTCAGGGTCTCGGCCCTGACAGCACCTACAACCAGGAGCGTTAGTGTGAGCCCGATGAGCCAGGCGGCACAGAACCTGAACTGGTTGATCACCAACTTCGTGGACAACACCCCCGGGGTGTCCCACACCGTGGTGGTCTCCGCCGACGGACTCCTTCTGGCAATGTCCGAAGGGTTCCCGCGCGACCGCGCCGACCAGCTCGCGGCCGTCGCGTCGGGCCTGACCTCACTGACCGCGGGCGCCTCCCGCATCTTCGAGGGCGGGAGCGTGAACCAGACGGTTGTGGAGATGGAGCGAGGGTTCCTCTTCATCATGTCCATTTCCGACGGTTCCTCACTCGCCGTTCTCGCACATCCGGAAGCGGACATCGGTCTCGTTGGGTACGAGATGGCCCTTCTCGTGGACCGTGCCGGTACGGTCCTCACGCCGGATCTGCGTGCCGAGCTCCAGGGGAGCCTTCTCAACTAGCAGACAGACAATGCGTTTTGGCAGCCCTTGGCCTTAAGGTTTCGGGACGCGGCTCCGTGTTGACGGGGCCCGGCACATTCGGAGGAGGAGAACGTGGCAACACCCCCAGACGGTTCGTCTTCTGGCAACTGGTCCTACGGCCCAGGCCAGGGCCAGGGTGGCGACGGCTCGCCGAACCGGTACAACTTCCCCTCCGCGCCGACCCCCCGCCGTCAGCAGCCGTACTCCCCTCAGGTTTCACCCCAGGGCCCCGGCCCTTCACCGTACGACCAGCCGCCGGCGCCGCGCATCCAGCCCGTGCAGCCGCAGCGGCGCTCGCCCGAACCGTCTCCGGCCGGAAGCGCCAGCAATCCGCTGGTGCGCCCCTACGCCATGACGGGCGGCCGCACCAGGCCGCGGTACCAGCTCGCCATCGAGGCACTGGTACACACCACCGCACAACCACACCAGATGCAGGGGCAGTTGCCCGAGCATCAGCGAATCTGCAACCTCTGCCGGGAGATCAAATCGGTGGCCGAGATCTCGGCCCTCCTGACGATCCCTCTCGGCGTGGCCAGGATCCTTGTCGCCGACTTGGCGGAGGCAGGCCTGGTCGCCATTCATCAGCCCGGCGGCGACGAGAATTCCGGCGGGCAGCCAGACGTGACTTTGCTCGAAAGGGTGCTCAGTGGACTTCGCAAGCTCTAGCGGAGGGCCTTCCCGCTCCACCACGTCCGCGAAAATCGTGGTGGCGGGCGGCTTCGGCGTGGGCAAGACCACGTTCGTCGGGGCCGTCTCGGAGATCAATCCGCTGCGCACGGAGGCCGTGATGACGTCCGCTTCGGCGGGCATCGACGACCTGACCCACACCGGGGACAAGACCACCACCACGGTGGCCATGGACTTCGGCCGTATCACCCTGGACCAGGACCTGATCCTGTACCTCTTCGGTACTCCCGGTCAGGACCGCTTCTGGTTCATGTGGGACGACCTCGTGCGCGGCGCGATCGGCGCGATCGTGCTGGTCGACACGCGTCGCCTCGCCGACTGCTTCCCCGCGGTCGACTACTTCGAGAACAGCGGCCTGCCGTTCGTCATCGCCCTCAACGGCTTCGACGGCAGCCAGCCGTACAACCCGGACGAGGTCCGGGAGGCACTCCAGATCGGCCCGGACACCCCGATCATCACGACGGACGCCCGCCACCGCGCGGACGCGAAGTCGGCGCTGATCACTCTCGTGGAGCATGCGCTGATGGCGCGACTGCGGTAGGGATCACCCGGGTTCACCGGAGTTCCAGAAGGGGGCGGCGGCCAGTGACTGGCTGCCGCCCCTTTCTGCTGCCTGGGGCCTGATGCCTGGATCCTGATGCCTTGGGGCCGCGCCCGTCCGCCCTCCCCGTTACGGCAGAAGCGGCATGCTGTCCTCCACAGCGCCGGACTGCCCCGGGACAAGAGGCAGAGCAGCGGCTTTGCCCGGCCCGAACATGAGGCTGGACGACTGCCGCGTCCGCCGGTCGGACACCACGACTCCACCGCGCCATGTGCGGCCGGCGTCCTGGTACCGGAACTGGAGCTTCTTGAGACGGGCGCCGAACTGCTCCCGCAGCGGCTGGTAGGCGTCATCGCAGTGCACGTTCCATGTCACGTCGTTCAGGTACGTGTGGCAGGCGATCGGGAAGAGCAACGACGAGACGACGAGATCCGCGACCTGGAGGAGTGTGTGGGTGTCGCTGTGTCCGAAGACGGGCGATTCGATGACACCCCGCAGGTTGTCGCCCCCCGCGCGGTACTTGCGCGTGGTCACGCAGTGCACATTGGGAGCGTTCTTCACCTTCGTGCGGCTGTCGAGAACCATCATGCCGCGGGAGTGCTCATGGGCGAGTTGGGCTTGGAAAGTCTCGGTGAGCGATCCGACGGAAGCCGGATACACCCCGGACTCGTCGAAGGCCAGCCCTTCCTCCTTCACCCACACACGGGCGAGCACTCTGGCGTCGCGCCGTTCCAGTATGTCGAGCACGGAAGCCAGTAACTCCATTGCCGCACGCCGCCACTGATGGTTTCCAGCCCGGAGATTCTTCCTCACGTCCGAGCCTTTGATCTCATGCTGGATCACCTCGGACAACTGCTCGACCTTACGCAGCTGTGGCCGGTAGTGCTTCTTCACCTCGAGGAAGTCCCAGGTGAGATCCTTCACCTGGGACCGAGGAACAGTGAATCCTCCGACGACGAGCACGGGTGGCGCGTCGGGCCGGGCAGGGTCGAGCGTCTGTCCGTTCCCCGCTTCGTCGATGTAGCAGAGATGCACCGAACCTCCGGAAACACGTCTGTGGCCGCCCCCCGAAGGGACGGCCACAGGGTCTGCGCAGTCATATGCGCGATATTTTGTGTGCTGTTCCCCATCGTGCCAACGTCCCGATGCCCCGGTCAAGCAGAGAGTCACCTCGAGTTGACCATCGGTCACTCTTTGTGGCGACACTCCACACTCGGATCGCGACCAGGTCGATCATGTTGATCACAACCTGCCGATTGGACACGACGTACGTGACGAACCCCCGACGAGAACCTCGTCGAGATGGCCCGGGGGCGCGCAGGCGCAGGCGAACGGCACATTTGTCGAGGACGCCGTCCAGGGCTCCCTGATCGAAGTCCGCGGCGGCACTGAGCCAGTCCTGCTCGTATCCCCGGAGCCGGTCAGGCCGCCGCTCAAGCGCCACGCGGATGGCGTCCGGCGCTCCCCTCACAGGCATTCGGTCGACTTCCTGGGCCAGGGTCGGCGACCTCCCGCAGGAAGCATTTGAGGTTCTCCCCCACTCGAACGCAACGGAGGGCTCGGAGGAGAGTCGGTGCCCACTGTGGAGGGGGTGAGCACTGCCCCGCACCCCGGACGCGCAGTGGCCACACTCGCATCGGCGCACGACCCCCGACGGCCGCTCCCGCCCGACGCCTCACGCAAGGAGACCACTCGCGTCCGAATCGGCCCCGGGCCACACGAGGGTGCCTACGCCACCCAAGCCCAGGGAGATGAGCTGCACGGCCCGCTCGGGGCTCCGCAGCGACATCTGGAGCCCGCCGCTCACGGTGGCGACTTGAGCACTCCCGTCCTTGTGCGCGAGGCCCCAGGCGGCGACGCGGGCGTCACGGTCGCCGTCATCGGTGGCGTACTCCTCGACCACGGCGAAGAGACAGGGGGCGGCGGCGTTGACGAGGTCCTGGACTTCGCGCCGGAAGTCTCTTTCCTGCTCAGGACCGGAATGGGCAGAATTCCTGGTTGCCATGAGAAGTCTCCAGTCGTTAGAAGTAGGCGAGCGATCCAGCGCTACGAGACTAGACTCCGTATTGGACTTCAGCCCATCACTTGATGGACTGAAGTCCATAAGCACTCGTGTGGGTGACATCCTCACTGTCCCGTGCAAGGAGAACTGCATGACCCGCGCCAAACTCCCGCCAAGCGTCAGCCAACGACGCCTGGGTGCTGAGCTGCGAAGGATGCGAGAACACGCCGACCTGTCGGCCACCCGAGCCGGCGCGTTGTTCGGTGCTACGCAGTCACGTATCAGCAACATCGAGGCGGGCGGCTACGCGGTGAGCGCGGAACGGGTGCGAGCACTGGCGAGACTGTACGACTGCGCCGACGAGCAACTCATCGACGCACTGGCCGGAATGACCGGTGGGCGCACGCGTGGCTGGTGGGAGGAGTATCGGGAGATCCTCCCGTCCGACGCCTTGGACTTGGCCGAACTGGAGCATCACGCTCAGACCTTGCGCGTGGCTTCGACGATTCATCTTCCTGGCCTGCTGCAGACCAGGGAGCACGCGCGAGCCATGATCAGTGACGCTGTTCCACCGATGACACCGGACGAGGTGGAGCATCGAGTGTCACATCGGCTCAAGCGTCAGTCGGTCGTGTACGGGGAGCCCCCGACACCGCTTACGGCAATCATTCATGAAGCCGCACTGCGCGTTGGTTTCGGTGGGCGCCTTGTCGCTCAAGCCCAGCTACGGCGCCTCGTCGACCGTAGCGAAGAGCCCCACATCACACTGCTGATTGTCCCGTTCAGCACAGGCGCCTACCCGAGCGCCGGTCACGGCATCGTCCAATTCTGCGGCCCGATCCCCGCGCTGGACACTGTCCAGTTGGACACCGATCATGGTTCGGTCTTCATCGACGGCGAGGCCCGACTCGCAAAGTACCGAAAGCTGCTCGACCGCCTGGAAGCACGAGCGCTGGAACCGTCCAAGTCACGGGACCTCATGTCACACATCCTGCGTGAGACGTAGAACGAGCAAGGAGAGAGCATGCCAACCCTGGACTGGCAGAAGTCGTCATTCAGCGCTGAAGCGGCGAACTGCGTGAATGTGGCCGCCCTACCTGACGGCACCCTCCATCTGCGCGAGAGTGACGCCCCCGGGCGAATACTGGCCGTGAACCGAGAAGGTCTCTCCGCACTGCTGACAACGATCAAAGAACACGCAGGTTCCGAAAACCGAAGTCTCGCACCGTCGCCTTCCTGGTGACCGGGCGCGTCATGCTGCCGAGTGCTCAGCAAGTAGGGCAGCAACTTCCGGTACGTCCGCGCACTCCCGCAGCCTGCCAAGAATGACGCGCACGCGTTCCGCCACCTTTTCTGATGGTGTTCCTGATCCGAGGGCGATGACCCGCTCGGCTACGGCTGCCGCCTCTTCTGGTTCGTGGGCGTCAGCCAACGCCACGGCAAGCCAAGACAGGTAGAGGGCCATCTCCCGGGTGTGGGTGGCGTCATATTCGCTGAGTACTTCCCGGAGCAAGGGCACGGCACGCAAGGGCCTGTGAAGCTCCGTGTAGACCCGTGACTCCATGACCCGAAGTTCACCGGCGTCGACCCAGTAGAGGTACGCGGGTGAGACCGCGCCTTCGCTGTCTTCGCTCAGCGCCTGCCCTGCTTCCCCCAGCGCGCGCACGGCCTGTTGGCCGTTCTCCAGTCCCCCGGCTTTCGTGTGAGCCCATGCCACACGGTCCATATACAGCGCGCGTGCCTTCGGGGGCGCTTCGGCCCGTGCGTCATTGAGCGCTGCCCATGCAAGGATGAGCCCTTCGGCTACCCGCCCTGTATTGCTCATCTGGTAGGCGAGTGATCCGGCAAGATTCCCGGCAAGGGTGTAGTCCTCAGCCTGACCCGCCGCGCTCATCCCAAGCCGGTAAATGCGCTCTGCCTCTTCGTGTTGCCCGGCGTCGCTGTCAATCCATCCGGCAATCTGGGCCAATTCTCCGATCTGCCGGAGAAGTCGCCGCCCTACTTCACTGGTGTGCGCACTCTCCCGGTACAGCCTCACAGCACGTCTCAAGTCCCTGAGTGCGGGACGGATCAGGTCTCCCCCGGCCAGCACGTCGTCAGCCAGCCTGAGCCCATGCACGCGCCGTTGCAGGTCGTCCACGACGCCCATTCCTACGCGTCGCCCCGTATGACCTTCCAACTGGCTGAGCAGGTCCTCTTCGGGTAAGAAATCGGCCAGGGTCGGCAAAGAGGGTTCGGCAGGCCCCTGAGGAGTGCTGAGGGCATCCACGGTCACGCCCAGGGCGGCAGCGATGAACGGCAGCCATTCACGGGGCGTGCGCTTACCTGTTTCCCAACGGCTGATCTCCTGCCGCCCGACCGGTTCGCCGGTTACTCGCGCTGCCTGGCAGACCTCCCGCGCAAGGCGTGCCTGACTCCACCCGCGCTCCTCGCGCAGATGCCGGATGTTGGCCCCGATCCTGCTGCCCATGCCTCGATTCTGGCCGACGCCCGGCCTACACGGGGCCGCTAGGGCCTGTGTGAGGTCGTGATCAATCTTGTCGATCCGGATCCGCATGGAAGGCAGATCCGGTAGGAAGACGATCGTGACGCGCAGGCAACTCAGCGACAAGCAGTGGAAGTTGATCGAGCCGTTCCTGCCGATAGGCGAGTGCGGCCCGTACCCCGAGCGGCTGCGGGAGCAGTTCGAGGGGGTGATCTGGCGGTTCCGCACTAGGCCGTGTATCGAAAGTGGATCTTGAGCGGTGAATGATCACGGTTCATGGGGCGGGGGGGGGATCTCACAGACGAGCAATGGGCAGTGCTGGAGCCGTTGTTGCCGAAGGGCGCCAGGGCGGGGCGGCCGCCCGTCTGGCCTCGCCGGCAGCTGATCGACGGCATACGGTTCCGGGTCCGAACTGGTGTGCCGTGGCGGGACGTGCCCGTCGACACGTGGGACCTGAATGTCGACTCCCCGGTCTGCCGCGCCCACCAGCATGCGGCCGGGGCCCGCAAGCATGGCGACCTGCAGAAGGAACCACCGGGCGGCGTGTTCACCGAGCCCTGCGATCACGGGTTGGGGCGCTCGCGCGGCGGGTTCACCACCAAACTGCACCTGGCCGTCGAGCAGGGGCAGAAACCCATGGCTATCGTGATCACGGCCGGGCAGCGCGGGGACTCGCCGCAGTTCGAACCCGTGCTGGAGAAGGTCCGAGTGCCCCGCATTGGACCGGGCCGGCCACGCGTCCGCCCCGATCGCGTGCGGGCTGATAAGGCCTGCGCCTCCCGCAAGAACCGCGCCTACCTGCGCCGCCGTGGAATCCTCTGCACCATCCCCGACAAGGCCGACCAGGCCCGCAACCGCCGAAAGCTCGGCTCCCGCGGCGGCCGACCGCCGCACTTCTACCCGGCCGACTACCGCGAGCGCCACGCCGTCGAGTGTGGAATCAACCGCCTCAAGCGCCACCGGGCCGTGGCCACCCGCTACGACAAGCTCGCGGTCCGCTTCGAAGCCACTGTCCTCGTCGCGGCCATCAACGAGTGGCTGTGATCAGCACACGTCGCTACAGCTCGTAGTCCTGGGCCAGTTCCTCCCAACGAATGCTGCGAAGCGCAAGATCAGCATCCTTACCCGCCGGTACCTCCGCTGCTGGCTGGAACCAGGCGACGGTGAGGGTGGAACCGTCCATTGTCGGGTCGAGCGCCGTGGAGTCGAAGACACCGACGCAGGCCACGGAAGGCAGCACCTCAACGGGACCGAAGGCGCCGGCGGTCTCGTCCGGGTACTCGCGCGAGGGCGGAACAAGATGGACCGGCGTGGAGGGAAACGCAAGCTCGGCCTGCCGCTGGACCCAGCTGACCTTCCGGTCGTTTATGCGCTTGCACGGGTAGCCCTCCAGCATCCCCCCGTAGGTCGAAGACATCCGTAGCTCGGTGAGCCGGATCGATCGACGGGACAGGAGAACTATGTGACCCAGTGACATGTCGACACCCTATGCGCACGACCACTTCCGATACACGGCCTAGCAGGGGCGGGAGATGCCAGGTGAGTTCGGCCCGTGGCCTACGGTCTACGGCCGCTTCCGGGCCTGGAGGGACGCCGACGTCTTCACCGCGCTGCTGGAAGGCGTGATCGCCGAGGCCGCCCGCCAGGGACAGACTGACTTGTCCCTGGTCAGCGTGGACTCCACGACCGCCCGCGCTCACCACGACGCTGCCGGGATGCGCATCGGCAAGGAGATCATGGACGCCCTTGAGGAAGCCGCCGCCGAGCAGGATCGGACCCGGCAAAGGGGGGGCGGCCCGCCAGAATTGACCGGACAGGACACAGGTGACGACCCCGAGTGCGAAGAGCGGCGGCACGTCAGGCGACGGCGCAAGCTCCGCTTGGCACAAGGGCTGCTCGGCAGATCCCGTGGTGGGCTGACGAGCAAGGTTCATCTTGCTGCAGACCGCAAGTGCCGTCCGTTGTCGTTCGTTCTGACCGCAGGACAGGCCGCCGACAGCCCCGAGTTCGTCGCCGTGCTGCAGAAGGTGCAGGTCCGTCTACCTGTCGGCCGTCCCCGGACCCGGCCTGACGCTGTGGCCGCGGACAAGGCCTACTCATCCCGCGCTAACCGCTCTTACCTGCGGAAACGCAACATCAAGGCAGTCATCCCGGAGAAGAAGGACCAGGCCGCTAACCGAAAGAAGAAAGGCAGCCGGGGCGGCCGCCCCACATGCCACGACGCCGATCTCTACAAGGAGAGGAACACCGTCGAGCGCCTGATCAACAAGCTGAAAGCCTGGCGGGGCATCGCGACTCGATACGACAAGACACCCGAAAGCTACCTCGCCGGCCTCCACCTCCGCGCCTCCATGATCTGGATCAACGACCTCCTGCAGTCAACTGGTTGTGACTGAGCCCGGTTGGCCGGACTGACCATGCCAGTTGACGACCGGATAGCCGCCCTGGGCGCGGCTCCGCGCCTACCGAAAACCGAGGTGCGGATCCGTGCCGACCAGCTCACCGCTGACGGCCCACAGGCGAGCGGCGACGGCCGGGTCGGCCATATGAGAGGGGACGGGCTCACGCCGCGGTATGCCACGCAAACCGAAGACCCTCGGCCCCCACAGCTGCCCTCCCTGCACCTCCGAGTCGAGGACGGCACGGACGACGGGCCATGCTCCGGCATCCTTGCCCTGCACCAAGAGACAGGCGGGCAAGGCGCGCAGCCGCTCGCCGGCGGTTGTCACGCCTACCGGCGGGCGGGACGGGGTGAGGGAGTCCAGTGCGCCGCCGGGGTGGGCCACCACACTGAGAACCGTGCTGCCCACGGCACGCAGGCGGCGATCGAGTTCGAAACCAAAGCACATCTGCGCCAGCTTCGATCGGCCGTAGGTGCGCTTGGACCGGTAGTCCTGGACCGACTGCAGGTCGCCCAGGTCCAGTCTCTCGGACCGCGCCGCAAAGCTTCCCACCGTCACGATGCGACCCGCCGACGCCGCGGACAGCAGGGGGGCCAGCCACTGGGTAAGCGCGAAGTGGCCGAGGTGGTTGGTACCGAACATCAGCTCGTGGCCGTCCCCGGTCTCTCGACGCGGCGGGTCGTCGAGAGCGACCCCTGCGTTGTAGACCACCGCGTCGAGATGATCGAGATCCAGCATGTCCACGGCGGTCTTCAGGGACGACAGGTCGGCGAGGTCCAGTTGAAGATGCCGCACATGCGCGCCAGAGACGCGCGAGCGGATCGAGGCCATGGCGGCGTCGGCCTTCGTGGCATCCCGGCTGCCGAGTACGACAACCGCGCCGGTGGCGGCGAGCTGCTCCGCGACAAAGTAGCCGATCCCGGCGTTACCCCCGGTGACCAGGAAAATCCTGCCCTCGGCAGACGGCAGCCGGTGAACGTCCCACGCTCGGCTCTGGGATGCGGAAGACACGATGACAGGCTCCTTGTGCTCTCGGGCAGCGTGCTCATGGGGAGCACCAACCCGACCAAGGTCCCAACCTCCACCGACAGACCGCCGACAGATCACGGTTAGCGCCTACAGACTTCCGATACCCGTCCCGAGAGAGCAAGAAGGCCGCTACGCCACGACCGGCGCAGAACTGGTCGCGAGCACGGCCAGATGAAGCACTCAGTGGTCAACTCGGGCGCTCAATCACACCGCTTGATCGCAACATCACACAGACCCTAGTCGGTGATCCGTTCCGGGGTGGACGCTGCTCCGTATGACCGCGTCGACGAGACAGCACCGCACGCCGGTCGGCCTCCCGAAGCACGACGGAAGCGCCACGCAGCCTTTGCTGTCACCCGAAGGTGGCAGGCGTCAACGGACTGCCTCGCCTGCCTGCATCACACCCACCCCCTGAATCGGATGCCCACACTTGCAAGGAGACCACCATGAGCGCTGCCCGAAGCTCCCTCAAGTTCGCATGGCTGGAGGTGACGGGTTTATGCAATGAATTCTGCGATCACTGCTATGCGGACTCTTCGCCCAAGGGAACGCACGGCACCATGACCGTGGAGGACTGGTTGCGCGTCATCGATCAGCTCGCTGAAATCGGCGCTGCTGACGTTCAGTTCATCGGTGGCGAGCCCACTCTGTACCCGAACCTTCCGAAGCTGATCCGGCACGCGCACAGCTCTGGCGTGTCCGTCGAGATCTTCTCCAACATGACCCACGTTCACGATGGCCTCTGGGAGACATTCACTGACTGCGGAGTCAAACTCGCAACGTCGTACTACTCCGACACCGCGGAGGAACACGACACGGCGACCAGGCTCCGGGGCTCCCACAGACGGACCCGCGCGAACGTACAGAAGGCGCTGAGCCTCAATATCCCGCTGCGCGGCGGGGTCGTGGCGGTGCGGGAAGGGCAGCGCGTCCGAGAGGCGGCGCAGGACCTTACGCTGCTCGGGGTCGGCGTGGTCGGCGGAGACAGGGCCCGGGCCTTCGGTCGGGCGAGCAAGGGTACGGCCCCGGTCATCAGCGCATGTGCGGGCACTGCGCCCATGAGAAGTGCGCCATCGGTCCGGCGGGGGACGTGTGGCCGTGCGTTCTCGGTCGATTCCAGAGCATGGGGAACGTACTGAATTCCCCACGCTCCGAGATTTGGGGCGGGGACCGGATGGCAGAGGTGCTTGCCATCATCACGGCCGAGCACGGAGATGGCGCACAGCCCTGTACTACCCCAGGGAGGCGGACAGCGTCGCTACGATCGGTTCGCCGGCCTGATTCGCTGCGATCGTGGGGGCGTACAAATGAACGATCATGGGGACGACTTCGGGGCATGGGGACGAAAGAGCGAAAGCAGCGCGACTCAGCGAACCGAAGACGAATGGGCCACGATCGCCCGTTACGTTCGGCACGCGGCGAACAAGGTCGGCCCCGAACTTCCGCTGTGTCTCCCTGGTGAGCCCCGGGCATGTGGACGGACCTCTCAGCAGCATGTGCTGGCGTGGTCCGCTCACCTCAAGGCCGTGGCCCATCACCTGATCGAGCAGTCCACCCCCAGTGAGGCAAGAGGCGCGTTCACTGCCGGACCTCTGTACCAACGGCGACTGGCCGAGCTTCGTGCCCAGAGCACCCCTGCCCCTGCCTCTCACTGAGCCCCACACTCCTGCTCAAGGGACGCATGCGCTCTCACGTCCCAGAGGAGCCGCGACTTCATCCGCCGTCTCGCCAGGAATCTGTGGGGGATGCCTATGCACGCCTACATCTGGCAGAAGTCTCGTACAGAAATCAAGGCGTTCGGCCACCGCCCCCGCTGTGGCCGCACAGGTTCGCCGGGTTGCCGGCGGGGGCGGCCGGCTCGGCTCAAGTCGATCCGCGTCTACGACCGCAGCGTTCCGTCCCAGCGCCATGTGGTGAGGCGAGGGTGTCCGGGCAGTTCGGCGCGTCCCGTGGACCACAGCAGGGTGGGCCAGGGATCCGTGCCGCCCGGGGCCTCCGGGAACAGGCGGGTGAGCACTCGTGAGCAGAGGGCGGCCGGCGGGGACCAGGCAAGCCCGAGGCCTGCCGCCAGGTCGTGGGTGTGCACCAGCGTCTCCACCACCCCCATGGCCGCGAAGCCCTCGGGGTCCGACACCCCGCTGTCGTGGTGGGCGCGGACCTGCGGCGGCGTCGTACGCACCATGGCGACCAGCAGCGCGCCACAGGCTTCCAGCACCTGGAGCAGGCCGGCCGGACCCGCTTCACGGTCCGCGTAGAGGAAGTTCCACGGCCCGCCCGGTCTCCTCTGGCTCAACGCGATGGGCACATGGGTGTCCAGCGGCGGGCTCTGCGGCCCCAGTTGGACGGCGTAGTAGAAGAGGTCGTCGGCGAGGTGTTCCAGGGTCTCCCAGCAGTCCCATTCCAGCGAACCGGCCTTGCCGTCCCACCCCGCCGCGGGTGCGTCCCGAAGGACACCCACGGCGAGCCGCACAGCAAGGTCGACGTCGTCCGCGGTGACGGGGGACAACACTGATCCGGTTTCAAGTGACCGTGACATGGCGGCACCGTATCGCGAGGGAAGCGACAGCCCCTCCCACGGGTCGAGGGGTGCGACTGTGGGCGGGGGAAGCCGGTCCCGGAGTGCGCGTGCTCATCGGTCGCTGGGCGTAGGTCCTGCGCCTCAGGTGCGCCGCCCGCCGCCTGGCTAGGGTCGGTCCTCATGGAGACCTCGGGCAGTGTTCGGCGCCGGACGGCGGAGCGTACGCGCGATGTTCTGGAGCGGCTCGTCGCCGAGCGGGACGTGTGGGTGTCGACGGCTCACCCCGATCACGGGCCGCACCAGGTGCCGCTGTGGTTCCTGTGGGACGGGCGCGCCGTGTGGCTGTGCACCGGTGCCGCCTCCGTGACCGCGCGGAACGTCCGTACGGAGCCGCGGGTACGCCTGGCGCTGCCGGACACCTTCGACGTGGTGCTTCTCCAGGGCGAGGCCGAGTGCTTCCCGGACCAGGAGGTGCCCGGAGCCGCGGCGCAGGCGTTCGCCGACAAGTTCGGGTGGGATCCACGCGTGGAGGAGGGGTCCTGTCTGTACGTACGCGTGGTCCCGAGAACCGTGCGTGCGTGGCGCGGTGAGCCGGAGCTGCGCGGGAGGGTCGTCATGCGCGACGGCGTGTGGCTGGAGCCGGATGTCCAGCGGTAGCAGGGCAGGTCACCTGGGAAGCCGCGGTGACAGGCCGTCCAGCACGATGTCGACCGCCCTGTCCACCACGGCCCGCTCGCCGCGCGCGTTGGCCAGTGCTCTGATCAGCATGTAGACCTCGTCCACCGTCACGTCCGCGCGTACCTCTCCGGCCCGCTGACCGCGGGACAGCAGCTCCTCGACGGCGTCGCGCACCATGACGGCCGCGGCCTTCACCTCGGCGGCGGAGCCCGTCGAGTCGGCGGGCTCCTCCAGCAGCGCGAGGAGCGCCAGTTTCGCCGGAGCGCCCGAGACCATCTCCCGGAACGTCTCCCGGAACGCCGCCCCGGCCTCACCGCCCTCGCCCCGCGCCCGCGCCGTTTCGGCGAGCAGGGTGAGGTGCCGCAGGATCGTGGCCTTGACCAGCGCCCCCTTGGTCGGGAAGTGCCGGAAGACCGTGCCGATCCCGACGCCGGCCCGGCGCGCGACCTCCTCGGTCGAGCCGGCGTTGCCGCACTCGCCGAAGACCTCCTCGGCCGCGGCCAGCACCCGGTCCCGATTCGCCCGCGCGTCGCTCCTCATCCCACCATCCTCCCTTCCCCGCTCTCTCCCTCTCTCCCTCCCCCTCCGGGCACCCCCGCCATGTCTTGCCATCCGGAGTCTGCACTCCGTATCGTTTCGTTTCGGAGTACAGACTCCGTTTAGAGCTGAGATGACGAGAAGGGCAACCGCCATGCGAAACCCCGAAGACACCTTCCGCGCCGTGCTCGACGGCGCCTGCCGGCTGCAGAACGGTGATCTCGACCAGGTCGACAGGCTGGCCGAGTGCTACGCCGAGGAAACCGACGTGCGGCACCCGATGGCCCCGCTCGGCGACACCCCGCTGCTCAGCCGCGAAGCGCTCCGCCGGCACTTCGCCGCGGCCGGGGCGGCCAGGACGGACGGCCTGGCGGGCTTCCGCGTCGAGGACGTACGCGTCCATCACACCGCCGACCCCGAGGTGGTCATCGGCGAGTTCACCTACCGGGGCGACGGCGGCTGGGCCGCCCCCGGCGTCATCGTCCTGCGGATCCGCGACGGGCTGATCGTCGAGTCACGGGACTACATCGACCATCTCGGGCTCGCTCGCGCCAGGAACACGCTCGGCGCCCTCTGCGCCCAGCTGACCGGCACCCAGCCCGCGTAGCGCGACCGCGCCCCGGACACGCCGAACGCCGAACGCCGGCCGATCTCCCTGAGGAGTCCGGCCGGCGATCGGGTGAGCGGTGAACGGAGAGGTCAGCCCTGCCAGGAGTGCGGGGCCCGGAAGCCCGGGGTGCGCTCCAGGCGGCGCCAGCCGGCCTTCGCGCGGCCTCGGTGGGCCGGGGCCTCCGCCGGAGCGGTGGCCGCGCGGGCCAGCAGGATCGCCGTGACAGCGGCTACTTCCTCGGGCTCGGCGTGGCCCTTCTCGACGCGGATATCAGGCTTGTCCATAGGTGTCAGTCTCCGTGAGAGAGAGGTACGCGGGGTTGCCGCGACGGGTCCGGCGGGTTACTTCACCGGAGGGTCGTGAAGGGCTCAAGATCTACTGGGGCGGGTTTCCGTGCTTGCGGGACGGCAGGTCCGCGTGCTTCGTACGGAGCATCGCCAGGGAGCGGATGAGGATCTCGCGGGTCTCGGCCGGGTCGATCACGTCGTCGACCAGGCCGCGCTCGGCCGCGTAGTAGGGGTGCATCAGCTCGGCCTTGTACTCCTTGACCATGCGTACCCGCATGGCCTCGGGGTCCGCCGCCTCCGCGATCTGGCGGCGGAAGATGACGTTCGCGGCACCCTCCGCGCCCATCACGGCGATCTCGTTGGTCGGCCAGGCATAGGTGAGGTCGGCGCCGATGGACTGGCTGTCCATGACGATGTAGGCACCCCCGTAGGCCTTGCGCAGGATCAGGGAGATCCGCGGCACGGTCGCGTTGCAGTACGCGTACAACAACTTCGCGCCGTGGCGGATGATTCCGCCGTGCTCTTGATCGACACCGGGGAGGAAGCCCGGAACGTCCAGCAGCGTGACGATCGGAATATTGAAAGCGTCGCACATCTGGACGAAACGCGCCGCTTTTTCCGACGCCTCGATGTCCAGGACGCCCGCCAGGGCCTGCGGCTGGTTGGCGACGATGCCCACGACCTGGCCGTCGAACCGGGCCAGGGCGCAGATGATGTTGCGGGCCCAGCGCTCGTGGATCTCCAGGTAGTCGCCGTCGTCGACGAGCTCCTCGATGACCTTGGTCATGTCGTAGGGCCGGCTGCCGTCGGCGGGCACCAGGTCCAGCAGGACGTCCGAGCGGCGGTCCGCGGCGTCCTCGGACTCGGTGGTCGGCGGGTTCTCTCGGTTGTTCTGCGGCAGCATCGACAGGAGGTAGCGGACCTCCGCGATGCAGGTCTCCTCGTCGTCGTACGCGAAGTGCGCGACACCGCTCGTCTCGGCGTGGACGTCGGCCCCGCCCAGGCCGTTCTGGGTGATCTCCTCGCCGGTGACCGCCTTCACGACGTCCGGTCCCGTGATGAACATCTGCGAGGTCTCGCGGACCATGAAGACGAAGTCCGTCAGCGCCGGGCTGTACGCCGCGCCGCCCGCGCACGGGCCGAGCATCACGCTGATCTGCGGGATGACCCCCGAGGCACGGGTGTTGCGCTGGAAGATGCCGCCGTAACCGGCGAGCGCGCTGACACCCTCCTGGATACGGGCGCCCGCGCCGTCGTTGAGGGAGACCAGCGGCGCGCCCGCCGCGATCGCCATGTCCATGATCTTGTGGATCTTCGTCGCGTGGGCCTCGCCCAGCGCACCGCCGAAGATCCGGAAGTCGTGCGCGTACACGAAGACCGTGCGGCCCTCGACCGTGCCCCACCCGGTGATCACACCGTCGGTGTACGGCCTCTTCGCCTCCAGGCCGAAGCCCGTCGCCCGGTGCCGCCGCAACTGCTCGACCTCGTTGAACGAGCCTTCGTCCAGCAGCAGCTCGATCCGCTCCCTGGAGGTCAGCTTGCCCTTGGCGTGCTGCGCCGCGGTCGCCTTGTCGCTGGGTCCGCGGAGAGCCTCCGCACGGATCGCCTGCAGCTCGGCCACACGCCCCCGGGAGTCCGTGGGCTCACCGGCCGAGGATTCGGTCTCGTCCAAAACGGTCATGTAGCGACCTTACGAAGTCCACCAAGGAAAGCGGGCCGTCGACTCTGCACAGTCTCCGGACCGTTTTACTGGTAGCCCTGAACAGAACCCCGACCGCGTGCAGGCGATCCGACTGCTCAGAGGGCATGCGGCTTGTAGGGGTCACACAAAGAGGTCAGCTGAGAGCCACCTCACATTCATGTGTCGCGCACACCGTCCCCGGGGTGACGCGCAGCCGCAGCCGGCGTCCGGTGGCGAGCACCTCGACACCCGGTCCCGCGCGGACGACCCGGCGGACGGGACGGTCCCACACGACCTCCAGCGCCTCTCCGGTACGCGGCGGCTCGCTCACGCAGAGGGTCGCGGTGCGGCCCCGCCCGCGTACGAGCACGCTCGCGGGGGCGGAGACGGTGAGCGGACCCGCCGTTCCCGGCCGCCAGAAGTTGGCCGCGAGGAGCCCCAGGGCCGGTACGGACACCGCCTGGCGACCGGAGTCGTTGGCGAGGACCGACAACCGGCGCCGGTCGGCGGCGCGGGCGGCGACCGTACGGCGGGAGGCGCCGGGCAGCACGACGTAGGCGTACGTGGCGTCGACCGGGTCCGTGCCGTGGTCCAGCCAGAGCGTCTGCCAGCGGCGGGTACGGCGTTCGGTGGTGCTGGTGGTGTTGATGTCGGACCAGGCGCCGGTGCGGTCCTCACGGAGGGTCCGAAGATCCTCGGGCCGTTCCAGGACGACCCAGCCCCCGTGCCCCTCCAGATGCGCCCACCCCGGACCTCGTACGAGGGTCTGCGTGCCGCCCTCACCCAGGTTCCTGTTGTCGACGACCGTCTCGACCGGGACGCCGTCCGTGGCGGTGATCCCCGCGCCGAGGCAGACGACCGCGTCGTCGAGGCAGAACCACGACTTGCGGGCCTCCAGCGTCGAGCCGAGGCCCAGCAGGTGCTGCCCGACGGCCGCGAACTCCCCGTCGGTCGTGCCGCCGACCCAGCGGACCGCGGGCTTGGGCTCGCCCCACTCGCCGCCCGCCCGGTCCGCGAGCCGCTTGGTGGACACGGTCGTACCGGGGAGCCGGTACCAGTCGACGGTCGGCCAGAACCAGTCCGTGTACTGATCGGAACGGCCGGAACCGGAACGGCCGGAGCGGCTCCCTTCGTCTGCGCCACCGGGCCCGCTCCCCTCGGCCGCCCACCAGTAGAGCATCCCGGCGCCCGTGTGCCAGCCGCGCGGATTCTCGCCGTTGCCGCACTCGTAGTACGTGATCCGCTCGCTCGCCATGGCGATGTTCGCGGTGAAGCCGGGGGCAGGGGCATGGCCGGGGCCGGGGCCGGGGCCGGCGCCTTTGCCGCGGTGGACCGCCCTGTCCATGGCGGCAAAGAGCTGGTGGCCGACCGGCTCGGGGGCCGCCGGGAGCGGCGCGTCGGCGACCGCGCGCAGCCTCGCCAGGTCGGCCACTCCGAACTGGCGCCCCGTCAGGATCGGTGTGACGGTGTCCCGCTCGATCCAGCCCTTGATCCGCCCCTGCCAGCGCTCGCGCTCCGCCGCGCTCGCGCCCTGGGCGAGGAGCGCCATCGCGGCGATCAGCGCCTGCCCGTGGAAGTGGTCGCCGCGCATGATCTGCCGGTCGTCGCTCTTCAGGTAGCCCCGGCTGATGGCACGCCCGCTGACGCTGTCCATCATCAGCCCGTCGTGGATCAGCGGCGCGTACGCCTTCTCCACACTGTCGAGGACGATCTGCTTGCCCGGGTCGGTCACCTCCCACCGCGAACCGGCGAGCAGCGCGAAGAGGCGGCCGAGCCCGTCGAGCATGACCTGTCCGTACGTCCCCGAGTACGCGACCCAGGTGTGCTGCACGAACGACCCGTCGGCGTAGAGCCCGTCCCCCGCGGTGACGTACGGGAACACCGGCGAGAGCGCGTCCCGGGCGAGCGCGATCTTCTCCGGGGCCCGCCCGAGGACGCCGCGCAGCGCGACGGAACGGCACAGGTCCACCCGGTTGGCTCCGGTCGAGGTGCCCGAGTAGTCGAGCAGCACGCTGTCCGGGACGAAGTGGTCGACGGCGGCGCAGGCGGCGGCCACCTGGTCGTCCGTGAGCTCGTCGTGGAGGGCGGCCACGATGTCCATGAGCAGGCGGGGGCTGCCGATCTGCCACTCCCACCAGTTGCCGTATCGGGTGGTGGCGGGGTTGTAGACGGTGGCGGAGAGGTGGTCGAGGCCGCGCAGGATGTCCGCGCGCAGGCCCGTGTCGCCGGTGGAACCGGTGCCCTCCTGGACGTACGCCTGCGTCATCGTCCACAGCCGGCTGTAGCTCTGGGTGATGCCGGTCGGCGGGTCGTACGCATGGCCCGGCCAGAGCGAGCCGGGCGCCGGGGCCATGGTCCCCCGGAAGCCACGGGCCAGTTCGCCGGTCTCGGCGAGCCGGGTGGCGTACGGCTCGGCGGCCGGGTCGTAGCCGGTCCCGAGGGCGATCTCCAGCCAACGACGGCGAAGCGTGTCGTAGGCGTCGTCGCCCGTGTCGTCACCCACGTCGGTATCCGTCTCGGCGTACGTGTCGGTGTGCGTGTCGTCATGTGCGCCGGCCTGCGACGCGTGCGCGGAGGAGGCGGCCATGAGGGGCGCGGCGCTCGACGCGAGCGCCGCCGCCAGAAGGAACGTACGGCGAGTGGGAGTCATCTCCTGGCAGCCTCCTGGCGGACGGGCGGTGCGAGTGGGGGTGCGGGTGGGGTGCGGGTGAGGGAAGAGCAGACGGAGCTGATGGCGCAGGTGGCGCAAGGCCCGATGGTGCCCGAGGTCCACAGGTGGCCACCAGGGTTCCGACGGGGCACCTTAGGCGTAGACCTGTGACAGCTGGCCGTAATCGGTGCGACACACCGTGCCCGCCGTTGAAACACCTAGGGAATAGGTCTATGGTCGCCCTAGTTGAACATTAAACAGCTTGGCGCAAGGCCGGGCTCGTCCCCCAAGGAGCTACGACATGGCCCTCTTCGGCCGCAAGGACAGCAACGACACCGCCACGGCGACGCCCGGCGCCGTGAGCCCCGACCTCGCCGCCCTGACCGGCGACTACACGATCGACCCGTCCCACACGACGATCGGCTTCGTGGCGCGCCACGCCATGGTGACGAACGTGAAGGGCGGCTTCCAGGACTTCAGCGGCACCCTGCACCTGGACGGCGCCGACCCGTCGCTGTCGACGGCGACCATCGACGTCAAGATGGACAGCATCAGCACCGGTTCGGACGACCGTGACGGTCACCTGAAGAGCGCGGACTTCTTCAAGACCGAGGAGTTCCCCGAGATGACCTTCCGCTCCACCAAGGCGGAGGCCCTGGGCGGCGACGACTACCGCATCACCGGTGACCTGACGATCCTCGGCACCACCAAGCCGCTCTCCATCGACCTGGAGTTCAACGGCGCCGCGAAGGACCCGTTCGGCAACGAGCGCGTCGGCTTCGAGGGCAAGGGCGAGATCCTGCGCTCCGACTGGGGCCTGACCTGGAACGCGGCGCTGGAGACCGGTGGCGTGCTCGTCTCCGACAAGATCAAGCTGACCTTCGACATCTCGGCGATCAAGAACGCCGGCTGATCCGGGGGTCACTGCTCCAGGTTCCGTTGTTTCCGGTTCCGCCGCTGCGGTTGGCCCGGCCGGCCTGGTTGGCCGGGCGAAACCGTGCCGCTAGTGTGCGCCGGTGTCCGCCTTCATACAGCAACTCCCGGCCCTGATAGGCGTCGTCATCGGTGCTCTCGGCTCGTATCTCGCGATCGTGCGCGGGGACCGGGCACGGTTCCGGCGCGAGCAGACGGCACGCTGGGAGGAGCGGCGTCTCGCGGTGTACGCCGACTACGCCCGCGCGCTCAAGAAGACCGTCACCCTGAACTACCGGGTCGCGGCACACCTCGGCAACGACCCGAACCCGCATCCCCTGTCCCCCGACGACGCGGCGCCCCAGCTGGCCTCGGCGCTCGACGCCGGCGATCCGGCCTGGGAGGCGCTCCTGATGCTCGGCGCGCCTGACGTGGTCGAGTGTTCGCGTGCATGGGTCTCCGTGGTCGCCGAGATGGAACGTTTCTTGGCGACCGGCGCCCATGACCCGCAGGGCTGGTCGGCTCTGCTCGCCCGCCTGCGCGCAGCCCGGGACCGCTACTACACCGCGGTCCGCGCCGACCTGGCTCTTCCACCAGGGCATTCGGGCCGGTGGGCCCCCGGCCGGTCGTCGCCCCACTGGTCGTGAGGGCTGGACGCCGGGAAGGGGCGGTGCGACCGCGGGCGAATATCCCGGTGCGGGGCGGTGCGGCCGGCGTTAGCCTCCCTGGATGACCTGGCTGCCCGCTGACTTCGTCCATCCCCTGCGTGTCGACGTACCCGGCGGGCCGCACCTCCGGCCGGTCACCGGGGCGGACGCCGCGATCGACTACCCGGCGGTGATGGGGTCGCGGGAGCGGCTGTGGTCCGTCTTCGGGGAGGCCTGGGGCTGGCCCGCCGCCACGATCACGCACGAGGCCAACCGGGCGGACCTGGAGCGGCACGCGGCCGAGATCGAGGCGCACGAGTCCTTCAACTACGTGCTGTTCGACGCGGCGGAGACCACCGAGTACGGGTGCGTCTACATCGATCCGCCGGAGAAGGCCGGTGCCGACGCCGAGGTCTCCTGGTGGGTGGTCGACGACCAGGTGGGGACCGAACTGGAGCGGGCACTGGACGCGTTCGTGCCGCGCTGGATCGCGGACGCGTGGCCCTTCGAGCGGCCCCGGTTCATCGGGCGGGACCTGTCGTGGCAGGAGTGGCTGGCCCTGCCGGACCACACCCCCACGCGCCCCTCACCCTGAACGCCGCCGCCGCGAAGAGGGGAACCCCAGCGCGTACGCCGCCGAGAGCGGGACCACGTACGGGGACGGTTCGCTGACCGGATGTGCGCGGCTGGTTTTCGCCCCTTGTGGCCGCGCTCACAGCGTTCCCATAATCCTTCAACAGAAAATGACCGGCCCATGCCAGACGCCACCGGACACCTTCTCGCCAGACTTGGCATGCGCCTGTCACTTCCACCCCCCACGGAAGGCATCACGTTGAAGAACCTCATCAAGGTGCTCAAGAGATGTGCCGTCGCGGGCGCCGCCGCCCTCGCGGTCATCAGCCTCCAGCCCCTCTCCACCGCGCAGGCGGCCCCCGCGCCCGTCGTCGGCGGAACCCGCGCCGCGCAGGGCGAGTTCCCCTTCATGGTCCGGCTCTCCATGGGCTGTGGCGGCGCGCTGTACACCCAGCAGATCGTGCTCACCGCCGCGCACTGTGTGGACGGCAGCGGTAACAACACCAGCATCACCGCCACCGCGGGCGTCGTGGACCTCCAGTCCACCAGCGGCCGGGTCCAGGTCAAGTCGACGAAGGTCTACCAGGCCCCCGGCTACAACGGCAACGGCAAGGACTGGGCGCTCATCAAGCTCGCCACGCCCATCAACCAGCCCACGCTGAAGATCGCCACGACCACGCAGTACAACACCGGCACCTTCACCGTCGCCGGCTGGGGCGCGGCCGTCGTCGGCGGCGCTCAGCAGCGCTACCTGCTCAAGGCGAGCGTGCCGTTCATCAGCGACGCCACCTGCCGCAGCTACAGCGGTTACAGCGGCCTCGTCGCCAGTGACGAGATCTGCGCGGGCTACGCCGCGGGCGGCGTCGACACCTGCCAGGGCGACTCCGGCGGCCCGATGTTCCGCAAGGACGCCAGTGACGCGTGGGTCCAGGTCGGCATCGTCAGCTGGGGCATAGGCTGCGCCGGAGCCAAGGCGCCCGGTGTCTACAGCGAGGTCTCGACCTTCGCCACCGCCATCGCCTCGGCGGCCTCGACTCTCTGACGCACCCGTACCCCCAAGCCCTCACCCACGGGTTCCCGTACGACGTCCGCGGGCCCGGCGCCGAGTCGCGCCGGGCCCGTACGCGTCCCAGCGCCTCGGTCGTACCCGGGCGGGCTCAGGGGCCCCCGCCGAAGTCCCCTCCTCCGCCGCCACCGCCGAAGTCTCCGCCGCCTCCGAAGCCGCCTCCGTCGCCGAAACCGCCGCCGAAGTCGTTCGAGTCGAAGTCGGAGCCGGACATGTCCCCGCCCTCGTACCCGCCGCCACCGCCGGAGTCCCCGTACCCGGAGCCGTAGCCATAACCCCCGTACCCCGGACCGGCCATCATGGAGCCGAGCATCGTGCCGACGAGCAGGCCGGGCAGCATGCCGCCGCCGAAGTAGCCGCCCGCCCAGGGGCCGTACGCCGGGCCCGCGTCCCAGTAGGGGCGGCGACCCGAGTCGGTGTCGACCTCGCGGACGGCGGGGTCGCGGCCCTCGGCCAGCCGGACCTTGTCGGCGGCGCAGACGGGCACCTCACGGGGTGCGCCGCCCGCCGGTGACCAGGCGGCGTCGGCGACCGACGGTCCGTGGCGCGGGTCGAAGAAGCAGGGGGCCCGGCGCTCGGGGAGGGGCCGGCCCTCGCGGCGCGCGGCGAGCACGGCGAGGGCGAAGCGTCCGTCCTCCAGGGTCTGGGTGACGGGGCGCACGTCCTCGGGGCCGGTGGCCGCGGCCATATAGGACTTGGCCTTCTCGTACGCGTCGAGGGAGCGCGTGTAGTCGGCGCGCATCGCGTCGTCCGCGCCGGCCTCCGCGGGGTGGAAGTCCAGCCGGTCGAGTTCCTCGCCGAAGGCGGTGATGTCCTCGTCCACGACGACGCGCAGGCGGTCGAGCGCGGCCCGCTGCTGTGCTTCCTGTCGGCGACGGTTACGCCGAACGAGTGCGTACGCGCCCGCGCCGCCCGCCACGATCACCGCGCCGACGCCGATCAGGGCGCCGCTGCCGACGGTGTCGCCGCCGCCCTGGCCGCCGCCCCAGCCGCTGGGGGCGGAGCCGTGGATGTTGGCGAGGGCCCGGTCGGTGAAGTCGGTGAGCTGTGTCTTGGTGTTCTTCTCGCTCTGGACGCTGGTCACGAGGTTCCGTACGGCGCTGTTCGTGAGGACGGCGGAGTCGGCCCGCGCGTCGAAGCGGTCGCCGAGGCGGATCGCGTACAGGCCGGTGACGCCGGTGGCGGTGCGCAGGTTCTGGAAGAGGTTCTCCGTGGGGAAGTCCGCGGGGAGGACGGCGACGAAGACGGGCTTGTCCGCGTTCTCGATCTTCTCGGCCAGGGTGTCGGCGTCGGGGTCGGACAGTTGTCCGGACATGGACGGGTCGACGTAGACGGGGTGCTTGCGGAGGGCGTCGGCGATCGTCGAGATGTCTGTGGCGGCGAGGGCGTGGGTGGGGGTGTAGGGGAGGGCGGTGGGGGCCCCGACGGTCAGCGTCGTCAGGGCCGCGAACGCGATCAGCAGGACGGAGAGTCCTCGTCCTAGTGCGCCTCTCATGTGTTCGACGCTACTCCGGGCCGCGGGTTTCGGCCGCCGCGGGATTCCTGGCCGGGGGCTTGGAGGGGTGGGGTGGGGGTGGGGTGGGGGTGTCGTTCGTGTGCGGCTCGGTGGGGGCTTGTCGCGCAGTTCCCCGCGCCCCTGAAAAGCGGCGGTCGTGCCGCCCTGTGCCAGAGCGTGCGCCCCGTGAGGGCTCAGCGCGCCGTTCCTCGCGCCCCTGAAAAGCGGGCGGTCGTGCAAGGCGGTGTCGGAATGTGCGGCCCCGTGGGGGCTTGTCGCGCCGTTCCCCGCGCCCCTCAAAAGCGGCCGGTCGTGCTGGCCTGTGCCAGAGCGTGAGGGCTCAGCGTGACCCCGGAAAGCGGTGGTCGTGCTGCTCTGTGTCGAAGCGTGGGGGCTCAGCGTGGGGTCGGAGAAGGTGGGGCGTCTCGGGGGTGGTGCGTCGCCGCGCGGGGCGCACCACCCGCCGAGAGGCCGGTGTGGTGGGGGTCAGGTCGCCTTGTAGGCCGTTGTCAGTTGTGCCAGGGCCTGGGTGTAGTGGCCGGTCAGCAGGAGGTGGTCCGCTGCCGCGAACGGTTTGGCGACCGCCGCTGTCATGGCCTCCCCCACCTTCTGCTGGACCAGCAGCCTGGCCCTGCCTACGATCGCCCGGCCCGACTCCTCCGAGCCGGTCCGCTCGGCCAGCGCCGCGGCCACCGCGAGGGCCTTGAGCGTGGCCCGTCCGCCCTCCGGCACCTTGGTCAGCGTCGTCAGACCCCAGCCGTACGGAAACTGCGGATCGTACGACGCGTCGCCGACGTTGATCGGCAGCTGGGCCTCCGACTTCGGCCAGGTGACGGGGAGTTGTCCGGTGAAGGCCCGCTTCCCGTAGAGCACGTCCGCGACCCCGTCGCCCTCGGTGCCCGGCAGCCAGGACGCGACCAGCGCGTCGATGTCGCCGAGCTGGTCGCCGATCAGCTGTGGACGCCCGGAGACCACCAGGACCGCGCACTTCATGGCCGCGCACACCGTGTCCACGGCGGCCTTGTCCGCGGCGGACAGCGCCAGGTCGTGGCCGTTGCCCACGTCGCCGACGCCCTCCGCGTACGGGGTCTCGCCGACGACCACGACACCCACGTCATGGCCACCGGTGGGCGCCGACGCGTCCTCGGAGTACGTGACCGCGCCGCCGCCTGCCTTCCGTATGCCCTCCAGGATCGTCGTCCCGTCCGTGATGTCCCCGGACGAGCCCTGCCAGGTGACGGTCCAGCCGCCGGTCTGGTTGCCGATGTCGTCCGCGTCGGACCCGGCCACGTACACCTTCTGCGACTTCCTCAGCGGCAGCACACCGCCCGCGTTCTTCAGCAGGACCTGCGACTCGGCCGCCGCCGCGCGGGCCACGGCCCGGTGCTTCGCCGAGCCGATCTCCGCGGCCCCGCTCGTGTCGGCGTACGGCTTCTCGAAGAGCCCCAGCTTGAACTTCTGCGTGAGGATGCGTGAGACGGCGTCGTCGATCCGCTGTTCGCTCACCCGGCCGGCCCGCACCTCGTCGAGGAGCGTGGCGTGGAAGTCCTTGTACGCGTACGGGACCATGATCATGTCGAGGCCCGCGTTGACCGACGTACGGACGTCGCTCGCGTAGTCGCCGGGGATCTGGTCGATGGCCTGCCAGTCGCTGATGACGAAGCCGTCGAAGCCCATGCGGTCCTTCAGGACGCCGTTGATCATCGCCGCGTTCGCGTGCATCTTCACCGGGCCCTCGGAGTCGCCGAGGACGTCCAGCGACGAGTACGACGGCATGACCGTGCCGACTCCCCGGTCCACCGCGTCCTGGTACGGGGCCAGGTGCACGGCTTCCAGCTCCTGCCGGGTGACCTTGGTGATGCCCTGGTCGATCGTGTACGTGCCGGTCGTGGACGAGCCGAACTCCGTGCCGCCGTCGCCGACGAAGTGCTTGGCGGTGGCGAGCACCTTGTCGTTCCGCTTCAAGTCCTTGCCGCTGGCGGCTCCTTGGAGGCCCTGGATGACGGTCTCCATGGACTCGACGAGTGCCGGGTCCTCGCCGAACGACTCGTAGGTGCGGCCCCAGCGCTCGTCGCGCGCCACGCACAGGCAGGGCGCGAAGTCCCACGGGATGCCGGTGGCCCGTACCTCGGCGGCGGTCACCTTGCCCGCGTCCTGGGCGACTTGGGGGTCACGGGTGGCACCGATGCCGATGTTGTGCGGCATGATCGTGGCGCCGACGAGGTTGTTGTGGCCGTGCACGGCGTCCACGCCGTAGATGAGCGGGATCTGGAATCGGGTCGCCTGCGCCCGGAGCTGGAAGCCGTCGATCATCTTCGCCCAGGCCTCGGGCGTGTTGGGCGTCGGTGTGGAGCCGCCGCCGGAGAGCAGCGAGCCGAGGTCGTACCCGGCGATGTCGCCCGGCGCGGTGAGCGCGCCGCGCTCCGCCTGGGTCATCTGCCCGGCCTTCTCGGCGAGCGACAGCCGGGACAGCAGATCGGCGACCCGCTTCTTCACCGGCAACTTCGCGTCCAGGTACGGGAGTCCGTGGGCGTCGATCACGATCTGCGGGTTCTCCGCGGGTGCCTTGGCGCCGGTGACCGTGAGTTTCAGCGGGATCGTCTCGGCGTTCTCGGCCGCCTTGTCACGCAGGGTCGGCACCGTGACGGTCCGCGAGGTGCCGGAGGCCGTGCCCGCCGGGAAGGTCAGCTCCCCCTTGACCGCCTTGTAGTCCTTGCCCGCTTCGGCGGTGCCGCCCGCCGTCTCGTACGCGACGGTGACCGGCTCCTCGATCGGGGCGGAGCCGGTGGTGGCGACCGTGACCTCGACGGCGGCGGAGCGGCCCTCCTTCACCGGGTGGACGGCGGCGTCGGTGACGACGCTTGCCCGCAGCGACTGGTCGGCCTTGCCGTACAACTCCACGCCGTCCATGGCGAACCGGTCCCTGACGCCGACCGGGAGGGTGAGCGCGTAACCCCACATCTCGGTGAGGCCGAGGACCTGATCGATACCGCCGACGGGCTGGTAGTCCGTGCGGTAGGTGAAGTCGGTGAAGGGGATCTCCAGCTGCTTCCAGCCGGTGAAGTCGTCGGTGAACGACGTCGTCCACAGCTCGGAGGCCTCGCCGTTGGCGCCGCCGTCCTTCAGCTCGAAGTTGACCTTCTTGCCGTTGTCGCGGCCGTCCCACCAGAAGCGGATGCCCTGGTGCGCGGACCAGTCGTGGGCTGGCTGGTCGAAGGCGAAGTCGTGGGTGAAGCCTCCGTAGCCGCTGATCTCGTACGTGCCGGCGAGGACCTTCTCCCCCTGCGGGGCGTCGTCGCGGGCGGCGAGCTCCAGCGTGGGCGGGTCGTCCGTGTCGCTGCCCCAGGTGAAGATGCCCTCGGCGGGCGGGCTCGCGAACGGGACCTCGCCCTCGAAGCCGTCGACGGGGACGGGGACGGGATCGTCCGCTCCGGAGGCGGTGCCCGCCGCGGCGAACGGCAGCAGACCGGTCAGCAGTGCGGCGGACACGAGCAGGGCGGTTCTTCGCATGGACCTTCCCTCGGCTCTCTCGGCGCTCTCGGCTCGGGCGGCTCTGGCGGAGCTGCCACGACGTGACCTCGTACGACACCGCGTAACCTCGTACGACTTAAATCACGCCGTGAGTTAACTGACGCACCGCAGAGCCGTCAAGACTTCACACCAAAGCCGGTACAGACCGAAATCCCCGGCCGGATCAGGGGCGTTGGCCGTTCGGAAAGTGAACGCGCGCCCCCTTGACGCCGACCCGAAGCCGTCATTTACTCACGGCTCGCACGCCCCATCCCCCCACTTCGAGAAGGGCGGCGCACCATGAACACCCGCAGAAAGACCCTCCGCAGGCCTCTCCACAAGCCTCTCCGGGTGGCCCGGCTCCTCCTGGCCGGGCTGCTCACCACCGCCGGGCTGACCGCGGTCGGCACCGGGCCCACGCAGGCCGCCGGCGAGACACAGGCCGCGGGCGAGCAGGTCACGGCCTGGCTCACCACGACGGACGACTCCGGCGGCCGGCATGTCGTACGGGGCCTGGAGGCGCAGACCCCGTTCGCGTTCCAGGCCGGCACCGGTGGCGGCGGTGAGAACATCACCGTGGACGAGAACACCCGCTACCAGACCTTCTCCGGCGGCGGCGCCTCCTTCACGGACACGGCGGCCTGGCTGATGGACGGCAGCGGCGCGCTGAGCCAGGCGACCCGTGACGCGACCATGCGCAAGCTGTTCTCCCCCACCGACGGAATCGGCCTCTCCTTCGTCCGCAACCCGATGGGCGGCTCCGACCTGGCCCGGTTCGGGTACACGTACGACGACGTGGCGGCCGGGCAGAGCGACCCCGACCTCTCCGAGTTCTCGATCGCGCACGACCTGGCGGACGTACTGCCGCTCACCCGGCAGGCGCGGCAGCTCAACCCCGCCCTCACCCTGGTCGCCTCGCCGTGGACCGCGCCGGCCTGGATGAAGGACAACGGGCAGCTGAACGGCGGCTGGCTGAAGGCCGAGTACTACGGGACGTACGCCAACTACTTCGTGAAGTACCTCCAGGCCTGGCGCGACCAGGGCGTCCCCGTGGACTACGTCACCGCCCAGAACGAGCCGACCTGCTGCTCCGGCTACCCCTCCATGAGCTGGAACGGCTCCGGCCTCGCCTACTTCACCAAGAGCGAGCTGCTGCCCAAGCTCCAGGGCGCTGGGCTGTCCACGAAGGTGCTGGCCCACGACTGGAACTGGGACACGTACGACGCGTACGCGGCGCAGACGGTCGACGACGCGGCGGTGCGCTCGCATCCGAACTTCGGCGGGATCGCCTGGCACGGGTACGGCGGTGACGTCGGCAAGCAGACCTCGGTGCACGACCGGTATCCGCAGCTGGACGCCTTCGGTACCGAGCACTCGGGCGGTACCTGGATCGCCAACCAGCAGCGCGAGGACATGAGCAACATCATCGACTACACCCGCAACTGGGCGAAGTCCGTGACCAAGTGGTCGCTGGCCGTGGACCAGAACCGCGGGCCGCACAACGGGGGGTGCGGCACGTGTGACGGGCTGGTGACCGTGCACAACGGGGACGCGCGGCATGGGCAGGTCGACTACACGGTCGAGTACTACACGATGGGGCATCTGACGAAGTTCGTCCGGCCGGGGGCGCACCGGATCGCCTCCACGGGGAGTTCGGCGGTGCCGAATGTGGCGTGGCGCAATCCTGACGGGTCGAAGGCGCTGATCGCGTACAACGACGGGGCCGCGGCGAGGACGGTGACGGTGAACTGGGGTTCGCAGCACGCGACGTACTCCCTGCCGGGGAAGACGTCGGCGACGTTCACCTGGTCCGGCACGCCGTAGGGGACCCGGGGGCTCCGCCCCCGAACCCCGTTGCGCGGTTCCCCGCGCCCCTAGGCATGCCTACCTCAGGGGCGCGGGGAACTGCGCAATCTTTTCGCGGGGGTCTGGGGGGCGCAGCCCCCAGGGACGGGAAGGGAAGGGGCGGCAGGGGCGAGAACCCAGAGCGGTGGGACTACTCCGCCGGCTCGACCCCCGCCCGGAGCAGGCCGAAGGTGTACGCGTCCTCCAGGGCCTGCCACGACGCCGCGATCACGTTCTCCGCCACGCCTACCGTCGACCACTCCCCGGAACCGTCCGACGTCGAGATCAGGACCCGCGTCGTGGACTGCGTGCCGTGCTTGCCCTCCAGGATGCGGACCTTGTAGTCGACGAGTTCCAGCTTGGCGAGCTGCGGGTAGATCGTCTCCAGGGCCACCCGCAGGGCTCTGTCCAGCGCGTTGACCGGTCCGTTGCCCTCCGCCGTGGCGACGATCCGCTCGCCCTTGGCGAAGAGCTTGACCGTGGCCTCGTTGGCGTGGCTGCCGTCGGGGCGGTCCTCGACGATCGCCCGCCAGGACTCGACGGCGAAGTACGTGCGGGCCTTCCCCTCGGCCTCCTCCCGCAGGAGCAGCTCGAAGGAGGCGTCCGCGGCCTCGTACGTGTAGCCCTGGAGCTCGCGCTCCTTGACCCGGTCCACCACCCGGCCGACCAGCTCGCGGTCGCCGCGCAGGTCGACGCCGAGTTCCTTGCCCTTGAGCTCGATGGAGGCACGGCCGGCCATGTCGGAGACGAGCATCCGCATCGTGTTGCCGACCTGCTCGGGGTCAATGTGCTGGTACAGGTCCGGGTCGACCTTGATCGCCGAGGCGTGCAGGCCCGCCTTGTGGGCGAAGGCCGAGACACCGACGTACGGCTGGTGCGTGGACGGGGTGAGGTTCACCACCTCGGCGATCGCGTGCGAGATGCGGGTCATCTCGGACAGCGCGCCCTCGGGGAGGACCTTCTTGCCGTACTTGAGCTCCAGGGCCGCGACGACCGGGAAGAGGTTGGAGTTGCCGACGCGCTCGCCGTAGCCGTTCGCCGTGCACTGGACGTGGGTCGCGCCCGCGTCCACGGCGGCGAGGGTGTTCGCGACGGCGCAGCCCGTGTCGTCCTGGGCGTGGATGCCCAGGCGCGCCCCGGTGTCGGCGAGGACGGTGGCCACGACGGCCTGGACCTGGGCGGGCAGCATGCCGCCGTTGGTGTCGCACAGGACGACGACGTCGGCGCCGGCCTCCGCGGCGGCCCGGACGACGGCCTTCGCGTACTGCGGGTTCGCCCGGTAGCCGTCGAAGAAGTGCTCGCAGTCGACGAAGACGCGGCGGCCCTGCTCGCGCAGGTGGGCGACGGTGTCGCGGACCATCTCCAGGTTCTCTTCGAGGGTCGTGCGCAGCGCCAGCTCGACGTGCCGGTCATGGGACTTGGCGACGATCGTGACGACCGGCGCGCCGGCCTCGACGAGTGCCTTGACCTGCGGATCCTCACTCGCCTTGGCTCCCGCCCTGCGTGTGGCCCCGAAGGCGACGAGCTGGGCGTGCTTGAAGTCGATCTCCTGCTGGGCGCGGGCGAAGAACTCGGTGTCGCGCGGGTTCGCACCGGGCCACCCGCCCTCGATGAAGCCCACGCCGAAGTCGTCCAGGTGCCGTGCGATGGCCAGCTTGTCCGCGACGGTGAGGTTGATGCCCTCCCGCTGCGCGCCGTCGCGCAGGGTGGTGTCGAAGACGTGGAACGAGTCGTCGAGCTCGCTGGTTTCGGTCATGGTGTCCAGACTCCTGAGGATTGGATCTCGGTCGGTACCGGAATGACCGGCTCCGCCGCCCCCACATGGTCCCTCGCGCTCTCGTCTCCGGCTGAAGGTGGGCCAGAAAAGCGAAAAACCCCTCGCGGGTGCGAGAGGTCTGCGCGCGGGTCGAGACGACGGTGTCCACCCGTACCTGGTCGTACGTGGTGGTCACTGCGGACCGGCGCGCCTGCTGCCAATAATCGTGGCGAACGAGAGCACGGGAGCAGTCTGGCACAGACCACCCCCGTGCTCACTGTCCGTCTCAGGATGCGAGCACTGCGCTGATCATGGCGAGCAGGGTACGGGTACGGGCTGGGCCCCGGGCCGGCCCGGCGCGGCGCGGCGCGTGAACGGGCGAGTCAGCCACGGGTTGGCCCGGAGCCTCGGCCCGGGGACTCGGACCAGGTACGACCCGTGAACCCGGCCCACGGCACGACCCAGGTATGGCACGGAGCCTCAGCCCGGCACCCGACCCGGGCTCGACCCGGAGCCCGAGCCCGGAGCCCGGCCCGGGGATCAGCCCAGGTATCACCCGGACTCAGCCCGCAGCACGACCGGGCTCAGCCCAGGTTGTGCATCCAGCCGTGCTTGTCCTCGCCGACGCCGCGCTGGATGTCCAGGAGTGCCTCGCGGAGCTTGAGCGTGACCTCGCCGGGGCCGCCGTCGCCCTGCCGCCACTCGCCCGCGGGGCTCTTCACCGTGCCGACGGGGGTGATGACGGCCGCGGTGCCGCAGGCGAAGACCTCGGTGAGGCTGCCGTTCTCGGCGTCGCGCTTCCACTGCTCGCTGGAGACCCGGGCCTCCTCGGACCGGTAGCCGAGGTCACGGGCGACGGAGAGGAGCGAGTCGCGGGTGACGCCCTCCAGGATGGACCCGGACAGGGTGGGCGTGACGATCCGCGGCTGTTCACCGGGCTCGCCCCCGTACACGAAGTACAGGTTCATGCCGCCCAGTTCCTCGACCCACTTGTGCTCGACGGCGTCGAGGTAGCAGACCTGGTCGCAGCCCTTCGCGGCGGCCTCGGCCTGGGCGAGCAGGGACGCGGCGTAGTTGCCGCCGGTCTTGGCGTCGCCCATGCCGCCCGGGACGGCGCGCACGCGGTCCTCGGAGAGCCAGATGGAGACGGGCTGCACACCGCCGGTGAAGTAGGCACCGGCCGGGGACGCGATGACCAGGAAGAGGTACTCGTTCGCGGGCCGGACGCCCAGGCCGACCTCGGTCGCAATCATGAACGGGCGCAGATAGAGCGACTCCTCGCCGCCGTGCGCCGGCACCCATGCCTTGTCCTGCTGGACGAGCGCGTCGCAGGCCTCGACGAAGGTCTCGACGGGCAGCTCGGGCATGGCGAGACGGCGGGCGGAGGACTGGAAGCGCAGGGCGTTCTTGTCCGGGCGGAACGTGGCGACGGAGCCGTCGGGCTGCCGGTATGCCTTCAGACCCTCGAAGATCTCCTGCGCGTAGTGCAGGACGTTGGTCGCGGGGTCCAGCGAGAGCGGGCCGTACGGCGTGAGCTGGCCGTCGTGCCAGCCGCGGCCCTCGGTCCACTTGATGGTCACCATGTGGTCGGTGAAGTGGCGGCCGAACCCGGGGTTGGCCAGGATCGCCTCGCGCTCCGCTTCGGACAGCGGGGCCGAGGACGGCTTGAGCTCGATCGTGGGCGTCGTCATGAGTGGTTAGTCCTTCACCGGTTGTGTGTGACGGGCCGCGCTCACGCCTCTACTGCCAGTGGCCAGTGTTAGGACGTCCGAGCATTCCCTCATTTCGCGGCTCCGCGTTCGATTATCGCGCGAGATGAGCCGAATGGGGCACCACCCGTGCCAGGAAGGCCATGGGGGGCGAAAACGGTGTGAATGCGGCCCAGGGATTGATGGTGACACCCGGCGAGGCATACGAAAAGCCGCCGGGTGCTGGAAGCGACCCGGCGGCTTGGGTGGTACCGGCGGGTCAGCCGGATACTCGGCCCGCGAGAGCGTCGCCGATCTCCTCGGTGGTACGGGTCGTGGTGCCGCGCTCCGCGAGGTCGGCGGAGACGGCGTCCTCGATGCGCGCGGCCTCGGTCTCGTAGCCGAGGTGACGCAGCAGGAGCGCGACGGACAGGACGGTGGCGCTGGGGTCGGCCTTGCCCTGGCCCGCGATGTCCGGGGCCGAGCCGTGCACCGGCTCGAACATGGACGGGAACTCACCGCTCGGGTTGATGTTGCCCGAGGCGGCGACGCCGATGCCGCCGGAGACGGCCGCGGCGAGGTCGGTGATGATGTCGCCGAAGAGGTTGTCGGTGACGATCACGTCGAAGCGTGCCGGGTCCGTGACGAGGTAGATCGTCGCGGCGTCCACGTGGATGTAGTCCGTGGTGACCTCGGGGAACTCCTCGGCCACCTTGTTGAAGGTGTTCGTCCACAGGTGGCCCGCGAAGGTCAGCACGTTGTTCTTGTGGACCAGCGTGAGCTTCTTGCGGGGGCGGGCCTGGGCGCGGGCGAAGGCGTCGCGCACGACACGCTCGACACCGAAGGCCGTGTTCACGGAGACCTCGGTGGCGACCTCGTGCGGGGTGCCCTTGCGGATCGTGCCGCCGTTGCCGGTGTACGGGCCCTCGGTGCCCTCGCGGACGACGACGAAGTCGATCTCCGGCTGGCCCGCGAGCGGGGTGGCGACACCCGGGAGGAGCTTCGACGGACGCAGGTTGACGTGGTGGTCGAAGGCGAAGCGGAGCTTGAGCAGGAAGCCGCGCTCCAGGACACCGGACGGCACGGACGGGTCACCGATCGCGCCGAGCAGGATGGCGTCGTGCTGCTTCAGGGCGTCCAGGTCGGCGTCGGTGAGCGTCTCACCGGTGGCGTGGTAGCGCCGGGCGCCGAAGTCGAACTCCTTGGTCTCCAGCTTCACATCCTGCGGAAGGACGGCGAGGAGGACCTTCAGGCCTTGGGCCACGACTTCCTGGCCGATGCCGTCACCGGGGATCACTGCGAGATCGATGCTGCGAGACATGTCGGCACCCTACTCCCCGTCCCAGGGGATGACATGGGGTGTCCGTCATGCGGACAGGGCGGGAGAGAGCGGGTGGGCGGACCGTCGGCCCGAGCAGCAAGCCGTCAACCGCCGTTCACCTGTACGTATGGCGATTGTTGGCCCTTGATGGGAAGTTCGCACCCATGGACACTCCCGACGTCGGCATCCCGCCGGAGCTCGCAGGCCGGATGAGCATGGCGGAGCAGTACGAGTACCTGCGGACGAAGTTCACCCGCCGACGCGCCCTGGTGAGCGCGGGCGCGGTGGCCGGCGGCCTGCTGACCGGCTGCTCCGGCTCGGGCTCCGGCACGGACGGGCCGAGCCGGTCCGCCTCGCCCCTGGCCGGCGGCTCCCCCACCGAGCGGGTGGACGGCGCGGTCGTCACCCCCTTCGGCCGCCATCTCGCGTTCGGCGCGGACCCGAAGACCCAGATGCGGATCTCCTGGCAGGTGCCGCTCGCCGTCAGGAAGCCGTACGTGCGGGTGGGGCCGGGGCCCGGGGACCTGAGCCGGAAGATCGAGGCCGAGGTCCGCGAGCTGCACACCCCCGGGCTCGACGGCGTGCGGCTCGCTCTCGACCAGTACTACCTGCACGCGGCGCTGGACGGGCTGCGCCCCGGCACGACGTACTACTACGGGGTCGGCCACGAGGGGTTCGATCCCGCGTCCGCGGAACGGCGTGCCACGGTCGGCTCGTTCACGACGGCGCCCGCCGCTCCGGAGAGGTTCGTGTTCACGGCGTTCGGCGACCAGGGCGTCACCCCCGACGCGCTCGCCAACGACAAGCTGATCCTCGGCCGCGAGCCGGCCTTCCATCTGCACGCGGGCGACATCTGCTACGCGGACGTGACGGGCCACGGCAAGGAGTCGGACATCTACGACCCCACCGCCTGGGACCTGTTCCTCAAGCAGACGGAGACGGTCGCGAGGACCGTGCCGTGGATGGTGACCACCGGCAACCACGACATGGAGGCCTGGTACTCACCGAACGGATACGGCGGACAGTCGGCACGCTTCTCCCTCCCGGACAACGGCTTCGACGCGAAGAACGCCCCGGGCGTCTACTCCTTCACCTACGGCAACGTCGCGATCGTGGCCCTGGACGCGAACGACGTGTCGTACGAGATCCCCGCCAACAAGGGCTACACGGAGGGCCGTCAGACGGCCTGGCTCGACAAACGGCTCGGGGAGCTGCGCGAGGAGGCCGACTTCGTCGTGGTCTTCTTCCACCACTGCGCCTACTCGACGTCGACCCACGCCTCGGACGGCGGGGTACGGGCCGCCTGGCTGCCGCTGTTCAGCAAGCACGAGGTGGATCTCGTGATCAACGGCCACAATCACGTGTACGAGCGGACCGACGCCGTCAAGAACGGCGCGGTGGGCAAGCCGGTGCCGATCGGCGCGTCGACCGACCCGAAGCGGGACGGGATCGTGTACGTCACGGCCGGCGGCGCGGGCAAGAGCCTGTACAGCTTCCCGTCCGGGGTGAAGGACAGCTACGAGGGCAAGGTCGTCGACCGCGAGTCGGTGGAGACGTACCACTGGACGAAGTCGCGGGACCAGAACCCCGACACCGTGGAGTGGTCGCGGGTGCGGTACACCGGCTACTCCTTCCTCTCGGTGGAGGTGGAGACCGGTCCGGCGCCCCGGCTGAAGGTGTCGGCGCTCGCCGAGAGCGGCAGGCGCATCGACCATTTCGAGGTGCGGCGCGGAGCGTGAGGCCCCGCACCGCACCCCGAGCGGGCGCGGCTCCCGGCTGCTGCGGGTCTCAGTGGCCCGTCGAGCCGCCGTTGTCCCTGCGGTCGAGGGCGCGCTGGAGCGCGGCGGCGGCGTTCTTGCGGTCGGACTCGCTCGTACGGGAGACGTGACGGACTCGGCGGACGGTCGTCTCGGCCATGATGAATCGACTCCTTGCCTCCGGCAGCGACCGCCGGAAGTGCGGTGAGGGGATTACGAGACGCCGGAAGAGGCGGCGAGCGGCGCCGCAGGGGTTGCCTGCCAGGGGCTCCGGCTCACGACCGCCATTCGCTGGGTCTAGCGAGACGTTCGGCTCCTATAAAGCTAAATGAGGACCGGGAATCTGTCCCATAATTACTCGGACTTCCTACTATCTGAGACGGCCGATCGAGTCACACCGCGCTGACCTGCGCTTTTGCTTTTCGCGGCGCGAGCGCCCTCAGCTCCCTGATCAGCGCGCGCACCGCGACCGTCGTGGCGAGCTCGGGTGTGGTGACGTAGCCGACGGACCGGGTCGGGCGGTCCGGTCCCAGGTCGGTGATCTCCAGGGACGGCGGGGCGCCCGTCAGGGACAGCGCGGGCATGATGGCCATGCCGAGACCGCTGGTCACCATCGAGAGCACCGCCCCGTCGTCCTCCGCGCGGACCGTCGCGCCCGGGATCCAGTCCTGCTCGGCCCACCAGCCGCGGGTGTACGCCGAGCAGTTCTCCCGCCAGTCGACCAGCGGCAGGGTGCGCGGCCGGGGATGCCCCGCCGGGTGGACCAGGGAGTACGGCTCCTCCAGGAGGACGTCGCCGACCAGTCCCGGGGGCACGGGCGCACCCGTGCCCAGGGTGGCGATGCCGAGGTCCGCCCGGCCCTCGGCCACCTCCCCCGCGGTGCCGGGTCCGACCTCCCGTACGACCCGGACCGTCGGCTCGATGCCCGGGTGCCGTGCCGTCAGCCGTTCCAGCGCGGGCGGCAGCAGATGCAGGGCGGCGCTGCGGAACGCGGCGACGCGCAGCGGTCCGGCGACGGTGTCGGTGCCGCCGGGGCCCGCGCCCACGCCCCGGGTCTCGGCGGCGAGCATGTCCAGCATGCGCAGGACGCGCCGCGCGTGGGCCACGGCCCGGGTGCCGGCGGGGGTGGGGCGGGCGCCGTGGCGGCCCCGCTCGAAGAGGACGACACCGAGTTTGCGCTCGATGCCGCGCACCGCGTGGGACATGGCGGACTGGGTCGTGCCGAGCGCCACGGCCGCCGCGGAGAAGCCGCCCTCGCCCGCGACGGCCACCAGGGTGCGCAGTTCCTGGGGTGCGAGATCAGCTGTGCTCATGAGAGGGGCTCCCACCTGGTGCTATGCGGACGGCTCATGGATGCGGCCGTTCCATGAGCGCAACCGTCTGCCCACCCCGGCCATTCCTTCCTACGGTCCCTTCCATGACCTCCTCGACCGATCTCGCGCTCACCGTGCAGCAGACCTCCCGCCCGACCGGGTTCCCCACCCCTGAGCACTTCCGCTTCGCCGAGTCGCCCGTGCCCGAACCGGCGCCGGGCACGGCCCTGGTGGAGAACCTCTACTGGTCCGTCGACCCGTACCACCGCGAAATGATGGACGGGGACTTCGAGCTGGACGCCCCGCTGGAGGGCCGTGCCCTGGGCCGGGTCGTCGCCTCCCGTGCTCCGGCGCTGCCCGAGGGCGAGATCGTGTTCCACCGGCTGGGCTGGCGCACCCACTCCGTCGTACGCCCCGAGGAGACCAGGCGGCTGCCCCGCCACGAAGGCGTACCGCTCTCCGCGCATCTGAGCCTCTTCGGCGGCACGGGCCTGACCGCGTACGTCGGGCTCACCCGGATCGCGCGGCTGCGGGCGGGGGACGACCTGTTCGTGTCGGCGGCGGCCGGCGGGGTCGGCACCGCCACCGGGCGCTTCGCCCGGCTCCTGGGCGCGGGGCGCCTGGTGGGCAGCGCGGGCTCGGCGGCGAAGGTCGCGTACCTGACGCGGGAGGTCGGCTACGACGCGGCCTTCGACTACCACGAGGGCCCGGTCGCCGGGCAGTTGGCGAAGGCGGCTCCGGACGGCATCGACCTGTTCGTCGACAACGTCGGCGGCGACCAGCTCGGCGCGGCGATCGGCGCCCTGCGCGAGCGCGGCCGGGTGGTGCGGATCGGCACGGTCGGCCAGTACAACACCCCGGACCCGACGGCCGCGCTCTTCGACCACGCCGACGTCGTCGAGAAGAGCCTGCGCATCGAGGGCTTCCTGGTGCGCGACCACCACGACGCGCAGGAGGAGTTGTACGAGTTCGCCGTACCGCATCTGCTCGCCGGCCGGCTCGCGCTTGACGAGACGGTCGTCGACGGGTTCGGGAACATCGTGGCGGCGTTCCTGTCGATGCTGCGAGGCGGCAACACGGGCAAGATGATCGTCCGCCGGGCCTGACCGGGTCTCCACGCACGCCGCCCCCGGCCCGGAGGGGATGCTTCCGGGGCGGGGGCGGTTCAGTGGGACGCCGGCCCGGGTGCGGGGGCGTCCCGGTCCAGGTGCGGGCAGGTCTCAGCCCATGTGCGGGTACGGGTAGTCGGTCGGCGGGACCAGCGTCTCCTTGATGGCACGGGTCAGCGTCCAGCGCATCAGGTTCTGCGGGGCACCCGCCTTGTCGTTCGTGCCGGACGCGCGGCCGCCGCCGAAGGGCTGCTGGCCGACGACGGCACCGGTCGACTTGTCGTTGATGTAGAAGTTGCCCGCCGCGTAGCGGAGCTTTTCCATCGTGTACGCGGCGGCGGCACGGTCGCCCGCGACGACCGAGCCGGTGAGCGCGTAGTCCGACACCGACTCCATCTGGGTCAGCATCGCCTCGTACGCGTCCGGGGCGCTGTCGTCGTAGACGTGCACGGCGAGGAACGGACCGAAGTACTCCGTCGTGAAGACCTCGTTGGCCGGGTCGGAGCACTCGACGACGGTCGGGCGCACAAAGTAGCCCACCGAGTCGTCGTACGTGCCGCCCGCGACGATCGTGCAGGTCGGGTCCGCGGCGGCCCGGTCGATCGCGGCCTTGTTCTTGGCGAAGGACCGCTCGTCGATGACGGCGCCGACGAAGTTCGACAGGTCGGTGACGTCACCCATGGTGATGCCGTCGACCTCCGCCGCGAACTCCTCCTTGAAGCCGGAGTTCCAGATCGAGGCCGGGACGTAGGCGCGCGAGGAGGCGCTGCACTTCTGGCCCTGGTACTCGAAGGAGCCGCGGGTCAGCGCGGTCTTCAGGACAGCGCGGTCGGCGCTCGGGTGCGCCACGACGAAGTCCTTGCCGCCGGTCTCGCCGACCATGCGCGGGTAGGTGCGGTACTTCTCGATGTTGTTGCCGACCGTCTTCCACAGGTACTGGAAGGTCTTGGTCGAGCCGGTGAAGTGGACGCCGGCCAGGTCGCGGTGTTCCAGGGCGACCTCGGAGACCGCGACGCCGTCGCCGGTGACAAGGTTGATGACGCCCTTGGGCAGGCCCGCCTCCGCCAGGAGCCGCATCAGCAGCACGGCGGCGTGGGTCTGCGTCGGGGACGGCTTCCAGACGACGACGTTGCCCATGAGCGCCGGGGCCGTGGGCAGGTTGCCCGCGATGGCCGTGAAGTTGAACGGCGTGATCGCGTAGACGAAGCCTTCGAGCGGGCGGTGGTCGAGCCGGTTCCAGACGCCGGGCGAGTTCGCCGGCGGCTGCTCGGCGAGCAGGTCGCGGGCGTAGCTGACGTTGAAGCGCCAGAAGTCGACCAGTTCGCAGGGACAGTCGATCTCGGCCTGCTGGGCGGTCTTGGACTGGCCCAGCATGGTGGAGGCGGCGAGGGTCTCGCGCCAGGGTCCCGAGAGCAGTTCGGCGGCGCGCAGGATGATCGCGGCCCGGTCGTCGAAGGACATGGCGCGCCAGGCGGGCGCGGCGGCGAGGGCCGCGTCGACGGCGTCCTGGGCGTCGGCCTGCGTCGCGTTGCGCAGGGTGCCGATGACGGCCTTGTGGTTGTGCGGCTGCACGACCTGGAAGGGCTCGCCGCCGCCCATGCGCTGCTCGCCGCCGATGGTCATCGGCAGGTCGATCGGGTTCTCGGCCAGCTCCTTGAGCTTGGCCTCCAGCCGGGCACGCTCGGGCGAGCCGGGGGCATAGCCGTGCACCGGCTCGTTGACGGGGGTGGGGACCTGGGTCACAGCGTCCATGAGTTCCGTACTCCTTAATGAGCGGGTGGTGGTGACGGCCGGGGGTCAGTCCTTGGTGAGGACCGAGCGGGCGAAGAACAGCAGGTTGGCGGGCTTCTCCGCGAGGCGGCGCATGAAATAGCCGTACCAGTCGGTGCCGTAGGCGGTGTAGACCCGCATGCGGTGGCCTTCGGCGGCGAGCCGCAGGTGCTCGTCGCTCCTGATCCCGTACAGCATCTGGAACTCGTACTCGCCCGGCTTGCGCCCGGCGCGCCGCCCCAGTTCCTGCGCGATGGAGATCAGGCGCGGGTCGTGGGACCCGATCATCGGGTACCCGTCGCCCTCCATCAGGATGCGCAGCACCCGGACGTACGCCTTGTCGATCTCCGGCTTCTGCTGGTGCGCGACCTCGGCGGGCTCCTTGTACGCGCCCTTCACGAGCCGTACGCGGCTGCCGTTCGCGGCGAGGCGGCGGGCGTCCGCCTCGGTGCGGAAGAGGTACGCCTGGATGACGCAGCCGGTCTGCGGGAAGTCCTTCCGCAGCTCCTCGTGGATCGCGAACATCGAGTCGAGGGTGGTGTGGTCCTCGGCGTCGAGCGTGACCGTGGTGCCGATGGCGGCGGCGGCCTCGACGACGGGGCGGACGTTGGCGAGGGCCAGCTCGTGGCCGCCGTCCAGCGCCTGCCCGAACAGGGACAGCTTCACCGACATCTCGGCGCGCGTCCCGAGGTCCAGCTCCGCGAGGCGGGCGACCAGCTCCAGGTAGGCGTCGCGGGCGGCCCCGGCCTGCTCAGGGGTGGTGATGTCCTCGCCGACCACGTCCATGGTCAGCTCAAGGCCCTTGGCCGTGAGGTCCTGGATGATCGGCACGACCTGCTCGACGCTCTCGCCGGGGATGAAGCGGTCGACGACCTGCTTCGTCACCGGGGCCGCCGAGACGAGACGGCGGATCCGGTCGCTGCGCGAGGCGGCGAGAATCACGGGACCCAGCACGGGGCACCTCCACACATGGCCGGACAACGGAGAACCACCGTGAAACCTAAGGATCGTTCCGATCGTCGGCCATCGACAGCTGTCACGCATCCGTGCCCTGGATCTCAGACAGATGTATGAAGCTGCGGGTGAGTGCCTCGGGAGATGAGGGAGACTGCCCGGGTGACGTCGGAATTCAAGGGTGACTACCAGGAGCTGGTCGACGAGATCTCGGAGCTGCTCGGCGCCCCCGCGACGCTGGAGAACCGCGATTTCGAGCTGATCGCCTTCGGCGCGTACGACAGCGAGGGCGAGCTGGACGCCTCCACCCTTGACCCGGTGCGGGCCCGCTCCATCCTCACGCGCCGCTCCACGGCGACGGTCCGCACCTGGTTCGAGAGTTTCGGCATCGCGCGGGCGAGTGGGCCGGTCCGGATCCCGCCGACCCCGGAGGCGGGCGTCAACCGGGGACGCGTCTGCCTGCCGGTACGCCATCGGGGTGTCGCCCTCGGCTATGTGTGGCTCCTGGCCGACGAGCCGGGCCCCACCGAGCGACAGCTCGCGGCGGCCATGGAGGTGACGCCGCGCATCGGCGCGCTGCTCGCGGACGAGGCGCAGGCGGGGGCGGACCTGAGCCGCGAGCTGCGGGCCGTCCTCACCGCCGGGAGCGGCTGGCAGCACGAGATGGCGGTGACGGAACTGCGCGACGCCCTCGGGCCGCGCGGCGACGGCTTGTTCGTGCTGGTCTGCGTGGCGCCCTGGCCCTCGGCGGACCCCGACGACGCCCCGTCCGTACGCACCATCCCGGGCGCCACCGCCCTGTGCACCCTCCCCTGGGCCACCACGACGACGACCACGGCCGACCAGAGCCTGGCCCTCCTGGTCCGGCTGCGCTCCCCGGAGACCCTGACCCCGGCGACGACGGCGGCCTCCCGCCTGCTGGAACGGGCTGAGGAGGTACGGAAGCCCGCGTCGCTCGGCCAGGCCGCGGCGGGAGGAATCACGGCCGGTCAGGGCTCGCCCGATCGGACCGCGGCCGGTCACGCCCCACTCGGTAGGACCACCGCCGGTCAAGAGCCAAGCCGGGCCACCGCCGGTCACGCCTCGCCCGGTAGGGCCGCCGCCGGGATCGCCGTGCCCCGTACCGGTCTCGCCGACCTCGCCGGCGCCTGGCAGGAGGCCTCGGCCGGTGCCCGCGCGGCACTGGCCGAGCCCCGGCTGGGGCCGGTCGCACACTGGGCGTCGATCGGCCCGTACCGCCTGCTGACGGCGCTGCCCCCGGCCGGCGCCCACGACCCGGCCGTGCGCCCGCTGCTCACCCCGGCCCACCGCGAACTGGCCCGCACCGCCGAGGTGTTCCTGGACTGCGCGGGCCAGGCGAGCCGCACCGCCGCCGAGCTGGGCATCCACCGCCAGACCCTCTACTACCGCCTGTCCCGCATCGAACAGCTCACGGGCCTCGACCTGGACGACGGCGAGGACAGGCTGTTGCTGCACATGGCGCTGAAGGCACGGCGCCTGTGACACCGCCGCACTGGTCGTGCGTCAGCCGTTCAGCGGGGGAAGCGCGACCGGAATCCGTCGAGATAGGCGAGCCTTCTGAGGAGTCGCGCGGGCTGCTCTCCCGAGTCGGCCTTTCCCTGGATCGGGAGCAGCGCCTCGTACGCCCTGTCCAGCTCCCCGCCCAGGGCGTAGGCGAGCGGCAGCCGTTCCTCCACGGACAGGGGCAGCATGGGCAGGCCCTCCTCGTAGAGGCGTGCGATGTCCAGGAAGCCGGAGTTCCTCCTGAGGAAGGGAACCGCCTCGTCCCGGACTGCGGCGCTGAGGGCCGCGACACCCCGGTCGACCGGCTCGGCGTCGCTGAAGACGACCTCGAACCAGCCGCCGGCCGGGCGGGTGTACCCGATGTTGGAGTGCGCCGACATCAGATGCTCCATGGAATCGCCGCACCACCCAGAGATCAGCTCTTCCATGTCGCGGAAGACCAGCCCCACCGCGAGACTCACCCAGACGTGGTCACGGGTCCTCTTCGTCGCGTCGGCGAACTCCACGAAACCGGAGACCCCGTCCCCCAGGGGCAGGTCGTACCGCTGGCGGCGGGCGGCTTTCGTGAAGCCCGACGTCAGCAGTTCGGGTCGGAGTGCCCGGTACAGAGCGCGTCTGAGGTCCGCTGCCGTCATGGTTTGCGATCCTAGGGCCGGTGCGAGGCGGTGCCGCGGAGGGATTCCGCGGCACCGCCTCCGTACGCCGGGACCAGAACGGGGGTTCCGGGACTAGAACCAGGTGACGTTGATCACGAACTCACCGGGATCCAGCCACTTCTCGGCGAGCGGACCGGCACCCGACCCGTAGGGGGTGCCTCCCACCTCCATGAGCACATCGTCGACGTCCCGCTGGCGCCAGCCGTACTGAGCCCTGGGTCCGTTCTTGACCTCGTGGAAGAAGAGGACGTCGTCCTTCTTGGTGGCCAGGTCGTACTTGCGGTACGTCCCCTTGGCTCCACGCTCCGTACCGGGCACCTGCACATGCACCTCCCGGCCGACGACCGTGTGCCCGCTGTCGACGAGTTCCGCCTCGGCCCGGTCGACGCCCTGCTTCCCCTTCACGTTGGGCGCGTCGCCGTTGACACACGAGTTGTGGACGAGGAGCTGCTCCGTCCCGGCCACCACGTAGAACGTGTGCAGGTCGGCGACCGTGAGGTTGTGGACCTGTTCGTCGCGGGCCGTCCATGCCTTCACCGCTGTGATCTGGACGTGGGTGCCCGCGCTCGTGCGGAGCCACATGCCCGGTTCCAGGTCCTCCGCGTCCAGCCAGCGCCCCAGCGCCTCGACCCAGAAGGGGTGCTCGTCGGTCGCGGTGACCGAGGCCGTCCGCTCTCCCTTGTCGCCGTCCACATCGAGCGTGACCCTGACCAGGTCCTTCTCACCCTGTCCGGTGATCAGGTGGGTGACCGGCTCGGCCTGTGTGCGGCCGGTCTCCGGGTCCGTGGCCAGGACCAGGTCGCCGGTCTCGACCTCCTCGACCGGCTTGGTGGAACCGTCGGCCATCGCGACCTCGGTACCGGGTACGAAGCTGTTCACCGGGCAGGGCGCGGACGGCGCCGGGTCCGCTTTCGCACCGCCCGCCAGTTCGTCCGCCTTGGTCGCCGTCCCCTTCCCCGCCTGCGCCGCGTCCTTGATGTCGTCGATCTTGGTCGCGACCGCGCCGACCACGTCACCGCCCTTGGTGACAGCCTGCCGGGCCAGGCCCACGCCGCCGGGTACACCCGGTACGACGGCCAGCCCCACGTCGGCCACCACACCCAGCGCGTCCGCCGCCGCGGACCAGTAGTTGCCTTCCCGGACGTTGCTGACGAAGCTCGCGGCGCCCATACCGATGCTGACGACCTCGATGGCCAGGTCGAGATAGGCCCCCGAACCGTCCGTGAACTTCAGCGGGTTGTTGCCCCCGTAGGTGTACGAGGAGAGGTTCGCCGGCGTGTACACACCGCCGTTCGGCGAGCCGCCCAGGTAATCCCCGAGCGCCGGGTCGGCGGACTGCCACAGGCCCGACCGCGCGTCGTAGTAGCGGTCGCCGTGGTACGTGTAGCCCGTCTCCTTGTCCAGTTCCTTGCCCGTGAACCGGTACGGGTTGTCAGCCCCCTTGTTCTCGTCGACCCAGATCTCTCCCGACGGGAAGTAGTCGAGGTGTTCCGCGACCCGGCCCTTCTCGTCCGTGCCGAACGACGTCGAGCCCAGCTGGTCGGAGTGGTAGTAGAACTGGTCCTTCTCGTAGAGCCCGAGGGGCTTGGCGGTCTTCGTCGCGATGCGCGTCGTACCGACGAAGACGTGCTTGAACTCCTGCAGGCCCCGCGTCGAGTAGTTCTGGTTCGGGTAGAGGTTCGTCTGCGCGCCGTCCTTGACGACCCGCTCACCGTCCGCGTCGTACGTGAAGCGGGCCGTCGGCAGCTTGTTGCAGGACGACGGTTCCTGGTCCACCGTCTCGAACTTCCACACGTCCAGGACACACGCCAGGCGGTTCTCCTCGTCCCAGACCTGCTGGCGGCGCGGGTGGCCGAAGGTGTCGGACTCGGTGTCGACCAGGTTGCCGCCCGCGTCGTACGACAGGGCCTCCGAGCCGACCTGTGAGGGTGCGTGCGGGCTCGGGCCCTTGTACGCGTAGCCGTGCGTGTAGGTCGTGGCCTTCTGCACGTGCTCGTAGCCGCCACCGCCGCCGTCGTCGTCGCCGCCGCCGCCGAGCACGATCGCGTGGCGCTGGGACTTGCCGGTGATGTTGTGGATCGTGTCGTACGTCGTCGACACCGCGTACGTGTCGGTCTGCTTCTTCGCGAAGGAGTACGAACCGGTCGCCTTCGTCAAGCGGTACAGGTTGTCGTACTCGTAGGTCTGGACGGTCGGACCGCCCGGCTCCGAGCTGTTCGTGGCGGGGTCGGGCGCGTTCTCCTGACGGGTGAGGTTGCCCACCGCGTCGTACGTGTAGGTCAGGTTCTGGAAGGAGTCGCCCTTCGGCAGCGTCGAGTTCAGCGTCGCCAGGCGGCGGTCCTCGGCGTCGTACGCGTAGGTCGTCGCCGTGCCGTTGCCCAGCTCGACGCTCGTCCGCCGGCCGAACTTGTCGTAGTCCAGGGACTTCAGATAGTCGTAGTCGTAGTGCTTCTTGGTGCCCGTCGCCGCGGTGACCTGGCCGCCGCTGTCGTAGGTGTACTTCAGTTCCTCGCCGTCGGGGTACGTCAGCGACAGGACCCTGCCGAAGCTGTCGTAGCGGTAGCCCGTCGTGAAGACGCTGGTCGTGTGGAGGGGGCCCGGCAACGTGCGGGTCTCCTGGACGACCTCGCCGAGGGGGCCGTACTCCCGCTTCACCGTTCCCGCCGCGTCCTCGATCTTCGTCACCCGGCCGGCGGCGTTGTCCTTGGCGCCCGGATCGCCGTACGTGTAGCGGACGCCGTTGTCCTTGAAGACCGGGTACTTCACCTCTTCCAGACGGTTGAAGTCGTACTTGTACTCGATCGCCTTGTTCTTCTTGGCCAGGTTCGCCGTGACCGTGCGGACCACGTTGCCCGCCGGGTCGTAGGCCGTCGTGGTGCGGCCCGTGTCCGGGCTGTCGACGACCGTGCGCCGGCCGAAGTCGTCGTACTCGCTCCTCGTCGTGTTGCGCCGGTCGTCCCCGACCTTCGTCAGCTGGCCCAGGGCGTCGTACTCGTACGACGTCCAGATCGGCGCGTCGTCCGCCTTCGCGCCCGGTTCCCGTACGGCGGTCTTCCGCTGCCGTGCGTCCGTGTAGGCGCGGGTCCGGTTCTCCTTCGCGTCGGTCGCCACCGTCTCGAACCGTGTCGCGCCGGACCGGTCCTTGCCGAAGCCGTACTCCAGGCTGGTGACCGTGTCGTCCGGCAGCTCCGTGCGCAGCGGGCGGTCCATGATGTCGTACGTGATCGTGGTCGGCCTGACCGTGTCGACGGCCGGGTTGAAGTCGGTGTTCGCGTCGCCCTTCGGCTCGGTGACCGGGTAGTACTGCTTCACCGCCCGGCCCAGCGCGTCGTAGACGGTGCGGCCGGAGACCGTCATCACGTCCTTGCCCGCGACCTCCGCGTCCTTCTTCGTCTGGACGACGCGGCCCAGACCGTCGACGAAGGTGACGGTGTCGATCGTGTCGTCCTTCACCTTGCCGTCCGAGGCGCGGTCCAGATGACGGGTGACCGCGAACGGGACCTTCGCCCCGGGGCTGTACTCGAAGGCGATCGTCGGACGGTCCGCCTTGTGGTCGTGCGGGCCGGTCACCGAGGCCACCCGGCCGACCTGGTCGTACGTGGTCACGACCTTCTGGTCGTTGATGTCCACGGACTCGGTCTGCGCGCCGAACCTCAGGTCGTACGCACCCGTCGAGCGGTAGCCGAAGCTGTCCTTCGTCTTCGTCACATGGGTGCCCGTCGGGCCGTCGTACTCGTACTCCAGCCGGTAGCGCTCACCCCGGTGGTTCTCCGGCTCCCGCACCGACTTCAGGGTGCCGGTGTCGTCGTACTCCAGGTCGGTGACCGCCTTCGTGCCGTCGGCGAGCCGGGCCGTGTGGCGGGTGACGTCACCCGTCGCGCAGTCCACCTCCGACTCGCGCGACCGCGTCTTCGTACCGCCGCCGTACACCTCGACCGCGCGTGCCACACCGACGATGTGGGTGTCGGCGCACTCGGTGTACCGGGTTCGCGTCTCCACGTCGTCCGAGGCGCCCGGTTCGCCGAAGTCGATCGTGCGGACGACGTTGCCGAGATCGTCGTACGACAGCACGCTCGACGTGCTCTCGCCGGGTTCCGCCTCGCCCTCGTACCAGCGCGACTGCGTCTTCGTCAGCTGCGGGAAGAGCGTGGCGCGGGTCGAGCGGCCGTCGGCGGGCTCGCCGGTGGCGATGTCCCGCAGCTCGTAGGTGTTGGCCGTCTCGGTGAACAGGGCGCCCGAACTGTCCGCCACCGTCTGCCGCTCGACGAGACCGCGCGTGTAGTGGCTGCCGGTCTCGTACCGCGTGGTGGAGGTGCGCTGCCCGTCCTGGACGGTGGCGACGCTGCCGTAGCCCCGGAACTCGCGCTCCAGACGGTCGTACACACCGTCCTGGTAGGTGAAGGCCAGCGACTGGGTGTCGGCGCCGTCGCCCGGCAGGTTGTCGTGCACCTTCGCGCCGCTGAGGAGCCAGCGGGTGCCCGGCTGGTCGTAGGTGTTCCCGTCGCGGGTGTAGTCGAGGTCGATGCGCGAACCCAGCGGCCTGGACACGGACTTGAGGAGGTTGGTGCGGCCCGTGCGGTTGGCGGCGACGGTCAGCTCGCTGTCCTTCGTGGAGGCCAGGTGGTCGGCGAGCCCGTCACCGTCGATGTCGCGCAGCATCTGCTCGGCGCGCGAGGCGCCGGTGGAGACGTTCGCGCCCGGGTTGGTGATGACGCAGCCGGTCACGAACAGCGTGCAGAAGGAGACGGTGAAGTAGGCGCCGCCGCCGAGCCGGGCGTTGGAGTCCTCGTTGATCCCCTCCAGGCTGCCGTTGAAGGGCACCGGGGCGGCGAAGCCGGAGCCGGTGTTGAGCGCGACCCTGATCGGCTCGCCGGCCAGGACGCGGTCGGCGCGGCCGTCGCCGTTGACGTCGACCAGGGAGTTCTTGGTCGACGACGAGGTCTGCTCGAAGGAGGCACCGCCGCCGAAGCCGTAGAAGTCGGTCTCGAAGCCGATGTTGACGCCCGCGCTGGAGCTGGCGCCCTCGTTGAGCTTCCCGCCGGGCCAGGGTTCGGCGGCGGCGAAGCTGTAGCCGAGGTTGAGGGCGGCGCGGCCGTCCTCGTAGACCCGGTCGGGCAGGGTGTCGCCGTTGATGTCCAGCAGGTCGAAGCGGGCGTCGGACGAACCGGTGCCGAGGTTGCCGCCGACGCCCAGCGGGGGCATGTCGTTGCCGGACGTCGCCGTGTTGGCGGTGCCCGAGGCGGGCGGCGCGGCGTGGCCCCGGCCGGTGGTGACGGTGCGGGCGGCGCTGCCCGCGTTGGCGTTGCCGCTGACGGTGTCCGACTCGCGCACCGCGCCGCCGGGGACACCGCCCCTGGTGGCGCCGAGCACACCGGTCGGTTCGGTGTACTGCACACCGGAGGAGCCGACGACGTCGGGGTAGCCGTCGCCGTTCATGTCGAGGTAGTCGAGGACGCCCTGCGAGGTGCCGCGGGCGATGCTGCCGCCCACGCCACCGCCGAGCGAGCCGGTCAGCGAGAGCTGCTCCGACTCCGAGATCCGGGGCACCGCCTGCACGGAGGCCAGGGATCCTGCGGTGGGCAGCCCGATGGTCTGGCCGCCGTAACGCGACCCGGCGACCTGTCCCGCGGCGACCCAGACGTCACCGGAGGCCCAGCGGCCCCGCTCCGGGTCGGGGGTGAGGGGCACCACGTCGGGCGGGGCGATCCGCGGGTCCTTCTCGAACTCCTCCCGGTCCCGGTCCGCGTCGACGTCGTCGGGCAGCCGCGCGGGGATGGCCTCGCCGGTCAGGTCGCCCTGCTCGACGGGCCGTTCGGCGCGGTCGCCGTTGCCGTTGTAGCCGACGGCGGCCCAGCCGCGGTACGGGCGGGCGAAGGTGCCCTCGGTGGCGCGGGTGTGCACGGTGGCGGCGACGGTGTCGTCCCCCACGGTCACCTGTGCCTCGCTGACGCGGGAGCCGGTGACGTCGAAGTACAGGGCGTCGCCCGCCTCCGTGTCGACCTGCAGCGACTGCGGTTCGGAGCCCGGTTCGACGGTCCGCTTCGCGAGCAGCGCGCCGCGCTTCTTCACGGTGAGGACCACGCTGCCGCCGGAGCCCTCGACGCGCGGGGTGACGGTGAGCGTGCCGCCGGGTGAGGTGTACGCGCGCTGTACCGCTCCCCCGGTCGTATAGGTGTCGATGTCGTAGGGCGGGCTGAACGTCGCGTCGCCCTCCGCGCCCTCGGCCTCGGTGTACTCGGCCTTCGGCGCCCATTCCAGCCGGGTGACGTCGACCGGTGAGTCCGTCTTGATCCGCCAGGACAGTTTCTGTCCCTTGGTGACGGTGACCGACGTGTCGAGGTCGAAGGTCCCGGTCTCGGCGGCGCCGATGGTCCGCTCCACCACGGGGTCGCCGTCCCGGGTGACCAGGACGGTGACGTCGTCGGTGGTCGCCGCCATCTTCTTCAGGTCGCCGGTCAGGCGCAGGGTGCCCGCCGCCGGCACGTCGACGCTCCCGGCGCGTCCGGCGAGGGTGAAGTCCTCGGACGCCTTGTAGGAGTGCAGGGGCAGGCCGTTCGCGTCGGTGGCCTCGAACCCGGCGTAGACGATCGCGGGGTCCCAGGCGACCTGGTCGGCGGCGCCGTCGAAGACCGAGCCGACCCGGAAGTACAGCTGGTCGCCCCGCTCCACCTCGATCGCGCCGACGCCCTCGGGTGTGCGGGGGGCGTGGTCGTCCTCCTGGACGCGGGCCGACCACAGCTCCCGGTCCTCGTGCTGGACGGCGACCCGTACGCCGTCGGGGTCGGCGAACTCCGGGAGCGGGCCGTCGACCTCCTGGAGGGCCACGGTGCCGGTGACGGCCACCGTGCCGTCGTACGGCGCGGTCCAGGTGCGCACCGAGTCCACCAGCGGGAAGGAGGCGATACGGCGCTCACGCTCGGCGGTCAGGTCGGGCAGCGCTCCCGCCACGTCGGCGGTGCCCGTGCCGATCGGCGCGGGGGTGTCCGCGGCCGACCCGTAGGTCACCTCGCCGTCCGCGCCGACCCGGCCGAACAGCACGGCGGCACCGTCGACGAGGTCCACCACGCCGTCGGCGTTGGCGTCGGTGAAGTACCGCTGGGTGGTCGAGACGGTGCTGACGTGGTCGAGTTGCTGGGCGCCCGCCAGATAGCTCTCGATGCCGGCGGTGCGGCTGCTGGAGGACTCGCGGAAGATGCCGGGGAGGTTGTGCAGCGCGGTCGTCGTCCCGGCGAACTTCGGCTCACCGCCCGGCCGGGAGAGGTTCTTGCGGAAGACGTACCCGTCGCCGCGCTCGAAGACCTTGTCGGGCAGGTTGTCGCCGTCCACGTCGAGGAGGGCGAGGAGACCCTCGTCGGTGGACCGGTTGTAGCCCGCCTTGACCCCGGCGGAGCCGCTCTTCGAGGGGTTCGTGCCGAAGCCGACGTACAGGTGTCCGCCGGCGCCGGTGGAGGTGTTGCCGTTGAGCGCTCCGGCCTCGCCGGCCCCCGACCGCACGCCGTCGACCCGGCCGTTGCGCACGTTGTCGTCCGGCGAGGACCAGTCGACCCTGGCGAACGCGTCGTACGCGCCGTCGGCGTCTCGGATGTCGTCGTAGTACGAGAACGCGTGCTCGTTGAAGACCTTGCCCTCGGCGTCGAGCTGCGCGACCGACTTCAGCAGCGTCTTGTGGAACGCGCCCTCGCGGTAGGCGAGTTCATAGCCCCGTACGAACTCGTCGTGGTACCGCACCTCGACGCGGCGCAGCAGGTCCGCGGTCACCCGCTTGAAGCCGCCGCGCGCGTCGATGGACACGTCCGCGCGGCGCGGCTCGTCCAGTTCGCGGTCGCGCACGAAGGTCACGGTGTAGGGGCCGTCGCTGTCCCCGTGCCCGGTGTAGGCGATCTTCTTCACATACAGTGCGCGGCCGGCGACCGTGCCGCCCGCCACGCCCGCGTCCTCGACCGGCGTGTAGCTGTAGCGCACCGTGTTGCCGTGCGGGTCGCGCACCTCGCGCAGCGCCCAGGAGAAGATGCTGCCCTTGTCGTCGGTGAGCACGGCGCCCTCGCCGCCGTAGACGTAGCGGACCCCGGACTTGTCGGTGACCTCCCAGCCGTACGACTTCGGCGAGTCACCGGTGCGGACGATGCGGGCGAAGCCGCCCTCGACGCGGGTGTGGAAGACCTTGTCGCCCTCGGCGCGCGGCTGGGGTTCGGTGCGGTGCGCGACAGGGGTGAGCTGTTCGCCGCTGAGTGTGTACGTCTCGGTCTCCTTGTCCGCGTCGTAGCGCGGCACACCCCAGCGGGTGTCGATGGAGACCGAGGGTGTCGTCAGCTCCCAGCCGCTGCCCAGCCAGCCGTCGGCGGAGGCCGAGGAGTAGCCGAGGGAGAGCGAGGGCGCGACTCCGGCCCGGCCCGGCGGAAGCTCCAGCGGGTACGCGAGCCGGGCGTCGCCCTGGCTGTTGGCGACCGGGGCGTCGATCTGGTTGACGCCGGAGGAGGGGTCGGCGGCCTGGATGCCCTTGATCTGGTTGGGGTCGTGACTGACCTGCTCGGGGCCCTCGGGTGCCGTGACGGTGGCGTTCACCATGTCGGTGAAGTGGTCGGTGCGCGAGACGACGACCTGCTTGTCCTGGTCGACCGCGATCCGGTCCAGGGGCTGCCAGCAGCCGGCCGCCTCGTCGAAGTAGAAGGTCCGCACGTCGTCGGGGGTCAGCCCGACCGCCTTCACCGCGTCCGGGTCGTACGGCAGGGTCACCGTGATGTCGGTCTCGAACGTGTGCGGGGTCGGCGTGAACCGGTAACCGCGCGGCCCCTCGGTCACGTTGTCCATGCCGGAGCCGAGACCCGGCATGCTGCTCTCGCTCAGCGGCTGGACGCCGACCTCCGTCGGCCGGTCCACCGCCTCCGGCGCCAGCGCCGCCTCGGCGCCGTCGCGTGCGACGCTCCTGGTCACCCCGGTGTCCGGGAGGACCCACTCCTTCGTGACCGGAGCGGACTCCGCGGCGATCGGCCCCTTCTCCGACGCCTGGGACCCCGGAACGCAGCCGCCCAGCGGCTGGACCGCCGCCGCGGGCGCTGTCCGCTCGGCCTGCCAGACGCTGCCGGAGAGCAGCGACACGAGCAGGGCGAACCCTGACAGCATCGGCAGAAAGCGTCTGTGTCCTCGTCTATGTCCCCACACCCGACCGGCCATGAGCGCGACCCTTCAGCATCAGCTAACCCGGTAGTTGAGCTGTTCTGGAGGCACATCCGGTGGGTTTCACATCAGATTGTCAGTGCACAGAAAACACACACCGAACACACATCACCCACATAGTGGGATCGGCATGCACACGTCACTAGTAGGAATTCCGCCGCCCGTTCGACGGATTCCGGCCACGGGGGCAGTCGAGAAAGTCAGGGCAGCCGGGACGGGTCGGCTTCGAGTGCGGCCGTCCGGCCGTCCAGCTCCCAGCCCGTCCCGTACGCCACGTCGAAGGCCTCCTCGCCCAGCGCGGCCCGCCCCCGGCGGGTGAGGTCGCGCACCTGCCGGTCGGTGCGGTCGTGTGTGCCGCGCAGCCGGGCGGCGGCGCCGAGCAGGACGGCCGCCTCGTGCTGCCGCCCGTGCGCCTCGGCGAGCGCGGCCACGGTCACCGCCACCGTCGACATGCTCGGCAGGTCCCGGCTCGCCAGGGCCGCCGTGTACGCCGTCGTCAGCGCATCGCGCGCGCCGGCCAGGTCTCCCCTCTCCAGGCAGAGCGCGGCCCGGGTGCTGCCGGCCAGCGTGCGCGCGTGGTCACCGGGGAACGGGGCGTCGTCACGCAGACCCCGTTCGGCTTCGTCGAGCAGTTCCCCCGCCCGGTCCAGATCGCCGAGCCGCAGCCGGACGACGGCCTCCCACGCGTCGACCAGGAACAGCATGGGCGGCGCGTTCGCGCGCAGCGCCCGCTCCCGGGCCGAGCCGACCGTCGCGACCGCCAGGTCGATGTCACCGCGCCGCAGATACAGGTCGACCCAGCGCAGCCGGCCGAACACCTCGTCGCCGAGGCTGAGCGAACCGAACTCGGCCGCCGCCGACCGGGCCTCGCGCAGATCGGCCAGCGCGCCGTCCAGGTCGCCGTCGTAGCCGCGCGCCTGGGCGCGCACCGGCAGTGCGTTGGCCTGCCCCCAGCGGTCGCCGACCTGCCGGAAACAGGCCAGGGCCGCCTCCACGTCGACGCGTGCCTCGTCGAGCCGGCCCGCGTTCTCGGCGAACTCGGCCCGGAACATGCGCGCATGCCCGGAGAGCCACCGGCCGTCGCCGTCGGACGGCCACACATCGTCGCCGCCGGCCGCCAGGCGCCCGACAAGCGCGGGCAAGGTCGTCTCCCCCTCCAGAAACGTGAGCGGGAGCGCGGTGAGCGCGCCGTAGGGGCCGGGCAGCTCCGGGTACACGAGCAGCCGCTCGGCGAGCGCGCGGATCTCGGCCCGGTCGGCCGCGGTCTCCTCGGCGGTCGCCCCCGGCCGGGTGCCGACCCGGTTGAGCAGGTGGATCACCCGGGCGCAGTCGCGGTCGGGCGTCGCCCCGCCGCCGGGCACCGCCAGTGCCTCACCCAGCCAGTGGGCCGCGTCGTGGTGCCGGCCGAGCATCTGCCAGTACCAGCTCAGGTCCAGCGCGAGAGAAAGGGCACCCGGGGCGTCACCGGTGTCGCAGCGCCTGCGCAGGGCGGCGAGCGTGTTGTCGTACTCGGCGCCGATGACACGCAGGGCCGCGGCCTGGCCGGGCCCTCGCAGCTCCGGGTCCTGCCGCGCCATCAGCTCCGCGAAGTGGCCGGCGGCCAGGTCACGGACGGCGCCGAGCTCTCCCGTCCCGGCCAGGCGGTCGGTGCCGTACTCGCGCAGTGTCTCCAGCATGCGGTAGCGGCCCGGTTCGGGCGCGAGCTGCAGCAGCGACCGGTCGACCAGCGCGGCAAGCAGTTCGGGGACGTCGGCGGCCGGGACCGCGGTGCCGGCGCGGACCGCGGTGGCCGAGGCCGGGGTGACGCCGCCGGGCAGGATCGCGACGCGTTCGGCGACCGTACGCTCGTCCGCGCTCAGCAGGTCCCAGCTCCAGGCGATGACCGCGCGCAGCGTACGGTGCCGGGGCAGCGCGGTACGGCTGCCGGTGGTGAGCAGCCCGAACCGGTCGGAGAGCCCGGCGGCGAGCTCGGGCAGCGACAGCGTACGCAGCCGGGCCGCGGCCAGTTCGAGGGCCAGCGGCATGCCGTCCAGGCCGCGGACCACCTGTCGGACCTCGGGCAGTGTCGTGGCGTCGACCTCGAAGCCGGGGCGCACGGCCGCGGCCCGCTCGGCGAACAGGCGTACCGAGGCGGCCCGGCGGGTCCGCTCGACGCCGTCGTCGGGGCCGGGCAGCGTGAGCGGGCCGAGCGGCACGAGCGCCTCGCCGTCGACCGCGAGGGGTTCGCGGCTGGTGGCGAGGACGCGCAGCCCGGCGCAGCGGGACAGCAGGGCCGCGACCAGGTGGGCCACGGCGTCGATCAGGTGCTCGCAGTTGTCGACGAGCAGCAGGCTCTCCCGGCCGCCGAGCCGGTCGACGAGTACGTCCACGTCGTCGCCCTCGACCCGCATCCGGGCCTCGAACACCGCGCCGCCGCGCAGCCCGGTCCCGGCGAGCAGGGCCGCGCCGACCTTGGCCGGCTCGGTGACCGAGGCCAGGTCGATCATCCGGGCGCCGTCGCGGTAGGCGTGCCGGTGGCGGCGGGCGGCCTCGACGGCGAGCCGGGTCTTGCCGGCGCCGCCGGGCCCGAGCACGGTGACCAGGCGCCCGGCGGCGAGCAGCGCGTCGATCCGGGCGAGGTCGTCGTCGCGCCCGACGAAGCTGGTCAGCGGCGCGGGCAGGTTGCTCGACCCGTTGCTCGGCCCGGTCCGCGCGATCCGGGCGGTGTCGGTGTGGGTATCGGTGCGGGTGTCGTCGGCCGGGGCAGGCCGTTCGCCGCGCAGCAGCCGCAGATGGCGTTCGCGCAGGGCGGCGCCCGGGTCGGCGCCGAGGTCGTCGGCCAGCCTCGCGCGGACCCGCTCGTACAGGGCCAGGGCCTCGGCCTGACGCCCCTGGGCGGCGAGCGCGTCCATGAGGAGCGCGGCCGTCCGTTCGTGCACGGGGTGCTCGGCGGACAGGGCGAACAGGTCGGTCAGGACGGTCAGCCGGGTGGCGGCCGTGTCGGCACGGCCCAGGGACAGCTCGGCCTCGGCGAGGTCGGTGACGGCCTCCACCGAGACGTGGGCCAGCCGGGTCGCGACGGCGGGCGCCACCGCGGCGACGACGGCGGGCGCGGCGCCGGGGCGGTCGCCCCACAGCGCGACGGCCTCCCCCAGCACCGCCGCCGCGGCCTGCGGGTCGCCGGCGCGCAGTCGGTCACGGCCGGTGGCGGCGAGTTGCTCGAACCGCAGCGCGTCCACGTCGGCCGCGTCCACGTCCAGCCGGTAGCCGCCCGCGATCTGCGTGACGTCGCCGGCCGAGCCGAGGGTCCGGCGCAGCCGTGAGACAAGGGCCTGGAGGGCGTGGGCGGGGCCGGCCGGCGGGTCCTCGACCCAGATCGCGTCGACAAGGACACCCGGGGCGACCGCGCGACCGCCGGCGAGCGCCAGCCGTACGACCAGGGCCCGCAACCGCGCTCCCGGAACGGGCAGCGCGGCGTCACCGCGGGACACGGACGTTTCAAGGACGCCGAGCAGCGTGATGCGCAGCCGCGCGTCCCCATCCATCCGCCCATCTTCGCCCGCGCCCGCTCAAGTCCCCAAACCCGGGCGGTGCCCGGCACGCCGTGGGGGTCGGGCGTGGATGTCGGCGGCGTGGGCGTCGGCGCCCTGTGTGCCGCTGTCAGCGCCGCGTGCGCGCCGTGTGAGCGGCCCGCGTCAGTCTTCGGCTGCCTCATCCGATCCCGGATGCAGGGTGCCGGATCCCGAATCCCGGATCCCGGATCCCGGATCCCGGAACTCGCACTCGCACTCGCACTCCGACCCGAAGGGCCACACCGTGACCGACGACTTCGTACCCGTACCCGTACCTCTTCCCGTATCTCTTCCGGTACCCGGTGGCTGGGTCCGGACCTGGGGTGCCTCGCCCCAGGCTCCCGACGCGGCGACCGTCGCGGTCGAGCCCTTCGCCGACGCGACACTGCGGCAGGTGGTGCGTGTCAGCGGCGGCGGACGGCAACTGCGCGTCCGCTTCACCAACGAGTACGGGACCACGCCTCTCACGATCGGCGCCGCGCGGGTGGGCCTCGCGGCGCCCGGCGGCGGTGTTCAGGCGGGCAGCGATCGGAGGCTGACCTTCGCCGGTGAACCGACCGCCACCGTCCCGGCGGGCGCGCCGGTCCTCAGTGATCCCGTGGATCTGCCCCTGGCCGCCCTCTCCAGGCTGGCCGTCAGTCTCTACGTGCCGGGCTATGTGGAGACCTGCACCTGCCACGGCACGGACGTGCAGACCGGCTGGCGGATCCCGGGTGACGCCGTGGCCGCGCCCGCCCTGCCCGCCGGTGCGGTACCCCTGCCTGCGCAGGCCCTGATCTCGGCGGTGGAGGTCCTTCCCGACACCCCGGCCACGGCCGTCGTCGCGCTCGGCGACTCCCTCACCGACGGCGTCGGCTCCACTCCGGGCGCCGACCGCCGCTGGCCGGATCTCCTGGCCGAGCGTCTTGTCCGGCACGGTGGACCCACCGTCCACGTCTCCAACCAGGGCATCGGCGGCAACCGGGTGCTGAACGACGGCTTCGGCGCCTCGGCCCTGGCCCGCTTCGACCGCGACGTCCTCGCGACACCGGGCCTCGGCCATGTGGTGGTGCTCGAAGGCATGAACGACATCGCCCTCTCGTTCGCCTCGCCTGAGGTCGACGGTCCCATGGCCGAGTTCTTCGAAGCGTTCGCCGGTACGCCGGTGACGGCGGACGACATCATCGCGGGCCACCGCCAGTTGATCGCGCGGGCCCACGGGCGCGGCGCGCGGATCTACGCCGCCACGCTCATGCCGTATGGGGGCTCGGACGTCTTCTCGGCGGAGGGTGAGAAGGCGCGCCAGACCGTCAACTCCTGGATCCGCACCGGCGGCGCCTTCGACGCGGTGCTGGACTTCGACGCCGTGTGGCGCGACCCGCACCGCCCCGACCGGATCCGGGACGGCTTCCACGAGGGCGACCACATCCACGGCAACGACGCGGGCTACCGGGCGCTGGCGGACTCCATCGACCTGTCGCTGTTCAAGTGACGCGCACCCTCCCGCCCTTCGGAAAGAGAGTTCTCATGCATGACGTAGTGATCGTGGGCGCCGGCCCGGTCGGCCTGTTCCTCGCCTGCGAACTCGGCCTCGCCGGCTGTTCCGTCCTGGTCCTCGAACGGGAGCCGGCGCCCGGCTCCGCGTGGAAGGCGGACCCGCTCGGGATGCGGGGCCTGTCCGCCGCGTCGGTCGAGGCGTTCCACCGCCGCGGGATGCTGCACCCGCTGCTGAAGGCATCGGACGTCCACGACTATCCCGGCGCGAACCCGGCCCCCGACGCTGACGCTGACGCTGACGCCGATGACCCGTCACCCCCTCGTTCTGTGGGCCACTTCGCCGGCATGATGCTCGATCCGGCCAGGATCGACGTCGCCACCCTGCCGTTCCGGCTCCCCAGCCCGGTGACGGAAGGCGTGATGACGAACCTCGAAGCCGTCGAGACGGTGCTGTCCGAGCGGGCGTCCGAGCTGGGCGTGGAGATCAGGCGCGGTGTCACGGTCTCGGCCGTCGACCAGGACGACGAGAGGGTGGTCGCGCGAGCAGGAGTCGACGAGCAGGAGTTCGCGGCGCGCTGGCTCGTCGGCTGCGACGGCGGACGCAGCGCGGTACGTGGACTCGCGGACTTCGCGTTCATCGGCACCGAACCGCAGTTCACCGGCTACACCATGCTCGCCACCGTCGACGACCCGGAGAAGCTGCGCCCCGGGTTCACCCTGACCCCGACCGGCATGTACCTGCGGATGCGCGCGGAGGGGCACATCGGCATGCTGGACTGCGACGGCGGCGCGTTCGACCGCTCGCGGCGACCGACTCGCGAACATCTCCAGGCGGTGCTGCGCCGAGTGTCCGGCACCGACGTGACGTTGAGCGCCGTCCAGCTCGTCTCGGCCTTCACCGACCGGGCGAAGCAGACGACGACGTACCGGCAGGGGCGCGTCCTGCTCGCGGGCGACGCCGCCCACATCCACTCCCCCCTCGGCGCGCAGGGACTCAACCTCGGCCTCGGCGACGCCATGAACCTGGGCTGGAAGCTCGCGGCGACCGTGCACGGGTCCGCGCCGGACGAGCTGCTCGACACCTACACCCGCGAGCGGCATCCGATCGGCGCCCGGGCGCTCGACTGGACGCGCGCGCAGGCCGCGGCCATGAAGCCCGACCCGCATGCCCAGGCGGTCCAAGGGGTGCTGCGCGACCTGCTCCGGACCCGGGACGGAACGACCTACGTGTTCCAGCGGACTTCGGGGTCGTCGAACCGCTACGACCTCGGCGCCGAGCACCCGCTGGTCGGCCGCAACGCCCCGGACCTGCGCCTTGCGGACGGCACACGCCTCGGCGACCTGATGCGGGACGGTCTGGGCGTCGCGCTCGATTTCAGCGTGGACCGGTCCCTGCACGAGGCGGCGAAGGGCTGGGCGGGCCGGATACGGTACGCGGCCGGTCCGGCGAGGAACGACCTCGGTCTGGGTGCCGTCCTCGTCCGACCCGACGGCACGGTCGCCTGGGCAGGTGATCGCGTCCCCGACCGTGCGGCGTTCGAGGAGGCCGCCGGTCATTGGTTCGGCGCTCCGAAGATCTGACCGCTGCTCAGGCGCTGTCCTGCGGCCCCGCCGTCCCGCCCGCCGTCCCGCCCGCCGCCTCGACGACCCGGCGCAGTCCTTCGGTGAGTTCGGCGGCGTCGGTCGCGGTGTCGGGGTCGAAGGTCCACTGTGCGATGAGCCCCATCATCAGGGTCATGTAGAACTTGCCCAGGGTGTCGACGTCCGCCTCCGGGACGTCCTCCTCCAGGCCGCCCATCAGCATCGGGATGATGCCGCGCGCCCCTTCGCGCTGGGCCTTCGCCAAGTGGTCGCGCACGCCCGGCAGTTTGTCGCCCATGGCCACGATCTCCATGCTGAGGTGCCAGGGCGAGCCGGGCGTGCGCATGGTCCCGATGATGTTCTTCCAGACCTCGTGGAACCGCTCCAGCGAGCCCGGCTCGGTGCCGCTCGCGATCCGCCCGCCCGCGTCGAAGTCGTCCGAGACCACCTCGACGATGGAGATGTACGCCTCCGCGAGCAGCGCGTCCTTCGAACCGTAGTGGTAGCCGATCGAGGCCAGGTTCGTCCCCGACTCCTTGACGATGTCGCGCGCGGTCGTCCGGGCGAAGCCCTTCTCCAGCAGACAGCGCCTGGCGCCTTCGAGCAGATCCTCACGGTGTCCCATGCGGAGCAGCGTACCGCCGCGACAGACAACTGTCCTAGACCAGTGTCTTACACGGTTGTTCTAGACGTGCGTTTAATACGCTTGTACAGTCTGGCGTCATGACGAACCCGAAGCACCCGACGAGCTCGATGGGCCCGCACCCGGACCCGGACCCCGGATCCTCTGTCGGCCGCCTGGCCGGACGGCGCGAATGGACCGCGCTCGGCGTCCTGATGCTGCCGCTGCTCCTGGTCTCGATGGACGTCTCGGTCCTCTACTTCGCGATCCCCCAGATCAGCGCCGACCTGGAACCGAGCGGCACCCAGCAGCTGTGGATCTTCGACATGTACGCGTTCGTGCTCGCCGGGCTGCTGATGACGATGGGCTCGCTCGGCGACCGCGTCGGGCGCCGCAGGCTCCTGCTGGCCGGCGCGGTCGCCTTCGGCGCGGCCTCGCTGGCCGCGGCGTACGCGAACAGCGCCGAGACGCTGATCGCGGCCCGCGCGGTGCTCGGCATCGGCGGCGCGACCCTGATGCCGTCCACCCTGGCGATGATCCGCACGCTCTTCACGGACCCGGGCCAGCGGTCCAAGGCGATCGGTCTGTGGTCCGCGGTGATGACGGGCGGTGTCGCGCTCGGCTCGGTGATGAGCGGCGTCCTCGTCGAGCACTTCTGGTGGGGCTCGGTGTTCCTGGTGAACCTGCCCGCGATGGTGCTGCTGCTGGTCCTCGGCCCGTTCCTGCTCCCGGAGTCCAGGGACCCCGCGCCCGGCCGCTTCGACCTGCTGAGCGTGCCGCTGTCACTGGCGGCCGTGCTGCCCGTGATCTACGGGGTCAAGGAGATCCCCTCGGAGGGCTGGAACGTCCGCTACGTCGTCTCGGTGACCGCCGGCCTGCTCTTCGCCACGCTCTTCGTCCACCGCCAGCGGACCGTCGAGTCGCCCATGATCCCGCCCGCGCTCTTCCGCAGCCGCGGCTTCGCGCCCGCCGTCACGCTGAACCTGCTGTCGTCGTTCGCCATGTTGGGCTCGGCGTTCTTCACCACGCAGTACCTCCAGTCGGTGCTCGGCAAGAGCTCCATGGAGGCCGCGCTGTGGGCGCTGCTGCCCACCCTGCTGGTCGGTGTCGCCGCTCCGGCCGCGGCCGGGCTGGTGCGGCGGGGAGCGCGCAGGGCGTACGTCGTCTCCGGCGGCTTCGTACTCGCGGCCTGCGGTTACGGGCTGCTGACGGCGGCCGGTACGGACTCGATGTGGCTGGTGCTGGCCGGGGCCGGGGTCATCGCGTCCGGGATCGTCACCGTGATGTCCCAGATGATGGACCTGGCGCTGGGCAGCGTGCCCGCTCGGCAGGCGGGGACCGCGTCCTCGGTGCTGGAGACCGGCGCGGAGTTCGGCGGGGCGCTGGGGATGGCGGTGCTGGGGTCGATCGGCACGGCGGTGTACCGGCACGAGATGCCGGACTCGGCGCCGGCAGCGGCCCACGAGACGCTCGGCGCGGCGCTCGCGGTGGCGCGGGGGTTGCCTGGGCGGGCGGGTGAGGCGGTCGCGGTCGCGGCCCGCGAGGCGTTCACCGCCGGTATGCAGGCGGCAGCGGTCGCCGGGGCGGTGCTTCTGCTGGCCGCGGCCGTCCTGGCGGTGACGACCCTCCGCCAGGTGCGGGTCCGCACACCGGAATGCGCTGATCTCGCCCCCGCCGCCCCTACCCGTCCCGTCCCTGGGGGCTGCGCCCCCTGACCCCCGCTGCGCAGTTCCCCGCGCCCCCAGGTACCTGGGGGCGCGGGGAACTGCGCAATCCTTTAGCGGGGTCTGGGGGCGGCAGCCCCCAGGGACGGGCAGCCTCAGACCAGGTTGACCGAGCGGGCCTGGGTGGCTCCGATCTCGTCCGTCAGCTCCGTCAGGACCGGCTGCGGCACCGTGTCGTCCACCGTGAGGACGGCGAGCGCCTCGCCACCGACGTCCGCACGCGCGACCTGCATCCCCGCGATGTTGATGCCCGCCTCGCCGAGGATCCGGCCGAGCGCGCCGACGACACCGGGGCGGTCGGTGTAGTTGAGGACGACCATGTGGTCGGCGAGTGCCAGGTCCACGTCGTACTCACCGACGGCCACGATCTTCTGGTGGTGCTTGGGCCCGGCGAGCGTGCCGGAGACCGAGACCTCCTGGCCGTCGCTGAGGGTGCCGCGCACGGTGACCACGTTCCGGTGGTCCGTGGACTCCGAGCTGGTGGTCAGCCGTACCTCGACACCGCGCTCCTGCGCGAACAGCGGGGCGTTGACGTAACTGACGGTCTCGTCGACCACGTCCTCGAACACGCCCTTGAGCGCGGAGAGTTCGAGCACCTTGACGTCGTGCTGGGTGATCTCGCCGTACACCTCGACGTCGAGGCGGACCGCGACCTCGCCCGCGAGCGCGGTGAAGATGCGGCCGAGCTTCTCGGCGAGCGGCAGGCCCGGCTTGACGTCCTCGGCGATGACCCCGCCCTGGACGTTCACCGCGTCGGGGACCAGCTCACCGGCGAGGGCCAGGCGCACCGAGCGGGCGACGGCGATGCCGGCCTTCTCCTGCGCCTCGTCCGTGGAGGCGCCGAGGTGCGGGGTGCACACGACCTGGTCGAGCTCGAAGAGCGGGGAGTCCGTGCAGGGCTCCTTCGCGTACACGTCGAGTCCGGCGCCGGCGACCCGGCCCTCCTTGAGCGCCGAGTACAGCGCGACCTCGTCGACGATCCCGCCGCGCGCGGCGTTGACGATGCGGACCGACGGCTTGACCTTGTGCAGCGCCTCGTCGCCGATGAGACCGAGGGTCTCGGGCGTCTTCGGCAGGTGCACGGTGATGAAGTCGGAGACTTCGAGCAGCTCGTCGAGGGAGAGGACCTTGACGCCCATCTGCGCGGCTCGCGCGGGCTGTACGTAGGGGTCGTAGGCGACGACCTTCATACCGAAGGCCGACATCCGCTGGGCGACGAGCGCGCCGATGCGGCCCAGGCCCACGACACCGAGGGTCTTCTCCGCGAGCTCGACGCCCGTGTACTTGCTGCGCTTCCACTCGCCGTTCTTCAGGGCCGTGTTGGCCTGCGGAATGTGGCGTGCGGTGGCGAGCAGCAGACCGCACGCCAGCTCGGCGGCGGTCACGATGTTCGAGGTGGGGGCGTTGACGACCATCACGCCCGCCTTGGTGGCGGCGGCGACGTCGACGTTGTCCAGGCCGACGCCGGCTCGTGCGACGACCTTCAGTTTCCGGGCGGCGGCGACGGCCTCGGCGTCGACCTTCGTCGCGGAACGGATCAGGATCGCGTCGACGTCGGCGATGGCGGGCAGCAGTTCGGCGCGGTCTCCGCCGTTGCAGTGCCGGATCTCGAAGTCCGGGCCCAGGGCGTCGACGGTGGCGGGCGACAGCTCTTCAGCGATGAGTACGACAGGTTTCGAGCTCACGTGAATCCTCACAAGTCCAATGCGGACGGCCGTCCCGACGGCCGCAGGCGGTGGAGGGTAGGCGCGTAAAAGACGCACGACGCTGTGGGCCCGACGCGTATGTAGTGCAGCAGTCTAGTGGCGGCGCGCCGACGTTCTCGCGCCTCAGCAGAAGGATCACCCGCACGTGCGGACTTCAGCCCCCCTGGGGGTCCCCCCACGTCCTTGAGGCTGTGGGGGAGTTCGAGGAGCGGGGTCCGGGGCGGAGCCCCGTGGCAGCACCTCAGGCGGACAGGCACGGCCGTGGCACCGGGGCGGCACCCCGGTACCACGGCCGAACCGACGAAGTCACTCGTCGTCGTTGACCCACGACATGAGCTTGCGCAGCTCCTTGCCGGTGGTCTCCAGGAGGTGGTTCTCGTCCTGGGTCTTGTACTCGTTGTACTTCTTCAGACCGCCGTGGTACTCGTCCATCCAGGCCTGGGCGAAGGTGCCGTCCTGGATCTCGCCGAGGATCTTCTTCATCTCGGCCTTGGTGGCGTCGGTGATGATCCGCGGGCCGCTGACGTAGTCGCCCCACTCGGCGGTCTCCGAGATGGACCAGCGCATCTTCTCCAGGCCGCCCTCGTACATGAGGTCGACGATGAGCTTCAGCTCGTGCAGGCACTCGAAGTACGCGATCTCCGGCTGGTAGCCGGCCTCGGTCAGCGTCTCGAAGCCGGCCTTGACCAGCGCGGCCGTACCGCCGCAGAGGACGGCCTGCTCACCGAACAGGTCGGTCTCGGTCTCCTCGGTGAAGGTCGTCTTGATGACGCCGGCGCGGGTGCCGCCGATCCCCTTCGCGTACGACAGGGCCAGCTCGAAGCCGTTGCCGGTGGCGTCCTGCTCGACGGCCGCGATACACGGGACGCCGCGGCCCTCCTCGTACTGGCGACGGACCAGGTGGCCGGGGCCCTTGGGGGCGACCATGCAGACGTCGACGCCGGCCGGGGGCTTGATGAAGCCGAAGCGGATGTTCAGGCCGTGGCCGAAGAACAGCGCGTCGCCGTCGTTCAGGTTGTCCTTGATGGACTCCTCGTAGACCTGGCCCTGGATCGGGTCCGGCACCAGGATCATGATGACGTCGGCCTCGGCGGCGGCCTCCGAGGGGGTCACCACACGCAGGCCCTGCTCCTCGGCCTTCGCCTTGGACTTGGAGCCCTCGTGCAGACCGACCCGGACGTCGACGCCCGAGTCACGGAGCGACAGCGCATGGGCGTGGCCCTGACTGCCGTAACCGATGACCGCGACCTTGCGGCCCTGGATGATGGACAGGTCGGCGTCAGCGTCGTAGAACAGCTCGGCCACTTTGGGTTCTCTCCTTGTGTGCGGTGTTGCCTCCCACCGTATGCCGGTGGGGTGAGGGGACGTTCCGGGGTCTCGGAATGCGGGCGGTCGGCAGCCGCCGACCGCCCGTTTCCGGTCGTACGTTCGTCTCTTACGAGGCCTTGCGGGGCCTAGGCGGACCGGTCGAGGGCGCGCAGCGACCGGTCGGTGATCGAGCGTGCGCCGCGGCCGACGGCGATCGTGCCGGACTGGACGAGCTCCTTGATGCCGTACGGCTCCAGCATCTTGAGCATGGCCTCCAGCTTGTCGCTGCCGCCGGTGGCCTCGATGGTGACGGCCTCGGGTGAGACGTCGACGGTCTTGGCGCGGAACAGCTGGACGATCTCGACGATCTGGGAACGCGTCTCGTTGTCGGCGCGCACCTTCACCAGAACGAGTTCACGCTGGACGGCCGAGCCGGGTTCCAGTTCGACGATCTTCAGCACGTTGACGAGTTTGTTGAGCTGTTTGGTGACCTGTTCGAGCGGGAGTGCCTCGACCACGTTCACCACGATGGTGATGCGCGAGATGTCGGGGTGCTCGGTGACACCGACCGCCAGCGAGTCGATGTTGAAGCCGCGACGGGAGAACAGGGCGGTGATCCGGGCGAGGACACCGGGCTTGTTCTCCACCAGGACGGAGAGCGTGTGCTTGGACATGGGTCTGTTTCCTTTACCTACGGCTTCCTTTGCCTACGGCTCTCAGTCGTCTTCGTTGTCGCCGAAGTCGGGGCGGACTTCCCGCGCGGCCATGATCTCGTCGTTCGAGGCGCCGGCGGCGACCATCGGCCACACCATGGCGTCCTCGTGGACGATGAAGTCGATCACGACAGGCCGGTCGTTGACCGAGTTCGCCTCTTCGATGACCTTGTCGAGGTCGTCCGGGGACTCGCAGCGGATCGCGTAGCAGCCCATGGCCTCCGACAGCTTCACGAAGTCGGGGACGCGGGTGCCGGCGCTCGGCCGGCCGTCGGCACCGGTGTCGGAGCCGTTCGTCGAGGTCGCGGGGCCGGAGTGCAGCACCGTGTTGGAGTACCGCTGGTTGTAGAAGAGGGTCTGCCACTGGCGGACCATGCCGAGGGCGCCGTTGTTGATGATGGCGACCTTGATCGGGATGTTGTTCAGGGCGCAGGTGGTGAGTTCCTGATTGGTCATCTGGAAGCAGCCGTCGCCGTCGATCGCCCAGACCGTACGGTCAGGAGCGCCGGCCTTGGCGCCCATCGCGGCCGGCACCGCGTAGCCCATCGTCCCGGCGCCGCCCGAGTTCAGCCAGGTCGAGGGCTGCTCGTACTGGATGTAGTGCGCGGCCCACATCTGGTGCTGGCCGACACCCGCGGCGAAGATCGTTCCCGGCGGGGCGAGTTCGCCGACGCGCTGGATGACCTGCTGCGGCGAGAGCGAGCCGTTGTCGGGCTGCTCGTAACCCAGCGGGTACGCCTCGCGCCAGCGGTCGAGGTCCTTCCACCAGGCGGTGTAGTCGCCCGCGTGGCCCTCGCTGTGCTCCTTCTGCACGGCCTGGACCATGTCGGCGATGACCTCGCGGGCGTCACCGACGATCGGCACGTCGGCGGCGCGGTTCTTGCCGATCTCGGCCGGGTCGATGTCGGCGTGGACGATCTTCGCGTGCGGGGCGAAGCTGTCCAGCTTGCCGGTGACGCGGTCGTCGAAGCGGGCTCCGAGGGCGACGATCAGGTCGGCCTTCTGCAGCGCGGTGACGGCGGTGACCGCACCGTGCATGCCCGGCATTCCCACGTGCAGCGGGTGGCTGTCGGGGAATGCGCCGAGCGCCATCAGGGTGGTGGTGACGGGCGCTCCGGTGAGTTCCGCGAGGACCTTCAGTTCGGCGGTGGCACCGGCCTTGAGGACGCCGCCGCCGACGTAGAGGACGGGCCGTGAGGCCTGGGTGATGAGCCGGGCGGCCTCGCGGATCTGCTTGGCGTGCGGCTTGGTCACCGGGCGGTAGCCGGGCAGGTCCATGACCGGCGGCCAGGAGAAGGTGGTCCTGGCCTGGAGGATGTCCTTGGGGATGTCGACCAGGACCGGCCCCGGGCGGCCGCTGGAGGCGATGTGGAACGCCTGCGCGATGGCCTGGGGGATGTCCTCCGCCTTGGTGACCAGGAAGCTGTGCTTGGTGATCGGCATGGTGATGCCGACGATGTCCGCCTCCTGGAAGGCGTCCGTACCGATCGCCTTGGAGACGACCTGCCCGGTGATCGCGACCAGCGGCACGGAGTCCATGTGGGCGTCCGCGATCGGGGTGACCAGGTTGGTGGCGCCCGGCCCCGACGTCGCCATGCACACCCCGACCTTGCCGGTGGCCTGCGCGTACCCGGTGGCCGCGTGGCCTGCGCCCTGCTCGTGGCGGACCAGCACGTGACGCACCCGCTCGGAGTCCATCAGGGGGTCGTACGCCGGAAGGATGGTGCCGCCGGGAATGCCGAATACCGTCTCGGCCCCGACCTCCTCGAGAGAGCGGATGAGGGACTGCGCTCCCGTCACCTGCTCGGGGGCGGAGACTTGTCCTCCGGAACGGGGCCGCGGCTGCGGGTGGTGGGCCCCGGTGGCCTGCTCGGTCATCGGCATTCTCTTCTCGATGCTGAGGGTTTTTGCGAGTTTTGAGCGGTGTGCGGTTACTGATCGACAGTCACTGGTGCAACAAAAAACCCCTCGTGCCGTGAGGCAGGCGAGGGGAGCGCGTCGGGTGCGGTCGCTGGAAGTTCCGGGTCATCGATCCGGTGCTTCCCAGCTCAGCCGACGCGCTTTCCAAGTACGAGAATTCGGGTGCGCATGGCACAGACCCTCTCCCCGGCACGCAGTGCGTGTCAAGTGGGTGGGACGGGGGTCTCATCATGTGAGCGCAGGGCTGTTCCGGTTCCGTATCCTCCTGATCCTCCGGTGGCCGCTCCTGCCGTGTAGGCGCTGGTGCCGCCACCTGCGTAGACGCCGCCCACGCTGCCCGAGCCGCCCACGAAGACGGGCTCGGCGGGAGCGTGGGGCATGGGGTAGGCGCTCGTCGCGAGGGCGCGGCGCAGCCGGTACTCGTCCAGCGGTCCGGAGAAGGCCACGCCCTGTCCGTGGGTGCAGCCCATCGAGCGCAGGGCGATGACCTGCTCGGGCAGGTCCACGCCGTCGGCCACGGACTGCAGCCCGAGGTCGTCGGCGATGCGCAGCAGCCCGCTGGTGATCTTGTGGAGCCGGGCCGACTCGACGACGCCCTCGACCAGGGAGCGGTCCAGTTTCAGTACGTCGACGGGGAGCCGGCGCAGGGCCGCGATCGTGGCGTACCCGCTGCCGAAGCCCTCCAGGGCGATCCGGACGCCGAGCCGCCTGAGCGCCTTCAGCCGGCGCTCCAGCTCGTCCAGGGAGACCTTGGGGTCCATCTCGGCCAGTTCCACGATCAGGGCGCCGGAGGGCAGCCCGTGCCGGGTCAGCAGGGCCTCCACGGAGCTCAGCGGCATGGAGCGGTCGAGGAGTCTGCGGGCGGTCATCCGGACGGAGACGGGCACGGCGTTCCCGGTGGCGGCGCGCTCGGCGGCCTGTTCGACGGCCTCCTCCAGCATCCAGCGGCCGAGTTCGGCGGTGCGGTCGCCGTCCTCGGAGACCCGCAGGAACTCGGCGGGGGTGAACAGCACGCCCTGTGCCGAGCGCCAGCGCGCCTGTGCGGCGACCGCGGTGATCCGGCCGGTCTCCAGGGAGACCACGGGCTGGTGCAGCAGCGCGAACTCGCCGTCGTGCAGGGCGGCACGGAGTCTGGTGGCCAGCTCCGCCTTGCGCACGACGTCCTGCTGCATCTGTGGCGCGTACAGCTCGACGCGGCCCTTGCCCGCCGCCTTCGCGCGGTACATCGCCAGGTCGGCGTTGCGCAGCAGCTCGCCGGCGCCCAGGCCCGGCTCGGAGAAGGCCACCCCGATGGAGGCGGCGACACGGACGTCGTTCCCGTCGATGAGGTACGGCTGCGAGAGGGTCGCACGCAGCCGGTCGGCGAGCTCGAAGATGTGGCGCTCGCGCGCGGTGCGGTCCCGGGAGCCGTCGCCGACGATCAGGGCGGCGAACTCGTCGCCGCCGAGCCGGGAGGCGGTGTCCCCCTTGCGGACCGCGTCCTGGAGTCTGCGGGCGGCCTGCACGAGGAGCTCGTCACCGGCCTGGTGGCCGATGGTGTCGTTGACCGCTTTGAATCCGTCGAGGTCGATGAAGAGCACGGCGGTGCCGTGGTCGGAGGAGCGGCGGCCGGAGAGCGCCTGTCCGACGCGCTTGGTGAACAGGGCGCGGTTGGGCAGGTCGGTCAGCGGGTCGTGCTCGGCGTTGTGCTGTAACTGGGCCTGCAGGCGGACCCGTTCGGTCACGTCACGGCTGTTGAAGATGAGGCCGCCGTGGTGGCGGTTGACGGTCGACTCGACGTTGAGCCAGCCGCCGTCGCCGGACCTGAAGCGGCACTCCATGCGGGTGGTGCGTTCCTCGGTGGGGCTGGCGGCGAGGAAGCGGCGCACTTCGTGCACCACGCAGCCCAGGTCCTCCGGGTGGATCAGCGAGGCGAGTTCGGAGCCGACCAGCTCCTCGGCGGGCCGGCCGTAGACACCGGCCGCGGCCGGGCTGACGTACCGGAGGATGCCGTTCGGAGCGGCGATCATGATGACGTCGCTCGAACCCTGCACCAGGGAGCGGAAGTGGTTCTCCTTCTGGGCCAGTTCCTGGGTGAGGGTGATGTTGTCGATGAGCATGATGCCCTGGCGCACGACGAGCGCGAGCACGACCGTGCCTCCGGTGACGAGCACTACGCGGTCGACGCTGCGGCCGTTGAGCACGTTGTAGAGAATCCCCAGCGTGCAGACCGCGGCGGCCAGGTAGGGGGTGAGTGCCGCCAGTGAACTGGTGATGGGCCGGCTATACCGACTGTGACCTCCTTCCTGGAGGGGCACATGTGCCGGCTGTCCCCGCCGGGGTCCGGGCACGTAGCCGTACACCACGCGCGTGTGTCCCTCTTCTTCCGGGTGACCGTGTCGGTGCCCCACCCAGGGGGCGTAGGCGAGCAGCAGTGATCCGGCGAACCAGCCGGCGTCGAGCAGCTGCCCGGAGCGGTAGTGGTTGTGCAACAGCGGTGAGGTGAACAGGGCGTCGCACATCACCGTCAGGGCCAGGGCCCCGATCGCGGTGTTCACCGCCGAGCGGTTCACCGCCGAGCGCCTGAAGTGCAGGGCGAGCACCATGCTCACGAGGGCGATGTCCAGCAGCGGATACGCGAGCGAGAGCGCGGTGTGCGGGACGCTCGGCCCCTCCGCCTTCGCCGCCTGGGCGAGCGCGAGGCTCCAGGAGAGCGTGAGCAGCGAGCCGCCGATCAGCCAGGAGTCGAGGCCGAGACAGACCCAGCCGGCCTTGCTCACCGGCCGTTTGGCGAGCACGAGCAGTCCCACGATGGCCGGTGGCGCGAAGCACAGGAAGAACAGGTCGGCGTAGCTCGGGCTGGGCATCGGGGTGTCCAGGACGACCTCGTACCAGCCCCAGACGAAGTTGCCCGCCGCCGCCATCGCGGAGGAGAGCGAGAAGAGGAGCCACGCGGGTCGAAAGCGGCTGCGGCGGGTGCGGGCGCAGAAGAAGCAGGAGACGGCCGCGGTGGCGGCTGCCGCGCTCAGCCCGAAGTCACCCATGATCAGGGCGAACTTGTGCGACCCCCAGCCGAGCGCGGAACCGACGGCGTATCCCGCGCACAGGAGGGCGAGCACCAGCTGCTGGACCATGCCCGTGGCGCTCCCGGCGGCCGGCGTACGAGCCGCCGACGCCCCCGGGGCGCTCACCGTACTCCTCCGGTCCGAGCCGCCCCCGAGTCCCTCTGGTCCCGGTGGGCCGGATGCGGGTGCCGCCTGCGGCCGGCCGGCCGCCGGTGGTGACCGCCGTGGCCGCCGTGACCGCATCTGCGCGTGGGTGGACACCAGGGTCGCCGTCGACGTCCCCGCCGCGTCGGATCGTTGGTCCATAGGCCGTGCATCGCCCGTCGCCCCCCTCGCTGTTCTGTCTCTCGATCCCCGGCGCCGAACGGTGCGCGGCGCAGCCCCTGACGGGACGATACACCAATCTCGTCACTCAGGGACATAGTTCCTCTACGCTCCGTGACGACCAGCGGGGATGTGGCCACGGCCCGCATGCGGGGGACTGCGGAGGGTGCCCATGGAGCTGCTCCGCTCGCCCGCGGCCGGGAGCGGAGAGGACTACGAGCCCGTCGTAAGGACCACGTTGTGCAGTGGCTCCCGGTTCACGAAACGGTTCAACTGGTCCACGAGAAGCCGCTGGGCCCGTGGGAAGAACGCGGAGGTCGGACCGCCCACATGGGGGCTGATGAGCACGCCGGGCGCGTGCCACAGGGGGTGCCCCGGGGGAAGCGGCTCGGGGTCGGTGACGTCCAGGGCCGCCCGGAGCCGGCCGCTCTCCAGTTCGGCGAGGAGCGCCTTGGTGTCCACGACCCCGCCGCGGGCCACGTTGACGAGGAGCGCCCCGTCCTTCATACGGGCCAGGAAATCGGCACCGGCCAGGCCTTTCGTCTGCTCGGTGAGGGGCGTGATGAGCACCACCACATCGGCTTCCGGCAGGAGCGCGGGCAGGGCGGAGATCGGATGCACGGGGCCGCGCGCCGTGGTGCGTGCGGAGCGCGCGACGCGCGCCACCCGCGCGAGCTCAAACGGCGCGAGCCGGTCCTCGATGGCGGAACCGACGGCTCCGTAGCCGACGATCAGGACGCTCTTGTCCGCGAGCGCGGGGCGGAAACCCGACCGCCATTCCTCGCTGTCCTGGCCTCGGACGAAGTCGGGGATGCCGCGCAGCGAGGCGAGGATCAGGGTGAGGGTGAGTTCGGCGGTGCTGGCGTCGTGCACACCGCGGGCGTTGCACAACTGCACGCCGTCGGGCAGCAGTCCGAGGCCCGGCTGGACGTGGTCGATGCCGGCCGACAGGGTCTGCACGACCTTCACGGAGGTCATTTCGGCCATGGGCCGCACCGAGACGTCGGCGCCCTTCATGTAGGGCACGACATAGAAGTCGCAGTCGGCGGGATCGGCGGGGAAGTCCCCTCCGCCGTCCCAGAAGCGGTAGTCGGGGCCCTCGGGAAGGCCGTCGAGTTCCTCGGTGGGAAACGGGAGCCACACTTCGTACGTCATGTGCAGGAGGCTATGCGAAGCGCCCGTGGACGCAGAGGGCTGTTCGCGGGGTTAGTTTGGGGTGCCAGGAACAGGGAGGGCGCGGCCAGGTGGAGCGCAGGACGATCGGGGCGGCGGCGCTCGAAGTAGGGGCTGTCGGTCTCGGGTGCATGCCGATGAACTGGGCGTACTCGGGTTCGCGGCAGCGGGGTGCCGAGGCGCTGCGGACCGTGCACGCGGCCCTCGACCGGGGCGCGACGCTCCTGGACACCGCCGACATGTACGGGCCCTTCACCAACGAGCTGCTGGTGGGGCGCGCGTTGCGGGGCCGGCGCTCGGAGGCCTTCGTGTCGACCAAGGTCGGGCTGCTGGTGGGTGAGCAGCACATCGTGGCCAACGGCCGCCCCGGTTATGTGAAACGGGCCTGCGACGCCTCGCTGCGCCGGTTGCAGACGGACGTCATAGACCTCTACCAGCTGCACCGCGAGGACCCCGAGGTGCCGGTCGAGGAGACCTGGGGCGCGATGGCGGAACTCGTCGCGGCGGGCAAGGTACGGGCGCTGGGGCTGTGCGCGGTGGGCGCGCGCTCCGGGCGCAAGCCGGGCGCGCGGCTGCACGACGGAACGATCCGGAAACTGGAGCGGATTCAGCAGGTCTTCCCGGTGAGCGCGGTGCAGGCCGAGCTGTCCGTGTGGTCGCCGGAGGCGCTGGAGGCCCTGCTGCCGTGGTGCGAGGCGCGGGGCGTCGGCTTCCTCGCGGCGATGCCGCTGGGCAACGGCTTCCTGACCGGGACGCTCACGCCCGGCGAGGGCTTCGAACCCGACGACCTGCGGGCCCGGCATCCCCGCTTCACCGCCGAGATGATGGCCGCGAACCAGCCGATCGTCGCCGGCCTGCGCCGGATAGCGGCCCGCCACTCGGCCGCGGCGGAGCAACCGGAGGGAAGGGCGGACGGAGCGACGGACGGAACGGCGGACGGGACCGGCGTCACGCCCGCGCAGGTGGCGCTCGCCTGGGTGCTGTCGCGCGGGCGGCACGTGGTCCCGGTGCCCGGGACCAAGCGGGAGTGCTGGGCCGCGGAGAACGCGGCGGCGGCCGGGCTGCGCCTGACGGCGGAGGATCTGGCCGAGGTCGCGGGACTGCCTTCGGCGCTGGGGTCCTGGGACTGAACCGGCCGGTTCGCGCGGGGGTCCGGCGATTCGGTGTCCGTGATCGGGAACCCTCGGGGCCCTGGCAGTGTATGAAAAGGAGAGCCTGCCGCGTCGAAGGGATCCCGCATCGTGCAACGTCGAGCTGTGACGGCCGTGTTGGCCGCGACCACGCTTCTGCTGACGGCAGGGTGCTCCTCTGACGACGGGGAGGACTGGGGCGGCGCGAGAAGTGCGTCTCCGGGCAGCTCGAAGTCCGGCGCCTCGGCCCCGTCCTCCGGTCCCGCGGCCGAGGCGACCCCGCCCGCCAAGGGTTCGGTGAAGGTCGTACGGACCGTCACCGAGGGCCTGAAGACGCCCTGGGGTCTGGCGCCCCTGCCCGAGGGCGGGCTCCTGGTGTCCTCCCGGGACGAGGGGACGATCACCCTGGTCGACGAGAAGACCGGCAAGAAGACCGAGGTGGGTTCGGTGCCCGGCGTCGCCCCCGGCGGCGAGGGCGGCCTGATGGGCCTGGCCCTCTCGCCTTCGTACGCGTCGGACCACATGGTGTACGCGTACTTCACGTCGGACTCGGACAACCGCATCGTGCGCATGCAGTACGACCCGAAGAGGTCGGCCGGTGAGCGGCTGGGCGCGCCCGACACGGTGTTCAGGGGCATCCCCAAGGGCACGAACCACAACGGCGGCCGGATCGCCTTCGGCCCGGACAAGATGCTGTACGTGGGCACGGGCGAGACCTACGTCACCGAGCTGGCCCAGGACAAGAAGTCGACGGGCGGCAAGATCCTCCGGCTGACCCCGGAGGGCGAACCGGCGCCGGGCAACCCGTTCGACTCACCGGTCTACTCGTACGGCCACCGCAATGTGCAGGGGCTGGCCTGGGACCCCGAGCAGCGGCTGTTCGCCTCGGAGTTCGGCCAGGACACCTGGGACGAGCTGAACCACATCAAGCCGGGCGGCAACTACGGCTGGCCGGAGGTGGAGGGCGAGTCCGACGACTCCAAGTACCAGAGCCCGATCGACCAGTGGGGCACCGACGAGGCCTCCCCCAGCGGTATCGCCTACGCGAAGGGCTCGGTCTGGATGGCGGGCCTGCGCGGCAAGCGGCTGTGGCGCGTCCCGCTCAAGGGCACCGAGGAGTCGGCGGACCCGCAGGCCTTCCTGGAGGGCGACTACGGACGGCTGCGCACGGTGGTCGCGGCGGGCGGCGACAAGCTGTGGCTGGTCACGAGCGAGACGGACGGCCGGGGCACCCCGGGCGACGGGGACGACCGCATCCTGGAACTGAAGGTGACGTAGCAAGCCACCGACGACACCCCCGCACGGGGCCGCCGGAACGACCCTGCTCACCGATCCGGCCATGGGGCCCACTCGGGCCACTCTCGTCGGCCCGACCGCCTGGACCGCTCAGCGGTCGGAGTGTTCTCGCCGTTCGGGGGGCCCGATCCACCCGGACGCGCGGCCGGCTCGAACCGCTCTCGGCGGTCCGCCCGCCGCGACCGCTCAGGTCGCGCGCTCAGCGGGCGGGGTGTTCTCGCCCGCCGGGGCGTCACCGTCGGCTCGGACGCGGGGCCCGCTCGGGTCGCTCTCCTCCGTCCGGGCGTCGGGGGCAGTCGGATCGGCGGAGCTGTTCGTGGGGGGTGTCGGTGCGCGGACGGTCACCTTGCCCGAGGCCAGGTCTATCGGGCCCCGTCCGGGGTCGCCGTCGTTCAGGTCCACCCGGGTCAGTTCGAGCCGCTTGCGCTCCTCCTCGGTGTGCTTGCGGCCCGGTGCGAAGAGATCCTCGATCATGTTGAACACGGCGCCTCCCTCGGCCCAGCGTCTCTTACAGCGTAAACCTCACCGCCCGGAACCCGAGGTGGCGGTCTGCGTCTCCGGCTCCGCCTCCGGCGGGAACAGCCGCATCCGGTGGGCCACCGCCGCCGCCTCGCCCCGGCCGGAGACCCCGAGCTTGGCCAGGATGTTCGAGACATGGACGCTGGCCGTCTTCGGGGAGATGAAGAGCTCCTCGGCGATCTGCCGGTTGCTGCGGCCCACGGCCACCAGCCGCAGGACGTCACGCTCCCGGCTGGTGAGGCCGAGCGCCTGGGCCGGGTCCACGGGAGCGAGGGAGGTCCGTGCGGGCACCCTCGCGAGGGTGAGGCGGGCCCGCTGCGCGAGCAGCGAGACGGCGTCGGCGAGCGGGCGCGCGCCGAGGTGGTCGGCGACGGCGCGCGCCAGCCTCAGCAGTTCGGTGGCGCGGCCCCGCTCCTCCTCCGTACCGCCGGAGACCAGCAGCGCCTCCGCGGTCCTGTACCGGACGCGGGCCAGGTCGTACGGACGCTCCAGCGGCTCGAACGCGGCGACCGCCTCGGACCAGTCGTCCGGGGCGTCCCGGCCCTCGGCGCGCAGCAGTTCGGCCCGTACCCAGAGCTCGTACGCCTGCCAGACGGGCACGTTCGTGGCGAGGGACTTGGCGGTCTCACGGAGCCGCTCGACGAGTTCGGCGCGGCCCTGTTCGGCGGCGGGCAGTCCGCGCGCGTCCGCCTCCGCGCTCGCCGCGGCGAGCAGCAGGGGCCAGCCGTAGCGCTGGGTGCCCGGCGGGAAGCCGAGCCGCAGGGCCTGGTCCAGCTCGGCGCGGGCGTCGAGGAGCCGGCCCTCCCCGGCGGCGATGCCGATCGCGAGGGCGGTCAGCGGCAGCGCGTCCTGCGGCACGACGTCATGCGTCCCGAAGTGGCCGCGGGCGAGTGCCAGTTGTTCGCGCGCGGTGGCCGGCTCGCCCCTGGCGAGGGCGAGCCGGGCGTGCAGCGTGCTGCGGAAGCCCCGGGGCTTGGAGCTCTGCCCGACCCGCTCCGCCTGGTAGCCGGCTTCGGCGGCCTCGTCCCAGCGGCCCAGCGAGAAGAGGGAGTCGCCGAGGTTGCCCCAGACCCAGGCCTCGCTGTCCAGCAGGCCGAACCGCCGGGTCAGTTCGACGCCCTCGTGGAGGACGCGGACGGCTTCCAGGGAGCGGCCGACGCCTTCGAGCTGGGACGGCAGGTTCACATGGGCGCGGCCCATCACATAGGCGGCGCCGAGCTCCGTGGCCTGTTCCTTGACCTCGTGCACCTCGGCGAGCCCCGCGTCGATGTCGCCCGACTCGACCAGGAGTCCGCCCAGGGTGAGCCGGGCGTTCAGCTCGATGTCGCGGGCCCCCACCATGCGGGCGTACTGCACGGCGCGCTCGGCGGCCCGGAGCGCGTCCGGTCCCGGCCGGTGCGTCATCGACCAGTGGGCGACGTTGGCGAGGACGTCGGCGTGCACCTCGGACGGCGGCAGCCCGCGGACCAGGTCCTGCGCGGTGCCGAGCTCCTGCCATCCGTCGCCCAGGCCCTGGGCCTCGGTGAGGCGGGAGCGCTGGATCCAGAACCAGGCGGCGCGCAGGGGGTCCTGCTCGTCCTCCAGGAGGTGCAGTGCGCGCTTGGTGATCTTCAGCGCGCGTTTGCGCTCCCCGCAGAGCCGGCCCGCCACCGCCGCCTCGGCCATCAGGTCGAGGTAGCGCAGCGGCGCGGTGGCCGGGTCGCAGCCGCACGGGGGATAAACCTCGGTGTAGTCGATGGGCCGCAGTTCGGCGCGTACGGACTTGGGGGCCGTGTCCCACAGCTCCATCGCCCGCTCCAGGAGCCGTAGTTGCTCCGAGTAGGCGTGCCGGCGGCGGGCCGCCACGGAGGCGTCGAGGACGGCGGGCAGGGCCTTGGCGGCGTCGTGTGCGTGGTACCAGTGGCTGGCCAGCCGGGCGGCCCGCTCCCCGGCCGGGACGAGCGAGGGGTCCGCCTCCAGGACTTCCGCGTACCGGCGGTTGAGGCGGGAGCGCTCGCCGGGCAGCAGGTCGTCGCCGACGGCCTCGCGCACCAGGGAGTGGCGGAAGCGGTAGCCGTCCCCGTCCGGCGTCGCGAGCAGGATGTTGGCGCCGACGGCGGCCCGCAGCGCCTCGATGAGGTCGTCCTCGGAGAGCCGGGCCACGGCGGCGAGCAGCCGGTACTCCACGGTCGAGCCGCCCTCGGCGACGATCCTGGCGACCCGCTGGGAGCTCTCGGGCAGGCTCTCGACCCGCACGAGGAGCAGGTCGCGCAGCGAGTCGGTGAGGCCGCCGCAGCCGCAGCCCGCGCGGGCGGCCACGGCCAGTTCCTCGACGAAGAACGCGTTCCCGTCGGAGCGGGCGAAGATGTCGTCGACCTGGGCCGGATCGGGCTCGGCGGCGAGGATCCCGGCCATCTGGCGGCCGACCTCACCGCGGCTGAAGCGGCCGAGTTCGATCCGGCGGACGGTGCGCAGCCGGTCGAGTTCGGCGAGCAGGGGGCGCAGCGGGTGCCGGCGGTGGATGTCGTCGGCGCGATAGGTGGCGACGACGAGGAGGCGGCCGCTGCGCAGGGTCCGGAAGAGGTAGGCGAGGAGGTGGCGGGTCGAGGCGTCCGCCCAGTGCAGGTCCTCCAGGAGGACGACGACCGTGCGGTCGGCGGCGACCCGCTCCAGCAGGCGGACGGTGAGTTCGAAGAGGCGGGCCATGCCGTCCTCGTCGTGGCGCCCGCGCGCGCTCTCGCCCAGTTCGGGCAGGAGCCGGGCCAGGTCCTCCTCCTGGCCGCCCGCCGCGGCGGCCAGTTCGTCGGGGAGGCGGCGGCGCAGGGCCCGCAGGGCGGTGGAGAACGGGGCGAAGGGCAGTCCGTCGGCGCCGATCTCGACACAGCCGCCGACGGCCACGACGGCGCCCTCGCGGCAGGCGCCGGCGGCGAACTCCTCGATGAGCCGGGTCTTTCCGACGCCGGCCTCGCCGCCGAGCAGCAATGCCTGTGGCTCGCCCGCGGCGGCGCGGGCGAGCGCGTCGTTCAGTACGCCCAGTTCGTCGGTCCGGCCGACGAAGACCGGACTGACGGACCTGGTCTCCACAGGGCCGAGCATCGCACAGGGGTCCGACACCGCGGCACTGGTTATCGGGGGCACCGTGGCCGGGAGAGCGGTCACGGTGCCCCCGCCCCGCCCGGGGCGGCCGGCCCCCTCACGGCCGGCTTCCGGTGGCCCGGCGCTCATGCGGCGCGGGTGAATCGGAGCCGGCGGTGCCGTTGGTCGCTCACCCGCCCCTCGCCGTCGTGGCGCGCTGATCGCGCGGCCTCGCGCCGGGCGGCACGACGGCTGCGGGCGGCCTCACGCGCCATGCGGTAGTTGTCGGCGTCGCGGATCATCTCCGCGGAACGGATCTGCTGAAGCTCGTACGCGAACATCCCGTACCCCTCTGAAGAGTCATGCGTGGTGGGTCACAGCCGGCGGTGCCGAGTGGCCGCCGGCCTCGCTGGCCGCCGGCCTCGCTCGTCGGCGATGACTCCACCTTCGGCTCCAAGGGGGGTGCGCCGCATCGGGAGAGTTCCGCATCTTGCACGCACGAGGGGCCTTAGTCCCGCCGTAAGTCGCTCACGGCGGGACTAAGGCCCCTGGGGACGTGCGGTTGTTCAGCTCGTGGTCGGCATGCCGAGGAGGACGTCGGAGTACTTGAGGGCGGCCAGCAGCAGACCGATGACGCCGAGCGCGACACCGGCCCAGGCGACGGACTTGACCCACGGGAACTGGGCCGGGATCCGGTCCGGGTTGCCGAACGCGGGCCTCACCAGCACCACCACGCCGACGATCAGCGCGGCGAGCGCGAAGAAGCCGGCGACCAGCGCGTTGGCGTTCCAGGAGTCGGCGTACACCTGCTTGATCTGGGTGGCGACGGGCGAGCCCTGCGCGGTCTCCAGCTGGCCGTAGAGCGAGTCGCGGGCCTGTGCGACGGTGCCGATCCAGCTGCCCGTCAGCGAGACGATGCCGAGTCCGGCGGAGACGACCGCGGCGGCGCCCATGGCCACGCCCGAACCGGCTCCCGCCGTCGCGGCGACGCCGTGCGCGTCCTCGCCGTCGTTCTCTTCCTCGTCCAGGTCCTCGGAGCCGGAAACGGAATCGGAAGCGGAGCCGGAAGCGGAACGGTCGTCGGCCGCCCCGGCGTCCGCGGCCTCGCCGGCCGCCTCCACCTCACCGATCTCTCCGGCCTCTCCGGCCTTCCCGGCCGCGCCCTTCTCGTCGTTCTCCTCGTCGCGCCTTGCCTCGGTGCCGGTCTCGATCCCGGCCTCGTTCTCTGTCTTGGTTCCCATGCTTCGCACCGTACGGACGCTGTCTGAGAATTTCTTTAAGATCCCAGGATCGTCACGCGTGGGTCGGCACATCACCGCATTTGTCGCCCGGAGTCCCACCGAAGCCCCGGATCGCTCCGTTCACCTCACTCCGTACGCGCGCGTGCGGCCCGCCACTCCCCCGCGAGGACCGACCACACCTCGGTGTCCTGCCGTACGCCCCGGTGGAGGTGGCTCTCCCTGAGGACGCCCTCGCGGCTCATGCCGAGCCGTCGTGCCACGTTCAGGCTGGGCTCGTTGCCCGCGGCGGCGTACCACTCCACGCGGTGGATGCCGCGCTCGTCGACCGCCCAGTCGATGAGGACGCGTACGGCGCGCGTGACCAGGCCACGGCCGGCCGCGCCGGGCTCCAGCCAGCAGCCGACCTCGCAGACGCCCTGCCGCGCGTCGAAGGTCCGGAAGAGCACTCCGCCGACGAGTTTCCCGTCCAGCCACAGCCCGTGCAGGCTGCCCGCGTCGGCGGTCTTCTTGTCGGCGTACGACGTGAGCAGCTCGCGCGCTGAGTCGACATCCGTGGCGCCCGCCCCGAAGCCGATGTACTGCTGGACGAACTCGCGTCCCCGGTCGAGATGGGCGAGGAACTCCTCCGCGTGCCACGGTTCCAGAGCCCGCAGTTCGGCTCCGTCGTCACCCAGGGATATCGCGTACATCCTGTCGCCGCTCCTTCACTCCCGCGTCCACCAGCGCGTCGTCCCGCGCTCCCGGGATCCTCGCACGGGGGCCTTCGCCGGTGCTGAGGATTTCCGGCGGCCCGCCGCTGAGGCGCTTCGGGGCAGTTCGAGGCAGTTCACGCGCCACCCCGATGAGCCCTGTCGCCCCGCAGCGCGTCCGGGGTGCGTCCGGGTGCGGCCTCAGCGCCCCTCGTAACCCCGCAGGAACGCCCGCACCCCGGACGCGATCAGCTCGTCCCGCTCCTCGTCCGCGATGGGGATCGCTCCCTGGTACGTACGGTCGCTGATCTCGGCGCCGGTGAGCTGCAGGAAGTGGGTCGCCGCTCGCGCCGGGTCGGCGGCGTCCAGGAGCCCCTCCGCGGCCAGTTCCCGGAAGCGGGCGGCCACCTCCTCGAGGGCTCGCTCGGGACCGGCGGCGCGCCACGCGTCCAGGAACTCCTGCGGGATGTGGCCGACCTCGGCCCGCAGCTGCCGTACGACGGCGAAGTGGTCGCGGTAGCGGTACATCGGCGCCATCCAGGCGTGCGCGAAGTCGACGAGGTCGGCCTCCAGGTCCGTGACCTTGTACAACCGTCGGTCGACGGCGTCGAGATGAGCCTGTACGACGTCCTCCGAGCCCTCCACGACGACGACCCGGAAGAGCTGCGCCTTGCCCTGCGGGAAGTGGTTGTAGATCGTGCGGGAGGAGACCCCGGCCTCCTTCGCGATGGAGTCGATGCCGGCGCGGGTGTAACCGTCGCGCCCGAAGACCCGGCGGGCCCCCCGCACGATGGCCTGCCGCTTCTCCACGAGCCCTTGCCTCACGCACTGCCCCTTCCCGTCGCCCGCCAAGGTATCCGGAGCAGGAACAGTACAACGCTCGTTGCACTCATTGCCATGGTCGTTGTACTTTCCCGTCATGCCGAACTCACCCTTGTCGAACCCCTCTAACCCCTCGAACGCCCCGCTGCGCCTCGTCGTCCTGACGGGCTCGACCCGCGAGGGCCGCTTCGGTCCCGTCGCCGCCGACTGGTTCCTGCGGTTCGCCGCCCGGCGCGACGATCTCGAACTGGACCCGCTCGACCTGGCCGACCACCGCCTGCCCGAGGTGGCGTCCACCGCGCCGCACCCGGAGGCCGCCGAGGTCACGGCGCGTCTCGCCGCGGCCGATGCCTTCGTCGTCGTCACCCCTGAGTACAACCACAGCTTCCCCGGGCCCCTGAAGAACGCCATCGACCTGCATTTCGCCCAGTGGCAGGCCAAGCCGGTCGGTTTCGTGTCCTACGGGGGCCTCGGCGGCGGTCTGCGCGCGGTCGAGCAACTGCGGCTCGTCTTCGCCGAACTGCACGCCGTGACGGTGCGGGACACGGTGAGCTTCCACCGGACGACGGAGAACTTCGCCGAGGACGGTTCACTGCTGCGCCCCGAGATCCCCGAGGGCGCGGCCAAGGCGATGCTGGACCAGCTGACCTGGTGGGGCCGCACGCTGCGGGCCGGCCGAGCCCAGGCGGCATACGGCGCCTGACGGAACGACGTACGGGCAGACGCCCCAAAGGGGCGCGAGGAACTGCGCGACCAGCCACGGCCGGCCCGCAGCCGACGTACGACGACGACACCGCCGCTGCCGCCGTACAACGCCTGACCAACGCCTGACCGCGGAACGCCGAAGGGGCGGCACACCCCAAGTCCAAATCGGGGGTACCGCCCCTTCGGGCAGGAAACCGGCGGCTAGCCCTCGACGCCCAGCTTCTCCATAATCAGCTCCTTGACGCGGGCCGCGTCGGCCTGCCCCCGCGTGGCCTTCATGACCGCACCCACCAGCGCACCCACCGCCGCCACCTTGCCGCCACGGATCTTGTCCGCGACGCCCGGGTTCCCGGCGATGGCCTCCTCGACGGCGGCCGTCAGCGCGCCCTCGTCGGAGACGACCTTCAGACCGCGCTTCTCGACGACCTCGTCCGGAGTGCCCTCACCCTTGACGACACCCTCGATGACCTGGCGGGCCAGCTTGTCGTTGAGCGAGCCCTCCTTGACCAGCGCGGCCACCCGGGCGACCTGCTCGGGCGTGATGGCCAGGGCGTCCAGCGACACCTGCGACTCGTTGGCCGCACGCGCCAGCTCACCCATCCACCACTTACGGGCGGACGCCGCGTCCGCGCCCGCCTCGATGGTGGCGACGATGGGGTCGATGGCACCGGCGTTGAGCATCGACTGCATGTCGTGGGCGTTGACGCCCCACTCCTCGCGCAGCCGGTTGCGCCGGGCCAGCGGCTGCTCGGGCAGGGTCGCCCGCAGCTCCTCGACCCACGCGCGGGACGGCGCGACCGGCACGAGGTCGGGCTCCGGGAAGTACCGGTAGTCCTCGGCCTCCTCCTTCACTCGGCCCGAGGTCGTGGACCCGGTGTCCTCGTGGAAGTGGCGGGTCTCCTGGATGATCGTGCCGCCGTCGTTCAGCACGGCGGCGTGCCGCTGGATCTCGAAACGGGCCGCGCGCTCCACGGACCGCAGCGAGTTCACGTTCTTCGTCTCGCTGCGCGTGCCGAACTTCTCCCGGCCGTACGGGCGCAGCGACAGGTTCACGTCGCAGCGCATCTGGCCCTGTTCCATCCGGGCCTCCGAGACGCCGAGCGCCTTGATGAGCTCGCGCAGCTCGGCGACGTACGCCTTGGCGACCTCGGGAGCTCGCTCGCCCGCGCCCTCGATCGGCTTGGTGACGATCTCGATGAGGGGGATGCCGGCGCGGTTGTAGTCGAGCAGCGAGTGCGAGGCGCCGTGGATACGGCCCGTCGCGCCGCCGACGTGCAGCGACTTGCCGGTGTCCTCCTCCATGTGGGCGCGCTCGATCTCCACGCGGAAGACCTCGCCGTCGTCCAGCTGGACGTCGAGGTAGCCGTTGAAGGCGATCGGCTCGTCGTACTGGGAGGTCTGGAAGTTCTTCGGCATGTCCGGATAGAAGTAGTTCTTCCGGGCGAAGCGGCACCACTCGGCGATCTCGCAGTGCAGCGCGAGACCGATCTTGATCGCGGACTCCACGCCGATCGCGTTGACGACCGGCAGCGCGCCGGGCATGCCGAGGCAGGTCGGGCAGGCCTGCGAGTTGGGCTCGGCGCCCAGCTCGGTGGAGCAGCCGCAGAACATCTTGGTCTTCGTGCCGAGTTCGACATGGACCTCCAGGCCCATGACGGGGTCGTACGACGCCAGCGCGTCCTCGTACGACACCAGGTCGTCAGTCGTGACAGTCACGGTGAAACATTCCCTCTCAGCCCAGCAGGACGTCGTCGTCGCCCAGGCGCTTGAGCTCCCGGTAGAGGATGGCGAGGCCGGTGACGATGGCGGCGGCGGACACGGCGGCGTCGATCAGCCTCAGGGTGTCCCCGTCGGCGCGGGCCAGCTTGACCTGCTTGGCGACACTGATCGCGCCGAACGCGGTACTGCCGAGCGACACGTAGACGCCGGTCTTCGACTTCTTGAAGTTCTTTGCCTTCTTGGCCATGGCACTCACAACGACGGAGCCTCCTCGATCAACGGGTGGCCCCAGCGTTCCACGAACGCGGCCTCGACGGCGGCACCCACCTTGTACAGGCGGTCGTCCTTGAGGGCCGGCGCGATGATCTGGAGGCCGACGGGCAGGTTGTCCTCCGGCGCGAGACCGCAGGGCAGCGACATCGCGGCGTTGCCCGCGAGGTTCGTCGGGATGGTGCACAGGTCCGCGAGGTACATCGCCATCGGGTCGTCGGCACGCTCGCCGATCGGGAAGGCGGTGGTCGGGGTCGTCGGGGAGACGATCACGTCGACCTGCTCGAACGCCTTCTCGAAGTCCCGCACGATGAGCGTGCGTACCTTCTGCGCGCTGCCGTAGTACGCGTCGTAGTAGCCGGAGCTGAGGGCGTACGTGCCGAGCATGATGCGGCGCTTGACCTCGTCGCCGAAGCCCGCCTCACGGGTGAGGGCGGTGACCTCCTCGGCGGAGTGCGTGCCGTCGTCGCCGACGCGCAGGCCGTAGCGCAGGCCGTCGAACCGGGCGAGGTTGCTCGAACACTCGGACGGGGCGATGAGGTAGTACGCCGACAGGGCCAGGTCGAAGGACGGGCAGTCCAGCTCGACGATCTCGGCGCCCAGCTCCTTGAGGAGCGAGACCGACTCGTCGAAGCGCTGGACGACACCGGCCTGGTAGCCCTCGCCGCGGAACTGCTTGACGACGCCGACGCGCAGGCCGTCCACGCTGCCGTTGCGGGCGGCCTCGACGACGGACGGGACCGGCTCGTCGACGGAGGTGGAGTCGAGGGGGTCGTGCCCGGCGATGACCTCGTGCAGCAGGGCCGCGTCGAGGACCGTACGGGCGCAGGGCCCGCCCTGGTCGAGCGAGGACGAGAACGCCACCATGCCGTACCGCGACACCGCGCCGTACGTCGGCTTCACACCGACCGTGCCGGTGACGGCGGCGGGCTGGCGGATGGAACCGCCGGTGTCGGTGCCGATGGCGAGGGGCGCCTGGTAGGAGGCGAGGGCCGCGGACGAGCCGCCGCCGGAGCCGCCGGGGATGCGGGTCAGGTCCCAGGGGTTGCCGGTGGGCCCGTACGCGCTGTTCTCGGTGCTGGACCCCATGGCGAACTCGTCCATGTTGGTCTTGCCGAGGATGATCACGTCGGCGGCCTTCAGCCGCTTGGTGACCGTGGCGTCGTAGGGCGGGATCCAGCCTTCGAGCATCTTGGACCCGACGGTGGTCGGGATCCCCTCGGTGGTGAAGATGTCCTTGAGGGCGAGAGGCACGCCGGCGAGCGGTCCGAGCTTCTCCCCCCGCTCCCGCTTCTCGTCGACGGCACGGGCCTGGGCGAGCGCCCCTTCCCGGTCTACGTGCAGGAAGGCGTGCACCTTCTCGTCGACGGCCTCGATCCGGGCGAGGTGCGCCTCGGTGACCGCGACGGCGGTGAGCTCGCCGGCGGCGATCCGCGAGGCGATCTCGGCGGCGGTGAGCTTGATGATGTCCGTCATGGTGATTAGTCCTCCCCCAGGATCTGCGGCACCTTGAAACGCTGCTGTTCCTGGGCCGGGGCGCCGGAGAGCGCCTGCTCGGGGGTGAGCGACGGACGGACCTCGTCCGCGCGCATGACGTTCGTCAGCGGCAGCGGGTGGGAGGTCGGCGGTACGTCTTGGTCGGCGACCTCACTGACGCGGGCGACCGCGCCGATGATGTCGTCGAGCTGACCGGCGAAGTGGTCGAGCTCTTCGCCCTTCAGCTCCAGACGCGCCAGTCGGGCGAGGTGGGCGACCTCCTCGCGCGTGATGCCAGGCATGCGGCGATCCTCAGGGTGAGTGCGTGTGGTGTGGCCCAATCCTATGGGGCCCGCGAGATTCCCCGTACATGGGTTTCCCCCCACCCACCCGAGACCGCCCCCACGCGCCGCCCGACACACGCGAACCAAGCAGCCGCGACGCGCCTGCGGCAAGTCGTGCAGCCCGGGGCGCCTCGCGCCTTGCCCCGCCGGAGGGGCTCGTACCGCTCGGGCGGCGCCCGCGGCAGGTTGCCAGCCTGCGTGTGTCGGGCGGCGCGTGGTGCGGCTCGGGGTGCCTCGGGGCCTCTCGGGCGGGGCCCGGGTTGTTCGTCACATGGGCGTGCACAGGCCGTATCGCACGGGCCCGCAGAGGGGTTGTGCCCGTTCGTGCGCGTCGGTCGGCAAGCGGGGCGCCTCGCCGCCCGGACGGGCTCGTGTCGCGCCGCCCGAGCGACACGAGCCCCTCCCGCCGGGCAGGCCGGGAGGCCTCCGGGCTGCGCAGCCTGCCCGGACGTCCTCCGGACCGTACGGCCCGCCCGGCCCGACCGGGCTGTGCGGGCTGTGCGGCGAATGAGCGTGCGTGCGACGAACAAACGAACGGGCGGGCGCCGACGGCGGGTGCGGGTCACGGGACACGTTCACCTGTCGAGATGCCCGTCACGGGCGGTGCGGGTGGGAAAGAAAAGCCCTACTCGTCCCCCGCCACCGCAGGCAACGCCGCAGCCGGCCGCTGCCACCCCCGAGACCCCCGCGCCAACAACCACGCCGTCGCCTCCTCCGGAGGCATCGCCGCGGCCACCAGCCACCCCTGGACCGCGTCACACCCCAGGTCCCGCAACCGCTCCCACGTCTCGTCGTCCTCGACACCCTCCGCGACGACCAGCAGCCCCAGCGAGTGGGCGAGATCGACCGTGCACCGCACGATCTCCGCGTCCTCCGTGTCCACGGCGAGCCGCGCCACGAACGAGCGGTCGATCTTCAGCTCGCTCACCGGCAGCCGCCGCAGATGCACCAGCGACGAGTACCCCGTCCCGAAGTCGTCGAGCGACATCTTCACGCCGTGCCCGGTCAACGCGGCCAGCGTGTCCGCGGCCCGCTGCGGATCCTCCAGCAGCACATGCTCCGTGATCTCCAGCTGAAGCGCTCCCGCCGGGACCCCGTGCCGGGCCAGCCGCGCGGCCACCGATCCCGCGAACCCGGGGGTGTGCACGTCCCGGGGCGACACGTTCACGGCGACGGGGACCCGAAGCCCCTGGGCCCGCCAGCGCGCGACCTGCGCGAGGGCCGCCTCCAGCACGTACTCGGTGAGGTGCGGCATCAGACCGGAGGACTCGGCGATGGCTATGAACTCGTCCGGCGGTACCTTCCCGCGCTCGGGATGCACCCACCGCACGAGCGCCTCGAGCCCGGCCACCTGCCCGTCGAACCGCACCTTCGGCTGGTAGTGCAGTTCCACGTCCCCCGCGTCGAGCGCCCGCCGCAGGTCTCCCAGCAGTCCGAGCCGGTCCGGGGTGTTGGAGTCCCGCTTGGACTCGTAGACCTCCACCCCCGTACGGTCCCGCTTCGCCTGGTACATCGCGACGTCCGCCCGCCGCAGCAGCCCCTCCGCGTCCAGCGCGTGGTCGGGGAAGACGGCGAGTCCGGCGCTGGCCTCCAGGACCAGCGTCAGCCCGTCGAGGTCGAGCGGCGAGCCGAGCGCGGTCACGAGATTGCGGGCGACCCGCTTCGCGGACGTCGTCGAGTCGGCGACGGGCAGCAGCACCGCGAACTCGTCCCCGCCGAGCCGCGCGGCCTCCGCCCCGCGCGGCAGGGCGACCCGCAGCCGGTCCGCTATCTGCAACAGCAGCCGGTCCCCCGCGAGATGCCCCAGCGTGTCGTTCACCGACCGGAAACGGTCCAGGTCGATCAGCATCAGAGCGGAACGGGCACCGATGCGCTCGGCGTCGTCCAGCGCCCGCCAGGTGCGTTCGAGAAGCCACTGCCGGTTGGGCAGTCCCGTGAGGGGATCACGCAGTTGCTCCTCGGCGCGGGCACGCGCTATCCAGAGCGTGGAGTCGAGAGCGATGAGCGGCACGGAGAAGAGCGGCAGGAGCGCGGGGAGGGCGATGGCGACGACACAGATCAACGGGGCGATGCCGAGCAGCGCGACGGCGACCAGGCCGTGCCGGACCATCGCCGTACGGGCCACGGTCGGCAGTCCCGCCCTGCGCGGCGTGTGGAGGTACCAGAGCAGCGCGCGGCTCACGACGAGATACGCCCCGGCCGCCAGCACCACCTGCGGCACGGTGTAAACCGTCCAGGTCTCCGGTTTCCAGGGCGTCTCGACGGACGGCACCCGGCCGAACGCGGCCAGCGTCAGCGCCCCGGCGCCGATGCCGAGGATGTCGACCGCGCCGTGCAGGATGCCCTGGCGCCAGCGGTGCCGGCGGGCTATCCCGACGAGCACGACGACGGTGAGGCTGACCATCCCGGCCGGCACCCACCCGTACAGCAGCAGGACGGCGAGGGTCAGGGCCGCTCCGGAGCCCGTGCCGCCCCACCAGCGGGACCGGCCGAGCGCCACCAGGTGCCCGACGATGACCCCGACCAGGACGGCCAGCGCCCATCCTGCGGACTCGGAGGGGAAGAGCGCGTGGCGGCCGGAGAAGGAGCGGTAGAAACCCGCGCCCAGTACGACCGCGGCGGACGCGACGACCACCACGGGCAGCGCGGGCCAGGACCTCTTCCGCTCGGTCTCCTGGCCCGGCAGCGGGACATGGGAGCCGGGGACGGCGGTCCGGCTCCGGCGCCCCTGCCCGTATCGGCGCCCCTGTCCTGGCCTGTCCGCCACGACGCGCTGTCCCGCGCTGTGTCCCGACGCGCCGGGTCGCCGCGCGGGCCGGGCGACCCCGAGGCCCGCCCCGAGACCCGCACCGAACTCCCGGCCCCGCGCCAGCAGGGGATGCCCCCATCGCCGCACGCCGGCCATCCAGCGTGGGCGCAGCCGTGAGTCCGGGGCGGCGCTCTCGGTCGGTTCCATTCCCGTCCCTCTCACAGCCGGCGGTGCCCACGCCACGCGGCCCGATGCATGACTAGTCCCTCAACGGCACCGCGTCTGAAAACCCTTTCCCCGGCTCCCGAGGAGCAGGGGACTGCCCCAACCGCAGCTGGGCACGGCAGGCGCACGCCTCAACAGTAGGCCGCAGAAGGCTTCCAGGGGCAGCGGTCGTCTACGGTTGCCCGAATACGACCCGGCCACCCCTATGCATCTGGTATGCGCCGAACGGGTGGTCTTCAACCACTACTCCTCGGTCGGGAGCGCGGCCGGAAGGGCGACTTCGGCGGCTGCCTCCGGTCCTTGTTCGAGGAGCACGGCGAAACCGTCCTCGTTCAGGACCGGCACTTTGAGCTGCATGGCCTTGTCGTACTTCGATCCAGGATTGTCACCCACTACGACAAAAGAGGTCTTCTTCGAAACAGAACCGGTCACTTTCGCTCCCCGGCTCTGCAGTGCCTCCTTCGCCCCGTCCCGTGTGTGACGGTCCAACGTGCCGGTCACGACAACGGTGAGCCCTTCGAGCGGACGGGGCCCCTCGTCCTCCCCGGAGCCCTCCTCCTCCATCCGGACCCCGGCGGCCTTCCACTTGCGCAGGATCTCCTGGTGCCAGTCCACCGCGAACCACCGCTTCAGCGAGGCGGCGATGGTGGGCCCGACGCCCTCGACGGCGGCGAGCTCCTCCTCCGTGGCCTGCTCGATACGGTCGATCGAGCGGAACTCACGGGCCAGCGCCTCGGCCGCGACCGGGCCCACGTGCCGGATGGAGAGGCCGGTGATGATCCGGGCCAGCGGGCGCTCCTTGGCCGCGGCGATGTGCTCCAGCATCGCGACCGCGTTCTTCCTGGGCGCGCCCTCCTGGTTGGCGAAGACCGTGGCGATCTTCTCCTCGCCCGTCTCCGGGTCCCGCTTGGGCAGTCCGCTGTCCTGGTCGAGGACGTACGCCCGGATGGGCAGCAGCTGCTCGATGGTCAGGTCGAAGAGGTCGCCCTCGTCCCCCAGCGGCGGCTGCGACGGCTCCAGGGGCTTGGTGAGCGCGGCGGCGGCCACGTACCCGAAGTTCTCGATGTCCAGGGACTTGCGGCCGCCGAGGTAGAAGAGGCGCTCGCGCAACTGGGCCGGGCAGGTGCGGCCGTTGGGGCAGCGCAGGTCGATGTCGCCCTCCTTGGCGGGCGCGAGCGGCGTACCGCACTCGGGGCACTCGGCGGGCATCACGAACTCCCGCTCGCTGCCGTCGCGCAGGTCGACGACCGGGCCGAGGATCTCCGGGATGACGTCACCGGCCTTGCGCAGCACCACCGTGTCGCCGATGAGGACGCCCTTGGCCTTGACCACGTCCTGGTTGTGCAGCGTCGCGAACTCGACCTCGGAGCCGGCCACCGTGACGGGCTCCACCTGCGCGTACGGAGTGACGCGGCCGGTGCGGCCCACGCCCACCCGGATGTTGATCAGCTTGGTGTTGACCTCCTCCGGCGCGTACTTCCACGCGATGGCCCAGCGGGGGGCACGGGAGGTCGAGCCGAGGCGGCCCTGGAGGGGGATCTCGTCGAGCTTGACGACGACGCCGTCGATCTCGTGCTCCACGGAGTGGCGGTTCTCCCCGTAGAAGGCGATGAACTCCCGCACCCCGTCGAGTCCTTCGACGACCTTGCCGTAGCGGGTCGTCGGCAGGCCCCACTCGCGCAGCAGGTCGTACGCGTGCGAGAGGCAGTCGATGTCGAAGCCCTCCCGCGCGCCGATGCCGTGCACGACCATGTGCAGCGGACGGGTCGCCGTGACGCGGGGGTCCTTCTGGCGCAGGGAACCCGCCGCCGCGTTCCTCGGGTTGGCGAAGGGCTTGTCGCCGGCCTCCACCAGGCGGGCGTTGAGCTCCTCGAACTTCTCCATCGGGAAGTAGACCTCGCCGCGGATCTCCACGAGGTCGGGGATGCGCTCGCCGTGCAGGCGGTCGGGGATCTCCGCGATCGTACGGACGTTGGGCGTGATGTCCTCGCCCGTGCGGCCGTCGCCGCGGGTCGCCGCGCGGGTGAGGCGCCCGTGCTCGTACGTGAGGTTGACCGCGAGGCCGTCGACCTTCAGCTCGCACAGGAAGTGGTACGCGGACGTGCCGACGTCCTTGGCGACGCGGTCGGCCCAGGCGGCCAGCTCCTCGTCGTCGAAGGCGTTGTCCAGGGAGAGCATGCGCTCGCGGTGCTGGACGGCCGTGAACTCCGTCGCGTACGCCCCCGCGACCTTCTGGGTCGGGGAGTCCGGGGTGCGCAGCTCGGGGTACTCCTCCTCCAGGGCCTCCAGGGCGCGCAGCAGTCTGTCGAAGTCCGCGTCGCTGACGACCGGCGCGTCCTTCACGTAGTACCGGAAGCGGTGCTCCTCGATCTGCTCAGCGAGCTGCGCGTGCCGCTCCCGTGCCTCGCTGGGCGCGGGCCCCGCAGCCGCGGCCTCGGTCTCAGCCGAGGCGGTCTGTGCGTCCTTGTCGCCGGCCACCGTGTCGTCCTCCGTCACTCTGGGTTGTCCGCGAGGGATCTCGCCGCCCGGACGCAGTGGGCGAGCGCCCTGCGCGCGTACTCGGGGGAGGCGCCCGCGAGTCCGCACGACGGGGTGAGCGTGACCGCGTCCGTGAGAAGCCCCGGACTCAGCCCCAGCCTGCGCCACAGCGTCCTGACCCCCATGACGCTACCGGCAGGGTCTGACAACGGGTCGTCCGTACCCGGCACGACACCGGCGAAGAGCCTGGTCCCCCCTTCCACCGCTTCCCCGATCACATCGTCGTCACGCTCGGTGAGCAGCGCGAAGTCGAAGGAGACCGCGCTCGCACCGGCCCTGCGCAGCAGCGCGAACGGCACGTCGGGGGCGCACGAGTGCACGACGACGGGCCCGCCCTCCCCCGCTCCGACGACGTCCCGCAGGGTCGCCTCGACGACCTGCCGGTCGACGGCCCGGTGGGTGCGGTAGCCGCTCGCGGACTTCACCTGGCCGCGCAGTACGCCGATCAGCGAGGGTTCGTCGAGCTGCAGGACGATCTGCGCGCCGGGTACGCGGCGCCGTACGTCGGCGAGGTGCTCGCGCAGTCCCTCGGCGAGCGATCCGGCGAGGTCCCGGCAGGCTCCGGCGTCGGAGAGCGCCACCTCGCCGTTGCGCAGTTCGAGGGCGGCCGCGAGGGTCCAGGGGCCGACCGCCTGGACCTTCAGCGGTCCCTCGTAGCCCTGGGTGAACTCCTCCAGGGCGTCGAGGTCCTCGCCGAGCCAGGACCTGGCCCGCTTGGTGTCCCGGCCCGGCCGGTCCCCGAGCCGCCAGCCGCTGGGCTCCACGCGCGCGTACATCTCGGCGAGCATCCCGGCGGTGCGGCCGATCATGTCCGCGCCGGGGCCGCGGGCGGGCAGTTCCGCCAGGTACGGCATGCCCGTCTCGGGGCCTTCGAAGGTCCCGGTCACGGACTTGGCGGCCTCCCGGGCGTCCCCGCCCGGCATCGACCCGATGCCGGTGGCGGGGCCGGGCCTGAACTCGCTGTTTTCGCTCACCCGGGCAGCCTACGGAATCGGCGGCCCTGGGCCGCGCCACGGCCGGTGCCCGGTCAGCGGCCGATGAGCCGCCGATGAGTGGCCGATCAGCGGCCGATCAGCGGCCGGGGCGCACGGTGAGGTCGTTGACCTCGGCGTCCTTCGGCAGGTCGAGCGCCATGACGATGGTCGTCGCGACGGACTCGGGGTCGATCCACTGCGAGGGGTCGTACTCCTTGCCCTCCTGGTGGTGGACCTTGGCCTGCATGGCGCTGGCGGTGCGGCCCGGGTAGACCGAGGTGACGCGGACGCCGTTCGCGTGCTCCTCGTGGCGCAGGGAGTCGGCGAGGGCCTTGAGCCCGTGCTTGGACGCCGCGTACGCGGACCACTCGGCGCTGGCGTTGAGCCCGGCGCCGGAGTTGACGAAGAGCACATGCCCCTGGGCGAGCCGCAGTTGCGGCAGGAGGTGGCGGGTCAGCTCGGCGGGCGAGAGCAGATTGACGTCGAGCTGATGGCGCCAGAGCTTGGGGGTGAGGTCACCGACCCGGCCTAGGTCGACGACGCCCGCGATGTGCAGGAGCGAGTCCACTCGGTCGGGCAGCGCCTGGTGGGAGAACGCCCAGGAGAGCCGGCCCGGGTCCGCGAGGTCGCCGACGAGGGTCCCGGCGCCGGGGAACTCGGCGGCCAGCTCCTTCGCGCGCCCCGCGTCGCGCGCGTGGAGCACGAGTTCGTCCCCGCGCGCGTGGAGGCGGCGGGCGACGGCCGCGCCGATGCCGGAGCCGGCTCCGGTGATCACATGAGTAGGCATGCCGCCATGTTCCCAGCACCTGCGCGCCGCGTTCGACCCCGCCCCTCGCGCTCACCGGGTGCTCTCTGGGTGCTCACCGCGTGCCGCGGCTCTCCTCCAGATGGGCAAGGGCCCCCACGGGCTCCTCCGCGAAGAAGACCAGATCGGTGAGCGGCACGGGCAGGAAACCCTCGGCCTCCATCCGCAGGAACTGCTCCTTGAGCCCGTCGTAGAAACCGGCGGTGTTGAGCAGGACGACGGGCTTGTCCGTGTGCCCGTGCTTCTTCAGCTCCAGGATGTCGGTCGCCTCGTCGAGCGTGCCGGTCCCGCCGACCATGACGACGACGGCGTCGGCCTTCTCCAGGAGCAGCGCCTTGCGCTCGGCGAGGTCGCGGGCGACGACCATCGCGTCGGCGCCCTTGCGCGCCTTGCCGACGAGGAACTCGACGGAGACACCCACGAGCCGCCCGCCCGCCTCCTGGACCCCGTCGGCGACGACCTTCATCAGCCCGACGTCGGAACCGCCCCACACGAGCGTGTGCCCGCCCTTGCCGAGCAGCTCGGCGAACTCGCGGGCGGGCCGGGTGTAACGCTCGTCGAGGTCGGCGGCGGAGAGGAAGACACAGATGTTCATGGCTCCACGCTAGGACAGCCGCCGCGCGAGGACGGCGAAGATCGGCAAATGGACGGGCTGCCGAGGGAAGAACGGACCGACGCCCCGCGCTGTACCGACAGAGACCATCCGTCGAAGGAGGGCGAGAAGCCGTGACCGCAGGCCACCGCATCACCGTAGAGCAGGGCACCGAGCACGTACGCGTCGTACACGGAGGGCAGGTGCTCGCGGAGAGCAGGCGCCCCCTGTTGCTGCACGAGACGGGCCTGCCCGTGCGCTACTACCTCCCCGTGGAGGACGTACGCGTAGACCTCCTGACCGCGTCGGACACCAGCACGCACTGCCCGTTCAAGGGCGACGCGTCGTACTGGTCGCTCCCGGACGCCCCGGACCTGGTCTGGGCGTACCCGGACCCGAAGCCGGAGGTCGCGGAGATCAAGGACCACTTCTGCTTCTACGAGGTGGAGACCGTCACCGCGGGCTGATCCCACCTGGGCGGGCCGGAGGGAGCGTACGGCGCGGTACTCGTGATCGTGCCGCGTCCCGTCGGCCCGTTCCCGGACACCGCGGTGTCCATGACGATCGGGGAACCGTTGCCGGGGCAGCCGGTCCCGCCTCTTCGGGCACCCATCGTGCCCCGGGGCTTACTGACCTTGTACCTCTGCTGCGTTTAACGTCCGGGAGTGAGCCTTTGGACTTCTCTGGAACCCGCCTCCGCCACTGTGGACCCGGGTGGCAGTACGACCGTGCGGCTGCGTCTGCGTAACACCGGTGACGTGGTGGACGAGTACCGCTTCGAGGCGGTCGGGTCCCTTGCGCCCTGGACGGTGGTGGAGCCGCAGTCGCTGCGGTTGTATCCGGGGACGACGGGGTCGGTCGGCCTGACGTTCGCTCCGCCGCGGACACCGGACGCGACGGCGGGCCCCAACGCGTTCGCGGTGCGGATCACGCCGACCGAGCATCCGGAGGCGACGACGGTTCCGGAGGGCAACCTCACCATCACTCCGTTCACGGAGGTGCGGGCGGAGTTGGTGCCGCCGACCGTGAAGGGGCGTTTTCGTGGGCGTCCGAAGCTGGCGGTGGACAACCTCGGCAACACGAAGATCACCGCCTCCGTCAGCGGAAGCGACAACGGCGACCAACTGTCGTACGACATCCATCCGGCCAGTGTGCAGATCGAGCCGGGCCGTGCGGCGTTCGTGAAGACGACGCTGAAGCCGCGGCAGATCATCTGGTTCGGGTCGAAGGAGCAGCGGCCCTACACCCTGGCCGTCCAGCGGTCCGGAGTGACACCCCTGGACGTCGAAGGCACCTATGTGCAGCGGGGGTTCCTGCCGCGCTGGCTGGCGACCTTCCTCGGCATCTTCATGGCCCTGGCGATCACGTTCGTGATGCTGTGGATCGCCTACAAGCCGCAGGTCCGCAGCGCTGCCACGGAGAAGCTGGACGAGGCGGGCATCAGCACCCTGGCGCCCTCCCCCTCACTGTCCCCCGAGGCACCGAAGGCGCCCTCCGCCGAAGCCGCAGCCCCCTCGGTCCCGGCCGCGGACGGGACGAAGGCCGCGGGCGGAGGCGGGGCAGGGGGCGGCGGTTCCGAGGAGAAGGAGACCAAGGCTCCGGAGAAGACCGCGGCGACCGCCGTCAAGAAGCTCGCCACGCAGGACCCGGGCGGGCGGCACATCTGCTACCGGGCCTTCGTGTCGGGCAAGGGCTGGACGGACGCGGTGTGCGACGGCGAAATGGCCGGCACGGTGGGCCAGGAGACGCCGCTCAAGGCCGTCAACATCGCCGTATCAGGCACCAAGGGCACAACCAGTCGCGCCTTCCTCCCCGACCCCGGGTCGGCCAACGGCGAGGGGCACTACCCCGATCCGTTCTCGAGCGCCGCCGACGGCGTCGACAACTACGTCGGCAGCACCAAGAAGGACGCCCCGAACCTGCTGGGGTTCAGCATCAGCGTCGACGGGGGCGCCGGCAGCGTCTGCCAGAACGCCCACGTCCACAACGACGCCTGGCTCGGCCTGCAATGCGACGAGCCAGGCGCCGGGTATGACTTCACCTACGCCGGCGCCCACAAGAACGACTCCTGGATCGAAGCGTTCGAACTCAAGGTGTGACCTGAACCGTTCACGGACGGCCGCACGCCTTCCCGCCGTCTGCGTGTCGCCCTCGTGGAGCACGGTCGCCTGGCTGGGGGTGCGGCTGCGGACCGGTTTCGTGGTCCGATTCTGCGCAGCCGCCCCAGCGGTCGGCGACCGTACTGAGGATCACCATCCCCCGCCCTCCGTAGGCGTGCTCCTCGGCCGTCTCGACCTGCGCTTTCAGCGGGCAGCGGGGCAGCGCGGGCAGATCTGGCCCCATGTCCCAGACGCTGACCCGCGGTACGGGGTGCAGCCACTGGAGCCGTACGGAGGCGGGCCCCTTGGCGTGCCGTACGGAGTTGGTCGCGAGCTCCGACGTCAACAGCTCGCCTCGGTCGTCGAGTTCGGTGAGCCCGTGCGCCGTGAGCCAGCGCGCCGTGAGCCAGCGCAGCGAACGGCGCCGGAGCGGCCAAGAAGGCGTCGGTCAGCGCGCGTTGGCGACCTCCGCCGCCCGTCGTGTCGTCGCGATCGTCGCCGAGCCCACCACCCGCGTGGCGTCGTACAGCACGATCGCCTGGCCGGGGGCCACCCCGCGGACCGGCTCCGTGAAGGTGACCTCCAGGGTGCCGTCGACCAGTTCTGCCCTGACCTCGGTCTCGCCGCCGTGGGCGCGGAGCTGGGCCGTGTAGGTGCCGGGGCCCGCCGGGGGCGCTCCGCACCAGCGGGGCTTGATGGCCGTCAGGGCGGAGACGTCCAGTGCGGCGACCGGGCCCACCGTCACCCTGTTGTCCACCGGCGAGATGTCCAGGACGTACCTCGGCTTGCCGTCCGGGGCCGGGGTGCCGATGCGCAGGCCCTTGCGCTGGCCGATCGTGAAGCCGTACGCGCCCTCGTGGCTGCCGACGACAGCGCCCGACTCGTCGACGATGTCGCCCTCCGCCTTGCCGAGCCGCTTCGACAGGAAGCCCTGGGTGTCGCCGTCGGCGATGAAGCAGATGTCGTGCGAGTCCGGCTTCTTGGCGACGGCCAGGTCCCGGCGCTCGGCCTCGGCGCGGATCTCGTCCTTCGTCGTGAGCGTGTCACCGAGGGGGAACATCGCGTGGGCGAGCTGGCGGTCGTCCAGCACACCGAGGACGTACGACTGGTCCTTGGCCATGTCGGAGGCGCGGTGCAGCTCGCGCGTGCCGTCCTCGTTCACCAGCACCTTGGCGTAGTGGCCCGTGCAGACCGCGTCGAAGCCGAGAGCGAGCGCCTTGTCCAGCAGGGCAGCGAACTTGATCTTCTCGTTGCAGCGCAGGCAGGGGTTCGGGGTGCGCCCCGCCTCGTACTCCGCCACGAAGTCGTCCACCACGTCCTCGCGGAAGCGCTCGGCCAGATCCCACACGTAGAACGGGATGCCGATGACGTCCGCGGCACGGCGGGCGTCGCGGGAGTCCTCGATGGTGCAACAGCCGCGCGCGCCCGTACGGAACGATTGCGGGTTCGCCGAGAGGGCGAGGTGCACACCGGTCACGTCGTGCCCGGCTTCCGCGGCACGGGCCGCGGCGACGGCGGAATCCACGCCACCGGACATGGCTGCCAGTACGCGGAGGGGGCGGGGGCGCTGCTGTGAGATCTCAGTCATAACCGTTCCAGGGTACGGGTCGGCGGGAACCGAAGCCCGCGGGTATCCGTTCTCGATCACATGGGGGAGATGACGAACGACTCGGGCGGTACCCACGGTGGCGACTCCGACCGGCGCATCGGGCGCCGCGCGCTGCTCATCGGCGGCGCCGCGGCCGCCGTGGGCACCGCCGTGCTGGCCCGGGACGAGCTCGGGCGCCTGTGGTGGCGCGCGCCCGGCGTGGACAAGCCGCGCGAAGAGGGTGCGGTCGACTTCCGGGGTGCGCGCTGGGTGGCGGCGTCCTCGGCGAACTGGCGGCGCGCGGACCGGCCCGACGACTTCCGCATAGACCGCGTGATCATCCATGTCACGCAGGGCAGCTTCAAGAGCGCCGTGCAGGTCTTCCAGGACCCCGGCCACGGCGCCGCCGCGCACTACATCGTCGGGCAGGACGGCCGTATCACCCAGATGATCCGCGAGCTGGACGTGGCCTTCCACGCGGGCAACCGCGATTACAACGAGCGCAGCGTCGGCATCGAGCACGCCGGCTACGTCGACCGCCCGCAGGACTTCACGGACGCGATGTACGCGGCCTCGGCCCGCCTCACCGCCCGGATCTGCGCGCGGTACGACGTGCCCGTCGACCGGAAGCACATCATCGGCCATGTCGAGGTGCCGGGCACGGATCACACCGATCCCGGTCCGCACTGGGACTGGGACCGGTACATACCCCTGGTGCGCAAGGCCGCGAAGGACGCGGCGCGGGAAGCCGCCCGGAAGCGGAAGACGGCCGAGCCGTCCTCGGGGGCCTCCACCGAGCCGACCTCCGAAGCGACCACAGGCCCGTCCACGCGCGGCGCGTAGCCGACGGACCAGGGACGGATTAGGGACGGACCAGGACGGGCCACGGGCGGCGTCGTAGCGCCTGCGGCGCCCCGCCCCCAGCGGGTGGCGTCCCCGGCCGCTAGCTGAGCCCCGCCGTCCTCGCTCGTTCCACCGCCGGGCCGATCGCCTTCGCGACCGCCGCCACGTCCGCCTCCGTCGAGGTGTGGCCGAGGGAGAAGCGCAGGGTGCCGCGCGCCAGGTCGGGGGCGGTGCCGGTGGCGAGCAGGACATGACTGGGCTGGGCCACGCCCGCCGTGCACGCGGAGCCGGTGGAGCACTCGATGCCCTGCGCGTCGAGCAGCAGGAGCAGCGAGTCGCCCTCGCAGCCGGGGAACGTGAAGTGGGCGTTGGCCGGAAGGCGGCCCCCGGCCGCCGGGTCACCGCCGAGGATCGCGTCGGGCGCGGCCTCGCGCACCGCGGCGACCAGGTCGTCGCGCAGCCCGCCGATCTCCCGGGCGAACCACTCCCGCTGTTCGACGGCGGTCCGGCCCGCCACGGCGAACGCGGCGACGGCGGGCACGTCCAGGGTGCCGGAGCGCACATGCCGCTCCTGGCCACCGCCGTGCAGGACGGGTACGGGGGTGTACTCACGGCCGAGCAGCAGCGCTCCGATGCCGTACGGGCCGCCGATCTTGTGGGCCGAGACGGTCATCGCGGCGAGCCCGGAGGCGCCGAAGTCGACCGGGATCTGGCCGAAGGCCTGGACCGCGTCGGCGTGCAGCGGGATACCGAACTCGCCTGCCACGTCCGCCAGTTCGCGGACCGGCATGACCGTGCCGATCTCGTTGTTCGCCCACATGACGGTCACCAGGGCGACGTCGTCGGGGTTGCGGGCGACGGCCTCGCGCAGGGCCTCGGGGTGGACGCGGCCGTACCGGTCCACGGGGAGGTACTCGACCGTGGCGCCCTCGTGCTCGCCGAGCCAGTGGACGGCGTCGAGGACGGCGTGGTGTTCGACGGGGCTCGCCAGGACCCGGGTGCGGGCCGGGTCGGCGTCGCGGCGGGACCAGTACAGGCCCTTCACGGCGAGGTTGTCGGCCTCGGTGCCGCCGGAGGTGAAGACCACCTCGCTGGGCCGGGCGCCCAGGGCGTCCGCCAGGTTCTCGCGGGATTCCTCGACCGTCCGGCGGGCGCGGCGGCCCGCGGCGTGCAGGGACGAGGCGTTCCCGGTGACGGCGAACTGGGCGGTCATCGCCCTGGCCGCCTCCGGAAGCATGGGAGTGGTCGCGGCGTGGTCGAGGTATGCCATGGTGGGCCCGATTCTAGAGCCCGCCGGTGGGTCGCTCGGCAGGGCGGGTCCCCGGTGGTCTCAGAAGCTCCAGGACACGGTGCTGTCCGCCGCCATGAAGGCCGCCAGGACCAGCAGATCGGCGATGCCCAGGCCGAGTCCGAGGAAGGCGCGCCCGCGGCGGGTGGTGCCCTTCAGGAGGGCCGTCGTGGCGAGCACGATGGACACCGGGCCCAGGACGATGTTGAGGGCGAGCAGGCCGACGAGGCCGAGGATGAACGACGCGACGGCCATGCCGTCGGCGTCACGGGCGGCGCTCCGGCGGCGCGGGGTGCCGGCCGTGCCGGTGGCGGCCGTACTGGTGGTGGCCGTAGTGGTCGTGCCCGTGCTGGTGGTGGTGAGTTCCATGTGTCTGCTCCCGACGTGAGGTCGTACGTGGACGGGTCAGGTCTCAGTTGGAGGTCTCGCGGCGGCGGCCGTGCCGCTCGCGGATCGCGAAGACGAGCAGCCAGACGCCGATGACCGCGGCGGCGACGACGGTGAAGGGGAGCGGTGCGTGGGCCACGGTGCCCAGCACGACGCCCAGCAACAGGAGTGCTGCGACGAGGAACAACATGCGATGCCTCTCGTGGAAGCGTCCCCGAATGTTTCAGGGACTCGACGATTCAGTGAACGATTGTGGTAACAGTTGTTCACTGACTCCACAGTCTAGCGCGTTCGGCGGCTTTCCAATTACGGAGAACAGTTGTTAACTGCATGGCATGAGTCACAGTCCCGGCGTCCGGCAGGCCCAGAAGCAGAAGACCCGACAGGCGTTCCTGGACGCCGCGTTGGGCCTGCTGGAGGAGCAGAGCCTCAGCAGCCTGGGACTGCGCGAGGTCACCCGGGCCGTCGGAGTCGCCCCGACCGCCTTCTACCGGCACTTCCACTCGACCGCGGATCTCGGCGTCGCCCTCGTCGAGGAGGCGTTGGGCAGCCTGCACCCGATGATCTCGGAGACGGTGTCCGCGTCCGCCGAGGACGAGAGTGAGCGCGAGGGTGAAGGCGGGGGCGGGGGCGGAGGCGGGGGCAAGGACGGGGGCGAGCGACGCATCGACCATGCCGTCGCCCTGATCGCCCGTCACGTGCGCGAGTATCCGGCGCACGTCCGCTTCATCGCCCGCGAGCGCAACGGCGGTGTGCAGAAGGTCCGGGCGGCCATCGCGGAACAGATGGCCCTGTTCGCCGACGAGGTGCGGGTCGAACTGGCCAAGCGGCCCGAGTCGGCCGGCTGGAGCGACGACGATCTGCTGATGCTCGCCGGGCTGTACGTCGACCAGATGCTGATGACCGCCAGCACCTTCCTGGAGGCGGGCCCGGAGGAAGAGGACCGGGTAGCACTGGCGGCCACGCGCCGGATGCTGCTCATCGGCATCGGCCGCCGCCACTGGCTGGACTGACACCCCGTCGGCCGCCCGACCGCCGCGCCCGCCGTCCCCTCACCGGCGCGAAGCGCGAGGGGCGCGTACGACAGCCTCGTACGCGCCCCTCGTACCCTCGCCTAACCCTGCCGGCCGCCAGGGCCACAACCTCCGCCGCCCGGACCGCCACCTTGGCCACCGGGGCCGCCGCTGGGCGCCCCTGACGGCATCCCCGACGGCATTCCGGACGGACTTCCGGACGGCGCCCCCGAGGGAGCCTTGCCCGTGGCGGCGCCCGACGGCATCCCCGACGGTGCCCCGCTCGGCCGCCCCGAAGGGTTCCCGCTCGGCGCGCCCGACGGACGCCCGCAACTCTGCTGCCCCGACGTGCCGTTGCCGCTGCCGCTGCCACCGCCCGACGAGGAGTCCCCCGAGCCGCAGGCCGTCAGCAGCAGCGGCGACAGGGCCAGCAGGGCGACAGCGGGGATGTGACGTACACGCTTCATGAGGGCAACTCCGTCTGCTGAGCCGGGCGATGAGCCGGCTTCGTGCGCCGAACAACCTGAGAAGCGCATGAAACCAACCGCCCTTGGGCCCCGCTTGGGCCCCCGCTGTGCCCCAGCTGTGATTGAGGCAAAGACAGGCTCAGCCGAGCCGCGCGCGGGCCAGTTGCCGCGACTGCGCGACGAGCCGGTCCGCGCTGTCCCAGACCTCGGCGTCCTCCTCCAGGAAGCCGCCGGCGAGGTTGCGGGTGGTGATGGCGACCCGCAGGAGACCCGGCGCCGGACGGGCCCGCACATGCACGGTCAGCTCGACGGTGGGCACCCAGCCGGACAGGCCGAGCTCGAAGGCGGTCGGCGGCAGCGCGTCCACCGCGAGGAGCAGCGAGAGGGGGTCCGCGTCACGGCCGTCGGCGAGGCCGAACCAGGACCGCATCTCGCCCCTGCCGGACGGCGCCCCCAGCGCCCAGCCGAGCGTGTCGGGGTCGAGCTTGAGCAGCAGCCGCTCGGCGATGGCGGAACCGCCGGGGATGGGGCTGGGGGTGGGGCTGTCCTCGGGTCCGAAGCACTGGTCGATCGACGGGATCGCGGGCGGCGTCGCGGTCGTACGGACGTCGTCGGGCAGGGCGTCGAGGTCGCCGTACGAGGCGAGTACGCGGATCCGCTCGACCTCGCGGCCCTCGTCGTCGTACTGGAACAGGGACGCCTGGCCGGTGGACAGCGAGCGTCCGTCACGTACGACGCCGGTGCGCACCACCGCGGGGCCGGGCCTGGACGCCGTCAGGTAGTGCGCGGAGATCGTGAACGGGTCGGAGTGCGGCAGGGCGTCGCCGAGCGCGCGGCCCAGGACGGCGAGGAGGTAGCCGCCGTTGACGGCGCCCAGGATCGTCCACCCGGCGGACAGGTCGGTGTCGTAGACGCCGGGCTCGCGCCGGGTGACCGCGGTGTCGCGGTCGAACTCGCTGTCGCCGATCGTGGCCTGTGTCGCGGTCCGTGTCGCGTGCAGGGAAGCTGCTTCTGGCATGCCTGAACGGTACAACAGTCGATTACTAAGCAGTAGCTTTTTCTGTTTCGATCACATGAACCACCGGCCGGCGCCTACCTGCCACCACCTACGACCTGCCACCTGCCGCTCACTCCGGTACCTCCACCGCCGTCGAGCGCCGGTGCCACGCCCGGGGCGCGCGCCAGTGGTACCGCATCGCGAGCAGCCGCAGCACGAAGGCGGTGAGGGCGGCGATCGCCGAGGTGAAGGGGTTCAGCGCCTCGTAGCGGATGCACAGGACGACCATCGTGGCGCCGACGAGGGCGGGCACCGCGTACAGGTCGCGGTCCCAGCGCAGCAGCGACGGCACCTCGTTGGCCAGGACGTCCCGCACCACACCGCCGCCGACGGCCGTGGCCAGACCGAGGGTCACGGACGCGGTGAGGCCGAGACCGTACTCGTACGCCTTGGTGGTGCCCGCGACGCAGAAGAGACCCAGGCCCGCCGCGTCGAAGACGTTCACGCCGAGCTGGATCCGCTCCACCTCCGGGTGGAGGAAGAAGACGAGCAGGGTGGCGAGGAGCGGGGTGAGGAAGTACCCGAGGTCGGTGAAGGCCGCCGGCGGCACGGCCCCGATGACCAGGTCCCGGAAGAGCCCGCCGCCCAGGGCGGTGACCTCCGCGAGGACGGCCATGCCGAAGACGTCGAAGTTCTTGCGCACGGCCAGCAGCGCGCCGGAGATCGCGAAGAAGAAGATGCCGACCAGTTCCAGCGTGTGCTGAACGGAGGGGGTGAAGAGTTGCTGAAGCACCTCTACATTCTCACCCAGCACGGAGCCCCCACCTCACATTGCAAGGCAGGGGCTCGGTGTTACTTGCGTCTTAGCGCTGATGACATAGGTGCTGACGTAGATGCCGACCTACGTCCCGGCGCTGCTCGCTCGTGGTGCCGCTACTTCTCCTCGGCGGGGGTCTCACCCTCGGAGGAGGTCACCGGCTCCGTGGCGTCCGGAGTCACGTCGGCCGGGGCCGTCTGCACCTCCGCCGCGACCGCCGCCGACGTCGCCGCGGACTCCGCGAGGACCTCGTCGGCCACCAGCTCCGCCGCCTGCTTGGCGACGGTCAGCAGCACGGTGTCCTGCGGGGCCTGGTCCGCGAAGTTCTCCGGGTGGTGGCAGGCCACCTGCTGACCGGGCTTCAGCTCCAGGAGCGGCGGCTCGGTGGTCGTGCAGATCTGCGTGGCCTTCCAGCACCGCGTGTGGAAGCGGCAGCCGCTCGGCGGCGAGATCGGCGAGGGCACGTCGCCCTGGAGCAGGATGCGCTCGCTCTTGGCCGACTTGCGCCTCGGGTCCGGGATCGGCACGGCCGACATCAGAGCCTTGGTGTACGGGTGCATCGGCGCCTTGTACAGCGACTCCCGGTCGGCCAGCTCCACGATCTTGCCGAGGTACATCACGGCGATACGGTCCGAGACATGGCGTACGACGGACAGGTCGTGCGCGATGATCACGTACGTGAGGCCGAGCTCCTGCTGGAGGTCGTCCAGCAGGTTCACCACCTGCGCCTGGATCGACACGTCGAGCGCGGAGACCGGCTCGTCGGCCACGACCATCTTCGGGTTGAGCGCGAGCGCGCGGGCGATGCCGATGCGCTGGCGCTGGCCGCCGGAGAACTCGTGCGGGTAGCGGTTGTAGTGCTCGGGGTTGAGGCCGACCACCGACAACAGCCGCTGGACCTCCTTCTTGATGCCGCCCTCGGGCGACACGCCCTGGAGCTTGAAGGGGGCGCTGACGATCGTGCCGATGGTGTGGCGCGGGTTCAGCGACGAGTACGGGTCCTGGAAGATCATCTGGACGTCACGGCGCATCGGGCGCATCGCGCCGACCCCGAGGTGCGTGATGTCCTTGCCCTCGAACTCCACGGTGCCCGCGGTCGGTTCGAGCAGCCGCGTGATCAGCCGGCCCATCGTCGACTTGCCGCAGCCGGACTCGCCCACGACACCCAGGGTCTCGCCGGACTTGACCTCGAAGTCGAGGCCGTCCACCGCCCGCACCGCGCCGACCTGCCGCTGGAGCAGGCCCTTGCGGATCGGGAAGTGCTTCTGCAGCCCGGTCACCTTCAGGAGCGTCTCGCCGGGAGCGGCGTCCTTGACGAGGGTCGCACCCGAGGCCGCGCCGTCACGCTGTGCGGGGTTGGCCACTGGTTTGTCCTCTGCTTTGTCACTCACAGCTTCGGCGCAATCTCTTCGGTCCAGATCCGGTCCCGCTGCTCCTGCGTCATGTGGCAGGCGGCCCAGTGCTGACTGCCGACCTCGGCCAGCTCGGGGCGGACCGTGCGGGTGACGTTGTCCTTGGGGACGTCCGCGTACGAGCAGCGCGGGTTGAAGGCGCAGCCCGTCGGCAGGTTGATCAGCGAGGGCGGGGAGCCCTTGACCGGGATCAGCCGCTCGGTCTGCTCACGGTCGAGCCGCGGCATGGAACCCAGCAGACCCCAGGTGTAGGGGTGCTTAGGTTCGTAGAAGACCTTCTCGGCCGGACCCCGCTCGATGCAGCGGCCGCCGTACATCACCAGGATGTCGTCGGAGAGTTCGGCGACGACGCCCAGGTCGTGGGTGATGACGATGACCGCGGAGCCGAACTCCTTCTGCAGGTCCCGGATCAGGTCGAGGATCTGCGCCTGGACGGTCACGTCCAGGGCGGTCGTCGGCTCGTCCGCGATCAACAGCTCGGGGTTGTTGACCAGCGACATCGCGATCATCGCGCGCTGGCGCATACCGCCGGAGAACTCGTGCGGGTAGCTGTCCGCCCGCTTGTCCGGCTGGGGGATACCGACCCGGTCGAGCATCTCGATGGCCCGCCTGCGGGCCACCTTCTTGCTGACCTTGTTGTGGATCTGGTACGCCTCCACGATCTGCTGGCCGATCGTGTAGTACGGGTGCAGTGCGGACAGCGGGTCCTGGAAGATCATCGCCATCTCGCGGCCACGCAGCTTGCGCACGTGGTCGGGGTCGGCGGAGAGCAGTTCCGTGCCGTCCAGCCAGATCTCGCCGGAGAGCTGCGCCTTGCGCTTGCCGTACTGGCCGGTCGTGTGCAGGCCCATGATGCCGAGCGAGGTCACAGACTTGCCCGAACCCGACTCGCCCACGATGCCGAGGGTCTTGCCCTTCTCCAGCGAGAAGCTGAGCCCGTCGACGGACTTGACCAGTCCGTCGTCGGTCGGGAAGTGCACCTTCAGGTCGCGGACTTCGAGGAAGGCGGAGGGCGTGGACGAGTCCTTGACGGGCTCCCCCAGCGCGGCTCCGCTCTTGCTGAGTTCGGTCATGAGAGCCTCACTCGGGGGTCGATCACGGCGTACAGCAGGTCCACCAGCAGGTTCGCGATGATCACCGCGAGCGAGGTGATCAGCGTGACGCCCAGGATGACGGGCAGGTCCTTGTCGCTGATCGCCTTGAGGACGGCCTGGCCGAGGCCGGGAAGGCTGAAGGTGGTCTCGGTGAGGATCGCGCCACCGATCAGCGCTCCGAGGTCCATGCCGAGCATGGTGAGGATCGGCGTCATCGTGGACCGCATCGCGTGCTTGCCGATGACGACGGGTTCGGTCAGGCCCTTGGCGCGGGCCGTCCTGATGTAGTCCTCACCCAGGACCTCCAGCATGGTGGCTCTGGTGATACGGGCGTACATCGCGGCGTAGAGGAAGGCGAGGGTGATCCAGGGCAGGATCATGCCGCCGAACCAGCCGGTGAAGCTGTCCTCCAGTGGGACGTACTGGGCATCGATCCAGCCGAGACCACTGCCGTAGGAGAAGATCGCCAGCGACAGCAGACCGGTGAAGTAGATGGGGAGCGAGACGCCGCCGAGGGCGACGATCATCGCGCCACGGTCCCAGAGGGAGCCGCGCTTGAGCGCGGAGAGCACGCCCGCCGCGACACCGAAGATCAGCCACAGGAAGGCGGCACCGAGCGCGAGGGCCAGGGTCACTGGGAAGCGGTCGGTGAGCACCGGCCAGATGGCCTGCTCGCTGCGGAAGGAGTAGCCGAAGCAGGGCGCCGCGCACTCCGTGACGTCGCCGCCACCCGAGTACGTACGGCCTACGAAGAGGCCTTTGAAGAACTCCCAGACCTGGAAGAAGATCGGATCTGCCAGACCGAGCTTCTGCCGCACGGCCTCGATGGCCGCAGGGTCGGCCTGCTTGCCGACGAACATCGTGGCCGGGTCCACGCCCGCCCAGCGGGGGACGAGGAAGAAGATGCCGAAGACCACCAGAATGATGACCACCAGCATCACTGCGGCGGCGAAGAGCCGCCTGATGAGGTATGCGAGCACTGCTCTCGGCCCGGCGGCGGTGCCGCGGGCCACCGGAGGTCGTCCGGTGGCCCGCGGGTCACGCCGCGCCGGCCTTCACCTGCCTTTCGTGCCGTATGGCGGGTGCGCGCCGGTCGGTGTTACTTCTTCAGGCCCAGGTTGACGAAGTCGTACATGCCGCTGTAGCCGTCGGACGTGTAGACGTTCGCCAGGTTGCTGGAGCGCCAGTTGATGAACTTCTCGAAGACGAAGGGCAGGTAGTAACCGCCCTCCATGACCTTGTGGTTGATCTCCTTGGAGATCTCGGCCTTCTTCGAGTCGTCGAGCTCCTTCGTGTAGCTGGTGAAGAGGCCGTCGATCGTCTTGTCCTTGATCAGGGCGAAGTTGTTGTTGCCGCTCTCAAGGATGTAGTCGCTGTTCCACAGCGGCAGGCCGTAGCCCTGGACGCTCGGGAAGTCCGGGCCCCAGCCCATGATGATGATGCCGTAGCCCTTCTTCTTCACGTTGTCGGGGCTACCGATGATGCCGGTGGTCTGCGCACCGTCGAACTGGTCGATGTCGACGGTGATGCCGACCTTCTTCAGCGAGGCCTGGAGGGACTCGGCCGTGGCGACCTCGACGGGCTTGTTGTTACGCACCGCGATGGTGGTCTTGAAGCCGTTCGGCTGACCGCAGGCCTTGAGCTCTTCCTTGGCCTTGGCGACGTTGCCGTTCTTGTTCGTCGTGGCCGACTCGTACGGGTCGTACTTCTGACCCTCGGAGCCCGGGACGGCCGGCGGCAGCATGTTGGTGCCGATGTCGCCACCGGCGACCGGGCCACCACGCGCGGTCTGCAGCGACTCGTGGTCGGCACCGTAGATCACGGCCTTGCGGCAGTGCTCGTTGTCGAACGGCTTCACGCTCTGCGGGAAGACCGCGTAGCGGATGTAGCCGGAGACCGGGTTGTCCAGGTTCGCCTTGTGCTGCTTCAGGGCGGTGGTGCGGCCCTGCGGGGAGAGACCGGTCTGGGCGAGGTCCAGGTCGTAGTCGCCGCTGATCAGACGCTGGTCCAGGTCATTGGCGTTGGTGAAGAAGTTGATCGTGATCTTGTCCGGGTACGCCTTGCGGACCGGGTCCGAGGACTGCTTCCACTCGGGGTTGCGGACCAGCAGCATGTTCTTGTTCGGCGTGTACGACTCGAACTTGTACGGGCCGGACGAGAACGGCTTCAGGCCGTACTTGGACTTGGTGTCCTTGTCCTGGCGGACCGGGGACGCCGAGGTCAGCGCGAGCATCTCCTCGAAGTCCGAGTTCGCCTCGGGAAGCTTGAAGACGATCGTCTTGTCGTCCGGCGTCTCGATCGCCTTCAGACCCAGCTTGTCCGCGGACTTGTCCTTGTACGGACCCTTGTACGTCTTCTTGGGGTCGAGGATCTGCTGGAGGTAGATCGGACCGCCGGACAGCACGTCCTGCGCCCACACGCGCTCGATGCCGTACTTGACGTCCTTGGAGGTGATGGCCTTGCCATCCTCCCAGGTGGACCCGTCACGCAGGGTGTACGTGTAGGTCTTGCCGTCGTCCGAGATCTTCGCCGTGCTGTCGGCGAGGTCCGGGGTGACTCCGGCGCCCTTGGCACCGGGCTCCGTCGAGTTGGTCACCAGCTGACGGCTGTAGTAGCGGGAGAAGTTCCACATGAAGCCGTAGTAGCCACGCGTGGTGTCCCACGAGTCGGCGTCCTGGGCGCTCGCGAACTTCAGCGTGCCGCCCTTCTTGGCGAGGTCCGCCTGGGCGACCTTGTTGTTCGCCGCGTCGAAGCCGGCCGCGCCGCTCTTCGAACCGCCGCCGTCGTCGTCGTTGCCGCCGCCGCACGCCGCCGTGGACAGCAGTGCAGCAGCCACGGCTGCGGCGGCCACGGCCTGCTTACGCCGCCCTGTGGTGCGTTGGGTAGTCACTCGGATCCTCCGATATGTAGCGGCCCGCCGACAGATGACGGGCCCTGGGGGTACGGCAGTTCAGCGGGAACCCTTCGGGTCGAGCGCATCGCGTACGCCGTCGCCGAAGAGGTTGAAGGAGAGCACGGTGATGAAGATCGCCACACCGGGGATCACCATGTACATGGGATCCGAGTCGTAGTAGTCGATCGCGGAGGAGAGCATCTGCCCCCAGGAGGCGGTGGGCGGCTTGACGCCCACGCCCAGGAAGCTCAGCGCCGCCTCGGTCAGGATGTTGGTCGGGATCATCATCGTCGTGTAGACGATGATCGGCGCGACCAGGTTGGGCAGCAGCTCCTTGAACAGGATGTAGAACCGCCCGGCGCCGAGACTGCGTGCGGCCTCCACGTACTCGCGTTCGCGCAGCGAGAGCGTCTGGCCGCGGACCACCCGGCCGACGTAGGGCCAGCCGAAGAATCCGATCACCAGGATCATGACGAGCAGGCGTACGCCGGTGCCCGTCAGGCCCAGCATCTCGTTCGGCATGACCGAGACCAGCGCGATGATGAAGAGCAGCTGCGGGAAGGCCAGCAGGCCGTCCATGACCCGGCTGATGGCCGCGTCGACCCAGCCGCCGAAGAAGCCGGCGAGTACGCCCAGGATCGTGCCGAGCACCACGGCGACCAGCGCCGACAGGAAGCCGACCAGCAGGGAGATCCGGGCGCCGTAGACGATCCGGGCGAAGATGTCGCGGCCGCTGACGGGCTCGACTCCGAGGAGGTGGTCCCCGCTGATGCCGCCGAGGGACCCGGTGGGAGTCGAGAAGAGCGGGTCGATCAGGTCCTCGTGATGCGTCTCGGGGTCCTGCCCGACCAGGTTCGTGATCACTGGAGCGAGCAGGGCGATCGCGATCAGCACGAGGACGACGATGCCGCCCGTGAGGGCCAGCTTGTCCCGCTTCAGGCGCTCCCAGGCGATGCGGCCGAGGGAACGCCCTTGTACCGCCTTCGCCTCGGCGGATCCGGCAACGAGCGCCGCCTCCTCAGCCGCGCTCGGTGCGGCTTCGGCCGTCGGCTCGTGCAATGGTGCCGTCATCGTGGCAGGGACCCCTCTCAACCGGCGGTAGCCGGCCCACGCTTGCCGCTGTAGCGGCGTGATCAGTCCGTCGTACACACAGAGGTTTCAAACCCCCTGGACGGGGAGTCTTCAACGCCTCGGTGATCTGTAGCCAGACTTGACAGTGAATGGATGCGTAACCGTGATGCTGTCAGGAGGGTTCCGTTATCCGAACGCCGGGTAACGGGGGTCGGACACGGGACGCTCGGGGCGAAAGGGGCCTCGCAGCCCATTTACCCGCGTAGATCGGGACATTCCACCCCGGCGACGGTGCAGAGGTGAGGGCCGAGATGCCACTGAGTGGACTCGGTCCACCCGGATCATCTCAGTACTCGGTCGGTCAGTACGCGCCGGGGAACCCGTAACCGCCCGCCGCGGGCGCCTGGACGGGTGCCGCGTGCGCCTCCCGGTCGTAGAACGGCCGGGCGTTGGCGCGCAGCCACAGGGCCACCGGGTCGTACTCGTCCGACATCGCGACGGTCGACACCGGCAGTCCGTCCGGCACCGCACCGATGGACTGCTGCATCATCGCGCGCACCGAGTCCACCGCGGGCGGACTGGTGTCGTACACGTCGAGCCCGATGGCGAGATACGGCGCCCCGAGCGCGGGCTGCACCCAGGCGCGGCGCAGCGAGCGGACGGCGGTGGTCCGGTGCGCGTTCTGGGTGAGCAGGGCGTAGAACTGCGGAATCTCGATGCCAGGTTCGGACAGCCGCAGCGGGCCCGCGGGCTGCCGCTCCAGGCCCGTGGCGATACGGCGCAGATCGAGCCAGGGGATGCCGACCCCGCCGCCCGGCGCATGCGGATTCAGCCACACGCCGTAGTGGTCGGGGTAGAGGGTGCGGGCGACGTCGAGCCCGTCGACCACCTCGTACGAACGGTTCCAGCCGCTGGCCGAGAGCTCCTGGGCCGAGGTCACACAGGGGGCGTAGCCGAAGCCGTCGACCTCCATGTTCCCGTACTGGGCGTCGGGTGACCCCGACTGGCCGTGCCAGAGCAGCATCCAGACCTGGCCGGACGACGGAGCCGCCAGCGCGCGCAACAGCGCCTCGTAGGCGTCGTAACGCCCGGGCGTCACTTGGCGCAGCATGTGCTCGACCTGCCCGGCCGCGGCCGTGCCCGACGCGCTCACCTTCTACCGCCCCTTCGCGACATCCCTGACTTACGGGTCATACGGGTCCCATTCGGCGGGGCGTGCGTTCGCTTGAACATCGCACCACCCCGACCGAGCCATGAAACCAGCTTAAGCGGCGTTCCCGACAGCACGGTTGCGCTCCGCTTGGTTCCGTGTTGGGTGGTCGGGACGCTGCGTGACGGGTCGTCTGCGGGTTGTGCACGGCTGGGCGCGCCGTTCCCCGCGCCCCTTCCGGACGCGTTCCAGCGGGACGCGGTCCCGCAGGGCGGGTTCCGGCGGGGCGGCGGCGAGCGGCCGGCCCGGGATTCAGTGGGCGCGCGTGTAGAAGGGGCGGACCTGGGACCGGAGCCAGTCCGTCACCGGGTCCTGGGCCACGTCGAGGAAGACGAGGCTCACCGGGTGGGCCGCCGGGGCCCGGCCCAGCGCCCGGCCCAGGGCGTCCAGCAGCGGCGCGCGCACGCCCTCGTCCCAGTGGGTCACCTCGATCCCGACGAACATCACCGAGTCACCGCCCTCGATGCTCGCCAGACAGCGCCGGGCGCTCAGCACCAGGCCGGTCGCGGCGAACTCCTCCGAGGCCGCGGCCAGGAAGTCCAGCGGGTCCGCCTGCCAGTCGGGCTGGAAGAGCCGGACCCGGCCGCCGCTCGCGGGCCCGTCCAGCTCGGTCCGGCCGGCCCGGCACAGCTCGGCGACGGCGGGCGGGGGCAGCGGCATCCCGACGGTGCCGTCCGGGTTCAGCGCGATGCCCATCTGGGGCGGCAGACCGCGCGCGAACTCGACGGCGGGCGCCACGGTGTACGCCATGTGGTCGCCGACGACCTGGCGGAACTGCTGCTCGGAGGTGAAGACCGGCACGTACGCCTGGCCGCCCAGCTCGATCGTGGGCAGGTCCAGCGGACCGCTGTGCGGGCCGCCCCCCTCGGGCAGCGGCACCCAGAGGAAGCCGCGCGCCACGCTCTCCACGATCCGGGCGCCCGTCGAGGCCGACGGCGGGAGCCCCAGGGAGGCGGCGAGCACCTCCTCCAACTCGTTGCCGGGCCAGCCGGCGTGCGGGTGGGGGTACGCCTGTGCCGGAAAGTCCCGCGCCGCGAAGTCCTGCGCCGGAATGTCCTGTGCTGGGAAGTCCATCTCTACCGCCTGCTCGAACCGCCGTGTGCGGTTGACGAGGCTACGCGCCCGCGTCCCCGTCCGCCGCACCTGTCCACCGCACCGGGCCCGGCTCAGCCGCCGAAGTCGATGCGCCGCAGGACGTCCGCGGCAGCCCGGTCGACGAGCACCGCGGAACCGCAGCCCTCCGGGAGGTCGCCCTTCTCCACGGACCTCAGCAGCCGGGCCACCGCGCCGCGGTGCCGCGCGAACGCGTACCGCGAGACCCCCCGGCCGCGCTCGCGCTGGCCGTCCAGGGCCGTGCCCGGGTCGACGTCGAGCAGCAGCAGATGCAGGGTGCCGCCGCGGCGCCGCGCGTCCCGGGCGAGCCAACTGCGCACCCAGGCCTGCGTACCGCAGTCGTGCACGACGACGCCCTCACCGGAGCGCAGGGCCCGGCGCAGGCCCGCGTAGTGCGCGGCGCGGACCAGGGGCCGGTAGACCGCGTACGGCAGGAAGCGGGCGAGGCGGCCGTCCCAGCGGTCGCGGGTGTCCTGGGAGTCGACGCGCCGGCCGGTCACCGCACGGCGCATCAGGGTCGACTTCCCGCTGCCCGGCAGGCCCGTGACGACCACCACGTCGGCCGGTCCGAAGCGCAGACCGTGCGGACTGTGCCCCGCGCGCGACCGCAGATCGCGGACGACGGGCACCGGAAGCGGACCGCACGTCTCCCTGGCCGGGGCGGGTGGCTGCTTCGGCAGCGCGATGCCCGTGGTGGTCGCGTACGCCGTGGTCCTGTTCACCCTGATCGTCCTCCCCTTGGGGTCGGCAGACCCATCCCCCGTCGAGTGTAAAGAGAAGGTAATGCGCTGGTCCCCCTGTTTCTGTTCTTGTCCTGCCACAGCCCCGTCACAGATCACCGTCGACGCCCCTGCCACACCCCTGCCCCCTGTCCGGACACCGTGCGGACACCACGCGGCCCCCCGGTGAGGCCGGAGCGTGCAATGATGTGCCCGCCAACTGCATACCGGCCGCTTGAATCCGCGCGGGAGAGTTCCGGGGACATGTACACGTAGGTGTACGAGTACGAGTACCCGGGCGCCGAAGGAGCAAGTCCCTCCCTTGAATCTCTCAGGCCCCGTTACCGCGCGGGCGAGGCACATCTGAAAAGCGGGCCGTCCCCTGGCAGTCAGGGCGCCGGCTCCACCCAAGGTGCAAGTCAGTGACCACCACGTCCGCCGTAACCGGCCGTGGTCACGGCGAACCTCTCAGGTTCCGATGACAGATGGGGAGGAACGACCTCGCCGTCATGCCTTGGGAGCCCTACCGTGAGCAGCAACGCCACCGTTGAACCGCGCCGCACCGCGCTCGATGCCCTGCACCGTTCGCTGGGCGCGACGATGACCGACTTCGCCGGCTGGGACATGCCCCTGCGGTACGGGTCCGAGCGCGACGAACACCTCGCCGTGCGCGGCCGCGCCGGTCTCTTCGACCTCTCCCACATGGGCGAGATCACCGTGAGCGGGCCGCAGGCCGCCGCGCTCCTCGACCACGCGCTGGTCGGCAACATCGGCGGGGTGAAGACCGGCCGCGCCCGCTACACCATGATCTGCCGGGCCGACGGCGGCATCCTCGACGACCTGATCGTCTACCGGCTCGCCGACACCGAGTACCTGATCGTGGCGAACGCCTCCAACGCCCAGGTGGTCCTGGACGCCCTCGTGGAGCGCGCCGAGGGCTTCGACGCCGAGGTGCGCGACGACCGGGACGCGTACGCGCTGCTCGCCGTGCAGGGCCCGGAGTCTTCCGGCATCCTGCAGTCCCTCACCGACGCCGACCTGGCCGGCCTGAAGTACTACGCGGGCCTGCCCGGCACGGTCGCCGGTGTCCCGGCCCTGATCGCGCGCACCGGCTACACCGGCGAGGACGGCTTCGAGCTGTTCGTGGCCCCGGCCGACGCGGAGAAGCTGTGGCAGGCGCTGACCGACGCGGGGGCCGCGGCCGGGCTCATCCCCTGCGGGCTCTCCTGCCGGGACACGCTGCGCCTGGAGGCGGGCATGCCGCTGTACGGGCATGAGCTGAGCACCGCGCTCACGCCGTTCGACGCGGGGCTCGGCCGGGTCGTGAAGTTCGAGAAGGAGGGCGACTTCGTGGGCCGCGAGGCGCTGTCCGCGGCCGCCGCCCGCGCCGAGTCGCAGCCGCCGCGCGTGCTGGTCGGCCTGGTCGCCGAGGGCCGCCGGGTGCCGCGCGCGGGGTACCCCGTCGTGGCCGACGGCGCGGTCGTCGGCGAGGTCACCTCCGGCGCGCCCTCGCCGACGCTCGGCAAGCCGATCGCGATGGCGTACGTCGACGCCGCGCACGCCGCGCCGGGCACCTCCGGTGTGGGCGTGGACATCCGGGGCAGCCACGAGCCGTACGAGGTCGTGGCCCTCCCGTTCTACCGGCGCCCGGCCTGACGCTGGCCCACGAGCCCCGGACGCCGCTCCGGCGGACCGGGCTCGGGCCGGACGCCTGGGCCGCCCGACGCCGGCCGGCGGCCGTCGGGCGGGCGGACGGTTGGACGGTCGGCCAGAATGCACGGGTCGATCGAGATCGGTCGTCAGGCATCAACCGGAAGACACCACTCGGCCGGAATCCGTCAGCCGCCCCGGCCGACGACCACCGACCGACACCCTTCGACCGGGCGCCGGCCGGAAAACGTCAGCTGGACGACGCCGGTCGGCCGGAGTCGGCCGGCCGGGATCGGTCACCCGACTCCGGCCGGTGGACACCGGCCGACGCTCTCCGGCGGACGCCCGGCCGGAGGGTGTCGGCCGGAGACGTCGGTCACGGCTCCGGCCGAAGACATCGGACGGCGTCAGCCGGAAGGCGTCGGTCGGAAGGCGTCGGTCGGTCGGCGTCAGCCGGGAAGCTTCGGCCGGTACCCTCCGGTCGGCGCCGGTCGGAGCACCGGTCGGTATCGGAAGCGGTATCGGGCCGTGAGCGGCGGAGGCGACTCCGTTCCGTGCGCGGCAGAAGTGACCCCGGGCACATCCGCCCAGCTCACTCCCCCTCCCGTTGCATCAGCACTCCCCCTCGTGAAGGAGAATTCAGGCCATGAGCAACCCCCAGCAGCTGCGCTACAGCAAGGAGCACGAGTGGCTGTCGGGCGCCGAGGACGGCGTCTCGACGGTCGGCATCACGGAGCACGCGGCCAACGCGCTCGGCGACGTGGTGTACGTCCAGCTCCCGGAGGTCGGTGCCACCGTGACCGCGGGCGAGACCTGCGGCGAGCTGGAGTCGACGAAGTCGGTGAGCGACCTGTACTCACCCGTCACCGGTGAGATCACCGAGATCAACCAGGACGTCGTGGACGACCCCGCGCTCGTGAACACCGCCCCCTTCGAGGGCGGCTGGCTCTTCAAGGTGCGGGTGGCGGACGAGCCGAAGGACCTGCTCTCCGCCGACGAGTACACCGAGTTCTCCGGCTCCTGACGCCGGACGACAGACGACCGCCGACCGACACCAAGGACTCCTCACCGATGTCGCTTCTGAACACTCCCCTGCACGAACTCGACCCGGACGTCGCCGCCGCCCTCGACGCCGAACTGCACCGTCAGCAGTCCACCCTCGAGATGATCGCCTCGGAGAACTTCGCCCCGGTCGCGGTCATGGAGGCCCAGGGCTCGGTCCTCACCAACAAGTACGCCGAGGGCTACCCGGGCCGCCGCTACTACGGCGGCTGCGAGCACGTCGACGTCGCCGAGCAGATCGCGATCGACCGGGTCAAGGAGCTGTTCGGCGCCGAGTACGCCAACGTCCAGCCGCACTCGGGCGCCTCCGCCAACCAGGCCGCGCTCTTCGCGCTCGCCCAGCCCGGTGACACCATCCTCGGTCTCGACCTGGCCCACGGCGGCCACCTGACCCACGGGATGCGGCTGAACTTCTCCGGCAAGCAGTTCGACGTGGTGGCCTACCACGTGGACGACGCCGGGCTCGTCGACATGGCCGAGGTCGAGCGGCTCGCCAAGGAGCACCGCCCGAAGGTGATCATCGCGGGCTGGTCGGCGTACCCGCGGCAGCTGGACTTCGCCGAGTTCCGCCGGATCGCGGACGCGGTCGAGGCCTACCTGTGGGTCGACATGGCGCACTTCGCGGGCCTGGTCGCGGCCGGTCTCCACCCGAACCCGGTGGAGCACGCCGACGTGGTCACCTCCACCACCCACAAGACGCTCGGCGGGCCCCGCGGCGGGATCATCCTCGCCAAGAAGGCCTTCGCCAAGAAGCTGAACTCGTCCGTCTTCCCGGGCTTCCAGGGCGGCCCCCTGGAGCACGTGATCGCGGCCAAGGCGGTCTCCTTCAAGGTCGCCGCCTCGGCGGAGTTCAAGGAGCGCCAGCACCGTACGGTCGACGGCGCGCGGATCCTCGCCGAGCGGCTGACCGCCGCCGACGCCCGCGCGGCCGGGGTGAACGTGCTCTCCGGCGGCACGGACGTCCATCTGATCCTGGTCGACCTGCGCGAGTCCGAGCTGGACGGGCAGCAGGCGGAGGACCGGCTCCACGAGGTCGGCATCACGGTCAACCGCAACGCCGTCCCGAACGACCCGCGCCCCCCGATGGTCACCTCGGGCCTGCGGATCGGCACCCCCGCCCTGGCGACCCGCGGCTTCACGGCCGAGGACTTCACCGAGGTCGCGGACGTCATCGCGGAGACCCTCAAGCCGTCCTACGACGCGCCGGCGCTCAAGGCCCGGGTGACCGCCCTGGCGGACAAGCACCCGTTGTACCCCGGTCTGGGCAAGTAGTTCCGTTACGCACGGGGTCGCGCACACTGGAAGGTGTGCGCGACACCCCGCACGGCCGGCCCCAGCCCCCTCTCGCTCCACCCTGTTCTGAGGAGTCACCGTGGCCATCTCGGTCTTCGACCTGTTCTCGATCGGCATCGGCCCGTCCAGCTCCCACACGGTCGGCCCGATGCGCGCGGCCCGTATGTTCGCGCACCGCCTGCGCACCGAGGAACTGCTGGCCCCCGTGACCTCGGTCCGCGCCGAGCTGTACGGCTCCCTGGGCGCGACCGGGCACGGCCACGGAACGCCCAAGGCGGTACTGCTCGGCCTGGAGGGCGCCTCGCCCCGCACGGTGGACGTCGAGGGCGCCGACGACCGGGTCGAGAAGATCAAGTCGTCGGGCCGGCTCGACCTGCTCGGTGAGCACGAGATCGACTTCTCCTTCGACGACGACCTGCTGCTGCACCGCCGCAAGACGCTGCCGTACCACGCGAACGGCATGACGCTGTGGGCGTACGACGCCTCGGGCGCCGAGCTGCTGTCGAAGACGTACTACTCGGTGGGCGGCGGTTTCGTCGTCGACGAGGACGCGGTGGGCGAGGACCGCATCAAGCTGGACGACACGGTGCTGAAGTACCCCTTCCGCACGGGCGACGAGCTGCTGCGGCTGGCGCGGGAGACGGGCCTGTCCATCTCGGCCCTGATGCTGGAGAACGAGCTGGCCTGGCGCACCGAGGAGGAGATCCGCGAGGGGCTCCTCGGCATCTGGCGCGTGATGCAGGCGTGCGTGTCGCGCGGCATGTCCCGCGAGGGCATCCTGCCCGGCGGCCTCAGGGTCCGCCGCCGCGCGGCCATGTCGGCCCGCCAGCTGCGCGCCGAGGGCGACCCGGCGGCGCACGCCATGGAGTGGATCACGCTGTACGCGATGGCGGTGAACGAGGAGAACGCGGCGGGCGGCCGCGTCGTGACCGCCCCCACCAACGGCGCCGCGGGCATCATCCCGTCGGTCCTGCACTACTACGTCAACTTCATAGCGGGCGCGGCCTCCGAGGAGGAGAAGGACGACGGCGTCGTACGCTTCCTGCTCGCCGCGGGAGCCATCGGCATGCTCTTCAAGGAGAACGCCTCCATCTCGGGCGCCGAGGTCGGCTGCCAGGGCGAGGTCGGCTCGGCCTGCTCGATGGCGGCCGGCGCCCTCGCCGAGGTGCTCGGCGGCAGCCCCGAACAGGTGGAGAACGCCGCGGAGATCGGCATGGAGCACAACCTCGGCCTCACCTGCGACCCGGTCGGCGGCCTCGTCCAGATCCCCTGCATCGAGCGCAACGGCATGGCCGCGGTGAAGGCCGTGACGGCGGCGAAGATGGCCATGCGCGGCGACGGCTCCCACAAGGTGTCCCTCGACAAGGTCATCAAGACGATGAAGGAGACGGGCGCCGACATGTCCGTCAAGTACAAGGAGACGGCCCGGGGCGGGCTCGCGGTGAACATCATCGAGTGCTGAACCGACCGGGAGGATGGTTTCCGGGGCCCGTGCCCCGCTAGCATCGGGCGGCACGGCGGTAGCGGCCCACTCGACCGAGCCAGGGGAACAGACCAGCGGTGACAAGCGGGGCGGCACGGTTGCGGGTACCGGTGGGCGAGGACGCGGAGCGCTGGGTCACGCGGGTGGGCTGCCGCCGGGTCCTGTTCATCGTGCACAACGTGACGTCCGCGACCCGCCTGCTCGACGTCATCCCGCTGTTCCACAGCGATGTCCGCGTGCAGATGTTCGCCACCTGCACCGGTTCGTCCCCGTTCCTCGCGGGGGTGCCCGAGCTGCTGGCCCAGGCGGGGCTGCCCGTCCTGCCGTGGGAACAGGCCAAGGACACGACGTTCGACCTGGCGGTGGCCGCGAGTTACGGCGGTGAACTGGGCGCGATACGCGGCAAGTTGGTGATTCTGTCGCACGGCGTCGGCTACAACAAGAGGCTGGCCGCACCGGACACCGGACGATCGGGCTTCGGACAACCGGACGCCGAGCAGCCGGTCTTCGGGCTGTCGCCCGACTGGACTCTGCGGGACGGGCGTCCGCTCGCGGCCGCCACCGTCCTCTCGCACCCCGAGCAGCTGGAGAGACTGCGCGCCGCCTCTCCACAGGCGGCGCCCACCGCGGTGCTCGCGGGGGATCCGTGCCACGACCGTATCCTCGCCGCCCTCCCCCAGCGCGACCGCTTCCGCCGTGCCCTGGGTGTGGGGCCCGGCCGGCGGCTGGTCGTCGTCAGCTCGACCTGGGCGTCGCGTTCCCTGTTCGGCGGTGCCGACCTGCTGCCCTGGCTGCTGTCACGGCTGGCGACGGAGCTGCCGGCCGACGAGTACCGCACGGTCGCCGTCCTGCATCCGAACATCTGGCACGGCCACGGCCCCGGACAGGTCCATGCGTGGCTGGACGGCGCGCGGCGGGCCGGGCTCGACGCCATCGACCCGCTCGCCGGGTGGAGACAGGCCCTGATCGCGGCCGACTGCGTCCTGGGAGACCACTCCAGCGTCACCTACTACGCGGCGTCCATCGGCGTTCCCGTCCTCCTCGGCGCCTTCCCCCAGCAGGACCTCGACCCGCTCTCCCCGGTGGCCGCCCTCGGCCGTACGGCTCCCCGGCTCCTCCCCCGCGGCAGCCTGCGCGCACAGATCGACCGGGCCATCGCCTCGTACGAGCCGGGCCTCTACAAGGAACTGGCGGAGCAGACCAGTTCGTCGCCGGGAGAGTCGGCGTTCCTTCTGCGCCGCCTGTTCTACGGCCTCATGGAGCTGTCCGAGCCCGAGGAACACCGGGCGCTGCTCGACCCGCTGCCGCTGCCGCCGTACCTCCCCGCCCGCGTCACGGCACCGGTCCGGGTCCTCGCCCGGCACCTCGGCACCGAGCCGCCGGAACTCGCCCTCGTCCGGTACGCCGTCGTCGGCGACGGGCCCGACCCGTCGGAGGGCCCCGCGGTGCGGGCCGACAGCGCGCACACGGTGGTCGACGAGGAGACCCGGGAGAGCGGCCGGCTGAGCGTGGCCGACGTCGTCGTACGGCATGCGGCCCCGGACGATCCACGGCTCGGGCCGCCGGCCGTCTGGGCCGCGGAGGCGCTCGACCGCTACCCGTACTGCGGGCTGGTCGCCTATGTCGACGGGCCGGACCGCTGTGTCGTACGCACCCGAGAGGGCGAGCTCGTACGCCTGTCCGCCGCCGCGGGCCCCGACGGGCGGCCCGACCTGTGCGATCCGGCCGTCTACGCCTCCGCGCTGTACGCCTGGACGGCGAGCGGCCGGACCCTGGCACAGGCCGTCCCCGAGATCGGCGTGCGCACCGGTGCGGCCGTGCACCGCGTCACGGTCGAGCCGCTGTCCGCGTCGGCCCCGCCCACGTCCGTGTCCCCGCCCACGTCCACGCCGTGAAGGCGGTCTCTCAGGCCGCCAGTTCGGCCAGCCGGGCCCGCACCTGTTCGAGGCCGGTGCTGTCGCGGTTCTCCTCGAAGCACGCCTCGGCGGTGCGGAGATCCTCCGCCTCCTGTGCCGGGAGGCCGGCGCTGCGATGGCACCGGGCCCTCGCCAGGACGGCGTCGGCGAGCTGCAGACCCGCGCCGGCCTCGGTCATGGCCTCGACCGCCTCGTCCAGGCACACCCGCGCGAGTTCCACGTCACCCGCGGCCAGGTGCGCGTCGCCCAGGCTCATGTAGACCCGGCCCTCGTTGTAGGGGTCGCCGCCCGGCAGCCGGCGGAACTGCGCCAGGGCGTCGTTGAGCCGGGCCACGGCGGCGGTGGACTGCCCCTGCTTCGTCCGGGCGCGGCCGATGTGGTGCTCCAGCAGCGCCGTGGCCCGCGGCACGTCCTCCCACCCGTCCTCACCCGGGCCGATACGGCCCAGGATCTCCTGCGCCTCCTCGAAGCACCGCTGGGCCGCCCCGAACTCCCACTGCCTGAGGCGCAACAGCCCCAGCACCTCGACGGCGGTCGCCTCGCCCCGGTGGTGACCGCAGGCCTGATCCGCGGCCCTGGCCCGCACGAGGGCGGCCTCCGCGTCGGCCGCCCGGCCGAGTTCCATGTGGCCGAAGGCGAGTTGCACCGCCATACGGCCGACGGCGCGCGGGTCGCCGAACTCCGCCGCGCCGCGCCGCGCGGCCTCCACCCCGAGCAGGTGCGTGTCGATCCACTGGGCGTGGAAGCCGAGCAGCAGATGCAGGCCCCACATGGCTTCGCACAACTGCCACACGAGGTCGTCCAGGCCGTGGTGAGCGGCGGCCCGGATCACCGCCGCGAGGTTCTCCCGCTCGGCGCGCAGTTCCGCCAGCGCGTGCTTGCCGTCCGCCCGGTCGCGGTCCCGCGGGAGAGCGATCCCCCGGTAGGCGGGGCCGAGCCGCCAGCGCAGCGGCATGACCCTGAGGTCGGCGCGCGCCGCGAAGCGCAGATGTGCGACCGCCACCCGGCGGACCGCGGCCGCCATCCGGACGTGGCCGTCCTCGGTGACCGCGAGCTCGCGGGCGTGCGCACGGGTCAGATCGTGGAAGCGGTAGCGCTCCTCCCCGACCTCCTCCAGCAGATGCACGCGGGCCAACTGCTCCAGCAGCTCCCGGGCTTCGTCCTCGCCGACACCGGCGGCGTGCGCGGCACACAGCACGGTCACGGTCGGCCAGGCCCACACCGCGATCGCGCGGTAGAAGGCGGCGCAGGCGGGTGTCAGCTCGCCGTAGGCGACCTCCTGGGCGAGACGGACGGGGTCGGCGGTCGCCCCAGGCCCTTCGAGGGTTCCCTCCCCCATGGCGGAGCCTTCCTGGTCGGGACCGCGGAGCCGGTCGGAGAGCTGTCGCGCGACGCGCTCCCAGGTCAGGTGTTCCCGGACGGCCAGGCCGGCGCCCGTGGTGCACACCGCGAGGGGAATCCCGCCGGTGCCCTCCGCGACGGCCCGGACGACCGCGTCCGGCGCCGCCGGGCGGTCTCCTCCGACGACCCGCCTGATCAGACTGACGGAGTCCTCGGTCGACAGGGGGCCCAGGGCGAACGGCCGCGCCCCGTACCCGGCCACCAGGCGGCCGAGCCGATGACGGCTCGTCACCAGGACGAGGCACCCCGGCGAGGCCGGCAGCAAGGGAATGACCTGGGCGTCGTCGTGCGCGTTGTCCAGGACGACGATCATGCGCCGGTCGGCCGTGCAGTCGCGGTACAGATCCCGCTGCCGGGCCTCGTCGCCCGGCACCCTGCCGGGCGGCACCCCGAGGCGTTCGAGGAACCGCGCGAGCACGTCGGACGGCGGGAGCGCGGTGCCGGCCGACGCGCCGTTCAGGTCGGCGAACAGGACGCCGTCGGGGAACCGCTCCCCCAGCTCGAACGCGCACTGGACGGCGGCTGCGGTCTTGCCGATGCCACCGGGCCCCGTGAGGACCGCGGTCGTCGGCGCACCCGGTACGCGGCTCTCGGCCTCCGGCGACGCGTTGTCCGGCGACGCGTCGTCCGACAACAGCGCCGTGACCCACGCGAGCACGTCCGCGCGGTCGGTGAAGACCGCCGTCGCCGGCGGCAGCATCCGCGGACGGGAGGCACCTTGCGCCACCGCGGGGACAGCGCGCGGCGCCAGCCACGAGGCCTCGCGGACCCACTCCGTCACGTCACGCGCGAACTCGGGGGAGCTGCGGGCGCCTTCGGTCAGCAGCAGCGCGACCGCCGCCCGCTCGGACTCGGTGACGGGCAGCGCGGGCAGGACGGCCCGCGCCGAACCACTCGTTCCGCCCCCGGCGCCGGCCGCCCCGTCCCCGGTCCGGCCGCGGCGCAGCAGGTCGTACAGCCTCTCGGACGTCCGCCTGCCCATCTCCCCACCGGCTCCGGACAGCGCGCCGGAGGCGACCGTACCGACAGCTGAGAGGACCATGCCCATCAACGGCTCCACCCTGGACTCCCCCATGGATCTGCCCAACTCGCCATTGCCGCAATGGTATCGACGCGATCCGACCGACATGCCGGAACACGACCGCCCGCTCCCGTCCGTGCCGCCTACCCTGGTGCCGTTCCGGACCCGCGGGACGAGGACAGGGACAAGGACGAGGACACGAATGAGCGACACCGTCAGCACCCGTGCGCTCAACCGTGCTCTGCTGGAGCGGCAGTTGCTGCTCCGCCGCGACGACCGCCCCCTTCCCGACGCCATCGAGCAGTTGGTCGCGCTCCAGGCCCAGGCCCCCAACGCCCCGTACGTCGGCCTCTGGTCCCGGCTGGAGAACTTCGCCAAGGCCGACCTCACCGCGCTGATGGACACGCGCCAAGCGGTGCGGGCCAGCCTGCTGCGCGCCACGCTCCAGGTGACGACGGCCCGCGACTACCTGAGGCTGCGGCCCGCGCTGGAACCGGCCCTGGTCAAGACGATGCGCGGCTTCATGGGCAAGCGGGCTCAAGGTCTCGACCTGGCGGCCCTGGCCGACGAGGCACGCGCCCTCCTCGCCGAACGCCCCTACGGATACGGCGAACTGGGCGACACCCTCGTCAAGGGCCACCCGGACCGCGACGCGTCGGCGCTGGCGTACATCACACTGCGCTGCCTGCTGCCGGTGGTGCAGAAGCCGCCCGGTGGCACCTGGGGCTCCGGGTCCCGTGCCACGTACGTGAACGCGGACGACCGGCTGGGCTCCGCCCCCCACGGCGAGCAGCGGCCCGACGCACTCGTACGCCGCTGTCTGGCCGCCTTCGGACCGGCGACCGCCAAGGACGTCCAGACCTGGTCGGGGCTGACCGGCCTGGCCGCGGTCCTCAAGCGGCTGCGCCCCGAACTGGACGTCCTGCGCACCGAGGACGGCACGGAACTCTTCGACCTTCCCGGGGCCCCGCGGCCCGACGCGGACACTCCGGCGCCGGTCCGCCTGCTCCCCGAGTGGGACAACCTCGTCCTGTCCCACCACGACCGCACCCGGGTCATCTCGGACGAGGACCGCCCCAAGGTGTTCCGCCCGGGTGCCCGAGTCCTGCCGACGGTGCTGGTGGACGGTTTCGTCCGGGGCGTGTGGAGCCTGAAACGCGAACGTTCCGTCTCACGGCTCACCGTCGAGTTCTTCACCGAGCCGACCGCACACGACAAGGAGGCCACCGCCGCGGAGGCCGAACGCCTCCTGTCCTTCATCACCGACGAACCCGGCCACCCGGTGACTCTCACGCTCCGAACCTGATCCCGCCGCCTGGCCGCCCGGCCGCCCCGCCGGGCCCGCCCAGGGTCCGTCCGGCATGTCCGATCGGTGCGTCAGAGAGAGCGCAGCTGGTCGAGCGTGCGCTCCAGTTCCTCCCTGAGCGTGCGCCCCGCCGCCTCCGCGTCCCCCTGGATCACGGCGTCCACGAGCGCGGCGTGACCGTGGTCACCGTGGTTCGGGTCACCCGCACGCAGGTCGAGCAACTCGACCAGGTCGCACAGCCCTTGCCGCAGCACGGGGACGAACTCGGTGAACAGGCCCGTGAGCACCGGATTGTGCGCGGCGGCGACCACCGCCGTGTGCAGCGCGATGTCGGCGTCGACGAACTCGGCGTCACCCGCCTCCGCGGCGGTGCGGCGCCCCGCCAGGGCCGAGCCGAGGGCGAGCAGGTCGTCGTCGGTACGGCGCCGGGCGGCCAACTGCGCGGCCTCGACCTCGATGAGCACCCGGACCTCGTACACATCGGTGAGGGCGGCCCGACGCAGCCGAGCGGACCAGTCCTCCTGGGGGCTCGTGGCGATGACGAAGACACCGGAGCCCTGGCGGGGCCGCACCAGCCCCGCCCCGGCGAGTGCGCGGAGCGCCTCCCGGACCGTGGAGCGCCCCACGCCGAGCGACGCGGCCAGGGAGGTCTCACCGGGAAGCTTCGTCCCGACGCCCCAGGCGCCGTCGGCGATCTGCTCACGCAGCCGCTCGGTCGCCTGCTCGACCAGTGGTGACGGTCGCAGAGCACTCAGTGACATGTGATGCCCGCCTCTCCACACACCTCAGGTTGTCTGAGGAGTTCGATTGCCGTTACTGTACCCGGCATGCCGCCGCGCGAGTCCCTTCTCCTTGCCTGCCGCTGCGGGGCCTGACACGACCGGCCCCCCGCAGCGGAGGCCGTGCTGCGCCGGTCGTCCGACGGCCGACCGAAAGAAGTCCCGCGCCATGGCTGCGTCCCCTGCGACGACCCCCGCCGTCCCCTCGGCGTTTCCCACCCTGCGCACCCCGTCCGGTGCCCTCCCCGCGGATGCCCCGCTCTGGAACCCCCAGCGTCCGAGCGCGATGCCGCACCATCGCTACCGGCCCGCCCACACCCGGGTCCCGCTGCCCCTGACGGACCGGACCTGGCCGGCCCGGCGGCTCCAGCGGGCCCCGCTCTGGGTCCCGGTCGACCTGCGGGACGGCAATCAGGCGCTGGCCGAGCCGATGGACACCGAGCGCAAGCGCCGCATGTTCGACCTCATGGTCACCATGGGGTTCAAGGAGATCGAGGTCGGCTATCCCTCCGCCAGCCGGACCGACTTCGACTTCGTACGGCATCTGGCGCACAGCGGCGCGGTGCCCGAGGACGTGACCGTCTCGGTCTTCACGGCGGCCCGCCGGGATCTGATCGACCGGACCGTCGCCTCCGTCGAAGGACTGGACCGTGTTGTCGTCCACCTCTACACCGCCACCGCTCCCACCTGGCGGAACGTGGTCCTGGGGCGGTCCCGTGCGGAGGTCCACGCGCTGATCCGGGACGCCGCGACCCACCTGGTGCGGCGGGCCGAGGAACACCCCGGCGCCGACATCCGGTTCGAGTTCTCACCCGAGGTCTTCAACCTCACGGAGCCGGACTTCGTCCTGGAGGTGTGCGACGGCCTGACCGAGCTGTGGGACGCGAGCCCGGACCGGCCGGTGATCCACAACCTGCCGGCCACGGTGGAGATCGCCACCCCCAACGTGTACGCGGACCAGATCGAGTACATGGACCGCCGGCTGGCCCGCCGTGACTCCGTGATCCTCTCCGTGCATCCGCACAACGACCGCGGCACCGGCGTCGCCTGCGCCGAACTGGCCGTCCTGGCCGGGGCGCAGCGCGTGGAGGGCTGCCTGTTCGGCAACGGCGAGCGCACCGGGAACGTCGACCTGGTCACCTTGGCCCTCAACCTGTACGCGCAGGGCGTGAACCCGATGATCGACTTCTCCGACATCGACGTGGTGCGCGAGGTGGTGGAGCACTGCAACCGGCTGCCGGTGCATCCGCGGCACCCCTACGTCGGCGACCTCGTCCACACGGCGTTCTCCGGCACCCACCAGGACGCCATCGCCAAGGGCCTGGCCCAACACGCCAGGACCGCCGCCGAACTGGGGGTTCCCGCCGGTCTGGCTCCGTGGACGGTGCCGTACCTGCCGATCGACCCGGCCGACCTCGGCCGCACCTACGAGGAGGTCATCCGTATCAACTCCCAGTCCGGCAAGGGAGGCATCGCCCACCTGCTCCTCACCCACCACGGCCTGGACCTGCCGCAGGGCATGCGTCCCGACTTCTCCCGCACCGTCCAGCAGGTCACCGACGCGAGTGGGCGGGAGCTCTCCCACGAGGAGCTGTGGGATCTCTTCCGCAGCACCTACGCCGCCCCGGCCGAGGACGGGCCGCTCACGCTGGAGTCCTGGACCACCGGGGTCGCCGAGGCGACCGGCTCCGGTGAGCACACGGAGCCCACCACACACACGTTCACCTGCACGCTGCGCGTCGACGGGCGGGCGCGCTCCTGTGTGGGAACCGGTCACGGGCCGCTGTCGGCCCTCACCGACGCGCTGCGTACCGTCGGCGTCCCCGTGGACATCCTCAGCCACCGCGAACACCCCACCGCCGCCGGTCCGGACAGCCGGGCCGTCGCCTACGCCGAGTGCCGGGTGAGCGGCGTCACCCGCTGGGGAGCGGGCCGGGACACCTCCGTCCTGACCGCGTCGGTGCACGCGGTCTTGGCGGCCGTCAACCGGGCCGGGCGGGCGTGACCATGAACGGGACTCCGGTGCTCCACGCGCACGACGTGGACCTCGTCCGCGACGGCAACCCGATCCTCCGAGAGGTGTCCCTGACCGTCCGGGCCGGCGAACACTGGGCGCTGCTCGGCGCCAACGGCGCGGGGAAGACCAGCCTCCTCGGTCTGCTCGGCGCGCTCACGCATCCCACTCGCGGGACCGTGGAGGTGCTGGGCCACGAGCTGGGCCGGGTCGACCTGCGGGAGCTGCGCTCCCTGGTCGGGCACGTCGACCCGAGGCATCCGCTCCGTTCGCCGCTGACGGTTCGCCAGGTCGTACTGACCGGGCTGACCAACACCACCGAGCCGCTCCCCCGTTGGCGCCCGGCGGCCGAGCAGGTCGCTCGGGCCGAGGAACTCATCGCCCTGCTCGGCCTGGGCGAACGCCACTCGGCACGGTGGCCGACCCTGTCCCAGGGGGAACGGGGCCGTACGCTCATCGCCCGTGCCCTGATGCCCAGTCCGCGCCTGCTGTTGCTGGACGAGCCCGCGACCGGCCTGGACGTGGCCGGCCGCGAGCAGCTCATCGAGCGGATCGACGGCCTGCAGCACACGTATCCGGATCTCGCGTCGGTGCTCGTCACCCATCACCTGGAGGAGCTGCCGCCGGGCACCACCCACGTGCTGCTCCTGCGGGACGGGCGGTGCCTCGCCTCCGGTCCGGCCGACGAGGTCCTGACCAGCGATCAGGCCAGTGAGTGCTTCGGTCATCCGATCCGTCTCTCGCGCGCCGACGGACGGTGGAGCGTGCGGACCGGGCGTCCGGCGGGACCGGGCGCCGGGGGGCGTGCGAGTGGTGGTGTGGGTCGTGTCGCGATTCCTTGCGATTCCGCACAACACCCCGCGCGAGGGTAGGGCGGACCAAGTGGGGGAACGTCACAGTAGGTTGCCCCCACAGCCATCAGGAAGGACCATCCGTACTTCAGGCCCCCCACGCACCAAGGAGTCACACATGCTGCGCGGCATCGACGTAAGTGCCTATCAGTCGTCCTCGTACAGCACCGAAGGCCTGTCCTTCGTCCTCGTCAAGGCCACCGAAGGCCGTACGTACGTCAATCCGAAGCTGAGCGCGCAGACGAAGCGGGCCAGGGACGCCGGTTGTGTGGTCGGGTTCTACCACTTCCTGTGGCCCGGCAACCTCACCGCTCAGGCCGAGTACTTCGTCAGCAAGGCCCCGGAGAAGGCCGGCGACATCCTCGCCGTCGACTGGGAGACCACCGGCGAGGGCACCCACGCGAGCAACGCCGAGAAGGACCGCTTCATCCGCAAGGTCAGGGAACTCCGGCCGAACAACCGGGTGATCCTGTACTGCAACCGGAACTACTGGCTGAACGTGGACACGACCTCGTACGCCGGTGACGCCCTCTGGATCGCCGACTACGTCACGGCCGGCGAACCCCGCATCCAGGCCAAGTGGCGCTTCCACCAGTACACGGACGACCCGCTGGACAAGAACGTCGCCGATTTCTCCAGCAAGGCCGCCCTGCGCGAATGGGCCGAGGACGCCTGATCCACGTAAGGACGCGCTTCTGACGGAGTGGGTCCGGCACCGAGGCCCCGGTGCCACACTGAGCCCCTGCGCGGTCGTACAGAGAAGCCGATGCCGGGGGGCTCCATGGCAGAGACCGATCCGGTGGAAACCGCGTGGCGGATCCACGCGGTGCTCACCGACTGGACGGGCAAGGTGGACTCCAAGGCGGTCTTCGCGCTCACCCTGGAGTCGGCGACCCTGGGCGCGCTGATCGCGGTGTCCGGCCCCGGCCACCGGCTGGGCGAACTCGACCACACCTTGTCCAAGGTCCTGCTGTGGCTGGGCTCGGCGCTGCTCGGACTCGCCGCCCTCGCCTCCGTGTCCGTGGTCGTCCCACGACTGCGCAGCGAACCCGGGCTCAACAGGGAGCACCACTTCATCTACTTCGGCGATCTGCGCCACTGGGACCCGCACCACCTCGCCGAACGGCTGGGCCAGGTCTCACCGCTGGAGAGTCTGACCCAGCAGCTGGTGACCATGAGCCAGGTCGCCTGGGTCAAGCACCGGCGGGTGCGGCAGTCGCTGACGCTCGCCGTCGTCGGCGCCCTGTCCGTCGTCCTCGCGTGGCTGCTGGGCTGAGCACCGTGACGGTCCGCCGCCCCACCACCTTCTGGGAAGTACTGGACCCCTCGGACCAGGACACGCTGCGCCGGGCGGCGACGCACTCCTCGCTCCCCGCCGCCGCGCAGTTCCTGGCCCAGGGCGAGGACTCCGACCACCTGATCGTGCTGCTGCACGGCTGGGTCAAGGTGGTCGCCCAGTCGCACGCCGGTTACCGCGCCCTGCTCGCCCTGCGCGGCCCCGGCGAACTCCTCGGCGAGCAGGCAGGACTCGAAGGGCGGCGCCGGTCCGCCTCACTGCACACGGCCACCCGGGTCGAGCTGCTGTACCTGCCGGCCCCGCGCTTCCACGCCATCGCCCACGGCAACGTCCGGGTCGCGGCGGCGCTGCAGCAGACGCTCTCCCAGCGGCTGCGCGAGGCCGATCTCCAGCGGACCGGCATCACCGAGCCCGTCCCCGCCCGGCTGGCCGCGCTCCTCCTCGACCTCGCCGAACGCTGCGGGTACAGCGAGCCGGACGGCTCCGGCCGGCGCATCGCGCTGCCCCTGTCCCAGGACGACCTGGCCGGCCTGGTCCTCAGCTCCAGACGCACGGTCAGCCGCGTACTGGAGCAATGGCGGGGCCGGGGCTGGATAGTGACGGGCCGCCAGTCGCTGCTGATCCGCTCCGTGGACCAGCTGAAGACACAGGCCTTCGGCGACTGAGCGGCGCGGGCGCGGCGTCAGCAGGGGGTGTGGCTCACCCCCTCCGCGGGCGCCTTGAGGATGCGGTACCCCTTCGTGCGGGTCAGGTGGTAGGTCACCGTCCACGCGTCGCAGGTGTCGTCGGGGTTCGAAGCCGGTCCGTAGCCGGCGTCCTGGTGGCTGGTGAAGTGCACCGTGGCGAGGGTGTGCGGGCCGGAGACCGACAGTGCGCCGAGGACGATGTCCGACTCCTCGGTCGTACGCATGGAACGCGTCCAGCCCTCGCGGCTCGCGGCGGAGCCGGTGTCGACCACGTTCGACGCGGGGTCGTAGTACGTCATCGCCTTGTCGTAGTTCCGCTGGTTGACGGCTCCGTAGAAGCGGGCGAACAGGGTGGCCACCTCGTCGGCCTCCGGCTCGTCGGCGACCTGGGAGTAGTCGACGCTCGCACCGGGCGCCGTGGCCCGTCCCCGGGTGCCGGTGTCGCTCCTGACCGTCGAGTCCACCGTCGAGTCCACCGACGACGAGCCGTCGGCCGAGTCGTCCGAGGTCATCGCGGCCAGCAGGCCGATGACGACCGCCAGCACGATGATCACCAGCAGCACCGTCAGCACGCGTCCGCCCCACGAGGGCGGGGCCGCCGACGGCGCAGCGGGCGGCGCAGCGGGCGGCATCGGCACGGCGTCGGCCGGGGTGGACCCGGGCGCGGTGGTCCGGCCCGCGGCCGCCGCCGGCCGGGGCCTCGGGGGCGGTGCCGGGAACTGCTGCCCGACGGGCCGGCCCGGGGGCGGGACGTACGGCCGGCCGAACGGGGCCTTCTGTTTCCGCTCGGCCAGGGCCTGTTTGAGCACCCGCGGCCACTCCTCCAGCGCGGGCCGGCTCCGCGGGTCCGTGTTCCTGGCGCGCTCCGCGAGGTTCGCCAGACCGGACGAGACGGCGCGCAGCCCGCTGAGATCCGTACTGTGCTGATCCCGGTTGAAGACCCTGGTCGCGATCAGGCCGAACTTGTACGAGTCCGAGGCGGCCGTGGCCTTCGCCGCCTCGGGCACCTCCCAGGCGTCCGTCTCGACCTGCGCCAGCACGTCCCTGCCCCGCAGCCGCATCGAATCGCAGTCGATGAGCAGGCAGTTGGGCTTCGGGACGAGCGTGAACAGGACGTTCTTCGGTGAGAGGTCACCGACGATCACCCCGTGCCGGTGCAGCCGGGTGAGCAGCCCCGCCAGGTCGAACAGCAGGCCGAGCCGGTCCTCGTCGCCGACCGGCAGGCCGATCCGGGTGGTGAAGGCGTCCTCGTTGAGCAGGAAGGCCATGTCCTGCGCCTTCGTGCAGCCCAGTACCGCGTTGCTGATCTGGTACTCCGGCTTGATCCGGGGCATCAGGAAGCCGGTCACCTGCATACCGGAGTTGAGCGACGGCTTCAGCCGGGTGGGCCGGCTGCCCATGTAGATCATCGCGAGCGGCCAGGTCAGCCGCGCGTCCATGAAGGCCCAGTCGTGGCGATGGGACCGGCTCAGCTCCTCACGGAAGACGAGCATGTCGTAGAGCACGTCGCTGTCGGTCTTCTGCGGTTCGTGGAACTCCTTGTAGACGATGTCCGCACCGGTGAACCTGCCCGGCGGATCGGGCACCCGGTAGACCGTGCCCTGGCCGCCCCGGCCCAACTGGTGTGCCTGATAGTCCCCCAGCTGATCGGGCCGGGCGTAGCTGACCGGAACCGTCATGGCCGGCCTCCGGGTGGCTCGGTCCTCCGCGGCCACAGGACGACGAGCGTCCGGTCGTCGTCGAACGTCTCCCGTGAGAAGTCCAGCAGATGGGCGAGGCCCAGCGGCGGTACGGGCCGTTGCAGCCGGGCGCGGAACCACGCGGCCACCGCCCCCCTCCCGTCCCCGAGCGGATCGCCGAAGCCGTCCGTGCCGACGAACAGGACGGTGCCCTCCTCCAGGCCGAAGGAGAGCGGGCGGATCACCCCGGGGAAGAACGGCAGCGGGTCCACCGCGCTGGAGACCAGACCGTCCGCGCCCGGCATCTTGCCGCCCACCATCTGGTAGAAGTTCTCGTGCTTGATCAGCCAGGCCCCGGAGTCCCCGATCGAGACCAGGTTGATGAACACACCCTGTCCGGTGGGCGTCGCGGTACCCGCCACCAGCGTGGTGGCGAGCAGTTTCGCCGCCTGCTCCAGTCCCGCCCCGGGCTCGTGGAGGATGCGGCGCGTCTGCTCCACCAGTTGCCAGTGGACCGTCTTCAGCAGATGGACCCAGTCGGCCACGAAACCGTCGCCCGCCCGCACCTGTTCCAGCATCGTCTCGACCGCGCTGCGGCACGCCAGCTGGGACCCGATGTGCGGCTGCTCGGCGGCGGAGACCCCGTCGGCGACGGCGAACACCACGGTTCCGGTGCTCCGGTCCCAGGCCGCCGCCACGTCGTCCTCGCGGGGGCTGCCGTCGGCCCGGTGCTGGTAGCCGCGTACCGAGGCGAGGCGCAGGTGCAGTTCCTTCGTGGACCAGCCGTCGCACACGGTGTCCGGCCGGTAGGACAGCCCCGAGGGGGGCTTCGGCTCGAAGAACGCCACCGGTTCACCTACTTTCAGGGGCTGCCACAGCCGGCCGAGGTCGCTCGTCACCAGCTCCGGCCCGCGGGGGGCGGCAGACTCCGGGACCCTCGTGACGGCCGGCCGTTCTACCTCGGGATCCACGGCACCCGCGGCACCCGCGGGGCCCTCGGGGCCCTCGGGGCCCTCGGGGCCCGCCGCGCGCTCGGCTCCTTCCGCTCCCGCGGGTGCCTCGGGCCGTGTGCTCCCGGCGCTCATGACCTCGTACCGGGGATCGACGCCCGGCGTCCGCTCCCCGGCCGGGTCCGGGGTCGAGTCCGGCGTCGAGTCCGAGGCCGGGTCCGGCGTCGGTGCCGACTCCGGCTCCGGCTCGGGTTCGGGTTCGGGCTCCGGCGGCTCGTGCGCGGGCGCCGGCCTCTCCGGCTGCTGCCGGTCGTCCGGCCGCGGACGGTCCTTCCTCTTCTCCTGCCACCCCTGCCGGTCCTCGGCGGGGCGACCGAACAGCCACCGCATGTCAGATCACATCGATCGCGAGGGTGAAGTTGTCCGGCCTCTCCACCACCAGATGAGGGGAGGCCGAGTTGAGCGAACGCCCGGAAGCGATCACGCTCGTGGTGAGGGCCGCGCAGAACTTCGCGATGGCCGGCCCGACGTCGACGCCCTCGTTGGCGACGAAGCCGAACTCCGGCTGGGTGGCGACCTGGCTGATGATCTCCGCGTCGGCGTCCGAGATCCCACAGGCGATGATGTTCGGCGCCACCCGGGTCTGCGCGCGGTCGGTGAGCCGCCGGTGCGGGTCCTGCCAGTCCTCGTACGGGTTCGGCAGCCCGTCGCTGAGCAAGAACACGGCGGGCCTGTGCACCTGGTACCCCTCGGCCTTGAGGCTGTCGACGTCGACGGGGATCCGGGTGATCAGGTCCTCGAAGGCCGCCGCGTAACTGGTCATGCCGCGGGTGCTGAGCTGCGGGAACTCCGCGGCGCTGCGCAGGTCCACCAGGTGCACCCGCTCGATCACGTCGTCCGCGAAGCCCAGCACGGAGAACCGCACCTTGGCCGCCACCATCGGTTCCCCGAGCAGCGCCTGGTGCAGGGACCTCAGTCCGGCGTTCAGGTCGTCGATGTGACTGGTCATCGAACCCGACTCGTCGGCGAGGACGTAGATGGGGAGCAAGTGCCCCCTGTTGCTTTCCACCATCGTCTTGTGTCCTTGTCCTGTTTTTGTCGTGCGCTTGCTGTCGTGGGTGCCACGCGTGTCAGAACGCGTCCTCCGCCGACCGGAAACCGTCCGGTGGAACGAGCGAGAACTGTGGGTCGCCTGAGCTCAGTCGCTGCCCGTAGGCGACGATCGTGTCCCGCAGGAAACCCGCGCAGCTGTGCGCGGCGGAGGCCGTGTCCTGGTGCGGTGCGGCCATGAATCCGAACTCGGGGCGGGTGGCCACGGTCCGGACCGCGCGTGCCTCGGCCCGGCCGAGACCGAGCGCGACGAGATGCGGTGCCACCGGGTTGCCGCCCTGGTCGACCAGGTCCCGATAGGCGTCGTGCCAGCCGGCGCCCTCGTCGGGGACGCCGCCGGTGAGGAAGAAGACGATCGGCCGCAGCACCTGTGTCCGCTGCGTCTTGACCAGCGCCACGTCCTGCCGGAGCAGCGCCTGCAGCATGCGGAACGCCTCCTCGTACGACAGTCCCTGGCGTCCGGCGAGGATCGGGGTGCGGGTGCTGGGCAGCACGGTGTCCAGGGGCAGCCTCATCTCGGTGCCCGCCGCCATGCCCAGGACGCACAGCCGCAGTGCGGCCGAGACGGCGGGTGCGCCGGAGAGCGCCGAGTGCAGCGCGGCGAGACCGCGGTTGAGTTCGTCCACGCAGTCGCCGTCCAGCGACTCGTCGATGACCAGGTAGATGAGGGCGACGCCGGAGAACGCCGCGGTGCCGGGTGCCGGTGCCGGTGTGCCCGGCGCCCCCGAGACGGTCGGCGCGGTCGGCATGGCCGGTGCCGTGACGGTGGGCGGTGCGGCGGGCGAGGCCGGTGCGGCGGGCGTGGCCGGGGTCTGCCGGGCCGGCGGCGCGGGCGGGAGCTGTGCCGCGGCGTCCCAGGGCCGGGCGCCGGGCAGCTGGGACGCAGCGGCCGTCGAGAGCGTGACGTGACCGCCGGTGGCCATGCCGACCTGCCCGGTGAGCTGCTGGCGCAGCAGATCGAGGTCTCCGGCCTGGATGAGCCCCTTCTCCGCCATCACCTGGAACAGGCCGAGTGCCCGCTGGTTCTGCAGTTCGGCGGTGGCGTTGCGGGCCTCCTCCAGCCGGCGGCTCATCTCGAACGCCCCGGCGGCGTCGTCCGGATGGGTGTTCAGGTAGTGCCGGATCAGCCCCTCGCTGGTCGAGATCAGGTCGGGGAACGCGGCGGCCTGACGCTGGGTGGCCTGGATCTCGTAGGTCTGTCCGATCGCCTTGAGCTCGCCCTCCCGGTGGGCGCCGCCGGTGTTCGGCCGGTGCTTGGCGGCGCCGATGTTCTCCTCCCACTCCGCCTCGATCAGCGTCTCCAGGTAGGCCAGCGACTTGGCGTCGGGGCGCACCAGGACCCGGCAGTTGTCGATCACCAGGCCGGCGGACAGGGACTCCGGCGCGGCGCTGAGCTGGTTGAGGTGGCGCTGGAGGCCGAAGGAGTCGTCGATGCCGAAGTTCTGCCCGGCCGCGTGGAAGCGGCTGTTGAGGTGGCCGTGCACCACGGGGAGCGGGTCCCGCAGGCCGGAGCTCACCCATTTCTCGGCGCCCTGCCAGCCGTCGACGCGGAAGGTGAACGAGAGGGTCACCTCGAAGGCGTGCACTCCGTCCCGGGAGATCAGCGGGTGCTGGCCGAGGACCGCGGTGCGGTGCTGCTGGCGCATGTCGACCTCGTAGCGCATGCGGTACTTGGAGAAGAACTGCTGCCCGGTCCGCAGCGGCCGCCCGTCGAAGCACGCCACGTCGCCCGCGGCGGTGGCGTACACGACGGCCAGGTGCGGTTCCTTCGCCTTGGTCGGACCCACCGTGAGGCGGGGCACGGACGTCTGGCTGACGATCAACGACACCGGCTGGTTCACCGGGCACCTCCTGGCTGTGCGGGGAGACCGCGCGGGCCCTGGCGCAGGGCGTTGCCCAGGACCGCCGCGGCGCGGGGCAGGGGACGGAAGGAGTCGCGCTCGTTCCAGAGGGCGACGTAGCGCTGCAGGAGCAGGTTCACGCGGGGCCCGCGGGCGGCGATGTCCTCGACGAGCACGCGGACCAGGTCGTCGAGGAGCAGCGGGTCCGACTCGGCCTGGGCGGCCCAGCCGTGGAGCACGCCGGCGGCCTCCTCCGAGAAGAGCTCACCGCCGACGACCTCGGCCCACAGGTAGCCGAGCAGCCGCCGCAGTTCACCGTCCGGGGGCCCGGTCGTGGACAGCTGCAGGAGCGTGGGCCGGCTGCGCCGCACCGCGCCCGCGACCACCTCGTCGGTCACCAGGGAGTCGGCGAGGATCAGGAGGACTAGATGGCCGCAGGCCCGGCTCCGCGGTTCGTGCGCCATCTCGGCGACGGCGCGCAGCACCACGGGTGCGTGCTGGGTGACGTCCTCGGCCAGCATGTCGACGAAGCCGTCACCGATGGCGATGGCCACCTGGATGTGGTCGACCGTGCCGAGCCGGGTGAGGGCCTCGACGGCGGTGCCGAGATCGGTGCCGCCCAGGCACAGTCCGTACGCCCGCGCGGCCGCGGCCTGCGGCTGCCACGATCCGCTCAGGTACCACCTGTTGACCAGCGCGCGGACGCCCGCGCGCAGGGCGGGGTCCCGGGCGCAGACCTTCAGGGCGTAGGCGACGGCCTCCCGGCGCGGTGAGCCGCTGTCCTCGTGCTGGATCCAGCCCGCGAAGACCTGGTGGGCGATGAACTCGAACGACTCGGTGGCGATCAGGCCGAGCGCCGTCCCGGCGAAACTGCGGACCTGCTGGGCGGGCGAGTCGACCAACTCGGCCAGCCAGCCGATGAGTTCCTGCTGGATCCGGTACTCCGACCAGACGTGCCGGATGACGCGGGACGGGTAGTCGGGGTTGCGGTACTCGGCGACGGTGCACGGCAGCCAGCCGTAACTGCCCTGGGTCACGGAGCTGACGGTCCGGGAGCGCAGTTTCTCGGCGAGCAGTCTGCGGGAGTGCGCGAAGGGGTCCTGGCGCAGCGGGACGGGCCCCTGTTCGACGCTGGGCGTGAGGACGCCGCGCTCGCTGCGGAACCAGTCGAGGAGCGTGCTCGCGGCCAGCGCCACTTCCTCCTGCGGCAGGCCGCCGAGCACGGCGAGGGCGACGGCCTGGGTACGCAGCACGGTGTCGCCGAGTCCCTCGAACCACTCCTCCGGGCCCTCGCCGCCGGTCTGGTCCATCCGGGCCCGTACCCGGTCCAGGTCGAGATCCAGTACCTGGGGCGGTTCGAGACCGGCCGGGCCGTACTCCTGCGCGAGGACTTCCGCGAGCCGGGCCGCGTCACGGCAGGCGGCCTCCTCCAGGAGTTCCCGGGCCAGTTCGGCCACCCCGGCCATGTCGAGCACGCGCTCGGCCTCGGGCTCGCCCAGCCGGTGCCGCAGATGGGCTTCCAGTACGGCGTCCAGCGCTTCGGGACGGATGACGCGCTGGACCCACTCGCCGACGCCGCGGCCCAGTTCGTCCTCGGTCCCGGCGATCAGGACCAGGTGGGCGTCGGCCCGGTACAGCAGGTCCTCCAGGCCTTCGAGCAGCGGGCCGCGCAGCTCGCCGAGGTCACGGGGCCGGTCCAGGATGAGCCCTGCTCCGCTGCCGATCTGCTTCAGCTCGGTGAGGCGCGCCAGGTCGTCGACGGAGTCGAGCCGGTACCAGGTCTTGGCGTCACGGGCGATCAGCAGCCGTACGGCCGCCGCCGTCTTGCCGGCGCCGCCGGGGCCGCGCAGGACGACGGAGCGGCGGTGCCGCCAGGCGTCGGTCTGGATGTCGTCCCAGCGCGGCGGTTTCCTGAAGGCGTGCCGCACGGTCTCCACGAGCCCTGCGGACAGGGTGCGCAGGACGACGGCGCGTTCTCCCGAGGCCTGGACGACGACCTTGTCGCCGTGGACCCGGTCGCCGCCAATGTGGGTCCAGGCCTCGCGCAGCAGCCCGGCGCGCAGACTGCCCTGCCCGGAACGGGCGGTGGCGCCCTTGGCGTTCGCCCCCGCTCCGACGTTGTCGCCGCCGGGCGCCTGGGCCTGCTGGGCGCCGCCCCCGCCGGCCGGTGGGGGTACGTCGCCGCCACCGGGCGGGGGCGCGCCTCCCCCGCCGGGTCCGCCGCCCGCGCCCTGTGCGGCGGGCGCGGGCGCGGGCGAGGTCGGAGCCGGGGCG
>NZ_JBLFJV010000026.1:0-2340 GCF_047444975.1 Streptomyces sp. CWNU-52B | reverse complement strand
GGTGAGCGACTCAGTACGAGACACCGTTCGAGACCGGAAGAAAAAGAACAAGATCAGAACCTGTTTCTGAAGTTCGACGCGTCTTGATCTTGAATTTTCGGTGTCCGCCAGGAGACGCGTGGCAGCAAATGTGACCGAAGTGCTGCTGGCTGCGTACGTCTGCCCATGTCACGTTTAACTCACAAGGGGATCGGCTACGGGGGCTGGAATGCTGGTTACAGAGTTCAGCACGGACGTCGTGGAGGCGCCGGAGCGGTTCGCGCTGTGGGAAGCAGCGACGGAACAGTCGCACATGCGCAATCGGCTGCGCAGCGACGATCAGGATGACTTCCGAGCCAGGATGCGTGGCCTGGACTTAGGGGAGGTACAGGTGGCTGCACTGTCCTACCCGCACCTGGAGATAGCGCGGACGGGGAAACTGATCCGGCAGTCCGACCCGGAGGTGTACCAGATCAACTACTTCCTCGGTGGAGAGGGGGCTGTTTCCACGGGTGGAGGTGATGCGGCGCTGCGTGTCGGTGACCTGCTGGTGATGGACAGCAGCCGCCCCTACCACGGCGATGTCCGAAGCACCCCGGGCGGTTGGTCGCATGTGACCATACAGTGTCCTCGCGGGCTGCTGCCCCTGCCGGACAAGACGGTGCAGCGCCTCCTCGCCGTCCCGATCAGCGGGCGCCACGGCATGGGCGGGGTGTTCACCCGCTGGCTGGCCGACCTCAACGCGCGCGCCGCCGAGTTCACCCCGGACGACGTCCCCACCCTCGTCTCGGTCACCCTCGACCTCCTGGCCTCCACCATCGCCCGCTGCCTGGACACTGAAGAGGCGCTAAGCCCGGAGGCCCGCAGGATCGCCCTGCGGGCCCGGATCAGCACCTTCGTCGAGCGGCACCTCGCCGACCCGGCCATGACCCCCCAGGCGATCGCGGATGCCCATCACATCTCCCTGCGCCATCTGCAGCAGCTGCTCGCCGAGGACGACACATCGCCGGCAGCTTGGATACGCCACCGCCGTCTGGAACGCTGCCGTCTCGACCTGGCCAATCCCCGCCTGTATACCCGCCCTATCCAGGCCATCGCCGAGCACTGGGGCTTTACCAACCCCACACACTTCAGCCGCTTGTTCCGGCTCACCTACGGGATCCCCCCGAGGGACTACCGAAACCTGCCGCCCAAGGCGTGCGCGAATCGGCAACAACCCAGCGCGGAATGACAAGTCCGAGCGCTGGGCGCCCTGGAATCCTGGACACCTCGGTCGCGGCGCCCCGTTGGCCACGCCGGCTGGGTTTTCGACGCAGGCACGGAACGCTCAACCTGGTTCAGTATTAGCTCAACCCCACCGAACAGATGGAGGCAAAGTGAAGGTCAAAGAAACCGTTCGCATCGCTGCAGTATCGATTGGCCTTGCAGTCGCAGCTTCAGGTCTCACAGTTTCGCCGGCCTCCGCTCAATCAGCGGACCCTTGCTCAGGCTATCGGGTCAATCAGGTCACGGGCGAGTCTCGTTGCATCTCTGGCTCGTGGGGAATTTCTCACCGAGTCAAGGTCTACTGCCTCAACCCCAACGGCGACTATGTGGTGACAGGACCATGGGTGGGTAGTACCAGCAGGTCCAAGGCTACGTGTCCGAATTTGGACTACGCCAGCGACATTTGGTCGGAGTGGGAATACTGAAAAGCGGGGCAGTCCGGCGCAGCGGACAAGGCACTGTCACGTTGACTGATCGGGTGGGATGATTTTCTGGTTGGTCATGCCGGGAGGGGTCGTCCGTGGACAGCGCGCCGCCGTCGTACAAGGGGCACCGATACCCGGGTGGAGATCATCGCGCACTGCGTGTGGCTGTACTTCCGCTTCCCGCTCAGCTTTTGCGAGGTCGAGGAACTGATGCTGGAGCGCGGCGTGATCGTCTCCTATGAGACGGTCCGCCGCTGGTGCGCCAAGTTCGGGCAGACCTACGCCGGCGCGCTGCGCCGTCGGCGGCCCCGCCCCGGGGACAAATGGCACCTGGATGAGGTCTTCATGAGAGGTCGTTTTCATCTCTTTTGCACCGCCGCAACTGTCTCATTGGAATACTTGCGCCTCCTGGGTGTCGGACCGCAGGGGCAACTGCGGGGCGGATCGCCCATGCAGGCAACCTTTGGGATGAGACGGAACTTGCTCGGATGAAACGGGAATTCGAGGCACCGCCTCAGCCACTCTGAGTTCCAGAGAAGCTGTCGCCCCAATAGTCACGTCTCGACACTGCGACCTGTTGGGATGAAACAGGCTCCGTAGATGAAAACGACCTCTGATCTTGTTCTTTTTCTTCCGGTCTCGAACGGTGTCTCGTACTGAGTCGCTCACC
>NZ_JBLFJV010000025.1:0-124260 GCF_047444975.1 Streptomyces sp. CWNU-52B | reverse complement strand
CCCCCAACTCCTCCAAAGCCCTCTCGGCCAACGGCACATGAACCGGCGAGAAGCCCGGATCGATCCGCAACGCCTCCCCGAGATGCCGCCGAGCAGCCCCGTCCTTCCCCACCCCCCGCTCGATCACCCCGCGGTGATACGCGTACAGAGCGAACCGCACCCCACCCCCACGACCCTCGTCCGTGGCCCGTGTGGCGAACCCGATCGCCTCACCGTCCTCCCCGGCCCGGTGCAACGCCCACCCCAGCGCGTCCGCGACGGCCACCGAAGGATGTCGCTCCCACTCGGCACGCAACCGCCGCACCGCCACCCCCGCGTCCCCGTGATCCGCCTCGAAGAGCCCCAGCACCAACTCGTCGTCCACACCCGCCGCGTCCCCCTCCCGCACCCGCGCCCGCAACACGTCGTACTGGGCCCGCGCGGCCCCGCCCATCCCCAGCGACTCGTGCAACTCGCCCAGCTCCAGCGCGTACCGCGGCAACGGCCGCCTCGCCAGCGCGGACCGGTACGCGCGCAGCGCCTCCGAGTGCCGCCCCAGCGCGGCCAGCGCCCTGCCCTGCCCGGCCCGCGCCGCGTGCTCCCCGGGATCGGCCCGCAGCGCCGCCTCGAAGGCGCGCAGCGACTCGGCGGCCTCCCCGCGCTCCCAGGCCAGCTCCCCGACCCGCACGAGACAGCCGGCGCGCTCGGCCGGAGCGGAGGCGAGCGCCGCCGCGTCGGACAGGGCGGCGGCGGAATCGTCCCGCCACCCCTGGTCGCGGTACACGAGCCCGGCCCGGGTGAGCACCTGCACCCTGGCCCCCGCGCTCCCCGAGGGCAGCTTGACGAGCTTGTCCAGCGTCCGCCGCGCGGCCTTGTGGTCACCGAGCCCCCGGTACGCGTCGATCAGCCCCGGATAGGCGGTCCACCGCCGGGGCGAGGCGGCCACCGCGGCCTCCCCCCACTTCCGCGCGCTGTGGAAGTCGTGCCGGGCGAGGGCGAGCGCGGCCAGCCCGCCGAGCGCCTCCACGTTCCCCTTCGGCCGTGTCTTCAGCGACGTACCCAGGGCTTTCTCGGCCTTAGGGAAGTACCCGGGCTCGGCGGTGCGCTCACCCCGCTCCACGTACGCCGCGCCGAGTTCGGCCCAGGACCGCACATCACCCGGATGGGCCCGCAGATGGGCCTCGCGGTCCCGGATCAGGGCGACCAGATCGGGCAGCGAGGCAGGCGCCCCGACCTGGAGAGCGCTCACGGCCCGAGCCACGGGCCCAGGGGCGGCGGGCGGCCCACGATGCCCGGAGGGCAACGCCATCAGCACACACCCCAGAACGAAACAGCCCGCGACGGCCCAGGCCACGACCCCCGAGGCAGGGTTTCCTGTCTTGCCACTCTCCATGCGGCTCACTGTGCGCCAGTACGAAGAGCACACCCGGCCACCACCCCGGCACGGAAAGCCTCGCGCGGGCGGGGTTCACACCGATGGCCCCGAGTGCGAGGCTGTGATCATGAGCCGTATCGAAGCCCGACCCGATGAGGACATCGTGGCGACGGGAACGACGGGAACGACGGGAACCGCGGGACCGGCGGAGACGGCGGGACCGGCGACGGGAGACCTCACCGAACGCCTCCTCGCGGCCCTGCCGGCCGAGGCGATCCTCACCGACCCGGACGTCACCAGCTCGTACGCCCACGACATGGCCAGCTTCTGCGCGGCAGGCACCCCCGCGGTCGTCGTCCTGCCACGCACCGTCGAGCAGGTCCAGCACGTCATGCGGGTCGCCACCGCACTGCGGATCCCGGTCGTCCCGCAGGGCGCCCGTACGGGCCTGTCGGGGGCGGCCAACGCCTCCGAGGGCTGCGTCGTGCTGTCCCTCGTCAAGATGGACCGGATCCTGGAGATCAGCCCCGTCGACCGGATCGCGGTGGTCGAGCCGGGCGTCGTCAACGCCACGCTCTCCCGCGCCGTCAACGAACACGGCCTCTACTACCCGCCGGACCCCTCCAGCTGGGAGATGTGCACCATCGGCGGGAACATCGGCACGGCCTCGGGCGGCCTGTGCTGTGTCAAGTACGGAGTGACGGCCGAGTACGTCCTCGGCCTGGACGTCGTCCTCGCCGACGGACGCCTGATGTCCACCGGCCGCCGCACGGCGAAGGGCGTCGCGGGATACGACCTGACGCGCCTCTTCGTCGGCTCGGAGGGCTCACTGGGGATCGTCGTCGGAGCGACCCTCGCCCTCAAGCCGCAGCCTCCCCGGCAACTGGTGCTGGCCGCCGAGTTCGCCTCGGGGGCGGCCGCCTGCGACGCGGTCTGCCGGATCATGGAGGGCGGCCACGTGCCGTCGCTGCTCGAACTGATGGACCGTACGACGGTGAAGGCCGTCAACGACCTGGCGAACATGGGTCTCCCGGAGAGCACCGAGGCCCTGCTCCTCGCGGCCTTCGACACGCTCGACCCGGCGGCCGACCTCGCCGCGGTCGGCGCGCTGTGCGAGGCGGCCGGCGCCACCCAGGTCGTACCGGCGGAGGACACGGCCGAGTCGGAGCTGCTGCTCCAGGCCCGCAGGCTGTCCCTCACCGGACTTGAGGCGGTCAAGGGCACGACGATGATCGACGACGTGTGCGTACCGCGCTCCCGGCTCGCCGCGATGCTGGAGGGCATCGACCGGATCGCCGAGAAGTACCGGCTGACCATCGGGGTCGTCGCGCACGCGGGCGACGGCAACACCCACCCCACCGTCTGCTTCGACGCGAGCGATCCGGAGGAGTCCCGGCGCGCCCGGGAGTCCTTCGACGAGATCATGGCGCTCGGCCTGGAACTCGGCGGCACGATCACCGGCGAGCACGGAGTGGGCGTCCTCAAGAAGGAGTGGCTGGCCCGGGAGATCGGCCCGGTGGGCATCGAGATGCAGCGGGCGGTCAAGGCGGCCTTCGACCCCCTGGGCATCCTGAACCCGGGAAAACTCTTCTGAGCCACCCGCACGCCCCCTCCCCGTCCGCGTGCTCCTCCCCATCCGTGCACTCCTCCCCGTCCCCTCACTCCCCGTCCTTGGACTCGTCGGAGGGCCACGGGTCGCACAGCCACAGGTCGTCGGCCGGGGCCGGCGCGAGCAGCTCGGCGAGGCCGTCGTCGATACCGAGCTGCTCGGCCTCGGTGCCCGGCGGGACCGCCCGCAGGGTGCGCTCCAGCCAGCTCGACACCTGCGCGGAGGGCGCCTCCAGCAGGGCGTCCCCGTCGGGCGAACTCAGCGCCATCAGGACGACGCTGCGCCCGCCGACCTTCGTGGGCCACACCCGCACGTCCCCGTGCCCGCACGGCCTGAACACCCCCTCGACGAGCAGCTCACGCGCGAACGTCCAGCTCACGGGGTGGTCGGTGCCGATGTGGAAGGTGACGTGGACGGCGTACGGGTCGTCGGTGCGGTAGCTCAGCAGAGCCGGGACCGGGATGCTGCGTTCGGGGGACAGGACCAGTTTGAGTTCGAGCTCGCGCTCCACCACGGTGTACATGCGTGCGGTTCCTCTCGTGTCGCGTACGGGGCCCCGTGACGGGCCCGCCACAGTGGAGAGGCGGCGGAGACCGAAGCATTACGCCGGTTCGGCGAACTTTTTTTCCGGCGGTCTCCTCCGGCCGCTCCGCGTATACCCCGCGAAGGCCGGAAAAGGTGGGGGAACCTTGCTCGAAGGGGGTAGGTACGCCAGGAGCGGCAGTGGCGGTTGCCCCCGTCTGATAGATGTGGACGCTCAACACGACCCCCGAGCAGATACGGGACGACGGACATGAGCGCCCCAACCCCGGCCCCCGGCGACGACAGGCCCCGCGAGGGGTACTACCCGGACCCGTCCATTCCTGGATATGTCCGGTACTGGAACGGTGCCTCCTGGGTGCCGGGCACCAGCCGGCCGGCTCCGTCCGGCGGCGAATCGATCGCCTCGCCCACGGACGCGCGGCCCGCGCCCGTGTCCACCGAGGAGACGGGCCCGCACTTCTTCGACGAGGACCCGCCCGCGGCGGGACCGCCCCCCGAGGGGCCGTCACCCGCCGACGCACAGCACGGCAGCCGCCCCGAACCGGCCACCGCGTGGGGCGCCGACCGCTCCCGGCAGACCGGCTTCGGCGGCGATCAGGACCGCCGGGTCCGCTGGGGCTCCCCGGACCCGCGCGTACCGTCGGAGGCGGCCAGGACCGACGGCGGCCCGGACCACACGGACCACCGGGACCACACGGACCACCGGGACCACGCGGACGGTGCGGCCCCGTTCACCGGGCCGGACTCCGCGGGGGACTCCGGGGCGGCCGCGCCGCCCTCCTCGTCCGGCACCGTGGTCTTCCGCAGGCCCACGGGACCGGTACGCCCCGCGGGAACGGCCGGTGCCATGGGCGCCGGACGCGCACATGTGGCGGGCCAGTCGGGACAGTCGGGCCAGGCCGGACGGTCCGGCGCGGCAGGCAAGGACGCCGCACCCGCGACTCCGGCGGGAGCGGCCGGACCCGACGCCGCCACGGGCGTCCCTCCCTCCCGGGACCCCCTCGCCTCCGAGGGCACGATGGCCATCAGGGCCCTGTCCCCGAGAGCCGGCCGGCCGCGCGGACCGAAGCCCGCCGCGCCTACCCCGGCCTCTCAGGCGGCCCCGGCCACCCCCACCGCCCCGGCCGCCCCCGCGGGCCCGCAGCAGCAGCCCGCCCCGGCCGTGCCACCCCAGCAGTCCACTCCCGCCGCCGCGCCGCAGGCCGCCGCCCAGGCGCCCATGAGCGCGGGCCCCGGCGGCGGACAGCCCTCCTGGGCCCAGCAGGTCCACCGGCTGGCCGGGTCGGACGAGGACCAGCCCGTCGTGCCGTGGAAGCCGGTGCGGGAGGACCCGTTCCAGGCGGTCGTCCGCTCGCAGGCGAACGCGCGCCCGGCGGGGCTCGGCAAGCGGTTCGCCGCCCGCCTCGTGGACACGCTGGTACTGGCCGCGGTCACCGGAGCGGCGGCCGTACCGCTGGGCACCCGGGCCCTCGACCACGTCGACGAGAAGATCGACGCGGCCAAGCTCTCCGGCGAGACGGTCACGGTGTGGCTGCTGGACGGCACGACCGCGCTCTACCTCGGCATCGTGCTCGCCGTACTGCTCGTCTTCGGTGTCCTCTACGAGGCGCTGCCCACCGCGAGGTGGGGCCGCACCCTCGGGAAGAAGCTGTTCGGCCTCCAGGTACGGGACATCGAGGGAGGCGACCCGCCGTCGTTCGGCCTGGCGCTGCGCCGCTGGATCGTCTACAGCGTCCCGGGGCTCCTCGTCGTCGGGGTCGTGGGTGTCGTGTGGGGCCTGTTCGACCGCCCGTGGCGCCAGTGCTGGCACGACAAGGCGGCCCACACCTTCGTCGCGGGCTGAGGACACCGCCGGACACGGCGCGGGGCACCGCCGGATGCCCCGGACGGCCGTCCCCTCATTGCGGGGCCGGAGGGTTCGCGGTCGACTCGGGGCATGAGCACCGAGCCGCCGCTCCCTCCGGACGACGATCCGTATCAGAAGCCGTATCAGCAGCCGCCGGACGGGGACCCGTTCAGGAAGCAACCGCCGCCGCCGTCCGGGCAGAGCGGCGCGGGCTCCCCGTACGGCGCCGCGCCGCCGCCCTACGGAGGCGGCGGTGACCCTTACGGGGGAGGAGCCCCGGGCGGCGGCTACGGGGGAGGCCCCGGCGGCGGTGACCCCTACGGAGGAAGCCCCTACGGAGGAAGCCCCTACGGAGGCGGGCCCCACGGCGCCGACCCGCTCGCGGGGATGCCGCCGCTGGCCGACAGCGGCAGGCGCGTGCTCGCGAGGATCATCGACCTGATCCTCGTCGTCATCGTGGTGTGGCTGCTCACATGGGGCTTCGGCGTCAACGAGTACGACGTGGACGCGGACAAGATCCAGTACGGCAAGTCCTTCGGGCAGTCCCTGATCGCCCTGCTGCTCTACGTCGCCTACGACACGTTCATGACCAGCAGGTCGGGGCAGACCCTCGGCAAGAGGTGGCTGCACCTGCGGGTCGCGAACCTGAGCGACGGAGCCACGCCCTCCGTGCAGACCTCACTGGTCCGCGCGCTGGTGCTGTGGGTGCCGTTCGCGTTCTGCTGCGCGTGCATCTGGACCGCCGTCGCGGGCGGCTGGAGCTTCTTCGACAAGCCGTACAAGCAGGGCCTGCACGACAAGGCGGCCAAGACGGTGGTGGTCAGCACCAATTGAGCGGTACGCGACCCGCGTCCCGGTGGTACGCGACGGAGTGGGCCCGTGCGGGACGGGCCCACCCGTGCACGGGCTCAGGCGCGTTCGCCGACCGGCTCGGACGCCCCGGCGGCGGCGACGGTCTCGCGCCGCACCGGAACGCGCTGTTCCGTGCCGGCGCCGGTGACGATCGCGGCGGCAGGCGCGGGACGGGCCGCGGACGCCGGGGCGACGGCGGTCGCGGCGGGCTTGGGTGCGGGGACCGTCATGGCCACGAGGAGGCCGAGTACGAGGGCGGAGAGCGCTATGAGCACGACTCCCAGGCCCGAACTCGTCTGTGACAGCAGCAGCATGGCGAGCGTGGAGAAGATCACGGTGCAGGAACCGTAGACGAGCTGTGCGGCGGTCGGACGAGGCATGGCATTCCGTCCTCGGGATGGGGGTCTCCCCCCGGTGCCTCTCGCGGTGGGGGAGGGGGCGGATAAGAATCAGGGGTGCGACAACGGTGTCGCTTGGCAAAACACCGGAAATCCGGCGCGCCGCCAACCGACTCTATTGGCCTGTGTGCCCGAGTGGAACGAGCAGTAAGCGTGACCTAACCCACGGTGCCGGTGCACGGGGGGCGCACGGAATCATGACGTCGATCAACCCGGCTTGCGAACGCGCCTGTTGAGCGGTGCGCGGATCTCGCGCGAGCGGAGGGGGGTCGGCGCGCGGAACACGGCCCCCAGGGTCGTCGTCGGTCCATAACTCACTTGACCTGTTCAAGTCAAGGTCTGTCTTTTCTCCCCCAACTCCGATCGAATGTCGTCACTTGTGACGCGCATAGAGCGCGCGCGGACCTCAAGATGCGGACTCCAAGATCTGGACACCGTCCCTCCGCGCGCCCGGCGCGAGGGAGGACTGCATCAAGTGATCAGCAGACCATGGACGTACAGAGCAGCCGCGGTGGGTGTGTCGCTCGCGACGGCCGCTGCCACGTTCTCGACCTTCGCGGTGGCACAGGCCGACGCCGGCGACCAGCCGGCCGCGACCGCGGCCGCGAACCGGCAGGACCCGGCACGTGCCGGGGACGACGCCGCGCACGAGCACGACCTGAAGGGTCCTCTGACCGACCGTCAGGCGGCCCAGCGCGAAGAGGCGCTCAAGAGGGTCATATCCGGCGACGCGAAGGTCGCCGAGCGCGGCGGTTCGCAGGTCGTGAAGCTCCAGAACGGCAAGTACGTGGAGCTCGGCCGTGAGAAGACCGACGAGATCTTCACGATCCTCGTGGAGTTCGGCGACCAGGTGGACAGCCGCTACGGCGGCACCCCCGGCCCGCTCCACAACGAGATAGCCGAGCCGGACCCGTCCGAGGACAACAGCACGGACTGGAAGGCCGACTACAACACGGAGCACTACCAGGACCTCTACTTCGGCACCGGCAAGGGTGTCGAGTCGATGAAGAAGTACTACGAGAAGCAGTCCTCGGGCCGCTACTCCCTCGACGGCAAGGTCTCCGACTGGGTGAAGGTGCCCTACAACGAGGCCCGCTACGGCTCCAACAAGTGCGACCCCGACACCTGCGCGTGGAACGCGGTCGCCGACGGCGTCACCGCCTGGGCCGCCGCCCAGAAGGCGGCCGGCAAGTCCGACGCCGACATCAAGTCCGAGCTGGCCGCCTACGACAAGTGGGACCGCAACGACTACGACGGCGACGGCGACTTCAACGAGCCCGACGGCTACATCGACCACTTCCAGATCGTGCACGCCGGCGAGGACGAGTCCGCGGGCGGCGGCGTCCAGGGCGAGGACGCCATCTGGGCGCACCGCTGGTACGCGTTCGGCACCGACGCCGGCGCCACCGGCCCCGACGGCAACAAGATGGGCGGGGCGCAGATCGGCGACTCCGGCATCTGGGTCGGCGACTACACGATCCAGCCGGAGAACGGCGGTCTTGGCGTCTTCGCCCACGAGTTCGGCCACGACCTCGGTCTGCCGGACCACTACGACACGACCAACACCGCGGAGAACTCCACGGCGTTCTGGACGCTGATGTCCTCCGGTTCCTGGCTCGGCACCGGCAAGAACGCCATCGGTGACCTGCCCGGCGACATGACCGCCTGGGACAAGCTCCAGCTCGGCTGGCTGAAGTACGACACGGCCAAGGCCGCGACGCGCTCCACCCACACGCTGGGCGTGGCCGAGTACAACACCAAGAAGGCCCAGGCCCTGGTGGTCGAACTGCCCGAGAAGGAGGTCACCACCGAGGTGGTGCCCCCGGCGCAGGGCGAGAGCCAGTGGTGGAGCGGCAGCGGCGACGACCTCAAGAACACGCTGACCCGTTCCGTGGACCTCACGGGCAAGTCGTCGGCGGCGCTGACCCTCGACGGCTGGTACGACATCGAGACGGACTTCGACTACCTCTACACCGAGGTCTCCACCGACGGCGGCACCAAGTGGACGCCGATCGACGGAACGGCCGACGGTGAGGCCATCCCGCGGGACGCCAGCGGCAGCCCCGCGCTGACCGGCACCGCGGACGCGTACAAGAAGCTGTCGTTCCCGCTCGACGCCTACGCGGGCCAGAAGTTCGACCTTCGCTTCCGCTACTCCACCGACGGCGGCGTGGCCCAGAAGGGCTTCACGGCGGACGAGATCACCGTCACCGCCGACGGTGCCGTGGTCTTCTCGGACGACGCCGAGACCGCCGACGACGCGTGGCGGGCCACCGGCTTCTCCCGGGTCGGCGCGTCCTTCACCAAGGACTACGCGCAGTACTACATCGCCGAGAACCGCCAGTACGTGTCGTACGACAAGACCCTCGAGGTCGGCCCGTACAACTTCGGCTTCGCGACCACGCGGCCGAACTGGGTGGAGCACTTCCCCTACCAGAACGGTCTGCTGATCTGGAAGTGGGACACCTCCCAGCGGGACAACAACGTCAGCCAGCACCAGGGCACCGGACTGCTGCTGCCGGTGGACGCCCACCCGAAGGCGCTGAAGTGGTCCGACGGCACGCTGATGCGCAACCGCATCCAGTCCTACGACTCGCCGTTCAGCTCGTACCGGACGGACGGTCTCACGCTGCACAAGGCGGACGTCGCGACGAAGATCAAGTCGCAGCCGGGCAACCGGATCTTCAACGACCGCACGAACAGCTACTACGACGAGGCCAACCCGACCGGAGGTGTCAAGATCACTGACACCAATACGAAGATCGCGATCGTGAAGGAGCCGCGTGATGGCTCGACGATCACGGTGAAGGTCTCCGCCGCGGCGAAGTAAGAGACGTTTTCGCAGGTCAAACCATGATCGGCCGCAACCCTCTGGCGGGTTGCGGCCGATCGTGTTTAGGTGCGTCCTGTGACTCTCTTATTGACACCGGATCTCGCGGGGGTATGACTGCATGGCCGCAGGAGGTTTCAGCAAGCTGCCGAACGGCACCGTCGTGGTGGCGTTGAACCTGCCCCGACCGCTCGCGCCCGCCCCCGGCGCCGGGTCGGTGCGGGTGCTGGTGCACGCGCACAATCGCGCCCGTGCGTTGACGCGACTGCGCAACCTGGGGCTGCGGGCGGTGTACCTGCGCGGGAACGGGGCGCCGCCCACGCCGGACGAGATCACTGCGGTGCTGCATCATCCGGACGGGCTGATATGGCGCACGGCGCAGGACGCTGCCGCTGGGGGTGGCGGGGGTGCTGTTGCTGAGCTGTGGCATCCGATCCGGGCGTTGATGCGACGGCCCGTCGCGTGAGCGCTCCGCTGGGTTCGGGTTTGTGGCTGCGGGTGGGTGGGGGCTGGTCGCGCAGTTCCTCGCGCCCCTGAGGGGCGGCGCTTCGCGCGCGCCTTCGCTGGGGCCTGAGGGCGGGTTTGTGGCTGCGGGTGGGTGGGGGCTGGTCGCGCAGTTCCTCGCGCCCCTGAGGGGCGGCGCTTCGCGCGCGCCTTCGCTGGGGCTGAGGGGCGGATTTTTGTCCGCGGGTGGGTGGGGGCTTGGCGCGCAGTTCCCCGCGCCCCTGGAGGGCGGCGCTTCGCGCGCCCCCCCCGGACCCGGCCCCCGGACCCAGGCCCGGTGTTCTTGTTCGTGCTGGTCAGACCACCGGCTTGCCTGTTAGTTCTACGCCTGCTTCTCGGAGGGTTTCCAGGGCGTGGGCTGTGGTTTCCGGGGAGACGCCTGCTGTGAGGTCCAGGAGTACCTGGGTGCGGAAGCCCTCGCGGGCCGCGTCCAGGGCTGTGGCCCGGACGCAGTGGTCGGTGGCGATGCCCACCACGTCGACCTCGGTGATCTCCCGGGCGCGCAGCCAGTCGGCCAGCGGGACGCCGTTCTCGTCGGCGCCCTCGAAGCCGCTGTACGCCGCCGAGTACGCGCCCTTGTCGAAGACCGCGTCGATCGCGCCGGAGGCGACCGCCGGGGCGAAGTTCGGGTGGAAGCCCACGCCCTCGGTGCCGGCCACGCAGTGCGCGGGCCACGAGTCGACGTAGTCGGGGTTGTCCGCGAAGTGGCCGCCGGGCGCGATGTGGTGGTCGCGGGTCGCCACCACATGGCGGTAGCCGGCCGGGGCCTGCCCGATCAGCTCCGTGATCGCGGCGGCGACATCCGCCCCGCCGGAGACCGCGAGGCTGCCTCCCTCGCAGAAGTCGTTCTGGACGTCTACGACGATCAAGGCGCGGCGCATGGTCGGTGTCCTTCGGCTTGGCAGGGAGGCGCTCCGCTGGATCCGGTGCTTCGTCTGCGGGTGATCGTGGCTGGTCGCGCCCCCTCATGGGCGCGCGGGCATGACAGAGCGTGCGGTCGTTGCCGTTGCTTTTCCCGGCTTGCCGCCCGTTCACTCCCGTACGGGCCCGTGAAGGACGGCGTTGGCCGGAGGTGTGTCCCGGGCCGTCGTCTGCCCGGACCCACCCGTCTCACACGTACTCGGCCGCGTCTCACACGTACTCGGTCGGGATGACGGCTTCCCCTCGGGACAGCTGGGTCGCCGACAGGGGCAGGTTCGCGCGGGCCTCGGCGTGCCGCTCGCGCACGACGTCCAGCGGCTCGCGGGCGACGACCTGGCCGCCCTTGACGAGCTGCACCAGGAGCCGGCTGTCGTCCAGCTCGGGCGGGACCGCCCCCGTGCCGATCACCTCGGCCTCGGCGACCCCGTGCTCGTCGAGCCGCCGCGCGGCCCACTTGCGGCCGCCGATGGACGTCTTCCCGCCCGAGGACTTCTTGGCCACCGGCACGAGTGGAGCCTTCGGGTCCGCCGACTCGGCGCGTGCGACGAGCTTGTAGACCATCGAACACGTCGGATGGCCGGAACCCGTCACCAGCTGGGTGCCCACGCCGTACGCGTCCACGGGCGCCGCGGCCAGCGAGGCGATCGCGTACTCGTCCAGGTCCGACGTCACGATGATCCGGGCCTTCGTGGCGCCCAGCTCGTCCAGCTGCTGCCGCACCCGGTGCGCCACGAGCAGCAGGTCACCGGAGTCGATCCGGACGGCCCCGAGCTCGGGCCCGGCCACCTCGACGGCGAGGCGCACGGCCTCCGCGACGTCGTACGTGTCCACGAGCAGCGTGGTGCCCCGGCCCAGCGAGTCCACCTGGGCGCGGAAGGCGTCCCGCTCGGTGTCGTGCACGAGGGTGAAGGCGTGGGCGGACGTGCCGACCGTCGGGATGCCGTAACGGAAGCCCGCGGCCAGGTCGGAGGTGGTCGTGAAGCCGCCCACGTACGCGGCGCGGGACGCCGCCACCGCGGCCAGCTCGTGGGTGCGCCGGGCGCCCATCTCGATCAGCGGGCGCTCCCCGGCGGCCGAGGCCATCCGGGAGGCGGCGGCCGCGATGGCCGAGTCGTGGTTGAGGATGGAGAGGATCACGGTCTCCAGGAGCACGCACTCCGCGAAGGAGCCCTCGACCCGTAGGACGGGCGACCCGGCGAAGTACACCTCGCCCTCGGGGTAACCCCAGACGTCACCGCTGAAGCGGTACGCGGCCAGCCACTCCAGGGTCGGCTCGTCCACCACGCGGCGCTCGCGCAGGAAGTTGATGACGTCCGCGTCGAAGCGGAAGTTCTCGACGGCGTCCAGGACCCGCCCGGTGCCCGCGACGACTCCGTAGCGGCGGCCCTCGGGCAGCCGGCGGGTGAAGGCCTCGAAGACCGAACGCCGGTCGGCGGTACCGCCCTTGAGGGCGGCCTGCAGCATGGTCAGCTCGTAGTGGTCCGTGAAGAGCGCTGTCGACGGGACGTCCACCGGCAGCCCTAGGTCCGCTGCGTTCACTCGGGGTCTCCTCGGGATGACACAGGTGTCCCCCGGACGGCCGAGGCCGGCCAGGGGTCCGGGCGCCGAACCCCGGGATGAGCGGCATGAAAACGATGCTACCCCCTATCTCGTCACTCTGACGATTTGTAGGGCTCGTTTGGCCCGGCACCCACCTGTGGTGGCAGCATGGGCCGTGTGACGGCTCCCGCACCCCTAGAGACCGAAAAGACAGAGTCGGCGGAGGAGGTCTTCGCCGTACCCGAGCCCGACGTCCCCTGGGTGACCATCGTCCACAACGACCCGGTCAACCTGATGAGCTACGTGACCTACGTCTTCCAGTCGTACTTCGGGTACTCGAAGGACAAGGCCACCAAGCTGATGATGGACGTCCACCACAAGGGCCGGGCCGTTGTCTCCAGCGGCACCCGTGAGGAGATGGAGCGCGATGTGCAGGCCATGCACGGCTACGGTCTGTGGGCCACCCTCCAGCACGACCGGAACTGACCCCGGAACCGACCCGGGTGCCGGCCTCCGTGGGACCGGCACCTGCCCGACGCCCGCGCAGTACTGGAAGTAGCGACGCAATCTGATGCCAGGACACTTCGAACCGCTCCCCGGCGGCGGCGCGGCCGTCGCGCTCGACGAGGTCGAGATCTCCATCATCCGCTCCCTCGCCGTGCAGCTCCTGGAGCTCATCGGGCCGGGCCCCGGAGGGGACGTCTCCGACGATCCGCTCGCCGAGCTCTTCGCGCAGGGGCCGAGCGAGCCGCCCTCCGACCCCGTGCTGAAACGCCTCTTCCCGGACGCGTACAGCGGCCCCGACGTCGAGGCGACCTCTCCCGAGCAGGCCGAGGAGCAGCGCGCGTACTCCTCGGAGTTCCGCCGCTTCACCGAGAACGACCTGCGGGCCGGCAAGCGGGAGAACGCCCTCGCGGTGATCCACTCGCTGGACACCCTCGCGGCCGTGGGGAAGGGGGGAGCCGTGCTGAAGCTGACCCCCGGGGAGTCGAAGCAGTGGCTCACCTCCCTCAACGACCTGCGCCTGGCGATCGGCTCCCGGCTGGACGTCGTCGACGAGGAGGACACGGACCTCCTCTACCGGCTGCCGGACGAGGATCCGCGCAAGCCGATGGTGATGGCGTATCTGTGGCTCGGCGGCCTCCAGGAGACGCTGGTCGAGACACTGATGAGCTGACCGTGTGTCGATGCCGAAACGTCGATGCCGAAACGTCGATGACGCGACATGAAATGTTCGCTCAGCGGACGCTCAAATCCGCATAACGATCACATCACCACCCGGGCCTGCTATGTGGGCCCGGGTGTTCTATGTCCGCTTCTGCCTGTGGCATGCGCTACAACCGGCACCGGTGTCGGGCGTCGCGGCCGTGATAGATCTGCACGACCGCCCGGCGGGACACCACCCAGGTCCCGCCAGGTGCGCCACCGAGCCGGCGACCGCCGGCCAGGCACGAGTGGTCTCGGGGAGACCGCTCAGCGGGCTCGGGGAGCCTGCTCCGCTCCATCAATCCGGGGGGATCGGAACCGGTCCGCAGCCGACGACGGCTCGGATCGGTATGGAGAAAGGCGCACGAGACATGACCTCGGTGCAGGTCGGCAAACACGACGACGAGCGCGGCGGGAACGGCGACGGGAACGGGAAGGGCAAGGGTCCCGCGGCCGGCACGGCTGGTACGGCCGGCGACACCTCCGCCGCGGAGGGCTCCACGGACGCCTCCGCGGAAGGCGCCGGAGAAGGCGCGGGAGAGGGCTACGAGCGCGGGCTCGGCAGCCGCCAGGTGCAGATGATCGCCATCGGCGGCGCCATCGGCGTCGGCCTCTTCCTGGGAGCCGGGGCGAACATCGCCAAGGCGGGCCCCAGCCTCATCCTCATGTACGCCCTCGCGGGCGTCATCATCTTCTTCATCATGCGGGCCCTCGGTGAGCTGCTGCTCTACCGCCCGGTCTCGGGCTCCTTCGCGGAGTACTCCCGTGAGTTCCTCGGCCCGTTCTTCGGCTACTTCACCGGCTGGACGTACTGGCTGATGTGGGTGGTCACCGGCATGGCGGAACTCACCGCCGCCGCGATCTACGTCAACTACTGGTTCCCGCAGATCCCGCAGTGGGTCACGGCCCTGGTCTTCCTGGTCGTGCTCTTCGTGGCGAACCTGATCTCCGTCAAGCTCTTCGGCGAGATCGAGTTCTGGTTCTCGATGGTCAAGGTCACCGCCCTCATCGGCATGATCGTGATCGGCCTCGGAGTCCTCACCTTCGGCTTCAGCTCCGCGGGCGACACCGCCGCCGTGTCCAACCTCTGGGCCTTCGACGGCTTCTTCCCCAAGGGCATCGGCTCGTCCCTGATGACCCTGCAGGGCGTCATGTTCGCCTACCTGGCCGTCGAACTCGTCGGCGTCACCGCGGGCGAGTCCGAGAACCCGGAGAAGACCCTCCCCAAGGCCATCAACACGCTGCCCTGGCGGATCGCCCTCTTCTACGTCGGCGCGCTCACCGTCATCCTCTGCGTCGTGAAGTGGACGGAGTTCGCACCAGGGGTCAGCCCCTTCGTCGCGGCCTTCGCGAAGATCGGCATCCCGGCCGGCGCCGGCATCGTCAACTTCGTCGTCCTGACGGCGGCCCTGTCCTCCTGCAACTCCGGCATGTACTCCACGGGCCGCATGCTGCGCACCCTGGCGGACAACGGCGAGGCCCCGAAGATCTTCAACAAGCTGTCCTCCACCAAGACGCCCGCGTTCGGCATCACCGTCTCCATGCTCTTCATGGGCATCGGCGTGATCCTGAACTACATCGTCCCGGAGAAGGCCTTCGGCTACGTCGTCTCGGTCTCCACGGCAGCCGGCATCTGGACCTGGCTCATGATCCTGATCAGCCACATCCTGTACCGGCGCGGTGTCGACGCGGGCAGGCTGCCCACGTCGCCCTTCCCGGCCCCGGGCGGCGCGAAGCTCAGCTGGGTCGCCGTCGTGTTCCTGCTGTTCGTGGTCTGCCTCATCGCCTCCGACGCCGACTCCCGCATCTGTCTTTACGTGATGGCGGGCTGGGCGGCCGCGCTGGGCATCGGCTGGGCGGTGCTGAAGGCCCGTAACCCGGAGGTCACCGAGCGCCGGGACCCGCAGTTCGAGAACGCCGGATGACGGTTGTCGGCTGACGGCTGAGCCGTTGAAAGACTGCGCAGTTCCCCGCGCCCCCGGACACCCGGGGGCGCGGGGAACTGCGCAACGGGGGTCCTACGCCGGCGGCCCCTCGGCCGACCCCTCATCTCGGCTCCTGCTTATCCTGGCCAGCATGCTGACCATCACCCAGACCCTCGTCGACCAGATCGTCGCGCACGCGCGCCGGGACCACCCCGACGAGGCGTGCGGCGTGATCGCGGGCCCGGCGGGCACCGGCCGCCCCGAGCGCTTCATCCCCATGCTGAACGCGGCCATGTCACCCACGTTCTACGAGTTCGACTCGGGCGACCTGCTCAAGCTGTACCGCGAGATGGACGACCGCGACGAGGAACCGGCGGTCGTCTACCACTCCCACACGTCGACCGAGGCCCACCCCTCCCGTACGGACATCGCCCTCGCGAGCGAGCCGAACGCCCACTACGTGCTGGTCTCGACCGCGGACACCGACGGGCTCGGCGACTTCCAGTTCCGCTCCTTCCGGATCGTCGACGGCGTCGTCACGGAGGAGGAGGTCACGGTGGTGGAAGCATACTGATCCCGTATTTCGGGCAGAATTCATCCACTATCTGAGATCACATTCCGGGACCCGAACCAGGAATCGATACGATGAGCCCATGGTTTCCCACGACGTGAGCGACAAGACGCCGGGCATGCTGCTCGTGGCGCGGCTGCACGTCGACCTGTGCCGGCTGCAGAGCGCCATCTGTACAGGCCGCTGAACCCTGCCGCCGTACGGGCCGTGAGCCACGGCTCCGCGGGGCCGCGACCGGCGTGCCCCTGCTCTCTCGCGTCTCCCCGCGCCACCGCGCGCACTCAGCCAGACCCACCTTCCGACAGGAGCCCGCAACCATGGCCATCGAGGTCCGCATCCCCACCATCCTCCGCACCTACACCGACGGCCAGAAGGCCGTCGAGGGCGGCGGGGGAACCCTCGCCGAGCTCCTCACCGACCTCGAGAGCCGCCACAAGGGCATCCAGGCCCGCATCGTGGACGGCGGCGAACTGCGCCGCTTCGTGAACGTGTACCTGAACGACGAGGACGTCCGCTTCCTCGACGGCATCAACACCAAGCTCACCGACGGCGACAGCGTCACCATCCTGCCGGCCGTCGCCGGCGGGGCGGTCTGACCTGCCGGGCTCTGATCACTGATGCGCTACGACTCCCCGCTGGCCGCGGTGGGCAACACCCCTCTGGTGCGCCTGCCGCGGCTCTCGCCGGCCGCCGACGTCCGTATCTGGGCGAAGCTGGAGGACCGCAACCCGACCGGCTCGGTCAAGGACCGCCCCGCCCTCCACATGGTCGAACAGGCCGAGAAGGACGGCCGGTTGACCCCCGGCTGCACGATCCTCGAACCGACCTCCGGCAACACCGGCATCTCGCTCGCCATGGCCGCGAGGCTCAAGGGCTACCGCATGGTCTGCGTCATGCCCGAGAACACCTCGCAGGAACGGCGTGAGCTGCTCGCCATGTGGGGCGCCGAGATCATCCCCTCGCCGGCGGCCGGCGGTTCCAACACGGCGGTACGCGTCGCCAAGGAACTCGCCGCCGAGCACCCCGACTGGGTGATGCTCTACCAGTACGGGAACCCCGACAACGCGGGCGCCCACTACGCGACCACGGGTCCGGAGATCCTGGCCGACCTGCCCTCGGTCACGCACTTCGTCGCCGGGCTCGGCACCACGGGGACGCTGATGGGCGTCGGCCGGTACCTGCGCGAGCACAAGCCGGACGTCAAGATCGTCGCGGCCGAGCCGCGCTACGACGACCTCGTCTACGGCCTGCGCAACCTCGACGAGGGCTTCGTCCCCGAGCTGTACGACGCGTCCGTGCTGACCACGCGCTTCTCGGTCGGCTCGGCCGACGCGGTGACCCGTACCCGCGAGCTGCTCCAGCAGGAGGGGATCTTCGCCGGGGTCTCCACCGGGGCGGCGCTGCACGCCGCGATCGGGGTCGGCCGCAAGGCCGTGCAGGCGGGCGAGCCCGCCGACATCGTGTTCGTCGTGGCCGACGGTGGCTGGAAATACCTGTCGACGGGGGTCTACACCGCGGCGACGACGGAAGAGGCCATCGAGACGTTGCAGGGCCAGCTCTGGGCGTAGACCGCGCACGCGGTTCCCCGCCTCGCGCCGTCCGGGCGCGCGGGGAACCGCGCGCTCTTTTTTGTCCGCACGGGTGCGGAGCCCTCAGCGCGCCAGGTGGCGCACCTGAGCCCAGACCTGCGGATCCACCACACCCACCCGCCGCCGGAACTCCCGTACCGGCAGCCCCCGCAACTCACCGGTCTCCAGGAAGCTCGCCCGCCCCCGCGCGTCCCCCACCGACCCCGCGGGCAGCGGAATGACCCCGTCCCGCTCGTCGTGGCGCTTCGTGGTGATCTTGGCGACGAGGGCCCTGCGCCCCCGCACGGACAGCACCAGGCAGGGGCGGTCCTTCGCGCCGGGCCCGTCCTCGAAGGGCACGTTCGCCCACCAGATCTCCGCCGGCCGGGGCCGCTGCGAGCGGCGTACACCGTCGGAGCGCCCGGACGGACCGGAGGAGCCGGCAGGGCCGCGCGGCCCGCGCGGCGGCCGACGCCCGCGCCCCCATCCGTCCACGAGCGTCGCGACACCCGCGAGCAGCACCACCGCCACCAACGCGAGCCACCACGACGTGTTCATGCCTACGACCGTACCCGGCACGCCACAGGCCACGCCTGCTCCTTCAAGCCCCCCGAACCGGTGACACCGCAGGTGAGTTCCCCCACAACGGCACTCGACGGAGGAGCGACCGGCCCTTTTGCGCCTTACGCTCGACGAACCGCACAACCCCCCTCATGACCTTGTCACGACCCCCGTCTCACTCCCCGCCAGCGGAGGTTTCTGCTCTATGAAGCTCACCGTCGTCGGCTGCTCGGGGTCGTTCCCGTCCGCGGAATCGGCCTGTTCGAGCTACCTCGTCGAGGCCGACGGCTTCCGGCTGCTTCTCGACATGGGCAACGGTGCCCTGGGCGAGCTGCAGCGCCACTGCGGTCTCTACGACCTCGATGCGATCTTCCTCAGCCATCTGCACGCCGACCACTGCATCGACATGTGCGCGTACTTCGTCGCGCGCTACTACCGCCATGACGGCGGCCGCTGCGACCCGATCCCCGTCTACGGACCCGAGGGCACGGAGCAGCGCCTGACCACCGCGTACGCGGACACCCCCTCCGCCTCCTCGATGAGCGAGGTCTTCGACTTCCACACGGTCAAGCCGGCCTCCTTCGAGATCGGCCCGTTCTCGGTGCACACCGAGAAGGTCAGGCATCCCGTGGAGGCGTACGCCATCCGCGTGGAGCACGGCGGGCGGTCGCTGACGTACTCCGGGGACACGGGAGTGAGCGACACGCTCGACGAACTGGCCCGGGACACGGACCTGTTCCTCTGCGAGGCCGCGTTCACGCACGGCAAGGAGGACATCCCGGACCTCCACCTCAACGGCCGTGAGGCCGGCCAGTCCGCGGCCCGTGCCGGTGCCCGGCGCCTCGTCCTCACCCACATCCCGCCGTGGACGGACCCGCGGGCCAACCTGGAGCACGCCCGCGAGGTGTTCGACGGTCCGGTGGAACTGGCGACGCCGCGAGCGACGTACGAGATCTGACGAGCTCCTGCGCGTACGTGCGTGTGCGTACGTGGCATGTGTGCGCGAGTACGGGTGCACGGGCGTACGGGTGTACGTACGCGAAATTCCCCGGTCCGCCTGGTGGCGGAGCCGGGGAATTCCGAAGGGTCTGTCCGACGGGCCGACCCTTCGACAGGCGGGCCCGGGGAGCCGGGGAGGAGTCGGGGGAGCGGCCGTGGGGCTACTTGGCCTCCGCCTTCTGCAGCTCGGCGAGTTCCTCGTCCGACTCACGGCCCGGGGTCGGGAGGTTGAACTTGATGATCGCGAAGCGGAAGACCACGTAGTAGACCGCCGCGAAGCACAGACCCACCAGGACGAGGCCCCACGGGTTGGTCGCGATGCCCAGGTTCAGGCCGAAGTCGACCGCGCCTGCCGAGAAGCCGAAGCCGTCCTTCATGCCGAGCGCCCAGGTCAGCGCCATGGAGACACCGGTGAGCACCGCGTGGATCCCGTACAGGACCGGCGCGATGAACATGAAGGTGAACTCGATGGGCTCGGTCACACCCGTGACGAACGAGGTCAGCGCCAGGGAGAACATCATGCCGCCGACGACCTTGCGGCGCTCGGGGCGCGCGCAGTGGACGATGGCGAGGCAGGCCGCGGGCAGCGCGAACATCATGATCGGGAAGAAGCCGGTCATGAACTGTCCGGCCGTCGGGTCACCGGCCAGGAAGCGGGAGATGTCACCGCTCTTGCCCTCGTAGTCACCGGCCTGGAACCAGGGGAAGGAGTTCAGCAGGTGGTGCATGCCGATGGGGATCAGCGCGCGGTTGGCGACACCGAAGATGCCGGCGCCGACGGCACCCGAACCGACCAGCCACTCACCGAAGTTGTGCAGACCCGTGCCGAGGACCGGCCAGATGTAGCCGAAGACGACACCGATCAGCAGGCCCGCGAAGGCGGAGAGGATCGGGACCAGCCGGCGGCCGCTGAAGAAGCCCGCCCAGTCGGGCAGCTTGGTGCGGTGGAAGCGCTGGTAGAGCAGGGCCACCACGATGCCCATGACCACACCGCCGAGGACCTTGGCGTCCACGGGCGCGTCGACCATGACGACCTTGCCGTCGACGGCCGTCGCTACCTGCGGCAGGTTCTTGTCGGTGAACGTGGCCAGTACGTTCTTGAAGACCAGGTAGCCCACGACGGCCGCGAGAGCCGTGGAGCCGTCCGACTTCTTCGCGAAGCCGATCGCGATGCCCACGGCGAACAGCAGCGCCATGTTGTCGAGGATCGCGTTGCCGCCCGCCGCCATGAAACCGGCGATCTTGGTGATGAACGCCGGGAACGAGTCGCGGCCGAGCATGTCGGTGTTGCCGAGGCGCACCAGGAGCGCGGCCGCGGGCAGGACCGCGACAGGGAGCATGAGGCTGCGGCCGATGCGCTGCAAGACAGCCATCGCGCCGGAGCCCTTCTTCTTCGCAGCCGCGGGAGCGGCGCTGTCCGTGGACACAACTTCCTCCTGGATGTCCCCCCGGCCCGTGGCGGCCGGGGGAGGGCAGAGCGCCGCCCGGGGACAGGCAAGGAAAGGGGGACGGCAGCGTCTTCGGGGCAACGCGGTCAGCGACCACGTGGTCTACACCACTGAGTGGTGTAGACCTTTTGTAGCACGGTGAAGGTGAGATAAGGAACCCGCGGAATTGTGGCCTGGGCCATAAGGGAAGAAGACCCGGGACCCCCGCGCTGCCGGGAACCGGGCGGGTTTGGCGGCCGTTGGAAACTGGTGTAGACCAGTCGGCGAACGGTTCGTGCCGGCGTGATCGCCATCATTCGGCAGGGGTGACGGGACCGCTCGCGAAGATGGGCCAACTGTGGGTTACTGCGACAAAGCGGTTCGGATCAGGGAGTAGGACATGGCCAGCAAGGCTGAGAAGATCGTCGCCGGGCTCGGTGGCATCGACAACATCGAAGAGGTCGAGGGCTGCATCACCCGGCTGCGTACCGAGGTCGTCGACCCGAGCAAGGTCGACGAGGTCGCCCTGAAGGCCGCGGGCGCCCACGGCGTCGTCAAGATGGGCACCGCCATCCAGGTCGTCATCGGCACCGACGCGGACCCGATCGCCGCGGACATCGAAGACATGATGTAGGCCCCTCACGCGCGTCCCCGTGCGGGGACGCGCGGGGGATATGTACAGGGGCACGCGCGAAGGCGCACGCGAGGGTGCACGCAAGGGTGCCGAAGTCCCACCCTTCGAGGGGCCGCTTCCGAAACCGGGGGCGGCCCCTCACCCGTGAACCACTAGGCTCGACGCCATGTCTCGCATCGACGGCCGCACGCCCGAACAGCTCCGCCCGATCACCATCGAACGTGGCTGGAGCAAGCACGCCGAGGGCTCCGTCCTCGTCTCCTTCGGTGACACGAAGGTCTTCTGCACCGCCTCCGTCACCGAAGGCGTCCCGCGCTGGCGCAAGGGCAGCGGCGAAGGCTGGGTGACCGCCGAGTACTCCATGCTTCCCCGCGCCACGAACACCCGCGGCGACCGCGAGTCCGTCCGCGGCAAGATCGGCGGGCGCACCCACGAGATCAGCCGGCTCATCGGCCGCTCGCTGCGCGCGGTCATCGACTACAAGGCGCTCGGCGAGAACACCATCGTCCTGGACTGCGACGTCCTCCAGGCCGACGGAGGCACCCGCACCGCCGCCATCACCGGCGCGTACGTCGCCCTTGCGGACGCCGTCTCCTGGGCGCAGGGCAAGAAGATCATCAAGGCCGCCCGGCAGCCCCTCACCGGGACGGTCAGCGCCGTCTCCGTCGGCATCGTCGGCGGCGTGCCCCTCCTCGACCTCTGCTACGAGGAGGACGTCCGCGCCGACACCGACATGAACGTCGTCTGCACCGGCGACGGCCGCTTCGTCGAGGTCCAGGGCACCGCCGAGGCCGAGCCGTTCGACCGCGACGAGCTCAACTCCCTTCTCGATCTGGCGGTTCTGGGCTGCACGGAACTCGCTGTCGCGCAGCGCACGGCACTTGATACGGTCCTCGGAAGGTAAAAGGCACACCAAGGCGGCCGGTCGGTGCGGGCAACCACGGCCTCGGCTGTCGCGTCCCTACAGGTGCGGGCGTACGGAACAGCACGTGCCGTCGCCCGGCCAGTACCGATCGGGGCCATGAGGCCTACGAACCGGGCCCTCGGGGCCCGACCACGGGAGGACCGTTCCATGGCCGCGAGCCGCCGCCGACCCCGCCGTATCACCGCCGTCGCCGCGGCCGTGGCAGCCGTCGCGCTGACAGTCGGGCTGACCACCGGCTGCGACGCCGTCGACAAGGCGCTGGACTGCGTCCAGACCGCCGACACGATCGCCGACAGCGTCACCGACCTCCAGCAGGCCGTGGAGAACGCGGCCGACGACCCGACGAAGGCGGACGACGCACTCGACTCGATCGACAAGAACCTCGACACCATCGGTGACAAGACCGACGACACCGACATCAACGAGGCCGTGGACAACCTCCAGAAGGCCGTCGGCAACGTCCGCGACTCCATCAACGACGGCGACGCGACCCCTGACATCAGCCCCGTCACGGACGCCGCGGGCGAACTCACCAAGGTCTGCACCCCGTGACCGCGTGACCTTGTGACCGCGTGACCTCTTGGCCGGCGCGGGCGGCGAGCGATCACGGGCGGCCCGCAGCCGGCGCCGCCCGCCTGGCTAGGGTGAGCACCATGACCCGCCTGATCCTCGCCACCCGCAACGCCGGAAAGATCACCGAGCTGAGGGCGATCCTCGCCGCCGCAGACCTGCGACACGATCTCGTCGGCGCGGACGCCTACCCGGACATCCCCGACGTCAAGGAAACCGGCGTCACCTTCGCCGAGAACGCCCTGCTCAAGGCACACGCCCTCGCCCGAGCCACCGGCCTGCCCGCCGTGGCCGACGACTCCGGCCTGTGCGTCGACGTACTCGGCGGCGCCCCCGGCATCTTCTCCGCCCGCTGGTCCGGCACCCACGGCGACGACCGGGCCAACCTCAGGCTCCTCCTCGACCAGCTCGGCGACATCGCCGACGAACACCGGGCCGCCCACTTCGCCTGCGCCGCCGCCCTCGCCCTGCCCGACGGCACCGAACGAGTCGTCGAAGGCCGCCTGCGAGGCACCCTGCGCCACGAGCCCACCGGCACCCACGGCTTCGGCTACGACCCGATCCTCCAGCCCGACGGCGACACCCGCACCTGCGCGGAACTGACCCCCGACGAGAAGAACGCGATCAGCCACCGCGGCAAGGCGTTCCGCGGCCTGATCCCGATCGTGAAGGAACTGCTGGGCTGAGGAGCCCGGGAGGGAAGGCGGAGGGAGGGGCGAGGAGGGGCGCGCTCTCCCGCTCTGCTTCCGCCGCAATTTCCAGTCCTCAACCGTTCGTCTCCGTCTCCGTCTCCGTCTCCGTCCTCGTCCCCGACCGTGTACCCGTCCCCTCACCGTACGAGCGCATCGCCACCCGGGCGTCCAAGCTGATGCTGTTCACGCCCGCCGGTGACGGAAGCCGCAGCATCTCGTGGAGCGTGAGACCCAGCCGACCGCAGCCCGAAGTCTTCGGGACCTCGAAGCGGTTGTCCTCGACCCCGAAGGCGACGACCAGCGGATCCGACGTCACGACCCTCGGCGGATCCGTCTCCTTGAGCACCAGGTGGACCGGGTCCGCCATGCTGCCCATCGAACAACCGGGCGGGACCCCGGCGCCGGATATCCCGAACGTCAGATCGAGCTCGCCGCGCCGCTCGTCGTTGGACTGGAAGTCGGAGTACCCGCCGTACCTCGGCGTGATCGACAGCGGCGTTCCCCGAACTCGTAGGGGAGTGGCCGTCATCGCGCCGAACACCTGATGGAACTCGCCGTCGACCCTGCCCTCCGCGAAGGTGATGGCCAACGGCCGCTCGATCGGTACATCGGCCCGGCCGAGCCGGAGGTGCCCGACGGCAGTCATCGCCTCGCAGCGCCACTCCGCCGGATCCACGCCCTGGGGCAACTCGGAGAGTGCGGGGCAATCCTGGAAGCCGCGATCTCGCGTGCCGGTGTCGACTCCGGCGCTGGCGCCGGATGTGGCTCCCGCGTGGGCAGGCACCGCCGCTGCAGCGCCCAGGGTCGCGGTGAGAGCCGCGGCGCACAGTGTCATGGCGATGCGTCGGGCACGAAACATGAAGGGCCTCCAGGTGGAGTGGGCGGAGCCGGCCGGAGCGGTCGGTGAGCGTGAAGGTCGGCCCCTCAAAGATTGCAGATGTTTCTCTGCAATGGAAGCTCTGCAGAGGAAATTCTGCAGAATTACCTCTGCAGAGATAGGGCTGTGCTGGACGGTAGGGTGCCTTCATGAGCGATGAAGACGAGCCCCGGTCCACGTCGGTACCGGTGCCCGTGCCCGCTCCTGGATCGGGCGGCGCACGGCGCACGGTCAGTGACCCGGCGGCTCTCAAAGCCCTCGCCCACCCGCTGCGGCTGCGGATCCTCCGCCACCTTGCCGTCTCCGGCCCGGCGACCTCCACGACCCTCGGCGCAGCGCTCGGGGAGAACACCGGCACCCTCAGCTACCACCTTCGTCGCCTGGAGAGCGGCGGCTTCATCGAGGACGTACCGGAACGGCCCAACAGTCGCGAGCGCTGGTGGCGAGCGGTAGGGGGACTCGACGTACGTCGGCCGGCGCAGGACGAGATGACCGACGGCGAGCGGGCGGTCGCGGGAGCCCTCGACCGGATGCGGCTCGACGAGGACATCGAGCTGGCCCGGCGGTTCACGGAGGAACAGGCGGGCGCGGAGGGCTGGATGCGAGGCTCCCGTAGCCTCAGTCACCTCACCAAGGACGAGGTGACCGCCTTCCATGACGCCTACCTGGACCTCCTGGCCCGCTACGCCCGAGGCCCGGAGGGCGCCCCGCCGGATGCGAAGCCGGTACTGCTGAGGTGGTTCGCGCTGCCGGCCGAGTGAGGGGGCGACGTGACGAAGGCCCGGCTCGTGGGGCGCGTGAGCCGGGCCTTCGACTGAGGTGTGCGGCCGGTGGGACTCGAACCCACATGGGATTTCTCCCAAGGGCACCTAAAACCCTCGCTTATACCATTCAGCAACGGCCGCCAGTCGCCAGCTATCGTAGCGGGCCGACGCCGGTGGTGCCGCGGTGGCTTGAGTTCGCGCGCGGACGTCGTCCCCCTCGGCACCAGGTGTCGGTGGTCGCATGGCAGTTGGGGCACAACAAACGGAGATTCTCCGGACGGTCGTCGCTCCGATCGCCGCTGATGTGATCGACCTCCAACGTCATCGGATCGCCGAGCCACTCCGGGCCGGTTCCGCACTCGGCGCATTCTTCCGGTACGCCGATTTCTCGTAGTGCGCGGCGGAGCAGTGACGTTCTCGTGCGGCGCTCGCGGTTGTGCTTGACGAGCACGTCCTCCGGTCTCCTCAAGGGCGTCGGCCCTGGCTTACCCCGCTGGTGCGCCTGCCCGAGGAAGTGTGAGGTGTCGATGCCATATGCGTCGGTCATCCGGGGAAGCAGCGCGCGCAGCCGTGAGTTGCCAGGGCGTTGGAGTCGACGGAGGACTTCGGCAACGGATATGGACTGTGCTACCGCCTTTCGCAACTCACTCTCGCTCGGCACGTCGCGGGACCTGTTTCTGCCCTTGAGGGGAAAGTGCGAGACGTCGATCCCGAAGTGCTCGAAGCGTTTGTAGAGATGTACGCGGAGCTTGCCGTACGGCCGGGTGCCGAAGAAGACGATGACCTCGTCGATGTCGGAGCACTGCTCGGCCGCTTGGATCAACCGCTCGTGGGTGTACCGCACGCGACGGCTCATGATGCGCTGCTTTTTGCGCGTCCCTTGGCGCGCCCGCGGTAGCTGTCCGTTGTCGAGTGGCAGTTGGGACAGAGGAACCGGAGATTCTCGATGCGGTTGTCGCGCCAGTCACCGTTGATGTGATCGACCTCCAGGGTGAGCGGGAGCCCTCGCCAGACGGGAGCCGTGCCGCAGCGCGCACAACGTTCCGGCACTCCCAGGGCTGTCATCGCCCCTCTGAGGCGGTTGCTCGGGACGCGTCGGGTATGCGTGCCCGTCTGCTCGACGAGCAAGGCTTCCGGTGTCCGGGGGCGCCCGCGCTCTCCGGGCCGGGGCGGCGCTCGGAAGTGTGAGGTGTCGACGCCGTAGGCCTTGATGCGGCGGCTGATGTGCGTGTGATGTCCGCCGACGACCTCAAGACCGAGTCGGCGCAGCACCTCGCACATGTTCGTTGATGCCGAAACGGCTGCCTCAAGGATTCCTCTCGTCCACCGCGCTCCTTCGCGTTCGAAGTGTGAGGTGTCCACTCCCAGCCTCTTCATCCGCTCGTGCACGTACCGCCGCGACGAACTCTTCGGGTCCACCCCCAACCTCTCCAGTGCCTCCGACAGCGTCCGTGACGAACCGGCCGCCTCCTGCAGTCGCTCCCTGGTGTACGGGCTGACCGGCACGATTGCCCTCCGCTCTGGTCCGGCCGCGTGTTCGCGGTCTCGTACGGAGTAACGAACCGCTCATCGCTCGGTCACGTCCGGAATGCGGAACGGCCCGCGCCGCTTTCGCGGGGCGAGCCGTTCGGAAGGCAGGGGGAGTGCGGTGGCCGGAGCCGGAAGCCGCGTCCGAAGACCCGGAAGCAGCAGCCCTCGAAGCTCAGATCGCCAGGTCCTTGATGATCTTGGCGACGTGGCCCGTGGCCTTCACGTTGTACAGGGCCCGTTCTACCTTGCCCTCCTCGTCCACGACGATCGTGGAGCGGATGACTCCGACGACCGTCTTGCCGTACAGCTTCTTCTCGCCGAAGGCGCCGTACTCCTCCAGGACCTTCTTGTCCGGGTCGCCGACCAGTGTGACCTTCAGGTTCTCCTTCTCCCGGAACTTGGCGAGCTTCTCCGGCCTGTCGGGGGAGACGCCGATGACGTCGTAGCCCGCGTCCGCCAGCAGGTCCAGGTTGTCGGTGAAGTCGCAGGCCTGCTTGGTGCAGCCGGGGGTGAGGGCGGCCGGGTAGAAATAGACGATGACCTTGCGGCCCTTGTGGCCGGCCAGGGACACCTCGTTGCCGTCGGCGTCGGGCAGGGTGAAGGCTGGGGCGGTGTCGCCGGGCTGAAGTCGCTCGTTCATCTCGGTTCGGTCTCCTTGCGAGGTGGTGGATACGGAACCGAGCGTAATGGGGGTGCCGAGGGGTGCGCGGCGGGCGAAGCTGACAGACTGTCGACCTAAGACAAGGCCGACGGGAACAGGCCACGAAACGACCACGACCACGGAGGCAGCGCGTGTCCCACATGTCGAGCACGCCGGACACCACCAGGACTCCGGCGCAGATCGAGGCGGACATCAAGCGCCGTCGCGAAACTCTCGCCGAGACGCTCGACGAGATCGGTGTGCGGGTGCACCCGAAGACCATCGTCGGGGACGCCAAGGCCAAGGTGGCGTCCAGCGTCGACCAGACCCTCGGACGCGCCTACGTCGGCGTCAACCGCGCCGTCGGCGAGGTGAAGGGCCAGTTCGTCACGGAGGACGGGGCGCCGCGGCTCGACCGCATCGTGCCCGTGGCCCTCGTGGTGGTCGGCGTCGTCGGACTGCTCACCCTGGGCGGCGGGCGCCGCCGACGTGGGCGCCGCAGTCGCTGAGGCCCCACCCGCGTCCCACCTGTGCCCCACCCGTACCTCACCCTCACCCACCTACGTACGAGTGGCGCGAAGGCAGGTAGGTTCGGACTGTGAGCGCCAAGAAGACTGAGCACAGCAGCCATCAAGACAAGCTGCCCATCCGGATGCTGCACGACCGAGTGCTCGTGCGGCAGGACGCCGCCGAGGGCGAGCGTCGGTCCGGAGGCGGCATCCTGATCCCCGCGACCGCTGCGGTGGGCCGGCGGCTCGCCTGGGCCGAGATCGTGGCGGTCGGGCAGAACGTCCGGACGGTGGAGCCGGGCGACCGGGTGCTGTACGACCCCGAGGACCGGGCCGAGGTGGAGGTGCGCGGTACCGCGTACGTGCTGATGCGCGAGCGGGACCTGCACGCCGTGGCCGCGGACCGGTTCGAGGGGTCCGAGGACTCCACGGGGCTGTACCTCTGAACCCCTGACCTCTGCCCCCTGACCTCTGCCCTCTGCTTTCTGCGTCTGCCGAAAGGGGCTGGTGACCACCGTCACCAGCCCCTTCGTGCTGCCTCCCGCCCCCTGGCGCCCGCCGCTTGCTACCGTGGAGGGACCCCGACGAGACGCGCCGTACCGGGACAGGCAAAGACGACGCACCCCTGTTGATTCCCGCACGGAGGTGCCTCATGGCCTGGGTCCTGCTCGTCGTCGCCGGTCTGCTGGAGGTCGGCTGGTCGGTCGGTATGAAGTACACCGAGGGCTTCACCCGGCTCGTGCCCAGCGTGCTCACCGGCGCCGGCATCGTCACCAGCATGTTTCTGCTGTCGTACGCGGCGAAGACGCTGCCCATCGGTACCGCGTACGGAGTATGGGTGGGCATCGGCGCGGCCGGGGCGGCGGTGTACGGCATGGCGGTGCTCGGTGAACCGACGACCGCCGCCCGGATCTTCTTCGTCTGTCTGCTGCTGGTGGCCGTGGTCGGGCTGAAGGCGACCTCCGGCCACTAGCAGCACCCCAGGCACACGGGCCCGCCCGCGACTACGGGAGCACTCCGAACGTCGTTCCCGTGCTCCCGTCCGCGCCGCCGTCCCCCGTGCCGCCGCCCGTGCCCCCGTCGGTCGTCGTCCCGCCGTCGCCGGTGGTGCCGCCCGTGCCGCCGTCCGTGGTGGTGCCGCCGTCGGTCGTCGTCCCGCCGTTCCCGGTGGTGCCGCCCGTGCCGCCGTCCGTGGTGGTGCCCCCGTCGGTCGTCGTCCCGCCGTCCCCGGTGCTGCCCCCGTCGGTGGTGGTGCCGCCGTTGTCCTGGCCCTGGGTGCCCGGGGTCTCCTCGCCGCCGGTGGTCGTCCCGCCGTTGTCCTGGTCACCCGTGCCGGTCCCGCCCTCGCCCGGGTCGGCCGACGGCAGTTCCTGCTGTTCGGCGCCCGGCTGGAGGTTCAGGTCGAAGTCCTGGACCTCGGCGTTCTTCAGCGCGGCCTTCGTGTACTGGGCCCAGATCTGCGCGGGGTAGCCACCGCCGTTGATACGGGCCTGGCCCAGTGCCCCGTACAGCGACTTGTGCTTGCCCGTGTCGGGGTCCTGGCCCATGACGGAGACGACCGTGGCGAGGTTCGGGGTGTAGCCCGCGAACCAGGCCGCCGTGTCCTCCTCCGCGGTGCCGGTCTTGCCCGCCACGGGCCGCCCGGCGGCCTGGGCGGCGGTGCCGGTGCCGCCCTCGACGACGCTCTTCAGTATCGACGTCGTGGTGTCGGCGGCCTCCCGGCTCACCGCCTGCTTGGTCTGCTTGCCGGGCAGCCGCACGTCCTGCGAGCCGTCCTTGGTGATCTTCTCGACCATCGTGTACGTGCCGTGCTTGCCGTGGTTGGCGAGTGTCGCGTACGCCTCCGCCATGTCGAGGACACTGGCGGTGGCCGTGCCGAGCGCGATCGACGGGGACGGGCTCAGGTCGGGGGTGTCGGCCGGGATGCCGAGGTCCACGGCGGTCCGCTCGACCTTCGCGGAGCCGACGTCCACGGCCATCTGCGCGTACACGGCGTTGACGGACTTGTCGGTGGCGGTGCGGACCGGGATCCGGCCGTACGAGACCTGGTCCTCGTTCTCCGGGGCGTATCTGCCGCCGCTCCAGCCCTGCACGGGGCGCTCGTTGGTGCCGTCGTACGTGGTGTTCGGGGTGATGGCGCGGCCGTCCTGGGTGACCGAGTCGTTCTGCACGGCCGAGGTGAACACGAACGGCTTGAAGATGGAGCCGACCTGGTAGTCCCGGCGCGTGGCGTTGTTGTAGTACTGCTTCGTGTAGTCGACGCCGCCGTACATCGCGAGGACCTTGCCGGACTTCGGGTCGATGGAGGCGCCGCCCGCGCGGACGTAGTTGTCGACCTTGCGGTTCTTCTTGTCGAGCTCGTCCATCACCTGGTCGTCGACGGCCTTCACGAAGGCGTCCTGCTTGGGTTTCTGCAGGGTGGTCGTGATGCGGTAGCCGCCGGCGTTCAGCGCGTTCTCGTCGAGGATCTTGTGGTCGGCGAGGTAGTCGTTGACGGCGTTGACGATGTAGCCGCGCTGGCCGGACATCCCGGCCGCGATCACCGTCTCCTTGGGCGCGGGGAACTCGACGCCGGCCCGCTCCGAGGCGGTGATCCACCTCTTCTTGACCATGCCGTCGAGCACGTAGTTCCAGCGGGCCAGCGCCGCCGGCTTGTTCTCGGGGTGCGCGACGACGTCGTACTCGCTCGGCGCGTTGAGGAGGGAGGCCAGGTAGGCGCCCTGGCCGGGCGTCAGGCCCTTGGCGTCGACGCCGTAGTAGGCCTGGGCGGCGGCCTGGATGCCGTAGGCGTTGCGGCCGAAGTAGCTGGTGTTGAGGTAGCCCTCCAGGATGTCGTCCTTGCTCTTCTCCCGGTCCAGCTTGATCGAGATGAAGAACTCCTTCACCTTCCGCGTGACCGTCTGCTCCTGGGCGAGGTAGTAGTTCTTCACGTACTGCTGGGTGATCGTCGAGCCGGACTGCCTGCCCTTGCCGGTGGCGGTGTTCCAGCCGGCGCGGAGCATCGCCTTGGGGTCGACCGCGGACTCGGTGTAGAAGTCGCGGTCCTCGGCGGCCAGTACCGCGTGCTGGGCGTTCTTGGAGATCAGCGCCAGGGACACGTTCTCCCGGTTCACCTCGCCGTCGCGGGCGAGCTGGCTGCCGTCCGCGTACAGGTAGACGTTGCTCTGTTTGATGGCCGTCGCGTTCGCCGAGGGGATCTTCACCAGGTAGTAGCCGAGCGCGAACAGGCCGACGAGCAGCAGGATCCCGACGACGAACGTGCCGACCACCGTTCGCCAGGTCGGGATCAGCCGCTTCCAGCCGGTGCGTCTGGGCCGCTCGGGTTTCTTGGACTTCTTGCCGGACGCCTCCGGTGCCGCCCCGGCCAAGGCACCGGAGGAAGTGCCGGAGGAAGTGCCGGCGGCGGTGTCGGCAGCGGTACCGGAGGCAGCCTCGTCGGGGTCCCTCGGTGCCCGGCCCTCGCTGGGCTGCTGCGGCTGCGGCTGGTCGTTCATGGTGTGCCGTACTCCCGTTTCACGTCGTACGTCGCATTCATCTCATGCATCTCGTACGCACTCATGTGCCCTCGTGTGCCCTCATACGCGTGCTGCGCCCCTCCTTTGAAGACTGTCGCATCCGGTGATTCGTTCCCACCGCGTGGCACGCGTCGCGGTCGAAAATGCGTGGCATGTGGCGTGGTCGCACGGCTAGGCTCCTGCGCTTTGGCTCAGAACGATTGATCAGAACGGCGGAAGGGAGCCCCTGGTGGGGGCAGGGAGGTTGTACACGGCTGTCGCGACGAGTGGCTTCCGGCGGCACGCGACCTACCGGGTGGCCACGGCCGCGGGCGTGTTCACCAACACCGTCTTCGGGCTGATCCTGGCGTACACGTACATCGCGCTGTGGGACGAACGGCCGGGGCTCGGCGGGTACGACCAGGCCCAGGCGGTGACGTACGTATGGGTCGGACAAGGGCTGCTCGCTGTGGTCGCGTTGATGGGCGGGGGCTTCGAGGACGAACTGATCGAGAGAATCCGTACGGGTGACATCGCGATCGATCTCTACCGGCCCGTGGACCTGCAGATGTGGTGGCTGGCGGCCGACGCGGGGCGGGCCGCGTTCCAGCTGGTGGGGCGTGGTGTGCTCCCGATGGCGTTCGGGGCGCTCGTCTTCCGGCTCGCGCTGCCGGCCGACGTCGGGACCTGGCTGGCGTTCCTCGTGGCGGTGCTGCTGGGGGTCCTGGTGAGTTTCGCGCTCCGCTATCTCGTGGCGCTGTCGGCGTTCTGGTTCATGGACGGGGCGGGGGTGCAGCAGCTGGCCGTCCTGGCGGGGATGTTCTTCTCCGGACTGACCCTGCCGCTGAACGTCTTCCCGGGCGCTCTGGGTGAACTGGCCCGCGTGCTGCCCTGGTCGGCGCTGCTGCAGGCTCCGGCGGACGTACTGCTCGGTGAGCGTACGGGGTTCGCGCTGCTGCGTACGTACGCCGTCCAGGCGGCCTGGGCCCTCGCGCTGCTCGCGGTGGGCCGGCTCGTCCAGTCGGCGGCCACCCGCCGGGTGGTGGTCCAGGGTGGCTGACCTCGGAGGACGAAGTGAGGCGCGTGACGGGGAGCGCGGTGAGGCCCGGGACACGAGGCACGAGGTGAAGGCGGGCGGGGCGCACGATGCGCGGACCGGGCGGGCGCCGGTGGCGGGCGGCTCGCGGCTGGTGGACGGGCTGCGCGCCTACCGGCTGATCGTCGGGATGTGGATCCGCTCCACGATGGCGTACCGGGCGTCCTTCGCGATGACGCTCTTCGGCAACTTCGCGGCGACCGCCCTCGACTTCGTCACCATCCTGCTGATGTTCTCCCGCGTCGACCAGCTGGGCGGGTACTCGCTCGGCGAGGTGGCCTTCCTGTACGGGCTCTCCAGTGCCGCGTTCGGCCTCACCGACCTGGTGATCGGCTCGGTGGACCGGCTCGGGCAGCGGGTGCGGGACGGCACGCTGGACACGCTGCTCGTACGGCCCGCGCCGGTGCTCGCGCAGGTCGCCGCGGACCGGTTCGCGCTGCGCAGGCTCGGCCGGATCACCCAGGGGCTGCTGGTCCTCGGGTACGCGCTCTCCGTGGTCGACATCTCCTGGACCCCGGTGAAGGTGCTGCTGATGCCGGTGATGGTGGTGAGCGGGGCGGCGATCTTCGCGGCGGTGTTCGTGGCGGGCGCCGCCTTCCAGTTCGTCGCGCAGGACGCCTCCCAGGTGCAGAACTCGTTCACGTACGGCGGCACCACCCTGCTGCAGTATCCGCCGACCGTCTTCGCGAAGGACCTGGTGCGCGGGGTGACCTTCGTGCTGCCGCTGGCCTTCGTCAACTGGCTGCCGGCGCTGTATGTGCTGGACCTGCCGTATCCGCTCGACCTGCCGCAGTGGGTCGCGTTCCTGCCGCCGCTCGTGGCCACCGGGTGCTGCGCGCTCGCGGGGCTCGCGTGGCGGGCGGGCCTTCGTTCGTACCGGAGCACGGGGAGCTGACCGCGCATGGCCTCGAATCACATGGACTTCCACCAGACGGACCTCATTCGGCTGGACGGCGTGGAGAAGGTCTTCGACGTACGCAAGAAGACCGGCTTCCTGCGCAGTGAGCGGCGGCAGGTGCGGGCGGTCGACTCGATCTCCTTCACCGTGTCGCGCGGCGAGATGGTCGGCTACATCGGCCCGAACGGCGCCGGGAAGTCCACCACCATCAAGATGCTCACCGGCATCCTCACCCCGAGCGCGGGGCGCCTGCGGGTCGCGGGCATCGACCCGTCCCGCGACCGCACCCGGCTCGCCCAGCGCATCGGGGTGGTGTTCGGGCAGCGGACCACCCTGTGGTGGGACCTGCCGCTGATCGACTCGTACCGGCTGATGCACCGCATGTACCGGATCCCGGACGCGCGGTACGCCGAGAATCTCGACCGGTGCGTCGAACTCCTCGAACTGGGCGCGCTGTTGGACGTACCCGTGCGGCAGCTCTCGCTCGGGCAGCGGATGCGCGGGGACATCGCGGCGGCGCTGCTGCACGATCCCGAGGTGCTGTACCTGGACGAGCCGACGATCGGGCTCGACGTGGTGAGCAAGGTGCGGGTGCGGGAGTTCCTGCGGGACCTCAACGCGGAGCGCGGTACGACCGTGCTCCTGACGACCCACGACCTCTCCGACATCGAGCAGCTGTGCCGCCGGGTGATGGTCATCGACCACGGCCGCCTGATGTACGACGGGCCGCTCACCGGGCTGCACGAGATCGGGGAGAGCGAGCGGACGCTGGTGGTCGACCTGGAGCGGGAACTGCCGCCCATCGAGGTGGACTTGGCGCGGGTGGTGAAGGTCGAGGGGCCCCGGCAGTGGCTGGCCTTCCCGGCGGCGCAGTCGGCGGCGCCGTTGGTCGCGCGGATCGCGGCCGAGTATCCGCTGGTCGACCTGTCGGTGCGGGAACCCGACATCGAGGCGGTCATCAGCCGCATGTACGCGGGGAAGGCAACCTCGTAGGCTTCAGCCCATGACGGACGAACCCTCCGGCGGACTGCCCGACCGGCTTCCCGAACTGCGTGCCTCCGACGCCGACCGTGAGCAGGTCGCCGAGGTGTTGCGGGACGCCCTCGCCGAGGGGCGCCTGGACATGGCGGAGTTCGAGGAGCGGCTGGAGACGACGTACAAGGCGCGTACGTACAAGGACCTGGAGCCCGTCACCCGGGACCTGCCCGCGCCGGGTGTCTCGGCGCCCGCGCCGCCTTCCGCCGTGTCGATGGTCAAGCGGCCCGCGGGTTCCGTGGACCACGGGGACTGGGCGGGCCGGATCGTCGGCGGCGAGGGCTCGTCCCGCTGGGGTGTCGCGATCATGTCGGGGTTCGAGCGCCGGGGGCACTGGACCGCGCCGCGGCGGTTCAACTCGTTCGCGTTCTGGGGCGGCGGGGTCATCGACCTGCGCGAGGCGAACTTCGCGGACGGCGAGATCGTCCTCAACTGCGTCGCGATCATGGGCGGGACGAGTGTGATCGTGCCGCCCGGTGTCGAGGTGCTGGTGCGTGGCATCGGCATCATGGGTGGCTTCGACCACGGTCAGGAAGGCGTGCCGGGGGATCCCGGTGCCCCGCGGGTCGTGGTGCGGGGGTTCGCGTTCTGGGGCGGCGTCGGCGTCGAACGCAAGGTCAGCAAGACGGAGCGGCTCCGCCAGAAGGAGGAGCGCCGCCGCCAGAAACTGGACCGCAAGGCGGACCGCCGGGGGGAGCTGGAGCCGGGGCGGGACTGAGGGGTGTGCGCGGTTCCCTACAGCTGGGCCGGGGCTGCGCCCTTCAAGGTGTCGAGGTCGAAGACCTCCGCCATGCGCGCGTAACCCCTGTCACTCGGGTGGAGATGGTCACCCGAGTCGTAGTCGGAGCGCAGCCCGCGCGGGTTGTACGGATCGCGGAGCGCCTCGTCGAAGTCGGCGTAGTCGTCGAACACCTTCCCGGAGCGGATCTGGGCGTTGACGGCCTGCCGGGTGTTCTCCAGATCGCGCTGGTAACCGCGGTGCCCGTGGAAGGGCATCAGGGTGGCCCCCACGACCCGCAGCCCACGCGCGTGAGCCAGCCGCTTCAGCTCGCGCAGCCCCGCGACGATCCGGTCCGCGTCGGTCTGGTGCGGCGTACGCAGGATGTCGTTGACGCCGAGGACCACCACGACCGCCTTGACGTTCGTACGGCCGAGCACGTCGCGCTCGAAGCGGACCAGCCCGCTCGGGTTCTCGGCGGGCCGGCCCAGGCCGCTGCTCAGGACGCGGTTGCCGCTGATGCCCTCGTTGACCACGCTGTAGCGGGGCCCGTCCGGAGCGCCGCGCAGCCGCTCGCCGAGGACGTCCGTCCAGCGCCGGTTCTCCCCGACGGTGGAGCTCACGCCGTCGGTGATCGAGTCGCCGAGGACGACGACCGTGCCGTCCGACTCGTTGCTCAGCACGTCCAGCGCCGTCACATAGCGCCAGAAGGGCGTCTGCCCGGTGTACGCGACACCGCTGACGTCCTCCGTGCGGTCGCCCTCCGCGGTGTACGAGATCTGCCGTGCGTGCGGGTGGTAAGTGACGGGCCCCGACGGGGTCGGCGTGTACGTCGTCACCAGCACGTCCGTGTCGTGCGGGATCAGCACCTGCACGGGATCGCTGACCACCTGCTGCCCCGGCGGCACCACCACCGAGGGCCGGCCGCCGAAGCTGAGGCGGCGCATGGTGCCGACGGCGGCGGCCGCGCTGTCCGCGTCGTCCGCCGTGTCCGCGACGGCGACCGAGGCGTGCGTGATGCTGAGCGGCTGCTGCCCGTACAGATTGGACAGGGTGATCCGGGCCGCGGTGCCGCCGACTCCCACGTGCACCACGTTGCGTACCGAACGGCCCGCCATGCCGTTGATCTCCGTGCCCGGCTCCGGTCCGGCCGGGGACGTCGACCAGGCGCCCACCCAGGTGCCGACGGACGCGGGGGCCGCCGAGTTGTGCGGGGCGCGGCCGTCGGCCACGGTGGTCGGCGCGCCGTCGTCGGCGGCGACCCCGACGTATATGGCGGCTGAGATGGCGACGATCACGGCGACGATCGCGGCCAGCAAGGCATAACCGTGACGCTTGGTCATGCGGTGCGTGTCTCCTCGGAAAAATGGGAGCGCGGCGGCTCCGGTGTGATCACCCCATGATGAGGCATGGCGCGGGAGGAACCCGACAGGACCCCAGCACCTTCGGTGGAACTCCCCCGCCCGGACAGACGCCGGGAACTCCTGTTCCGTTCCAGGAGTCGGTGAGGTTGGGACAATGGGTTCGGGGGACCGGGAACGGATGGAGTGGATGGAACGCACGGAAGAGGACGAAAGAGGAGAAACGGTTCCGGAAGGGCGGCCTTCCCGACCCGACGATGTGGCGAACCCCACCACGGAAAAACCCGCGACGGCCGACCGCACCGGTCCGAACCGTGCGCCGGACCGCGCGATGAACACGTTCAGCCCCGCCGACGAGGAGAAGCTCCAGGGCGTCCGCCGGATGAAACTCACGGCGACCGGCCTGCTGCTCCTGGTCGCCGTGGTCTACGTACTCGCCAAGTGGGCGGGGAACTCCGGAGCGGGCGCCTGGACGGGGTACGTGGCCGCCGCCGCCGAGGCCGGCATGGTGGGCGCGCTCGCCGACTGGTTCGCCGTCACCGCGCTGTTCCGCCGGCCCATGGGCCTGCCCATCCCGCACACCGCGATCATCCCGACCAAGAAGGACCAGCTCGGCGTCTCCCTGGGCGAGTTCGTCGGGGAGAACTTCCTCTCCCAGGACGTCGTACGGCAGCGGCTGCGGGCCGTCGGCATCGGCAGCCGTCTCGGCACCTGGCTGGCCGACCCCGAGCACGCCGACCGGGTCACCGCGGAACTGGCCACCGCGCTGAGGGGCGCCCTCGCCGTGCTCCGCGACTCCGACGTGCAGGCCGTCGTCGGCGAGGCCATCAACCGGCGGGCCGACGCCCAGGAGATCGCCCCCGGCATCGGGAAGACCCTGGAGAAGGTCGTCGCGGACGGCGGCCACCGGCGGGTCGTCGACCTGATCTGCGTACGCGCCCACGACTGGCTCGTCCGCCACGACGAGCAGGTGATGGACGCCGTACAGGGCGGTGCCCCCGGCTGGACCCCGCGGTTCGTCGACAAGCGGGTCGGCGAGCGCGTCTACAAGGAGCTGCTGCGCTTCGTCACCGAGATGCGCGACATGCCCGCGCATCCGGCCCGCGGCGCCCTCGACCGGTTCCTCACCGACTTCGCCTCGGACCTCCAGTCCGACACCGACACCCGCGCGCGCGTGGAGCACCTCAAGCGCGAGGTGCTCGGCCGTGGCGAGGTCCAGGACCTGATCGCGTCGGCCTGGTCCTCCGTACGGCTGATGATCGTGTCCGCCGCCGAGGACGAGCGCAGTGAGCTGCGGCTGCGGGTGCGGGCCTCGCTGCTGTCCCTGGGCGCGCGGACGGCCACCGACGCGAAGCTCCAGGCGAAGGTCGACGGCTGGGTCGAGGGGGCGGCGGTGTACGTCGTGACGACGTACCGCGACGAGATCACCTCCCTCATCACCGACACCGTGGCGGGCTGGGACGCCGAGCACACCTCCCGGAAGATCGAGGCGCACATCGGCCGTGACCTGCAGTTCATCCGGATCAACGGCACGGTGGTCGGCTCGCTGGCGGGCCTTCTCATCTATGCGGTTTCCAAGGCCTTGGGGGCTTGAGCCGCGGCTTCCGCGGGTGGGGTGTACGGCTGCGGGCGCGACCGACCCCCGCCGGCCCGCAGCCGAAGCGCGTGAGAGTGGCAGGTGAGAGCGCGGCGGATCGGGGAACTCGGGGAAATGTTCCCGAGCCGCAGGAGGGGTGCCATGGCCGTCACCGACGCCGGATCCGCGGACACCGGAGCCGTCACCACCGCCGTGCCCGCCCGCCTCGACCGGCTGCCCTGGTCGCGCTGGCACTGGACCATCGTCATCGGGCTCGGCACCGTCTGGATCCTGGACGGCCTGGAAGTCACCGTCGTCGGCAACATCGCGGGGCGGCTCTCCGAGTCCGGCAGCGGACTGCCCATCTCGGCCGCGCAGGTCACCGGCATCGCGGCCGCGCTGTACGTGGCCGGAGCCTGCTCGGGCGCCCTGGTCTTCGGACGGCTCACGGACATCTTCGGCCGCCGCAAGCTGTTCATGGTCACCCTGGCCGTCTACCTCGTGGCCACCGCCATGACGGCGCTCTCCTTCTCCACCTGGTGGTTCCTCCTCTTCCGCTTCCTCACCGGCTTCGGAATCGGCGGCGAGTACGCGGCCATCAACTCGGCGATCGACGAGCTGATCCCGTCGAAGTTCCGCGGCCGGGTCGACCTGATCATCAACGGCAGCTTCTGGCTCGGCGCGATCGCCGGCTCGCTCCTGTCGATCGTCGCGCTGAACACCAGCCTGTTCGCGATGAACATCGGCTGGCGGCTCACCTTCGCCCTCGGCGTCGTCCTCGGCCTGGTGATCCTGCTCGTACGCCGCAACGTCCCCGAGAGCCCGCGGTGGCTGTTCATTCACGGCAAGGGGGAGGAGGCGGAACGCCTGGTCTCCTCGGCCGAGCGGCAGATCGAGGAGCAGACCGGACGCGAACTCCCGCCGCCCCAGGGTGAGATCACCATCCACCAGCGCAAGAGCATCGGGTTCGGCATGATCGCCCGCACGGTCTTCACGACGTACCGCAAACGCGCCGTCCTCGGCCTGTCCCTCTTCATCGGGCAGGCGTTCCTCTACAACGCGATCACCTTCGGCTTCGGCGCGATCCTCACCAAGTTCTTCGACGTGTCGACCTCGAAGACCGGCTACTACTTCGCCGTCATCGCGGTCGGCAACTTCCTCGGCCCGCTGCTCCTCGGCAAGTTCTTCGACACCGTGGGCCGCCGGATCATGATCTCGTCCACGTATCTGCTCTCCGGCGTCCTGCTCTTCGGCACGGCCTGGCTCTTCGACCGGGGTTCGCTGAGCGCGACCACGCTGACCGCGTGCTGGTGCGTGGTCCTGTTCTTCGCGTCGGCGGGCGCGAGCAGCGCGTATCTGACGGTCTCCGAGATCTTCCCGATGGAGACCCGGGCGATGGCCATCGCCTTCTTCTACGCCATCGGCACCGCGGCCGGCGGCATCAGCGGCCCGCTGATCTTCTCGGAGCTGACCAGCACGGGCGTCGTCGGCGACACGGTCCTCGCCTTCCAGATCGGCGCCGGCCTGATGTGCGCGGCGGGCCTGGTCGCGGCGGCCCTCGCGGTACGGGCGGAGGGGCGCTCCCTGGAGGACATCGCGAGCCCCCTGTCGACGGCGGAGTCGCCGGGCGCCAAGGCGTAGGGGCATGGGGGGGGTGAGGGGCGGCCCGGGTGGGCGTGGAGAGGGGTGCGTCCCGCGCGCCCTGGGCCGTGCGGCTCGCGCTACATGCCGCTGAGCGCCACGATCAGCGCCCCGACGGACAACAGCGTGCCGACGACATAACTGACGGCGCCGGCCACCGCCGCCTGCGCCCCCGTCAGCTTCCGGCGCGCCACCAGATAGACCACGACCCCGACCGCGAAGCCGAGCAGTGCGTGAAAGAGCACCAGCAGCCAGCCGACGCCCACGGCCACGGCGGTGACTCCGGAGGCCAGGAGCGCGCCGGCCGGGCCGAGGTCGAGCCGGACGAGGGGGTACGTCAACGCACCGACGACTGTTGCGATGCTCGCGGTGACAGTGGCGACAACGAATACATCACTCACGTCGGACCTCCCGAAAGCCCAATTCGCCGACGACGCCGCCGAGTGGCGACGCGCATGAGTAGCGACGCCTGTGAGCGGTGTTCCGTTCCCTTCGGTCGTACGGCTCAGCGGAACGGGCGGGGAACAGGCGGGAACGGACGGGAACGGACGGGAACGGACGGGAACTGAGTACGCGTACTCTGTCGGCCCTGTGTACGACAGGGGAACTCTGGTTCCCATGACCGAGAAGCTGCTGGGCCCGCTGTCGAAGCGCCCCTGGACGGAACGCTGGCTGACCCGCCTGCTGGGTGCCGCCCTGGCCTCGGCGGCGTACCTCCTCTGTCTTCCCTGGAACCTGCGCAACCGCCCCGGGTCGCCCGGCTCCATCACCGAGACGACCTCGGCGACCGTCCCCGGAATCGTCGTCCTGAGCGTGTCGCTCCTGCTCCTGGCCGCGTACTTCGGCCGCCGTGACGCCCTCGCCTGGCCCCTGCTGCTGGTGGCGGCGCCCCCGGCCACGCTCATGTACGTCTCGTTCCACACGCACCGCGAGCCGCCCGACGCGGCGGTGTGGCCCCTGACGTGGGCGTTCTGCACACTCGTCATCGCGGCGGGCGTGCTCGTCGCCACCTCCGTGGCACGGCGGTTCAGGGAGGACGCGGAGGAGTCGCTGGACGGGCTGGTGTTCGCCTGTCGGCACCACACCCAGGTGTGAGCGTCAGGCGCCCGTCGTGGAGCCCGGCCGCACGATCATGAGGATCGTGACGGTGGCCCAGAGCAGGTTGAAGACGCCGGTGAACATGGCGAGTTGCACGGTCACGGAGGCCGACGTGACGGCGACCCCGGTTCCTGTGCCGGTTCCGGTTCCGGTTTCTGTTCCAGTTCCGGTTCCCGGCTCGGCGCTCGCTCCCGCCTCCACCGCTTCGAGGATCTCCTCCTGGCGCGGCAGCACCAACGCCAGGAGGACGGCCGCGGCGATCCCGGTCAGGGCCATCGACGCGACCAGCCAGGCGTCGTTGAGTACACCCATGCTCAGCGCCGTGGCGAAGCCGAGCACGGGAACCGCGATGCCGATGGCCGCGTACACCCGGCAGATCCGGTGCAGCAGACGCACGGTCTCCGCCGCCCGTGGATCGAGCGGGTCGGCGAGGGCCCGCCGCGCGCTGGGCGGGAACATGCTGGCCGCGACAGTGACGGGCCCGATGGCGACGATCGCGACGAGGACGTGGAGGACGAGGAGGAACTTGGTCACGAGAGGACGGTAGGCGGCGTACCGGATCTTGCGGAAGTGGCGGTATCGCCAGCCTTCAACGGATTCTCGCCAGGCGCATGATGGGCAGGCTTTGTCGGGAGATGTACGTCGACGAGGTCCCCGAGACTCCCCGATGGCGCAGGTGGCTCCTTGGCCGGAACCCGTGGTTCACCTACGCTCTTGCCATGCACACCGTGGCCGTACTGGCGCTGGACCAGGTCATTCCGTTCGATCTCTCCGCTCCGATCGACACCTTCAACTGGGCCCGGCTGCCCGACGGCCGCGCGCCCTACCGGATCAAGGTCTGCTCGCTGACCGAGGAGGTGGGGGTGAGCGGGGGCGCGTTCACCGTGCGGGCGCCCCACGGGCTGGAGGCGCTGGCCGACGCGGACACGATCATCGTGCCCGGCACCGCCGACCCGACGGGCCCGCTGCCGGCCGGGGTGACCGAAGCCCTGCGCGCGGCGGCCGCGAACGGCACGCGCATCGCCTCGATCTGCGTCGGCGCGTTCATCTTCGCCGCCACCGGACTGCTGGACGGGCAGCGGGCGACGACCCACTGGATCGCGGCGGCGGACCTGGCCGCCCTGCACCCGGCGGTGACGGTCGACCCCAACGTCCTGTACGTCGACAACGGCCAGTTCCTCACCTCGGCGGGGGCCGCCGCCGCGCTGGACATGTGCCTGCACATGATCCGCAAGGACTACGGCTCGGCCGTCGCCGCCCACGCCGCCCGGATGTCCGTCATGCCGCTCGAACGGGAGGGCGGCCAGGCCCAGTTCATTGTCCACGCCCAGCCCCCGGCCCCGGCCGGCACGACGATGGAGCCGCTGCTGAACTGGCTGGAGGAGAACGCCGACCGCGAGTTGACCCTGGAGGACATCGCCGCCCACGCGGGTACCAGCGCCCGGACGCTCAACCGCCGTTTCCGCGAACAGACCGGCACGACGCCGCTGCAGTGGCTGCACCGGGCGCGGGTGCGCAGGGCCCAGCACCTGCTGGAGAGCACGTCCCACTCGGTCGAACGGATCGCGGTCCAGGCGGGGTTCGGATCACCGACGGCATTCCGGGACCGGTTCAAGCGGGTGGTGGGGACGAGCCCGCAGGCCTACCGGAGGGCGTTCAGGGGAGCGCCGGACGCGGACCTGCTTCGGCGGCCGTGAGGTCCGCGTACCGCAACAGACGTAACCGCTGCGTCACGGCCCCCTCGGGCGCCACAACTCTCCCGGCACGTCTCGTGTCGAAGTGGGCGTGTGTGAAAGCAACTTGGCTTTACAGGTGAATTCACGCACGTGCCATGTTTTCGATGGCTTCGATGTCGCATGACACTTCATCAACGGGGGAACAGATCATGACCAGCAAGCAGCCACAGCAGCCCACCACCGCCAGCGCTACTCCCGCCGCCACTGCCACTGCCACTGCCACCGGCGCCGTCGTCGCGAGACGCGCCCGCCGCCGCACCGCCTCGGCCGCCCTGTCCGCGGCCTCCTTCCTGCTGCTGGCCGGCCTCGGTATCGCCGCGGCGCCCGCCTCCTTCGCGGGCACTCCCGGAGGGACCTCCGCGAACGACCGCAACTCCGACTTCGACGGCGACGGTTACGACGACGTCCTGATCGGAGCGCCGAGCGGCACCGTCTCCGGCAAGCAGGGCGCCGGATTCGTCACCGTCCAGTACGGCGCGGCCAACGGCATCGGCAAGAACGACAGCGTCCCCGGAGCCCGTACCGCGGTCTTCAGCCAGTCCACCGCCGGGGTCCCGGGCACCTCGCAGACGTACGACTCCTTCGGTGCGGCCGTCGCCACGGGTGACGTCGACGCCGACGGCTACGACGACGCGGTGATCGGGGCGCCCGGCGAGGAGGTCGGTTCGCTGGAGGACGCCGGACGGGTGACCGTCCTGTACGGCTCCAGGACGGGACTCGGCACCGCCCGCAGCGTCACCGTCGCGTCCGCGGACCCGGCCGCCGGGGCGCGTTTCGGCTCCGTCGCCACCGCGGCACGGCTGACGGGGGAGACACCGGGCGACGTCGTCGCCGTGGCCGACCGGCGGGGCGTGGAACTGTTCACGTACAGCGCGGGGGCCCTGCGGCACACGGACTCGCTCGACACGACCGCGCACCCCGCCGGACGCGCCGTCGTCCCGGCCTACCTGACCACCGGGAACTACGACTCGGACGGCTACGCCGACCTGGTGATCTCGGGTTACGGCCCCGACGACGACTACGCCCAGGGCTGGTCGTCGGTCTACGCGGGCGGCGAGAGCGGCGTGACCCACCGGCGTGACCTGCGCGGCGGTGTCTCCAGCGCGTCGGGCGACATCGACCAGGACGGCTACGACGACCTCGTCACCGGCCAGAACAGCAGCCCCGACCACGAGGCGGAAGGCATGACGGGAGGTCTGATCGGCGTCTACTACGGAAGTGACGACGGCCTCGACGCGTACGAGGAGCAGGAAGGGCCGGGCGGCTCGATCCAGCTGTGGACGCAGAACTCCCCGGGTGTGCCCGGTGCCGGCGAGCCCGGTGACGCCTGGGGCACCGAGCTCTCCGTCGCCGACGTCGACGGGGACGGCTACGCGGACGTCGCCGTGGGCGCTCCCGGCGAGGACATCGGTACGGTCGCGGACGCCGGCGCGGTGTGGCTGCTGCGCGGCTCGGCCGAGGGCCTGACGGCCACGGGTGCCCAGTCCTTCGACCAGAACAGCACCGACATCCCCGGCACGGCGGAGGCCGGCGACCTGTGGGGCGCCCAGCTGCGGCTCGCCGACACGGACCACGACGGCCGCTCCGAACTGCTGGCCGCCGCGCCGGACGAGGACCATCACGACGGGGTGGTCTGGCACCTGTCCGCCGGTACGAAGGGCCTGTCCGCGGTCGGCTCGTGGCTCTACGGCGCGCAGTCGCTCGGCGCGCCGGGCACCGGCGCGGCCTTCGGCACGGCCGTCGACGAGTGACCGTTCGGCGGTGGCGAGCCGGTACGGCCGTCCTTCCTGGTGACGACCTACTGGCGATGACCGCCGGCGAAGGTCTGCCCGTGACGACCCGCTGACCCGCGCCGACCGGCGGGGCTGTGTCTCAGCCCCGCCGGTCGGCCACGGCCCACGACACCAGGGCCATGGCCCCGGCCGTCCCGAACACCGCGGGCCACGCCCCGACCTTCTTGGCGAGCGGATGCGATCCGGCGAAGGCTCCGACGTACGCGGCGGTCAGTGCCCCCGCCGCCCTGCCGCCCGCCTGCTGCCGCCACTGCTGGGCGGCACTCGCCCCGGCGACGGCGAGTACGACCCCGCCGAGCTGTCGCTTCCTGGTCCAGCGAGCGACCCCGTACCCACCGATGAGTCCACTCGCGGCCACCACCGCGGCCGGTACCTTCGCCATCACTGCCTCCTTGGTGCTGCGCGCTGGTTCAACGCCCTCGTACGGTGCCCCGACGGGTCTGTGCGCCGACGGTTCCGTGTCCCGACGGTCCCGTGTGCCGACGGTGAGCCGAGACTAACCCGCCCCTACCGGACGCCCGGCACCACCTCACCCGAGAGCGGCAGCCCCAGCCCCGCCACGGCCCGGGAGACCAGGCGGGCCATCTCGACGGCGCCGCGCTCCTGGAAGTGGGTGTTGTCCTGGACCCCGTTGGGGAAGTTCGGGTACTGCCCCGCGTTCAGCCACAGGAAGATCCCCTTGGACGCCTCGACGCCGATGCCGTCGAGGTAGGCGCGGCTGGCCGCCGAGAGGTCGACGAGCGGGGCACCCTCCTCCTGCGCGACCGCCTTCGCGGCGTTCACGTACTCGGGGAAGGAGACGTTGAACTTCCCGGTGGACGCGTTGTAGGAGCGCCGCGAGACGGGTGTCACGACGACCGGGGTCGCGCCGAGCGCCCGGGTCGCCCGGATGTAGTCGTTGCGGAGGTACTCCTTGTAGTCGGCGGGCGATGTGTACCGCTCCGCGTTGCCCACGGTGGCGTCGTTGTGCCCGAACTGCACGAACAGGTAGTCGCCCGCCCTGATCACCTGATGGATCGCGGCCAGCCGCCCCTGCTCGATGAAGGAACGCGAACTGCGCCCGCCGATCGCGCGGTTGGCCACGGTGATGTTCGAGGTGAGGAACGAGGACAGCTTCTGCCCCCAGCCGGCCTGGGGGTAGTAGCCGGAGTTGTACGTCTGGGCGGTGGAGTCACTGGCGATGTAGAGGGTCCCGGTCGCGGCGGCGGTGGTGACGGCGGCGGCACTGGCGGTACCGGGCAGCAGCCCCAGCGCGCCGAGCGCCCCGGCGCCGGCAGCGCCCGCGGCTCCGATCAGAAACCGTCTGCGACTGCCGTCACCGGGGCTGCCGTCACCAGGGCTGCTCTTGCCGGTACGGGGGTGGGGGGTGGCATCGCGGCTCATATGACCTTCCCTGCACAGGAGTTGAGGAACTGTCGCAGGGTGGTGGCAGCCGTCAGGGGAAAGGTTGCCGGTCGCTGAGCGGCGAGGCCCCCTCCGAACCGATCAGCCGCAGAGCGTCACGTCGACGCTGTCGCCGATACTCACGGTCTTCGGGCTGTGCGGGCCGACCGAGAACACCGCGCCCAGCTTCCCGCACGTGCCGCAGTCCACCTTGTTGACGTTGACCGTGCCGAGCTCGGTACGGGTCTTGAGGAACTGCCCCTTGACGTCTTCCAGGCTCGCGCCGGACGACGGATCGGGTGACGGATCGGTCTACCACCAAGCCGTCCTTGCCCTCCGGACCCCAAGACCCGGACGGACCGGACACCCCGGCCCGCGATGAAGCTCCCGGGGGACGTCCGGTCAACGATGGAATCGGGTCGTCTCCCCGAGAGGCTCCCGGCCGGCGGCGACCGTGTTGACCGCGGCCGCGGGATCGGCGTAACCGAACGCGATTCCGAACAGCAGCTTCCCGCCGGTGAGGCTGAGTGTCTCGCGCACCGTGTCGGCGAAGAAACTCATCAGCGCCTGGGGGCAACTGGCCACCCCGTAGGCGCTGAGGGCCAGCAGCAGCGTCTGCGCGTACATACCGACATCGGCGGTCAGTCGAGGGTCGCCCGAATCCGGTGCGAACACCATCGCGACGTGGGGTGCGCCATAGAAACTGAGGCTCTGGACGTCGTACGCGGCGCGCAGCTCATGGTCGTCGCGGTCGATGCCGAGCGCGCCGTAGAGGGCGGCGCCCATCGCCGCACGCCGCTGCTGGTGCGCCGGCGAGAAGGTGTCCTCGCTGAACGGGAAATCGACGGTCCGCCGACCGGCCCGATGGGCGGCTATGAGCGCCTCGGCGAGATTGTCCCGCGCGGCCCCGCTGGCCACCTCGACCTGCCAGGGCTGGACGTTGGAGTTCGACGGCGCGGCACCCGCCAGCCCGAACGCGGCCTCGATCGTCTCGTCCGGAACAGGATCGGGCAGGAACGCCCTGGTCGCGCGCCGCCCCCGGATGAGCTGCTCCGCCGCACGGGGGAGCCCACTCGTCATCGTTGTCACGCTCTCTCCTTAAGTACACGTTCACGTTTACCAGCCAGACCGTAGCCGAATCCCGGCACCATGTAAACGCTGCCGTATACTTGGGCGTATGAGTGACGAACCGGTACGCAGGGCCGGGCGGGGCGGCAGGGAGCGGGTACTCGCCGCCGCGATCAGCCTTTTCGCGCAGCGGGGCATCGCCGCGACCACGATGGAGGATGTCGCCGCCGAGGCCCCGGTCTCGAAACGCACCCTCTACGCGCACTTCCCCACCAAGGAAGAGCTCGTCCTGGCGCAACTGGACCACCTCCTGAAGTCCGGGATGACGATGCTGGAGACTTTGAGGCGTACCGACATCCCGCCCCGCGACCGGCTCCTCGCGATGTTCACCGTGTGGCCGTGGCCGGACGGCGTCGTCCGGGGATGTCCGTTCATCGGCGCCGCGGTCGAACACCCCGACCCCACCAGCCGGGTCCACCACTTCGCACGCGAACAGAAGCACGTGATGCTCACACTGGTGACGGGCCTCATGGACGAGCTGGGCATCGCCGAACCGGAACTGCTGGCCGAGCAGTTCGTCACCCTCGCCGACGGCGTATCGAGCCGCGCGATGGTGCTCAACGACCCGGACTACGGCCGCCACGCCCGCGCGGCAGCCGAGACCCTCCTGGAACACGCACCACGCCGCCCCGCCGGCTGAACCCTGCAGGCCCAGCCGGAGGAGGCAAGGCGGCACACCTCACCCACGGAGCACGGGCGGCGGCTTGTTGACGTACCTGTGCCCGGTCGGGGCGGTCCAGACGGCGGCACCGGTGTGGGGATCGCGGGTAACTCTCCACCCCGGATGATGAGTCTTGAGCCGATGATGGCGCCGACATAGCGGCTGAAGATTCTCCGGCGTGGTCGGTCCACCCCGCTCGGGATGCTCGTGGTCGAAGGGCCGGACATGATCGAGATCGCAACGCCGGGCGGGCATCCGACAGGTGGGAAAGGCGCAGTACTGATCCCGGGCGACAACGTGCCGGACCGTGTCCGCGGTGGGCCGATAAGTCAGGGGATCGGCTTTCACCAGCAGCCCACTTTCAGGCCGAACGACAAGCCGCCGCCAGACGCTCCCGGCAGCGAAGGCGATCTCCCTGACCTGAGAGGCGCTGATGGGCCCGTACCCCTTGAGCTCCCCGGCCCCGTCATCGAGCCCCATCAGTACATCGAGCGGCACGGTGACGTGAACGACAGCGGCGCCCGTACCGGCACCCGCTTGCCCGACAGCGCCCTGCCCACCGGGTTCCGGCCTGACGACCAGGTCGTACAACGCGTCGGCCCGCTTCTGATCCAGGGTGCGTCCGTCGTCCCCGTACCCGACGGCGTACGCCTCCACGACCTGCTCCATCACCGCGGCGCGCTGAGCGGGCAACACGGCCCCGAACAGAGCCATCCCGTCCTCCTGCGGATAGGACAACAACTTCCGCTCCCGCACACGCTCCTGATGACGAGCTTCGGCTCCCGCCGGGTCAACGCGATGAATCTGCCGCCGCACAGCGGCCCGAGTCTGCCCGGCGGCCTGCTGAGGCATTTTCTCTGCGAGAGCCTCCTCGACCCGCCCGGCAAGGACCGGCGTCAACACGGAACACTGGTCAGCCACGGTCCGGGCCTGCTGGTACGAGATCTCCCCGTCGGCCAGCAACCCCAAGGCGACCGGATGCCGACGGCTCAGCAGCCGCGCGGTCTCCAGCCGCTGAGCCGCAGTGGAGTTGGCCAGCCTCAGAGCACAGGCGACTTCCTCGACGGCACAGTCCCAGGCGCCAAGAAAGACGGCATCCATATCGACGCCCCCGGCCGGAGCAGCCTCTTCCGGAACCTCGCTCGGGACATCGGTGTGGGCGGAAATAGCATTCAGCAACTCAACTTGCTTGGCCTGCATCCAGGACAGATGCCGCTCCACCACGGCGAGGGCATCGATCCGCCCACGAGGAGAAAGCCACTCACTCCGCAGGTCGTCAAGCGCAGCCGCGGACTCACCACAGGGTGCCTGCTCCCGCAACAACGCGGCCCAGTCGTCCAGGCCCGCAACCCCGACCCCACCGTCCACCACACCCACCCCCCTCCAACCACCGAACCCCAACTCCCGCGGGGACACGACGAACTCACGCTCCCCACCCGGCGAACCAGACGAGCCGCTCCCTCGATTATTGCTCACGCTGAGTGATAACACCAGGGTGATTCTGCAATCACGGCAACAGCCAGTAACCGCGAGGGGGATCGGGAGCCCCGAGCGAGCGCGACGATCGGCGGAGGGGAACCCCGCACGACACACGCCAGAAACGCCGAAGGAGAGATGGACCCCACAGACGGCGGAGAGCCGCCGACCGAACCCGGCGTGCAGGCGAGACGAGCCCGCGCCCGCAACACCGCCCCACGGCCTGTCCGACCCGCCCGCATCCTTGCCCGCCGGGACCCGCCTTTCCAGGCCGCACGCTCGCTTCTCACCCGTGCTTCCGTGGGCCGGGTCAAGGGTGAAGCGCAGCGGAATCGCCGCAGGCGACGGCCGGAGGCCGCCCTTTACGCGGCCCACGGAAGCACGACACTGCCAAGAAGCGGGCGGCCCGACCAGCACTGTGGAAACAGAGGCACACGAACACCCGCCCACACCCCACGGCGGCCGCCTACTGGTAGCAGCCTCCGACGCACAGCACGGTGAACGCGGTTTCGTCGGCTGCCGCGGAGGCGGTCTGGTGAGCGGTGGCCGCAGGGGTCTTGCTGGTTTCCCAAGGCATGGGCGCGGCCATGGCCTGAGGGGCAAGGGCGGTGAAGGCTGCGGTGGCCACGAACACGGCGGCAATCGCCCGCTTGCGTAGACGCATGTGAACTCCTCAATCAGCGAACGGTCAGTGACGTTCGGCGGCCGTCACACTGCTCGGACGGGCCGCTACCGCTGGCTGCCAGTCTTGCCGTGTATGCAGTCCCAAGCCAGGTTCGTGCGAGGAGTTCGGCGCATCTCCATGCGATCACCGCGAATGGCGGATTCCGTTCCAGGATGGCCAGACAGCAACTGCTGTGACGCCCACTCTCACGGCCGTGTCACTCCGTAAGGGCGCGTCCTTCCAACGCCCGTATGAACACTGCCCAAGCACCCGAGCGAACGACCACAACCGGCCCGCCCGTCCGCTTGGAGTCGCGTACGTGCAAGCGGTCGTCCATGCGGGCGCACTCGACGCACTCGCCGCCGGCACCGTTGCTGTAAGAGGACTTGAACCACGACGACGGGACTTCGGGAGCAGACCGCGCAATCTTCATCGTGCGTATTCCTTAAGAACGGATTCGACCAGCCGGGCAGATCTCTGAGGACTCAGGGCGGCGGCCCTCAAGCCGTCGAACGCCCTGGTGTACTCCCGCACATGATGCTCCCCTTCGAGGTAGACGGCATCGGTGATGCCGTCCCGGTAGACGATGTCCGGGTCCTCCTGGTCGGGGAAACCGAGCATCGTGAATGAACCCGTGGCCGGGTAGGTGCCTGAATCGAACGGGAGGACCTGAAGGGTGACGCTCGGCAACTCTGCGGACTCCAGGACACGTTCGAGTTGCTCCCTCATCAACGCTCGCTCGCCGATGACATTGCGGAGGGACCCCTCGTTCACGACGAACCAGGCGTCCGGAGCCTTGGAGCGGGTCAGCATGACCTGGCGCTCCATGCGTACACGCACTGCCCGGTCGATGTCCTGGGCGGGCATATGGGCCCCTGCCTTGTGAAGCTCGCAGGCGTACGCCGGGGTCTGCATGAGCCCGGGAAGCAGTTCGCACTGGTACTGGCGGAACGTCGAGGCTTCCTGCTCCAGGCCGATGTAGATCGAGAACCACGGGGGCACCCCCGTTCCGTGTTCCTGCCACCAGCCGCGCGTCTTGGCCTGGCGCGCAAGAGACTTCAGGAACTCCCGCAGCTCGTCGCCGGTCTCGTAATAGCGGCACAGTGCGTCGATGTCGGACGGCTGGACCCTGCCGCTTCCCGTCTCCATCCGATTGACCTTGGAGCCGCTCCAGTCCAGCGCCGCACCCACTTGGGCACAGGTGAGGGCGTTGGCCTCGCGCAGCTTCTTCAGCTCGATCGAGAGACGACGACGGCGTGCCGTCGGTGAACCCGCCATGCCCAACACCCTTTTCAGTAGCCGGCATTCAGTTTCGTGCCAAGGGGCATGCTTGCCAATCACTCAGAAGTGGGAATCCCTCCGTGCACATTGCATTTCGGGATGAGCGCAGGTCATTCTTCCGGTGGTGCAACTCACTGTGAGTGCACGTAACTCTCCGCCGATCACGAGATCGGAGGAGCGACATCCGACTGGAGGGGTCTGCGTGATCCGGGAGGCGTGCGTGTCACGAGAGCCGTGGAAACATCACTTCTTGGCGGAGCCCGAGGAGGTGTCAGAGGTACGGCGTGTTCTGCGGGGCCACTTGGGGCTCTGGGACTTGGAGGAGCTCATCGACGCTGCCCAACTCTGCGTCAGCGAGCTGGTCTCCAACGTGATCACCCACGTCGGACCCGGTACCCCCAGTACGCTCGCCGTCTCCATGAGGGGAACCCGTCTGCGCATCGAGGTCCATGACCCCGACACCCGTGCTCTGCCCACGCTCGTCGCCGGAGGAGCCGATTCCGAGACGGGGCGGGGTCTGGAGCTCATCACCGCCATGGCCGACCGTTGGGGCGTTCGGCTCCTCGATGACCGGAAGGCGACGTGGTGCGAGCTGGCCTCGGTGCCGGCTGCACGCAACGGTGATGTCGCAGCACCCGGTGTCGTGAGAGCCGAAGCCCTGTTGGACCTCTATGCGGAGGTGAAGCTGTCGGACGAGCCCGAGTCGACCCGGCTGAGCACGGCCCTGGCCGAGGAAGCGGTGATCGATGTGATCACCGACTTCCTCCACTGGCTTCGGGCGCACGGCTGTGACGAGGAAGAGATCCTGGACCGGGCTCAGCGGCGTTTCGACAGCCAGTCGGCGACCGTCGTGGTGAGTTGAATGGGGGTGCTGTCCGTCACCGGTCCGAGCTTGTCCTCGGATCGGATCCGGAGCGAGCGGCCTTCTGCGCTGCCCCTGCGGCCGGACGGGAGGTCACTGCTCCACCATGTCCGCGAAGAAGCCCAGACGGGGTTCGTCCGGGGTGCCGACGAGCAGTGCGCGGTCCAACAGGATGTTGTTGTGCTCGCAGCTCGTCTCCGGGAGCATCACACAGGCGTGGCAGGCCGCGAGGTTCGTCCCACCGGTGCCGGACGCCTCGGTCTCCATGCAGAGTGGATCGGAGGAACACCACTCGGCGCGGCGGACGGCCGAGCGGACCGCGCGGTCGAGGAGCGCGGGTTCACCTTGAGCGACAAGGCCGCCGAGACTGCCCGCCGAATCGCTCGTCGCCGTGTAGATCAGCACGCCCGCCATGTCGTCGTCGGCGTACAGACGTTCGCGGAGAGCCGCGGCAGGGTATCCGGCCTCCAGACTCCATTCGTTGATGAGGACGTGCGCCAAGGTGTGCAGCAGAACCATGCGCGGAGTGACGGGGGAGGGGGCGGCCTGGCCTTGCTCTCCGGCCCGCTGCTCCAGTACTCGCTGGTGAGCGGTGCGCATCCGCTCCGTCCGGGCTGCTATGGCCACGGACTTCTTCTCCCAGGTGTCGAGTCGGTTCTCGTCCAGCCGGAGGAAGACCCCCTCGCCGTGGACCTCCATGGCCGGGAGCCATCGCATGCGAGCGGCGGAGAGCGGCATCTCGTGAGACTCGGCGGACGATTCGGGGTCGACGAGGCGGGTGAACGCCTTCAAGGCGCGTACCTCGCGGAGCTTCTTGACCAGCATCGGGCCGGTGACGCCCAGCGGGTCGAGCACACCCGCGTCGCCCAACGGGGTCTCGCAGATGAACTGTTCGTCGCGGGAGTGTTCGCTCTCGTCGTTGCCCGAGCGGAGACGCTCGTACTCCTTGTTGCGCAGGGCGCGGTAGCGGTGGTCGAAGGAGTGGTCCCCGCTGCCGTCGGGGTCCTCCTCGCGTTCTGCGTCGAGCAGTGCCATCACGTCGTCCAGTGGGACGGGGCACTTTCCCTGGAAGGCGCCTTGGAGGTAGATGCCGACGTGTTCGCGCGTGTCGTACTCGCGGAGCGCTCCCCAGTGTTCGGCGAGCGGATCAGCGCGGCCGTTGCTCCACGGCGGGATGGAGAGCGCCGACCTCAACACCGGTTGCCACACGGCGGAGGAACCGCGTTGAAGCGTGCGCAGTGGGAGCCCGCAGCCCCCGGCCTGAGCGGACGCGCCGAGCCAGGGCTGGGTTCCTCGGCACTTGAGCCCGAGATCCTTCAACGCGTTCCTGCGGAAGGAGCCCTCCATAGAGACTTCGGGAGCCTTTCCGCAGGTGCACGAGACGAGAATCGAGCGGAGCGAGGACGTGCGCCCGGACGAGCGCAGCCTGAGCTTCCCGCCGCACTGCCCGGCGGCCTCGGCCCCGTGCTCGGGGGAGCGGTGGACCCACTGCCAGTACGGGAACTCACCGAGGTGCCCGGCCTCGCACGCGACGACGAAGCGGGATGGGATGAGGTCGACCTCGCACGTACCGCACACGCTTCGCCCTTCGGGCGGGTTGAAGTCGCGGTGGCGCTGGAGTTCCATGCATTCGGGACAGGAGTGCATCAACGGGAAGCGTCGGACCCGCATGCCGTCCTTGCTGTCGTCGTCGGAGGCCGGCGGCAGTCGGAAACAATCGACGTCGAGCAAGCGGGCCAGCCGTCGTTCGTGTACCTGTGGGGACTCGTCGGCCTTCCAACTCTTCTCGGCGTAGTCAAGGCCGGAGACGACGAACGACTCGTGGTCGACGGCGATGAGCGATCCGACACCGTACGTGGTGATCGCCTGGGCGCGGCGGACCGTGCCACGCCTCGGCAGGTTGTGGACGGGCGTTCCGCCGTTCGCGGTCGAACGGCGCCGACGGGCGGGGGGCGGGGTCATCGGGTTCCTTCCATGAACAGGGCGGACTCGGCGTCGACGTCGCGCAGACTCCACAGCGTGGACCATGCCTCGGCGCCCTCGGACTCGTCGTCGTACGACTTCAGGAGCGAGGGGGCACGGTTGCCCCGTCGAGGTTCGAAGAGCAGTCCGGTGTGGTTGTCGGCTTCCTCGCACCACCAGTCGACGAACTCGTCGAAGGCGTGGGAAACGGCATCGAGCTCCGTCCGAGTGACCGCGCGGACGCGGCGCAGCAGGATGTCCTTGACCTCACCCCGGACAGTGTCCTCGTACGACTCGATCGCCGCGGCACTGTCGTTCGGACGAGCTGCCGGGATCAGAATGCGGGTGAGGGCCACGACCACCGCGTGCAAGCCCCGCTCGCGGGCGCGCGCGGAGAACGGGGTGACCGATGTGGACTCGACCTCCCGGTAGAGCGCCGAGTGGAAGTGCTGGAAGCTTTCGTAGTGGGAACGGTCCCGGGATCGCGCCGAGTTGAGCATGACCGCGACCAGACCGGGGTGCGCGCGGCCCACCCGGCTGGTGGCCTGGATGTACTCGGCCGTCGTCTGCGGTTGACCCATCACGGCCATCAGCCCGAGGCGATCCACGTCCACGCCCACCGCGATCATGTTGGTGGCCAGGAGGACGTCCACGGTGTCCTCGTCGGGCAGCTTCTTCTCGATGCCCTTGAGCCGGGTCGGGATCTCACTGGCGTCGACTCGGCTCGTCAGCTCCGAGTAGTTGGCGACCGACCGGGCCGTCACTCCCTCTCGCTCGGCGAGCAGTTCCAGGTAGGCCACCACGTCGTCGTGGACCTGCAGTTCGGCCGCCGACAGCAGACGAAGGCTGTTGAAGTACCCGACAAGGCTCCAGTACGCGTCACGCACCTCGTCCTTCGTGTCCGCGTGCTTGGCCCGGTGCAGCAGGGTGGCGTAGGTGCGGATCAGCAGGGTGGACTGGCTGGTACCGGGAGCGAAGAGACCGACGTAGCGCCGGCTCGCCTTCTCCTCGCGGGGTGTCTCGACTGCGAACCACGAGTCGCGGGAGTCCAGGCCGGCGGGTGGGAACTGCCGCACTTCGCGGGCGAAAAGGTGACGACCCTGGTCGGCGGCGCGGCGGATGGTCGCTGTGGAAGCGATCACCTTGGGGTGGTCGGAGAGGGCGTCCACGGCGGTCTCGTAGAGACCGGTGAGTGTCCCCAACGGGCCGGAGATCAGATGGAGTTCGTCCTGGACGATCAGTTCCGGGGGAGGGGTGCCGTCGGCAGGGTCGTCGCGGTTGAAGAGTGCTGCGGTCGCCGGCCGCCACGGCATCGAGGCGAACTTGTCGACGGTGGCGATCACCAAGGTCGGTCGTGCGTCGTACACCGCCTCGTCGACCAGGTGGACGGGCAGGCCGTCGGCGAAGTCACAGCCCTTGCCGGGACAACGGACGTACATCCGCCTGGCGTCCTCGTCGACCTCGTAGTCGCGGGCGTCGAGACGGGTCCCGCACCAGGGACAGGCGTGCAACTGGACCGGGTTCTCGGTGGCGAGGCGCTTGTCGAGACTTCTGCGCAGCTCGCCGAGCTTCTCCTCGGCCTTGGCCAGCGTGTTGGGGGTGGCCGAACGGCCCACCCACATACCGACGGAGAACGCTTCGTCGCCCAGCTCGGGTGTGCGGCGCCGCATCTGCTCCATGGCGCAGAGCAGGATCGCGGCGCGCTCGAACTGCTGGAGAGTGAGCAGGCGCAGCGTGTAGCGCATGAGGACGGTGACACCGCCGCCGTCCGCCCCCTTTCGGATGCGACGCAGGAACGCCGTGAGGGCGATCAGCCCGAGGTAGGCCTCTGTCTTGCCGCCACCGGTGGGGAACCACAACAGGTCGGAGACTTTTCGGTCGTGGTGCTCGGAGTCGTCGATGCCGGCCAGACAGAGCAGCACGAAAGCGATCTGGAAAGGGCGCCAGTGGCCGGCGGCCAGGTCGGGGGTGCCGACGCGTCCGTCCTTGACCCATTTGCTGCGGGCGCGCTGCTCCGCCATGGCGCGGTTGGCGTACCGGAAGGCCCGCAGTACGTCGGGCTCGGTCCGCAGCAGATCGATGCCCTCACGGATCCGATCGAGTGCCTCGCGGCAAGCTTCCACCTGGTCCCGCGCGGGTGTCTCGTGGTGGCCGCCCACCAGGTCCTCCGCCTCGGCCGCCTTGCGGGAGATCCACCGCTCGTAGCCGTCGGCGAGGTTCTCCAGAGTGGTCAGGATCTCCGTGTCGGCCGACTCCGCCAGTCCCAGCATGGACAGAGCCGAGCTGTCGATCTCCGGGTTGGAGTCGGTGAGCAGAACCTCCACGGACGGTACGAACTGGCTGCGAATCTCGGGGACCGCTGCGTCCACGGTTTCGGTCAGACCGATCGACGTCGGGGCCCAGTCCCACTCGGCGGAGCAGCCGTGTCCGACGGCGAAGGTCGGGGCATGGCGGTGCAGCAACCGACTTGTGGCGATCTCCGAGTCGTGGGCGGTGCCCGGAGCGGGACGCTCGACGAACGCCGTGGAGCCGTCGGCGGTCCGTATCGTCAGACCGCACTGGAACAGGGAGAAGGCGTCCTGGAGGTCCCACTTGCCGACCCTGTGTTCGTTGACCAGCGTCACGGTGATCGTGACCGTGCCGGTGGTCGGGTCGGGCCGTCGAACGGTGACGCGTAGGGCGACCCCGTCGTGCAGGTCGTGCCGCGCGTTGCCGACAGGTGCGGTGACGTCGACCTCGTGGTTCGGGAGTTCGAGTTCCTCGCGTCGCCAGTGTTCCTGCTGGTCGGAGGTGCTGCGGGCTTCGGCGCGGCGAGGTTCGACCGGGCTGCCCGCGGTATCGGTGGGCCGGTAGACGGCGGCGCGTGCCGAGATCAGGATCGTGGCGCTTATGCCTGGATGCACCGCGAAGGTCAGACCCATCGAGGACGGACGGCGATCGCCGGACCTGCCGAGGTCCTGCGCGGTGCCGGCTTCCTCGACATCGTCGCGGACCAGCAGTGGCGCGACGTCCAGACCGTCCTGCTCGGAGACCTCCTCCTTCTTCCGCTCCTCCGCGTCCTTGTCCGCAGCCCGCGGGTACAGCACGCCGGTCAGGTAGCGGTCGATCGGCGCGTCCTGGGTGAGCACCTCGCCCCGGTCCTCCGGTCCGGCGTCCTCGGCGGGGCCGAGGAGTTCACGGCGGAGCCCGAGCAGGAGATCCTCGTCCCGGACCCGGTAGTGCTCGGAGTGCCCGTCGGTCCCGTGCGTCATGCGCGCTGCTCCTCGTCGTTGTCGGCTCTCCGGTACCGGCCGATGCCGGTGATCCGCGGGGCGATCCACATGCCTCGGTCACCGAGTCCGGCGTTGGCACCGGCGGCGGTGCTGCCCGTCACGCTCTCCAGGGTGTCGATCCGCAGACCGTGGATCTCGTCGGGCCACCAGGGCTCCCAGGCACGGTTCACCTTCTGCACCTGGAACAGTTCCTCGCGGAACCGCTGTGACGCCTCGCCGATCTCCCGCCGGTCGTGCATCAGGACGTACGGCGGGCTCTGCGTCTCGCCCATCGGTACGTCGTGGCGCCTGCGCAGCACCACTTCCTGCCCGGGACGGACCTGTTCCAGAAGATATGCCTGGGTGGCGGAGGCGTCCGTCTCGTGGTCGGGCGGATCGTCCCGAGACACGTCGCTCGCCGCGGCGACGATCCCGTACCTGTCGTACGACCGCCACGACCCGACGTAACGGCGGCCCTCGCGCCGATGTCCTGCCCGTCTGAGATGCGGCAGCTCGGGAGGGTTCACGTGGTACAGGTCGTGGCGGGCTCGTGTCATCGCGACGTAGAGGGCGCGGGCCTCGGCGGGGAGGTCCAGTTCGTCCTTGTACCGCTTGTGGAGTTCCGCGACCGTCGGCGGAGACAGGACGATCACCCGGTCGAACTCCAGCCCCTTGGCCCGGTGCACGGTCGAGACGACGATGCGGGCGGTCTCCGGGTCGGCCGCCTCGTCCGGGAACCTTCCGTCGGCGACCGCGCGGCGCAGTCGGTCCGTGTCGAGCACGCCTCGCCCGGACCCGCGAGCGACGCGACGCAGCGTGGTCCACAGGGTGGCCGCGTCGGGTTCGTACGGCAGGGGGATCTCCGCGAGGAGGGAGCGGAACCTGTCCTCGGTGAGACCGGTCGCCTCGGTACGTCGCAGCAACTCGGCCACCCAGTACGGCACCGGACGCTCTTCGAGGGGGCGCCTCAGCAGGTGCTCGATGCCGTGCGCGTGCAGCAGGCCGGACACCACGAGGGCCTCGCTGTTGTCGCGGGTGAGGACGGCACAGGTGTCGGAGAGCTTCCGCAGACCGTCCAGGGTGAACTCGTCGGTGAGGTCGCCCATGCCGTTCGCCGGGTCCAGCAGGAGGTCACGCAGTTCGTCGTAGCGCGTTCCCGCCTCGTCGGGGTCGGTGAGCTGTTGGAGCAGGGGGCCGTGCGCCAGCGCGATGCGGGCCTCGGCGGTGGTTGCCCGGAAGTTCTCGGTGAGACGCAGCTCCACCAGGTCGTCGGGGTACGAGAAGCGCAGCCAGTCGAAGAATCGGCCGGTCTCGTCGACCCTTTCGCCCGGGTCCGCGATCTGGAAGCCGTAGACGGACTGGGCGGCGTCCCCGACGACGGTGAAGCCGCAGCTGTCCTGGTACCGGTCGAGCAGCGTCTCCACCAGCTCGCGGCGGCCGCCCAGCAGGTCCTGGACCTCGTCGATCATCACGTGGGCGGGCGGGACGGCGTCGCCGATCTCCAGCGCGCCCTTCTCGACCGCGCGGGTTGCGGCGGCGATCCGCTCCTCGAAGCCGACCGCTCCCCACTCGCCGTCGGGATGTGCGCGGAGGAGTACCTCGTAGGCCCAGGCGTCGAAGGTCCGGGCGCGCACCCGGCGGGCCCGTTCTCCGTGCCGGGAGATCCGCTCGCGCAACTCGCGGGTGGCCGCCCGCGAGAACGTGAGCACCAGGATCTCGGCGGCCTCCAACGCCTCCTCCGGGTCCTGCCGACCGCACAGTGCGTCGAGTCGACGCACCAGGGTGTGCGTCTTTCCCGCCCCCGCCCCGGCGGTGACCAGTACGCGCGCGTCCCAGGGTTGCTCGACCACGGCCCGCTGCTCGTCGGTGAGCGGGGGGCTGTCGAGGTAGGCGTCGGTCACTTCCGGCTCCAGAGGTGCTCGAACTGGTTGAAGGCGAGTTGGGTGTCGAAGTTGGCGATGTTGTCGCTGACGTTGAGGATCAGGCAGGTGTCCTTGCCGCCGTTCTTCGGACCACGCAGGCCGCGACCGATCATCTGCTGATAGCGGTTGGTGCTGTAGACCGGGCGGGCCACCACCACGGCACGGGTGGCGGGCGCGTCGAACCCCTGGGTCAGGACACCGTAGTTGGTGAGCACCTGGATCCGACCGGAGCGGAAGTTCTCGATGCGCCGGCGCCGGTCCTGGGGACTGGTGGTCGAGTCCACAGCGGCGGCGGGGATCCGACGGTCGTTCAACATGGCCGCCAGATACTTCGCATGATCCACGGAGGTGGCGAAGAGCAGAGTCGGCCAGCCCTCCGGCAGGCCGGCCACCTCGTCGACGATACGGCGGCTGCGCGCATGGTCGTCGGCCAGGCGTTGCTCGGCGGCGCTGGAGAGGGTCGCCATCCGGTCGGCCTGTACCTTCTCCTCCCGCGTCAGCTCGATGCTGCCGCCTTCCAGCGTGCGGTGCTCGACCTGGGCGAGCATTCCCCATTCCTGGAGATCCCGGTAAGGATCTCCGGAGGGGAAGACGCCTTCGTCGAGGCGCCGGTTGCCGAAACGGCCGGCGAGCTGACGGGTCTCCTCCTCATTGGTGTTGCGGAACGGAGTGGCTGTCAGACCGAGCAGATGCCGTCCGATCTCGTACCGCGTGAGTCCCAGCAGGCCCAGAATCTGGGTGTACCGCTTGGAGGTGGCGGTGTGCGCCTCGTCCACGATCACCAGCGTGGCCTGCCGCAGCCAGGCGTACTGATCGGTGTCCAGACACCGCTCCAACTTGGCGTCCGTGGCGACGACGAGATGTGGGTGGTCGACGACGTTGCCCACCTCGTGGCTGCCCGACAGCCGACTGATGGTGAGCGGTCCTTCCGCGCCCACCTTGTTCCACACGAACTTCCAGCTCTGCACGGCCTGTTCGCACAACTCGTCGGTCTGCGCGATCCACAGCAGCGGGCCGTCCAGGGCGCCCACCCGTTTCACCCAGCGGATCACGGCCTCGGCGGTGACACGGGTTTTGCCGGCGCCGGTCGGCAGGGACAACATGCCGCGCTGCGGCGCCAGTCGGTCGAGCAGCGTGGAGATGTTCCGGACCAGTTCCTCCTGGTAGTCGTGGAGCCGGGGGAAGTCCTTCGGGCCGTCCACGGTCTCGGAGGCGGGCGGAGCCGGCGTCCTGGAACCGGCGAAGGGCGCCGGCAGCCTCAGGTCCGACACGAAGGTCACGGCCGCCGACGAACCCCCGTAGGCCACAGGCGCGTTGGGGTACTGGGCCTGGATGTCCCGGGCGTGCTGCTGGAGCACTCCGTCGCCGTGCGCGTTGAAGGCCATCTGCGCGATCCGGTGCCCCGAGGGCTCCGTACCGCCGGTCGACTCCAGTTCGGCCTCCATCAGTCCTTCGGGCAGTCCGGAACGCAGGGCTTCCGCGCCGACCAGCAGCTCGATCTTGGTGACCACGTCGTCCGCGTCCCGGACGGCCTTCAGGGCTGCCTGGGTCCTGCTGTCCCGTGCCATCCGCTCCTGGTGCTCCAGGACCGCCCGGCAGCCGGCTGATCCGAGTCCGAGCTCCAGCTCGCGGTCGATCAGGCGGAGCATCGGTTCGGGTTCCAAGGGGACACGGACCTTGACCGTGGTGCCCTGGCGTACCGCGTCCAGAGGGCGGGTCTTCGCGGCGTTCGGGGTCCGGGTCACCTCTTCCAACTCACTGCACCGCTGCACGACGGTGTTCCGGTTGCCGCTGCTCAGCCGCTGGCGCAGGCCCGGGTACAGCTCCACGAGCGGGACCGGGTCACCGTCCGGGGCCTCCCGGGTCTCCCTGGTGATCGCGTCGGCATAGCGCCTCATGTCCCACTTCTCGACCATCAACTCGGCGTCCTGGGCTGTCGCCACGAGCAGAGCGGGGAGTTGTTCCGCGCGCAACGCCCGGTACTCGGTCGTGCCGACGGCGACGGTGATCTCGTCGTCGGGGCGGGTGTCCCAGGTGTCGCCGATCCGGCAGCGGGTCAGTGAGTCCTCGGGGAAGTCGGCCCCGAACCGGGTGAGCATCACGTAGGTGTTGCCGACGAAGGCGTCGTCCTCGCTGCGGGTCACGTCCGAGAGGAGGGTCTTCCAGCGTGCGGCGGGCACCTCGTCGACTGTGGTGGGCAGACGCAGCTTGCGGGCCTTCTCCGGAGAGATGTCGGCGACCGACAGAACATCGCGGTAGGCGGCGAGCTGGGGTCCGACCGCTTCGACCAGGGGCTTGATGCCCTGGGAGGTGGACACGACCCCGTGCTTCTTGAGCATCCAGCGGATCGGCGACATCACGGCCTGCCGGGTGCTCGACTGCGCACCGATCTGACGCGTCCAGTTGTCCACCACCGCGTCGTCGGGCAGCGCCTTGAGGAAGGCCGCTCGGGACTCCTCGGAGAGCGACCGGAAGAGGTGCAACGGGCCACCGATCGCGGACCCCTCCACCTTCATACGGTTGATGGTCGGGCGGGGAGCCCGCTGGTCCAGACTTCGCAGATAGGCGGAGTGGACTGCTTCCCGATACTCGTCGAACCAGCTCTCGCCCTCCGGGCGCACCGAGGTGGACGGCCGTTCCCGCAGGCCGATCTCGCGGAAGAAGGCGAGGTCGTCGGAGTGGAAGCGGGTGTCGACGGCGATGCTCGGGTCCCGTTCCGTGTCGACCACCGCGCCCGGCAGCATGCAGTCGCGGACGGGACGGAACTTTCCGTCCGCGGTCCGTACGCGCAGGGTCTTCCGGGCGTCCGGTACGAGTCGGAGCACGGTGTGGGTCAACTGACGCCCGCCCGCCTGGCGGAACAGGTCCCAGAAACGCTCCCATTCGGAGCTTCCGTAGCCGCCGAAACCCTGGTCGAGGATGCTGATGAACCGGCCCTCGGCATCCGCCTCCCGGATGCCGAGCAGGTTGAGTGCGGCAGCCAGATCCTGCCTCCGCGCGATCTCCCCGACCACGTAGACCAGGGATTCGCGCAGCCCGTCCTCGTCGGCGCGGCGGTACACCTGACCGGGGACCGGGGGGACCAGACCGTGTTCCTCGGTGAGGACGATCTTCGCTCTGCGGGCTTCCTCGGCGTACGGCGACCCGGCCTCGACCATGTCGGCGAGAATGCGGATCGCCGTCGCGGACGCCTCGGCGGTCCCGCACTCGACCAGTGCCTCCAGCCACGCACGCACATCGGCCCGCTTGTGTCCGGCCGCGACGAGAACGTGCTCGACCTTGCCCGAACGCAGCGTGTCGGCCTCGGCGTTCGGGTGCAGCCAGTTCGACGGCCGGCCGGGGGACTCGTGCCACATCCGCAGCCAACCGACACTCCGTTCCTTGTCGAGACGCGGAGGGACACACAGCTCGACGGGGGCGCGCAGCACACCCTCCTGGTCGGGCAGCGACGGACGAACCGCGGCCCGCTCCCAGATCTCCCTGGTCAGGAACTCGTCGGCCCAGCTGATGGCTTCCTTCACACGGCCGGGCAGCAGTGGGAGGTATGCGGCGGGGTCCTCGGCGGGGGCCAGGTGAGGGAGGGAGTCGACCACCAACCCCGCCGAGACCTTGACCATCTCCTCGTTGAACGGCGAGGAGTCGAGCAAGTTCTGGCGATCCTCGTTCGTCTTCCAGGCACCGTTGAGGATGCCGCTCAGGGACATCTCGTACTTGGTCGGGAAGAAGGACCAGAAGCGCCCGCGTCCGCGCGACTGCGGGCTGACGTACAGCCCGCTCTTCTCGTCCTTCTCCAGCGCCGGCACCGCCCAGGCGAGGTCCAGGGCGAGCCGGTCGTGCAGTTCACCGGCGTCGGCGCGCGCGGCGCCACCGGGTTCGTGCGTGGTGGAGAAGACCCGCCAACGGGCAGTGACCGGCTGTCTGTTCGTCCGCTCCTCCATCACGGTGTGCAGGTCCCCGGACCGCTGGGCGGTCAGCACGCGACGGACGGCCGGGCGGGGCCGGCGGTCCTCGAGCACGACCTTAGCCACATGGGGGGAGAGGAGCTGGAACCCGAGCGGGAACTCCTCACGGGCGGAACCGGCGGCCGTCCGTCCGCCGTGCATGTCCAGCGCCAACCTGCCGGCGGCACCGGTGAGCAGGGGCAGACGGACGACGGTCGTCGCCCAGCGCAGCAGTTCGTCGAGGACGGGATCCTGAGCGCGCTCGGCGTCCGCGTCGAGGGGACGCGCCATGCGTAGCACCGGCGCCTCGAACTGATCGCCGAGGCGCTCCCGTACACCGGGAACCGAACGGATCTTTTCCAGTGCCCATTCGCGGTCGAATCCGAAGGAGCCGGAGCTACTGAAGAACTGTGGCGTGTCGGTGACGACCAGAACGGATTTCACACCCACGCCGAAACGACCGATCTGACCGCCTCGCTTGCGCGACATGCTCATCCGGAGAATGGTCTCGGCACCTTCGGGGGTCACCGGGTCACCCTCGTTGGCGCAGTAGAGGTGCGTTTCGGTGAGGATGACCTGGACGGAACCGCCGGGCTCCGCCGAGATCTCGTCGGCCGCGTTCTGCACGAGTTCGAAGAGTTGACGGTCACCGTATCCTCCCTGCGTGATACGGCGTTCTCCGTTCGCGTGTTCCGGGACGAGACCGGGATCGACCGCGTAGGTCTGCAGGACGCGTGAGGACTGTTCGATGACGGTGGGGACAACCGGCGGCGGGGAATCGGACATGACTTCTTCACGGCTCCTGCGGTAGGTGGAACAACGCAAGCGGACGACAGGGGCGAGCATGGGAGTCGTCCTGTTGACCTGTGACTATGTGCTTCGACGATCTGCGCGGTTCAGTCGTCGTGGGGACCGATGGATCCGGATCCGTGTCCGAAGAGTTCGTCGAATTCCTCGATCGTCGTACCGAACGAGTCGAGAATCTGCTTTTTTACCAAGTCGGAGCTGGCCAAGGAGAGATCCAAGGACATGGAGTGAATTTCACGCAGCGAATGAGGAGTGCAGTGGTACAGAGGTTCCGTCTCCTCAGGAGGGTCTTCCATGGGAACTTCGCGTCCTCTGGTCGTGGTCGTCGATCCCCGTACCGCAAGCACGTTCGGGGTCGTTCAAGTGTGAGAGGGCACAACTCACCCGTTTGACACAGGAGTTCCTGAGTGAGACGGACGCTTCCGCTGTTGGCGATCCTAGAGCGCTTCACCCATTCGTGTAAATCCCAATACCTGGGCGCAGTAACGGAGTTGACCTCTCCGATTTGCAAGGAGCGTTTGCGGCAGGGATTTGTCGGTCGCGTCATGCGGGGCCCGCCGCTCGTGCGGCACTGTCGGATGGAATGCCCATATCGGGCGCATAGGTCAAGTTGGACAGTTAGTACTCTGTGGGGCCGGTCGAGCTGTTGTCAAGTTCCAGTTGACGTAGGTCTCGATGTCAAATTAACCTGCCCGTGACTGTTGGCACAACGACATACGGCAAAGAGTGGGAGGCCCCATGGAGGCCGGCGAAGAGTTCGGGCCCTGGCTGTCCCGACAGCTCAAGATCGCGGGGAAGACGCAGGCCGAGCTGGCCGACGAGCTGGGGTTGACCAGGGCCGCGGTCTCGGCGTGGATCACCAGGCGCTCGGTGCCACGTCCGACCGTCATGGGGGAGATCGCCAAGGCGCTCGGCACGGACCTGGGTACGGTGCATACCCGTACCACCGACACGCAGAGCGGTCTCCCCATCACCTGGTACCACCGACCCGGTTACCAGGACGGCGGGCGCGACGGCGGGAACGCCGCTGCCTTCGCCTTCGACGCGGACGTCCAGGTGCTCGCGCGCGAGACCTGTCAGAACAGTCTCGACGAGAGAGTCGTGGAGAACGGCCGTCCGGTCCGCGTGCGCTACACCATCCACGAACTCACCGGCGAGAAGCTGGACGCGTTCCGTGCCGCTGTCCTCTGGGACGAACTCCAGCCCCACTACCTGGCCGTCTCCGAAGCCGCCGCCGATCAGAAGGTCGGACGCGTCGTGGACGCCGGCGTACGCGACATGTTCGAGAAGGGGCGCTTGGTCCTTCTACGGATCGACGACTACAACGCGTCCGGTCTCACCGGCGACGACTACGACGACGGCAAGTTCGCGGCCGTCGTCCGCCGACAGTTGGAGAGCCTCAAGTCGGGTCGAGGGGCGGGCGGTTCCTTCGGGCTCGGCAAGGCGACGCTCTGGGCGACCAGCGCGCTCGGGATGGTGCTGATCAACTCCACGCTCTCGGTCCCTCACGAGGGCCGCACCGAGCGCCGTGTCATCGGACGACTGGAGCTGCCGTGGCGTTCCGTCGGCGGCAATCCGTACGCCGGCCCCGCCTGGTTGGGCCGCCCCGACCCCGAGACGACCGGCGCGGAGGTGGTCCGTTCCTGGTGGGCGGACGAGAAGACGGTCGAGAGCCTTCACCTCACCCGCGACGGTGACGAGCCGGGCACGTCCTTCCTCATCGTCGGCGCCCACGACGTGGCGAGCCTCGAACAGGGGAGGACGGACTCGACGGACGACGAGGACGAGAACGGGCGGGACGACGACGGGATCCGCGACATCCGCGTCATGCACCGACGCCTGGTCGAGGCGCTGAGCCGGGACTTCTGGGCGGCCATGACCGGAGGCGGCGGCAGACTCCCGCTGTTGGAGACCTCGGTCCGCACGCTTCGCAACGACCAGGTCGTCATCGAGGAGGAGAAGGTCGACCCCACCGACACCCAGCCCTCGCGTACCCGGGCGCTGCGCGCGTTCTACGAGGGAGCGACCGTGGACCGGCTCACCGAGGCAGGGCAGGTGGCTCTTCGCACCGTGCCGCTCCGGCTGCCGCTGTCCGGAGGGCGGCGTGGCACGCTCGGCACGCACCCGGGGGTGCTCCTGGTCACGGAGGCGGAGGACAAGGACGGCGACCCGAACCAGGTCCACTCGCTGCGTGGCAACCGGATGACCGTCAAGGAGTCCGGCGTCTTCGGGTTGCCGCTGGGCGTCACCTCGTTCCAGGCCGTTCTCCTGCTGGGGCAGGCGGCCGGGGAGTCGGCGCCCTTCGCCGAGGAGGCCGAGGAGTTCCTGCGTGCCGCCGAACCACCCGAGCACGACCGTTGGGGGCAGACCGAGGAGTTGACCCTCCGTTGGTCGCACACCGCGCACAACCGCATTTCCAGATTGACCACCGAGGTCAACGCGGGAGTGAAGGAATTGGTCGTCCGGCCGAGGAGCGCGCGTTCACAGGAGAGTGCCAAGCTGCGCAAGAAACTCACCGTCCCGCGCAAGGGCACCGTGCCCAAGCGTGGATCCGGGGCGGCTCTGCCCGAACTGGACAAGCTGGATGCCGAGATCGGCACCGGTGGGGAGTGGCGGATCACCGCCGAGGTGAAACTGCCACGGGCCGACGAACTGCCCGCCATGAAACCGGTGGTCCTTCTCGACGTCCGGTCGGGAAGCCGACCCAGGCTCGACTGGGCGGAACTCACCGCGGTGGAGGGGTGCGAGGTCGAGGGCGGGGTGCTTCGCTTCACGCCGCGCGCCCGTCGAGCCGTCTTCCGGGGCTCCACAGACGCCACCAGCCATCCGGTCCGCACCGAACTCACGCGGCTCGTTCTCGAACTCCGTGCCGGCACAGGGGAGTGAGGCATGAAGTTCTACCCGTACAAACGACTCAACCGCCCGATCGTCCTGAGGGTTACCTCGGCCTCCCTCAGACTGCCAGACGGCACTCACGACCACCTGGACACCTCCGCCTACTCCACCCCTCAACGGACCGTGGCCCTGGGCGTTGCGCAGCACGAGGACTGGGTCTCGGCCAGAATCGGCCTGTCCGCCACGCTGCCTCCCGGCGCTGACGATCCCGACGGGCCGTGGAGCGACCTGAGGGTCCTGGCGGTACTCACCGAGGGCGCCACCAACGTGCGCACCTCAGTAGACCTGAGGCAGGACGCTCCGCGTAGCAAGGAGTGGTCCGGCGAGATCGAAGTGGTCCGCGACAACCATGTGGGCCGTGCCTCCTTGGCGGTCCACGCCGTCGCGACGGTCGGCGACGTCGAAGGTCGGGCGATCACGGAGACGGACAGCGACTGGACGGTCGACGTCTCCGCCGAGGAGCCGCTCGGTGGACTGCGCCTGGACGTGAGGCAGGCGAGCTTTTCCAAGAGCGCGCGGGAATGGTTGCGGCCCTACTCCGACGTTCCCTGGGTGATCGACGCCTCGGGTCGGCTGCCGTTGGTGATGATCAACACCGACGTCGAGGGTTTCTCCGATCTGCTCGGCGGCGACAGCGGCGGGATCGAGAACAAGATCCATGAGCTGCTGGTCGCGCAGATGGCCACCGACGTGTGGACCGCGGTGTTCCACAGCGCCGTGGGTGATCTGGAGGTCGAACCCGACGGCTCGCCCGTCTTCCCCACCGACTGGCGGGGGGAAGTGCTGCGGGAGATGCTCCCCGACGTGGTCCCGGGCCTCCGCGTGGAGGAGGCGCTCCGGCAGGTCCACCGCCGTCGGACCGGCGACTCGGGGTGGGTGGAACTTCAGACTCGTGTCCATTTTGCCGCCGTTCGCCGAGCCGGCGCGAAGAAGACGGTCACCAACGTCCTGCGCACATTGCAGCAGATGAATCGAGAGGCCGGCACGTGATCGAGAAGCCCCGTTACATTCCCGAGCGGCTCGGACTGCTCTCCGCGGCGGCCGCCGACCCCTTCCTCACCGAGGACCTTCTCAGCGGAGCCCGCGGGCACGGGGGCGTCGACCTGGCCAAAGTCGTCGAACCTCTTCCCGAGGACGACGCCCGGTGGGAGGCGGAGCCTCTCAGGGATCTCGTGGACGACGCGAAGCACCAGTTCGAGGACAACCGGACGGACGCCGACGGCTGGTTGGCGCCCCGATTGCACGCGACGTTGCGCCTCACCCGGCGTGAGGCCGCGGACCAGCGGCTCTGGAACCATCTCGCACTGGCTGTCGCCCCGGACTACGTGGCCTTCAGACATCCGCCGACAACCCCACGTGGTGGGGGAGTGCCGCGGATCAACCGGGAACGGTTCAAGGGTGCGTCGGACCGGCAGTGCTTCTCGCGCCTGTGGTGGGCGGCGGAGATGTTCCGTAACGGCAAGGACTACTCTCCGGTGATCGCGGCCTGCGCCAACCAGGACCTGATCCACTCCGCGCTCAAGCGGGACGTGATCGACCATCGCCCCACCGCCCTGGCCCTGGTACGTATCCTGGAACGCGGTGTCGCCAGTACCGGGCGGGAGATCGAAGGCCTGATGACGGCGGTCAACGCCGCCGGCGCGACCTTGGTCTACGACGCGTTGGCCCGGGACGAGTCGCGCGATCCCGAGGTGCTGCGCCAGTGGGTCGCGGAGGCCGAGTCCGCTCCCCCGGTGCCGAGGCACTCCCTGCCGGACGGGCCCGACGACGAGCCCGTCCCGGAGGAGTCGTTGGTCGCGCTCACCGACTACTTCGCCGAACTCTTCGAGACCGCCCCGGTCAGGGGCCGGACACTCCAGGATTGAGCGGGAGGGGTCACCTGCCGGTGAGCGGGTGGCCCTTCCATTCGCCGTGCCGGCGGATCTCGACAGGCTCGCCGGGCTTCCAGGCTTCCAGATCCGCGGCGGCCCGCTTCAGCCCGACAGCGGCCTCGTCGCTGTCCGGTCGGGGATCGAGTACGTGCCGCAGCACGTGAAGGGCGAGCCTGGGCGGTACGGCGTTGCCGATCTGCTGCGACACGTCGTTGCCGCTCCAGGGGTATGCGACGGGGAACGTCTGGAGCACTCCTGCCTCGGCAGGGGTGAAGCGATTGGGGACGAGTTCCTCGTCGGTGTCCTGGTGGACCACGCGGTTCCGGGACACCTTCCCGGTGATCGTGGCGGAAGGGGCGTCGTGGTCGCGTCGGCCGCGCGCCTCGGGGACACCACCCGTGCCGTAGTTGGAGACGACGGTGAACGCCGGACGATCGGGCAGTTCCAGTTCCAGTTCCCGCGCGATCCTCCTCGCCCCCGCGAGAGCGCTCTGCATGGAGACCCACGGCGCCTTCGGTGGCAAGGTGATTCGGCCACCGGGCTGGTAGTACTCGTGCGTCTCGGGCACCTGGGGGAAGCCACCGGGACGGAGCGGGGCCTTGCTCCTGAGGGCGCCCGGATCGAACCGGGCCATCAGCACCGCTCGTCGCCGGGTCTGCGGCACGCCGAAGGCCTCGGTGTGCATCAACTGTGTTGCGGTCCGATATCCGAGGGAAGCGAGCACCTCCGCGTACTTCTCCCACACCGGCATCACCGCGCGTACCTGCTCCAGGACGACCGCCTCGTAGGGCTCCGAGCCAGGCCGCCTGCTTCGCTCGATCACCCACCACAGAGGTTGCAGGACCAGCCCTGTCCGCTCGTCACCCAACTCCTCGAGTTGGTCCTTCAACTTGGCGAGCTCACCGTTCAGATCGCTGATCTCATCGAGGAGGCCTTTGAGCTCGGCATCCTGAAACTCTAGGTTCTGCGGGGTCTTGAGCACCTTCAGGATGCCCTTGACCGCGCTCACCGGGTGTCCGAGACGAATCAGCCTGGCCTTCATGGCCTTGCGTCTCACGGCCCTGAGCTCCTCGACCTCGCGCTTGCGGGTCTTGACCTCTGAGGCTTCGATCTCCTTCTGCCGGAGTTCCTCGTGGATCTTCCGCCAGACTCGGAAGATCTCCTTCCATTCCTGGTCCTCGGCGCACACTGCCTCGTGCAAGCGATCGATGTACCGCGCCACCTGATCCAGCGCTCTGCGGCCCGCTCCGTGTCCGGCGACGGTGAACGTCTGGCACGGAGGACCGCCCGTCAGTACCTGGGCGTTCGGGAAGAAGGCTGCGCGATACTGCCGGACATCACCTTGGAAGGTGTCCATCCCCGCCGCACTGCGGGTAGCGCATGCTCCCGCGTCCCATTCGATACCGGTGACCTGGTGCCCCAGAACGTCTGCTGCCACATCCAGCCCACCAGGCCCCGCAAATAGGTCCAAAATGCGAAAAACCGCAGGTGGAGATAGTACCTTTTCGATGTGGCTCATGGGCGTGAAGTGTAGTTGCCGATGCCAGAGGCGTAGGAGTGCTTTGCTCATGGGCAGGGTGGAACAGCCTGCGACGGTGGTACCGAGCATCCCTTACCTGTGGGACCCGTCAGGAGCGGAGCGCATGGGCGATGGCCGAACCCAGCGCCTTGCCCATCGGCGGTGGGGAGGCATGGCCGATCTGTCGGTAGCGGGCCGTCTTCCTCCCGGTGATCTCCCAGTCCTCGGGGAAGCTCTGGAGCAGAGCAGCCTGATCGACCGTGAGCTTCACCATGTGGTCCTTGCCGAGTTCCGGCGCCCACACGAAGTCCGGCCCGGGGATCTGATCGCCCAGCGAGTGGGCGTTCACTCCCAGTTTCTCCCACTTGCGCTTGGTTCCGGAGGGCCCCAGGTCGGCCCCACCGCGATTCTTCGATCCGCCGACCAGCGTCGGCGCCACGGTGGCCGCTCGGGCCACCCACCGATCGGCGTCCCTCCACCCACGCGACCGCATCGAGGGAGCCAGGGCTTCGCCCGCTGACACATGTCGCGTCACAGTCGGGGGAGGCGGCTGAAAAGCCGGGAACCACTGCTTCTTGAGCGCGACCAGCACCCCCTGCCTGCGATCCTGCGGCACGCCGAAGTCGGCGGCGTTGAAGACGAACCAGCTGAACTCGTAACCGAGATGCTCCAGTTCGGCGCGGGCGAACTGGTGGAAGGCGTGGAACTTCTCCGGGTCCGCGAGGCCGGGCACATTCTCGATCAGCAGGGCCCGGGGTCCGACCGCGTGAGCGAGGTACACGGCGGCCTCCAACAGCCGCTCCTCCCTGCCCGACTCGGCGCGGGCGACGGTGGCGCTGGACTTCACCCGCGGCAGTCCCGCGGACAGCAGGTCCACGTCGTAGCACTCGGGGTGTTCGCTCGGGTCCAGGTCCAGGAGGTCCTCCTGAAGCACGTTCCACCGCGGTCGGTTGGCTCGTAGGGTGCGGCAGGCGTCGGCATCCTCGTCCAGGAGCAGCGTCGGTTCGAAGCCGGCCTGCTCCAGTCCCAGAGCGAGTCCACCCGCTCCGGAGCACACGTCCAAGAAGGTCAACCCGCTCACGGCTACGTCCCCCGCCCTCGTCGAACTCTCCGTCGCGTCACGGCAGCCGCGATGCGCAGGGCCACGTCATCCGGCGCCTCGTGCTCCCAGAACCGCAGAACCTCCCACCCTGCCACCACGAGATGGGCGGTGGTCTCCGCGTCTCGTGCCATGTTGCGGTCCAGCTTCTGCCGCCACCACTGTGCGTTCGACTTCGGCTGGGTCGCGTGTTCGGGGCAGCCGTGCCAGAAGCACCCGTCGATCAGTACGGCGACCTTGACCGACGTGAAGGCCACATCGATGCGGCGTCGTGGCATGCCCGGCACGGGATACTCCACGCGGTAACGCAGCCCGGCCGCGTGGAGCAGGCGACGGACCGCCAGTTCGGCGGCCGTGTCCTTGCTCGCTTGCCTGCTCATGCGCGCCGAGACGGCAGGCGTGGACGGCTTCATCGTGCTCAAGGCGGCTGTGCCTCACGATCATGACTCGGTCCCTGCGATGGTCCGCCGAGTGCCCGTCCGAGGGCGGAAGCCGAGTCTCCTGGCTGCCCGATCCGGTGTCGGGGCACCGACAGTCAGGCGTCCGTATCCCCGTGACACCCCTCATAAGCCCGCCCCGACCCACACCAACAAGCCGCCCCCCGCTCCGGTGGCCAAGCCTCTGCCCTTCCTCTTGCCGCCAGTGTTGTCGCGTACTGCGGTAGTAGGGACGCGTCGGTCGGGGAGGCGCTTTCCGAGGCTGCGAATGCCTCGTACGACGGGACCGTGCCCGTCACGATGCCCAGGTTCGGGGTGCCCGAGGCTGCCAGTTCGCGTAGGGAGGCTTCTATCGTCGTCAGGTGTTCGGCGTGGGACGGGTACTCCGCCGACAGGGTCGGGTACGCGGTCAACAGTTCCGTCAGCTCCGGGGCCGGCCAGTGGAGGACCGCCACCGGGAACGGGCGGGACAACGCCTCGCGGTACGTGCCCAGTTCGGCGCGCAGGCGGGAGATCTCCGCTTCCAGTTCCGCCGGGTTGTCGGAGCCCAGCGACCACACGCGCTTGGGGTCGTGCAGCTCGTCCAGGGAGACCGGGGAGGAGTGCAGGGTGTCCGCGAGGGTGTCCCAGTCGTCGTGGGACAGGCCCAGCATGCGGCGTACGCGATGGCGGCCGAAGAGGACCGGGTGGGTCGCGTACGGGGGCTCCGGGACGTCGGTCAGGAGGTGGACCGCCGCCTCCGTGAACGTCTCCTGTGCGGCTTCCAGCTCGTCGTGGGCCTCCAGGGACTCCGCCACGATCACCCAGGTCGCGGGGTCGCGGGGGGCCGCCGCGCGGACTCCGGTGATGATCGCGCCGGCCTCCGCCTCGTGGCCGTACTCCCAGAGGTTGGCCGCCTTCAGGGCCCGTACCAGGAGTGGGTTCTCCAGCGAGGTCGGGCCGGCGAGCAGGCGGTCGTAGAGAGAGGTGGCTCGTGGGCGGTCGTCGGCCAGTTCGAGGTGGGCCGCGGCCTGCAGGAGCAGGTGTTCGGCGTCCTCGGGGTAGAGGCCGGCTGTCCGCTCCAGGCGTGCTGCTTCGGCGTTGTGGTCGACGTACTCGGCAGGCGTGTCGGGGCGCATGGGTGACACCGTACTGCCGACGACTGTCACCGGTCAGGTATGTGCAGGCCAGCGGTGAGATCGCGGAGGCCACGTGAGCCGCGGTCGTGAGCCGCGGTCGTGAGCCGCGACGAGGAAGTGGGAGAGGAAGTGGGGGAGGAAGGGGGAGGGCCGTGAGGAGCGGGGCGTTCCCGGGGGTGGTCAGTTGGTGGCTCAGCGTTTATCGTGCGGCCCCGGGTCGGACCCGGTGAACCCCCGGCCCGGTCCGTCGGCACCGCCTCTGGGAGGAGGCCCGCGCGTGCGCGTACCCGTCGTTCATCAGCAGGGTCGGCGGCGGCGTGCGCGGTTCGGCCGGGTTCTCTGGAGTGGTGCCGAGGTTCTCGTGACCCTCGGGGTCGTTCTCCTGCTGCTCGTCGCACACCAGCTGTGGTGGACCAACCGGCAGGCCCGCGAGGGCGCCGAGCGGAAGGTCCAGGCCCTGGAGAGGGAGTGGGAGGACGGCGGCGAAGAGGGGGACGGGGGCGGGGGTGGGGGTGGGGAATTCGTCCTGGGGGCTGAGGGCGCCTCCCCTGACAGCCGGCGGTCCTCGTCCGGGGCCGGGGGCAGGTCCTCCGGCAGCGCCCAGCCCCGCTGGACCCAGGCCTACGCCGTCCTCAGCATTCCGCGGCTCGGACTACGCGTTCCCGTCGCGGAAGGGGTCAGCAAGGGCGACGTGCTCAACAAGGGATACGTCGGTCACTACCCGGGGACCGCGCAGCCCGGCCGGGCCGGGAACTTCGCTCTCGCCGGGCATCGGAACACCCACGGCGAGCCCTTCCGGTACATCAACCGGCTGCGGCGCGGCGACCGGATCCAGGTCGAGACCAGGGCCGCCGTGTACACGTACGTCGTCGACAGGACGTTGCCCAGTACCTCGGCCGGGGACGGCGGGGTGATCCGGGAGGTTCCCCATAGCGCGGTCAAGCCTTCCTACGGGTACGCCGATCCCGGGCACTACCTCACGCTCACCACCTGCACGCCGGAGTACACCTCCACGTACCGCCTGGTCGTCTGGGGGAAGCTCGGTTCCATGCGGCCCCGATGAATCCGTACCCCGTACCCCGTACCCCGTACTCCGTATCAGGGCTTCCCCACCTTGTCGTAGCGGCCCAGGAAGTGGGGAGCGCCGTTCCGTACGCGGTGCAGGAAGAGGCTGTTGACCCAGGTGAACTCGTGGGTCACCGGGTCGAACTCGATGGTCTTGGCCAGCCCCTTGTGGGTGGTCTCGCGGAGCCTGCGCACCATGGCGCCCCGTTCGGGCTCGACGCTGCCCAGCTCGCGCAGGCCCTGGGCGACGAAGAGCAGCGCGTCGTACGCCTCCACCGCGAAGCGCTCGACGGTGCGTACCCCGAAGCGTTTCCTGTACGTCTTCACGAAGCGGGCCGCGGCCGGCAGTTCGGCCGGGTCGACGTAGGTCGTCGTGATCACCCAGCCCTCGGCCGCCGCGCCCGCCTCCTTGAGGAACGCGGGCTGCAGGACCGGTTCCGACGCCATGCGCGTGCCACGGAATCCGGCCCGGTCCAGGGCGCGGGCGCAGCGGGCCGCCCGGTGCGGGGAGGCGCCCGCGTACACGACGGCCTGCGCGTCCGCGGCGAGCACGGCGGTGGCGGCCGGGCCGAAGTCCTCGCTGTCCGCGGGGACGGTGTGCGTGGTGGTCGTGCCGTTGGAGGGCGGGATCGCGGTCAGGTCCTTGACGATCTGCCAACTCGTCAGACTGGCCGCCCTGTCGTCGATCAGGGCGGTCCTGCGACTCTTCTCGGCGTGGGTGAGGTAGTGGATGAAGGGCGTGGAGAGGGTGTTCTCGTCGGCTCTGAGCTGGAAGAACGAGCGGGTGGTGGACTGGGCGTACCGGTCGTCGCCGCAGGAGACGGCCACCAGGGGCAGCAGGGCCTTCTCGTAGCGGGACATGGCGTTCTCGGCCGCGGCGGCGCCGGTCGGGCCGATGACGGCGTACACGTCCTCGTCCGCGACGAACGTCGCAGCCACCTCCTCGGCCCGCTTCGGCTTCCCGGCGTCGTCCAGGACCCTCAGCGTCAGGTCGAAGGCGCGGTGGTCACGGGAGCCGGAGTTGAAGTCCGCCACGGCGAGCCGCGCGCCCCGTTCCTGTGCCCGGCCGATCGCCCGGTCCGGGCCCGACAGGTCCGCGTGCAGTCCGATGACGTACCGGGGCAGTGGGCCGGAGTGGGCCGCGCCGTCGGATCCGGCCGCCCCTCGGGAGGCGGCCCACACCGCGAGCCCGCCGCCCGTCAGGGTCACTCCGGCCGCCGAGCCCAGCGTCAGCAGGCGGCGCCGGGTGAGGGCGGGGCGTGGCTCCGGCGGCTGTACGAGTGTGACGGGGGCGGAGGTGGAGGCGGAGGAGGGGCCGGGATCTGTGGGCGCGGCATCGGGCGCGGGGTCGGGGTCGGGCAGGGACAGGACAGCGGACGAGCGTTCCGCGATCAGGCGGGGGAGCGGGGGCGGCAGCCAGTCGCCCGACCGCTCCGGCCCGCCGATCCCACCGGTCCCACCGGTCCCACCGGTCCCACCATCTTCGGTGGTCCCGGTGGTCCCGGTGGTCTCCGCCGTCAAAGCGGCCCGTATCTCCTGTGCCGTCGGTCTGGCCGTCGGGTCCTTCGCCAGGCAGTCGGTCAGGAGCGGGACCAGGGTCCAGGGCGCGGCGGCCAGGTCCGGTTCCTCGTGGACCGTACGGAAGACGACGGCGGCCGCGGTGCCGGTGCCGAACGGGCGGCGGCCGGTCGCCGCGTACGCCAGGACGCAGCCCAGTGAGAACAGGTCGCTCGGCGGGCCGACGTCACCGGCCCGTGCCTGTGCCTGCTCGGGTGAGAGATAGCCGGGCGAGCCGATCACCACGTCGCTCGCGGTCAGCGCGGTGACACCGGTGGACCGCGCGATGCCGAAGTCGATCAGCCGGGGGCCGTCCAGGGCGAGCAGGATGTTGCCCGGTTTGACGTCCCGGTGCACCAGGCCCGCGGCGTGCACCTCGGTGAGCGCCTCGGCCAGCCGGGCGCCCAGGGCCCGTACGGTACGTTCCGGCAGCGGCCCGTGCAGCGTGACCGCCTCGGTGAGTGAAGGACCCGGTACGAAGGCGGTCGTCAGCCAGGGTTCGCGAGCCTCCGGCTCCGCCGCGGTGACCGGGACCACCCACCGTCCGGTGAGCCCGCTCGCCGCCTGTGCCTCGCGGCGGAAGCGGGCCCGGAAGCCGGGGTCGGCCGCGTACTCGGCGCGGATCACCTTCAGCGCGACCAGCGTCCCGCCCGCCGAACGGGCCAGGTAGACCACGCCCATGCCGCCCGCGCCGAGCCGGCCGAGGAGCCGGTGGCCGCCGACGAAGGACGGGTCGCCCGGCTTGAGCGCGCGCACTCCCGAGCGGTCCGCGAACCCGCCGGAACGATCGGAGTGTGCCCTGTTCACCGCTACACCCTGGAGGGGGCTTCACCGAGGAAGCGGAAGCGGCCGTCCTCGACCTGGTGCAGGAAGATGCCCCAGCCGCTGAACTGCCCGTCCGCCGGCTTGAACGCGAACTCCTTGGTGACGCCCTTGTAGCGGCTCTTGCGCAGCAGGCCGACCAGCTCCTTGCGCCGCGGCGGCCGTTCGCGCTTCGTGGCCTTCAGCAGTTCCTGGACGACGAGGTTGACGGTGTCGTACGCCTCGGCGGCGAAGTAGCCGGGCGCGGCGCCGTAGCGCTTGCGGAAGGCGGCGGTGAACGTCTTCGCGGCCGGTACGGCGGCGGGGTCGATGAAGGAGGAGGTCATCAGCCAGCCCTCGGCCGCGGCCCCGGCCCGCTCCAGGAACTCCGGGTCGATCACGGCCTGTGAGGCGAGGCGGGGCTTGTCGAAGCCGGCCGCCGACAGTTCCCTGGCGACCTGGGCCGCGCCGGCCGCGTACCCGGCGTAGACGAACGAGTCGATTCCGGCCCGCAGCATGTCGGCGACGACGGGACCCAGGTCGTCCGTGCCCGCCGGGACGACCCGGGGGTAGGCGGGCAGGCCCACGCTGCGCAGCATGGTGGCGTTGATCCCGGCCGACTCCTGGGCGTACATCTGCGCGGTGCGGTCCTGGAGGAGGCCGGGGCGCAGGGCGGTCCCGCGCCTCTTGAGATAGACGCTGACGGGGAGGGAGAGGGCCGCGTCGCTGGGGCGGCAGTGCACGAAGGACCGGTACTGCCGGGTGGTGAGGAGCAGCCCTCCGGCGGAGACCGACAGCAGCGGCAGCAGGGCCTCGTCGTAGGCGCCGAGGACCGCCTGGGCCGACTCGTCGGTGGTGGGGCCGAGCACGGCGAGCACGTCGGCGTCGTCGATCAGTCGCTTCGCGGCGGCCGGTGCCCGTCCCGCGACGCCGCCGTCGTCCACGGGCTTGAGGGTGAGATCGAAGGGTTTGTCCTTACGGGAGTTGAACTGCTCGACCGCCAGCCGCGCGCCCCGCACCTGCGCCTCGCCCGCCGTCCGGCGGGGCCCGCTCAGGTCCGCCTGCACGCCGATCGCCCAGCGGCGGGTCCCCGACGCCGACGTTCCGCTGTCCGCGTCGGCGTCCTCGTCGCGCAGGGCGGCCCAGGCCGCGGTTCCGCCCGCCGCCAGGAGGACCGCCGCGCCGGAGGCCAGGAGCAGCCGCCGTCGGCCGGGCGACGCCACCGGCTTCGTGTCGTCCGGTGTTGCCGGTGTTGCCGGGGTTGCCGGATTTGCCGGGGGTATCGGAGTTGTCGGTGGCTCGTCGGCGGCGGTGGGTTCGATGTCGGGCAGTGCCAGCATCTCGGCCGAACGGTCCGCGATGACTCGTACGACGTCCTCGGGCAGCCAGTCGAGCCGGCCGCCGTCGGGGACCGCGTCCTCGGCCAGCAGGACCGTGCCGATCTGCTCGGCGGTCGGACGGTCCGCCGGGTCCTTCGCCAGGCACAGGCGCAGCAGGGTCAGCAGCTCGACGCCGTCCTCCGCGCCTGCGCCACCGTCCTCCGTGGCCGCGACGCCGGCTTCCGCGCCTGCGCCTGAGTCCTCCGTGTCCGCGACGTCGGCTTCCGCGCCTGCGACGCCGGCTTCCGCGCCTGCGACGCCGGCTTCCGCGCCTGCGCCCGCTGCCTCGTCGGTCCCGGTCCCGGCCCCGGCCCCGGTTCCGGTCTCGATCCCGGTCCCGGTCCCGATGCCGGACAGGTCCGGCTCGTCGTGGACCGTGCGGTAGAGGAGGGCGTCCACCGTGCCCGTACCGAACGGCGGGCGGCCGGTCGCCGCGTACGCCAGCAGGCAGCCCAGCGAGAAGATGTCGCTCGCCGGACCCACCGCCGCGCCGCGCGCCTCGGCCTGCTCGGGGGAGAGGAAACCGGGCGTGCCGACGACCAGGTCCGTGGCGGTGATCGCGGTTTCGTCGGTCACCCGGGCGATCCCGAAGTCGATCAGGCGCGGGCCGTCCACGGCGAGCAGGACGTTGGCGGGCTTGACGTCGCGGTGGACCAGTCCGGCCGCGTGCACCTCGCGCAGCGCGGCGGCGAGCAGTCCGGCCAGGACGCGCACGCTGCGGGGCGGCAGCGGGCCCTGGCGGGCGACGGCCTCCTCCAGCGAGGGGCCCGGCACGAAGGCGGTGGCCAGCCAGGGCTCGTCCGCGTCCGGGTCCGCGCCGGTGACCGGTACCGCCCAGGGGCTGGTCACCCGACGGGCCGTCTCGACCTCACGGCGGAACCGGGCCCGGAAGTCCGGCTCGTCCGCGTACTCGGCCTGGATGACCTTGACGGCGGCCAGGGCTCCGGCCTCCGTACGGCCGAGGTAGACCACGCCCATGCCGCCCGCGCCGAGCCGGGCCAGCAGCCGGTGGCCGCCGATCCGGACGGGGTCGGTGGGGAGCAGAGGCCCGCTCATGGCGACGCCTCCAGTTCGTTCTCGACGCTGCTCAGCATCTGGCCCACGCCCTGCAGCAGCGCGGCGTCGACGTCCTTGTCGGTACGCCCCTCGGAACCCTTGCCGACGACGGCCACGGTCACCTGGGCCATCCGGCTCTGCACCCAGTAGTAGTAGTGCGGGCCGCCGAGTTCGTCGCTGCTGTACGTGCCGCTCTCGGTGAGGGTGTCCTCGGCGGCGAAGTTGCCCAGCAGGCCGTAGTCCGCGCCCTGGGACGCAAGCCCGGTGATCCGCTCGCCCCGCCGTAGCTGCTGGTCGGGGCAGCGCAGCGCTTCTTCGAGGGTGCCCGCCATCTCCCAGGCGGCCTCCTCCACGGTCCGGTGCACGGTGACGACGGCGGTGACACGGATCGGGCCCTTGCCGTCCGCCGCGGGCAGCTCGCTGTTGCGGGCGAGGCTGGCGAGCACCGTCGCGGGCAACGGCTCGCGCTGCCAGACACAGTCCGTGTCGAGTACGGGCCAGGAGCCGGGGTCGCTCTCGTAGGGGCTGCGCTTCACGTAGCCGGGGCCCCAGTTGACGGGCGTCGCCGTGATGGCGCGGGCCAGGCGCAGGGCCTGTGCGCGGGTCTTCGGGGCGCGGTCGGGGTCGGGGGTGAAGTCCAGGCCTGTGGGGCTCGCGCTGGGTGCCGGGCTCGGGCGCGTACTGGAGCCGGAGGAGGGGTCGGAGCGGGTGTCGCCGCTCGCCGTCGTGGGCCTGGCGCCGGTGGCTCCTGACCGGCCGGGCTCGGCGGATCCGGCGTCCTCGGCTCCCGAGCAGCCTCCCAGTAACAGCCCGGTGGCCAGGACGCCCGAAAAAAGTCGCACGGGTCTCCGATACACCAGCAACTTCCCCCCATCGCACGGCCGTTCCCCGCAGGGAGCGTATCGACTATGCCCCTGCGGTACTACGGGCATGCGGCTCCCGGAGACGAATCCTGTATAACGGCAGGAGGCCGCGGAGCGGCGAAGAATCCGGTGGGCCGGCCATGGAACATCGGCGGAGCAGAGGGAAGGAGAGCAGTCCATGTCACGGAGCTGGGCGCAGCTGAAGCCGACCGTCCTGCTGCTCGTCCTCCTGCTGCAGGTGGCGTTCCTCGACACGGGCAGTCTCTCCGGAGCCGTCGCCGTCACGTTCGCGGCGACCGCCGCGGCCGGGTCCGCGCTCGCCGCCTGCTCCCTGATCTCCTCGCGGCTCGCGCCGACCGTGCCCCGTACCCGGGTGCGTACGGCCATGCGTGACCGTGAGCAGCGCACGGCGTTCCTGCCGCAGCGCGATCCCGACGCCCGGGGGCGCAGGCGTCCCAGGGCTCCCGGCCGTTCCCTCCTGACGGCCGCGTAGGGAAACCCGGGAGTTTCAGGACTCCGGATTCCAGGACTCGGGAGTTCCAGGACTCGGGAGTTCCGGGACTCAAGGACTCCGGAGATCCTCCGCCCTTTCGCAGTGCCCCTCGCGGGTCGTCATGCCGACGCACGTCACGTCTCACCTCGACGCACGTCACGTCCCATCTCCTCGGCACGACGAGACCCACGGAGGGCTCACCCATGTCCGCCTTTTCTTCCTTCATGTCCGCTTTCGCGAGCCTCGTGGAGGGGCTCGCAGATGTCCTCGAACCGCTCTTCCACGCCTCGGCCACGGCGGCCGCGATCGTCCTGTTCACCGCGTTCGTACGGCTCCTCGTGCATCCCCTGTCACGTGCCTCGGCGCGGGGGCAGCGGGCGCGGGCGGCGCTCCAGCCACAGCTCGCCGAGTTGCGCAAGAAACACGGGAAGAACCCCGAGAAGCTGCAGAAGGCGGTGCTGGAACTGCACGCCGCGGAGAAGGTGTCCCCGCTGTCCGGGTGCCTGCCCAGCCTCTTCCAGCTGCCGGCCTTCTTCCTCCTCTACCACCTGTTCTCGAACTCCAGGATCGGCGACGACGCGAACGCACTCCTGGCCCACAAGCTGTTCGCGGCGCCGCTGGGGGACCGATGGGCGGACGCGCTGGGTGACGGCGGGGTCTTCGGGGCGCAGGGGCTGGTGTACCTGGGGCTGTTCGCGATCGTCGCCGTCGTCGCCACCTTCAACTACCGGCGTACGAAGCGGATGATGGCGAGCGGGGCGGCGGGGAGCGCCCAGGGTGCTCAGGGGCAGGGGCAGGGGCAGGGGCAGGGGCAGGGGCAGCAGCAGGTGCCGGGGCTCGGGGCGATCTCCAAGGTCATGCCGTTGATGTCCTTCTTCACGCTGCTCAGCGTGGCGTTCGTGCCGCTGGCCGCCGCGTTGTACGTGGTGACCAGCACGACGTGGAGCGCGGTGGAGCGGGCCGTGCTGTACCGGGACATGCCGGGGGCGGTGCCGGCTGTCGCCCTGCAGGGCTGACCGTGGGGCCCGGGGGCCCGGGTGGCCCGGGTGGCGGCGCACGGTCGTTACGGTCCAGTACGTGAACCGGGTATTGCGGAGTGGACGTCGAGCTTGGAGGATCGACCAGTCCTCCGATGGCTGCACCCGTCGGTCGGGCCGCCCGCGATCAAGGGAGAGATTGCTGATGAAGCTGCTGCGAGTCGGTACGGCAGGGGCCGAGCGTCCCGCGCTGCTCGATGCCGAGGGGGTCCTGCGGGACCTGTCGGACGTCGTGCCGGACATCGACGGGGCGCTGCTCGCCGACGACGGGGCGCTCGGGCGGGTCCGTGCGGCCGCCGACGCCGGGGAGCTGCCCGCGCTCGACTCGGCCGGGCTGCGGGTCGGACCGCCCGTCGCCCGGATCGGCAAGGTCGTCTGCATCGGCCTCAACTACCACGACCACGCCAGGGAGACCGGGGCCGAGCCGCCCGCCGAGCCGGTGATCTTCTTCAAGGCCGCGGACACGGTCGTCGGGCCGCACGACACCGTGCTGGTGCCCCGTGGCTCGGTGAAGACCGACTGGGAGGTCGAACTCGCGGTCGTCATCGGGCGTACGGCGCGCTACCTCGGTTCGCAGGAGGAGGCGCTCGCGCATGTCGCCGGGTACGCGGTGGCGCACGACGTGTCCGAGCGGGAGTTCCAGATCGAGCGTGGGGGGACCTGGGACAAGGGGAAGAACTGCGAGACGTTCAATCCGCTGGGCCCTTGGCTGGTGACCGCGGACGAGGTGCCCGATCCGCAGGCGCTCGGGCTGAAACTGTGGGTGAACGGGGAGGTACGGCAGGACGGCAGCACGGCCGACCAGATCTTCTCCGTGGCTGAAGTCGTGCGGTACGTCAGCCAGTTCATGACTCTCTATCCCGGAGACGTCATCAATACCGGTACGCCGGCGGGGGTCGCGCTGGGGATGCCCGAGCCGAAGCCGTTCCTCAGGGCCGGGGATGTCGTGGAGCTGGAGGTCGAGGGGTTGGGGCGGCAGCGGCAGGTCTTCAAGTCGGCGTGAGCGGTTTTGGCGGTGCCGACGCCGAGTCTGTGGGCGGGTGCGGGTTGGGTGTGGCTGGTCGCGCCGTTCCCCGCGCCCCTGAAGGCGAAGGATTGCGCCGTTCCCCGCGCCCCTGAAAGGCGAAGGATTGCGCAGTTCCCCGCGCCCCTGAAGACGAAGGACTGCGCCGTTCCCCGCGCCCCCAAAAAAAGCCAAAGACTGCCCCGTTCCCCGTTCCCCGTGCCTCTCGGTTGTCCGGGTTCCGTGTTGTCGGCTATCGGCGTTTGAAGTGTTCCAGGGCCTTTACCGTCAGTGCGTGGTCCTCCAGTTGGGGGAGGCCCGAGACCACTACCGTGCCGATCACTCCTGCTCCCTCGACCGTGAGGGGGAAGGCTCCGCCGTGGGCCGCGTAGGTGTCGGGGTCCAGGCGGGAGGAGGCCTCGAAGGTGGTGTCCTTGGCGCGGAAGCGGGTGCCGACCAGGAGGGACGACTCGGCGTAGCGTTCGACGACCCGGCGCTTGCGGTCGATCCACGCGTCGTTGTCGGGGGTCGAGCCGGGCAGCGCCGCGTGGAAGAGCTGTTGACCTCCGCGGCGGATGTCGATCGCGACGGGCGCGGCGCTCTCGCGGGCCAGCTCCACCAGGATCGAGCCGAGGGTCCACGCGTCGTCGTGGGTGAAGCGGAGCAGCGTCAGACGGCGCTCCTGCTCCTCCAGTTCGGCGACGGTCGGTGCGGTGGGAGTGCTCACAGGGTCACCGTCACCTTCTCGTGGGCCGAGCGGTACGCGGCCTCCAGCACGTCCAGGGCCGCAGCGGCGTCGAGCGCGGTGACCGGGTTCTCGCCGGTGCCGCGCAGGGCGGCGGCGACGGCCGCGTAGTACGCGGGGTACGCGCCCGGCACGGTCGGGACCGGGGTGCCGCCGCCGGTCGCCGGGGACTCCCCGGAGCCGACGCGGCCCCACAGCTCCGCCGGCTCGACGCCCCACTCCTTCTCGCTGCCCGCGACCGGGCGCGCGCCGTCGCGCAGGGCGGCCTCCTGGGGGTCGAGGCCGTACTTCACGTAGCCGGCCTTCGAACCCAGCGTGCGGAACCGCGGGCCGAGCTGGGCCGTCGTCGCGGAGGCGTAGAGGTGGGAGCGGACGCCGTTCGTGTGCGTGATCGCGATGAACGTGTCGTCGTCCGCCTCGGCGCCGGAGCGGCGAACGTCCGACTCCGCGTACACCGTGGCCGCCGGGCCGAAGAGGACCAGTGCCTGGTCGACGACATGGCTGCCGAGGTCGTACAGCAGACCTCCGATCTCTGCGGGGTCGCCGGACTCGCGCCAGCCGCCCTTGAGTTCGGGGCGCCAGCGCTCGAAACGGGACTCGAAGCGCTGGACGTCACCGAGACCGCCCTCCGCGATCAGCTTCCGGAGGGTCAGGAAGTCGTTGTCCCAGCGGCGGTTCTGGAAGACGGAGAGCAGCAGCCCGCGCTCCTCGGCGAGGGCGGCGAGCGCGCGGGCCTGCGCCGCCGTGCCCGCGATCGGCTTGTCGACGACGACCGGCAGGCCTGCCTTCAGGGCGGCCTCGGCGATCGGGACATGCGTCTTGTTCGGGGACGCGATGACGATCAGGTCCAGTTCGCCGGCGCGCTGCCAGAGCTCGTCGGGGGTTGTCGCGAACCGTACGTCCGGGAACTCCTCCCTCGCCTGCCGCTGCCGGTCCGGGTTCGCCGTGACGACCGTGTCGAGGACGAGGCCCTCGGTGGCGGTGATCAGCGGGGCGTGGAAGACGGAGCCCGCGAGGCCGAAGCCGACGAGGCCCACGCGGAAGGGGCCTTCGGGGGCGCGGCCTTCGCGGAGAGAGGTGTCAGAGCCTGTGCCAGTCATGCCCTCCACTTAAACAACGCTGTTGCCAAAGTGCAAGCGAAGGGGACAATGGGTGTGGAAGCGAACAGTGCGGCACGGGTGACACACGCGAGTGAGAAGGGCGCCGAGTGGTCGGGATCAGGACCGGAAGCACGGACGGCGCCGGAGGCGTGAGCGGGGTGAACCTGCTCGCCCTGCGCAGCCACAACGCGGCGCTGCTGCTCGACCTGCTCCGGAGGGCCGGCCGGGCAGGGGTGAGCCGCCTGGAACTCGCCGAGCGCACGGGTCTCACCCCGCAGGCCGTCAGCAAGATCACCGCACGGTTGCGGGAGGACGGGCTGGTCACCGAGGCGGGACGGCAGGCCTCCACGGGAGGCAAGCCCCGTACCGCGCTGCGGCTGGTGCCGGAGGCCGCGCACGCGGTGGGACTCCAGGTCGACCGGGACGAGCTGTGGGCGGTCCTGGTCGACCTCACGGGCACGGTCGTGGCGGAGCGGCGCGCCGCACTCGACCTGGGAGCGGGCTCGGAGGCCGTCCTCGGGGCCGTCGTGGACGAGGTCCGGGTGCTGGTGGAGGAGCCCGTCCTCGGGGTCGGCGTCGCCATGCCGGGGCCCCTCGACCACACGCACGGGGTGCTGCACCGGGTGACCGGGTTCCCCGAGTGGGACGGCTTCCCGCTGCGGGACGCCCTGGCGCGGCGGCTCGGCGCGCCCGTGGTGCTGGACAAGGACACGAACGCCGCGGCGCTCGGCCTCGCGGTCGAGGGCGAGGCCGGAGCTTTCGCGTACCTGCACCTCGGTACGGGGCTGGGGGCCGGGCTCGTACTGGGCGGAGCCGTGCACCGCGGGGCCCGTACCGGAGCGGGGGAGTTCGGGCACCAGGTCATCCAGCTGGACGGGCCGGTCTGCTCGTGCGGCAACCGGGGCTGCGTCGAGGCGCTCTGCCTCACGGCGGTGGCCCGGGGCGACGTCGACGAGGCGGCCCGGGTCCTCGGCGAAGGCGCCGCGAACCTCGTCGGGCTGCTCGACATCGATCTCGTCCTGCTCGGCGGCCGCACGGTCGCCGCGGAGCCCGAGCGTTTCGTACGCGGCGTCGGCGCCGTCCTGGACGCCCGTGCCCGGCGTGAGGGCGCGGGCAGCCCCGTACCCGTGCGGATCGCCTCCGGCGGCGCGCGAGCGGTGGCGGAGGGAGCGGCCCAACTGCTGCTGGCCCCGCTGTTCGGCCGGGCCCAGGGCTGAGCGCTCCGCCCTCCCCTCCCCGCAGCACCCGCCCTCCTCGCCGCACCCGCTGAACCCCGCCGACGCCGCTCGCCGGATCTCAGCGGCCCCGCACGCTGAGATCCCGCCCACCTCGCCCACCCTCGCCCACCCCCGCCCACCTCCCCACCTCGCGCGCTCCGCCGACCGGACGCACTTCCGCGTCCGAACGGCCCTCGCGCCGCCCCCGATCGGTCTCCGATCCGCCGCGCCTGAGCGTGCCGGGGCCGACACGCCGTACCCCCGTGGCAGGCTCCCGTGTCCATGCGACTGAGCAAGCCCCTGTCTCTCGCCGTGACCGCTGCAGCCGCCCTCATCTCCGTGTCTGCCGCACCGGTCGGTGCGCAGGCCCTTTCCGGGTCCGGGCCGGTCCGGCACGCCGGTCGGGCCGAACCCGACCGGCCCACCTGCGCCGCCTCCGGGAAGCGGGACTTCCCCGTCCGTACCCGGATCCACGGCGGGCCCGACGCCTATGACGCCGGAGGCGGGTACCGGACCTGGTACATCGACCTCACCAACACCACCGACGCCGTCTGCGAGCGCATCCACCCGGTCGTCGTCCTCGTGGACGAGAAGCGGCTGCTCAAGCCGGAACAGCCGCGCCTGGAGTTCTACGACGGGGAGCGGCCCCGGCCCGTGACGTTCGAGCGGACCGACGAGGACGAGCACATCGGCGTGCTCGACGGCTTCCCCGGGTTCACCGTGGCGCCCGGCAAGACCCTCTCCGTCAAGGTGCGGCTGGCGGTCACCTCGGACGCGCCGGCGAACGACGTCGTCGCGAACGCGGCGGTCGTGCAGCGGCACGAGGACGACGGCGCCTGGGTGGGCCAGTCGAACGACTACCGGTTCCACATCGTCGGTGCAGACGGCACGGGCGACGAGGACGAGGCGTCCGGCCGGGGCGAGGCGGAGAACCGACGGAAGGCGGAGGGGGAGGCGGAGGCGGAGGGGGAGCAGGAGGAAGAGCGGTCGCGGGGGGAGAGGGAAGCCGAGAAGAAGAAGGAGACCGAAGAGGGGGGCGCCGAGCGGCGGGGGACGGGCGAGCCGCGCGGCGACGCGGGTGACCGGGACCGTACGGGCGCCCCCGACGGCGTACCGGACGCGTCCCCGTCCGCCGAGGAGATGGCCGGCACGGGGTCGTCCTCGTCCCGCGGGGTCCTCGTCGCGGCGGTCGGTTCGCTGCTTCTCCTGGGGACCGGGGCCACCGTGCTGATCGTGGCCCGCCGCAGACGCTGAACGCGCGGGCGGGCCCTCACGCGGGGGCCCCTCGCCTCCTCTCCCGCCCGCGCCCGCCAAGATCCGGCGGATGGCTAGGCTGGGGGGCGTCGGCACACCGCCGTGACGGCGTCCGCCACCCGATGGCACATCCCGCACGGCACATCCCGCACGGCGAACCCCGCAGGCACCCGGCACGGCTCACGCAGCACGCGTACGGCAGGAGACGGCACATGGCAGAGCGCAAGCCCATCGAATCGTGGCTCACGGACATGGACGGGGTGCTCATCCACGAAGGCGTGCCGATCCCCGGCGCCGACGCGTTCATAAGGAAGCTCAGGGAGTCGGGGAAGCCCTTCCTGGTCCTCACCAACAACTCCATCTACACGGCCCGCGATCTGCACGCCCGCCTGCGCCGGATGGGCCTGGACGTGCCCGTCGAGAACATCTGGACGTCCGCCCTGGCCACCGCCCAGTTCCTGGAGGACCAGCGTCCCGAGGGCTCCGCGTACGTGATCGGGGAGGCGGGTCTGACCACCGCGCTGCACGACATCGGGTACGTGCTGACCGACCACGCCCCCGACTACGTGGTCCTCGGCGAGACCCGTACGTACTCCTTCGAGGCCATGACCAAGGCGGTGCGGCTGATCAACGACGGCGCCCGTTTCATCGCCACGAACCCCGACGAGACCGGCCCGTCCGCCGAGGGCGCGCTGCCCGCCACCGGCGCCGTCGCCGCGCTCATCACCAAGGCGACCGGCAAGAAGCCCTACTTCGCGGGCAAGCCGAACCCGCTCATGATGCGTACGGGGCTCAACACCATCGGCGCGCACTCCGAGACCAGCGCGATGATCGGTGACCGCATGGACACGGACGTCCTGGCCGGCCTGGAGGCGGGCATGGAGACCTTCCTCGTCCTCACCGGGCTCACCACGGCCGCGGAGATCGAGAAGTACCCGTACCGCCCGTCCACGATCGTCGACTCCATCGCGGACCTCGTCGAGCGAATCTGAGTCACCCGTACAGCGCAGTGGGTCCCCTCCCCGGATGCGTCCGGGTGCCCCGGGGAGGACGCTCCAGATATCTGGAGGTTCACGATGGGTTCACTGCGACTCACACTCTGTTCCGGGGTGGTGGCTGCCGCCGTACTCACCCCCGCCGCGTACGCGGCCGACGGAGGCATCCGGGTGACTCCGGCCCCGGTTCCCGGCAGCGACGTCCAACTGCGGGTCCGGGGCTGTTCCGGGATGTCGGGCACCGCCGCGTCCGAGGCGTTCGTCGCCGACGCGCAGCTCACCGGGAAGCCCGGGACCCTCACCGGTGAGACCCGTGTCCGCTCGACGCTCGACCCCGGTACGTACGACGTGAAGGTCACCTGCGACGGCTTCGAGGACAAGGTCAAGGGCACCGTCACCGTCGTGGACAGGAAGCAGCGGGAGAAGCGGGAGAAGCAGGAGAAGCAGGCGAGGGAGAGGGCGCAGCGGGAGAAGGAGAAGAGGCGGCAGGAGCAGCAGGCGCAGAAGCGGCGCGATCAGCAGAAGCAGCGGCAGGACGAGGACGCGGCCGCCACCCCTGCCAAGTCCACCCCCGCCGAGTCCGCCTCTCCCGCCGCGCCCGCCTCCCCCGTCGCCCCCGTCCACGCCGGCGGTGGCGGTACCGCCCGCCTCGCCGACGCCGAGACGCGGTCGGAGGGGCCCGGCACCCGGCACGCGGTCGTCGGGCTCGTCCTTGCCTCGGTCGCCGCCGTCGCCGTGGCCGTGAGCAGCGCCCGGCGGGGCCGCCGCCGAACGGACTGAGCGGCCATGTCGCCACGCGAACCACGCGAACCACGCGAACCACGCGCGCACCGGGAAGACATGGGCGGTGGGCGGCTCCTGATGGGTGTGGCCTGGGCGCTGCTGCTGCTCGGGCTGTGGATGTGGGGCCGAGAGGTCACCGACGTACGGCAGGGCATCTCCTCGCCGACCACGGGCGACGTGGCGGCGGTCGGACGGCCGCTCGGTGTCCGGCTGCCGCCCGCGCTGAGGCCGTTGGCGGACGCGCGGCCCCAGCGTGTGGAGATCCCCGCGCTGGGCGTGGCGGCGCCCGTGGTGGCCCGGGGCCTCGATCGGCGCGGGGCGATCGATCCGCCGCCGTACGGGCAGCCGGGAACCGTGGGCTGGTACGGGAGCGGTGTGGGGCCCGGTGCGCACGGGACCGCGCTGTTCGTCGGGCACGTGGACACCGAGACGCGGCCCGCGGTCTTCTACCACCTCAGCGAGGTGCGGCCGGGTGCGACGGTCCGGGTGGTCCGGGACGACGGGAAGGTCGCCGAGTTCACCGTCGAGGACGTACAGGTCTTCGCCGGCGACCGCTTCGACGCCGAGAAGGTGTACGGGACACGGCAGTCCGGGCGGGCCGAGCTGCGACTGATCACCTGCGGCGGCTCCTTCGACCGGGACAGCGGCGCCTACACGGCGAACGTGGTCGTCTCCGCGTACCTCAGCGGCAAGACCTCGCAGGTCGAGGACGGCTGAGGGCGCGGTTCCCTGTGCGGCGGTCCGCCGCGGCACCTTGCCCGGTCGACGACCCGCTCCCCCGGGAGCCGCCGACCGGGCTGGTCCTCGACCGTGCGCGCACGGGTTGCGGGAGTAACCCGGCGACGGCACAGGAGGTTCGGGGGCCCGTCCGGGCCGGTGTCCGTCCGAGCGGATACCGCGGCGAACGCCCGACGCGAGAGGACGGGTCCCGACAACCGGGGGCCGGGGTCGCCTGAGACGACTTTAGAACGTATGAGCGTTCCGGCCTAGGGGCTGAATGACGCCAAGTCCCGCCGCGGTGGCGCTGAGTCATCCGTGCAGCTGGTCGCGGCGCCGCAGCGGCATCGGGGCGGGTCGGGCACGGCACGGGAGCGCTTTCGGGCGTCCGCCGGCCGGTCGCGCGGGGTGAGTCCGGGAGCGGCCCGCGTGCCGGACGCCCGTTCGGTCGCGAGGCGCTGTAACAGCTGGCCGACAAGGTGTGACTGCGCTCGTGGGCGGACCGACACGTATGTCAGGATTGGCCCTTCGGACGGTGCACCCGAGGGGGAGTTTCTGATGTACGGGAGCAGGGGGGCCGGGGCATGGGCGTCCGTGGCGGTGGCCGGAGCTGTGCTGCTGCTCGCGGGGTGTTCGTCCTCGGGTGACGACGGCGGCGGCGACAAGGACACGTCGGGCGCCGAGGTGAGCCAACAGCCCAAGGACAAGGACCCGTTCTGGGTCAACCCGGACGGGAACGCGGCCGAACAGGTCGCCACCTATGTGAAGGACGGCAAGGACGAGGACGCCGAACTGATCCGCACGATCGCCGAGCAGCCCACCGGCCAGTGGCTCACTCCGGAGAACGCGGAGCAGGAGGCGCGCGGCTTCACCGAGGCCGCCGCCAAGGCCGACCGGGACGCGCTGCTCGTCGTCTACAACATCCCGCACCGCGACTGCGGCCAGTTCTCCGGCGGCGGCGCGGCGGACGGCAACGCGTACCGGGCCTTCATCGACCAGGTCGCCGGCGGCATCGGGGACCGCGCGGCCACCGTGATCCTGGAGCCGGACGCCGTGCTGCACATGGTGGACGGCTGCACCCCGGACGAGTTCCACGAGGAGCGGTACGACCTCCTGCGGGGCGCGGTGGAGAAGTTCAAGTCGCTGAAGAACACGAAGGTCTACCTGGACGCGGGCAACGCGGGCTGGGGCAAGCCCGATGCGATCTTCGAGCCGCTGAAGCTGGCAGGCGTGGAGAACGCCGACGGCTTCGCGGTCAACGTGTCCAACTTCTATACGACGGCCGACAGCACGAAGTACGGCAAGGAGCTGTCGGCGAAGGTCGGCGCCAAGCCGTTCGTGATCGACACCAGCCGCAACGGCAACGGGCCGTACACGGAGGGCGATCCGGCGGAGAACTGGTGCAACCCTCCGGGGCGCGCGCTGGGCGAGCCGCCCACCACGAAGACCGCGGACGGCCTCGTCGACGCCTATCTGTGGGTCAAGCGGCCCGGCGAGTCCGACGGCACCTGCAAGGACGGGCCGAAGGCGGGCCAGTGGTGGCCGGAGTACGCGCTGAAACTGGCGAAGGCCAGCAAGTAGGCGGCGCGTACCCGGCCCCCTCTGTCAGGGGATCCTCACCCACTGGGCCTTGCTCGGGGTGCCCTGGTCGTCCGTCACGAAGAGCATGTACCAGCCGGACTCGACGAGGTTGCGGCTCTTCGGGACGGTGACCTCGATGCCGTCCTTCGTCTTCTCGAAGTCCAGCGCGATCGACCGCTGGTCGACGTCGGTGACGTGCGTCGACGCGCTGGGCCTGATCAGCCGGGCCGACTTGATCGACGAGGCGTGCTGCGACGTGAAGGTCGCCGACCCGCCGCGCTCGACGGTCTTCGGACCGCCGGAGAGCGTGGGCCGCGCACCCTGGTACAGGTACGGCGGCGTGTAGATCTCCACCCGCTGCTCGAACTTGCCCGGCTTGGTGTTGGCCTTGTCGGCGTAGAGCGAGTCCGAGCCGAAGAACATCACGCGGCCGTCGGGCAGCAGGATCGAGCCCGAGTGGTAGTTGCGCCCCACCAGCGGGTCGGCGACCCGCTTGAACTCGTCGGTCTTCGAGTCGTACATCCGGGCCTGCAGGATGTTGGAGTCACCGCGGCCGCGGTAGTCCTCGGAGCCGCCGGACACGAGCACGTCGTCGTCGGGCAGGATCGAGTACTGCGGGTAGCGGGTGCCCTTCTCCAGCTCGGGGCCGTCGACGAACTCCGGGTTGTCGTCGAGCAGGTCGATGATGCGGGTCTTCTTGCTGGACTCCTTGGACTCGCCGACCCCGCCGCCGCCGATCACCATGTACTTCTCGTCCTGCGCGGGCGGCAGCAGCACCGTGCCCGCGGTCTCCAGGAGCTTCGGGTCGGACAGGCCCTTGAGCTTCTTGAACTTGTTCGTCTCCAGGTCCCAGATGCCCGGGTCGCGGCCGACGTCGTCGGGCCCGTAACCGGCGTTCGCGCCCGAGTAGAACAGCTTGCCGTTCTGCATCAGGGATATCGCGGGGTAGGTCGGGAACTGCCTGATCCCCTTGGTGTACGTCCACTTCTTGGTCTTGGGGTCGTACACCTCGTTCTTGCCCGGGACCAGCTGGCCGATCTCGTCCAGGCCGGAGAGGCTGAGGATCTTGCCGTCGGACAGGGTGGTGAGGGTCGGGTACCAGCGCGCCTCGTTCATCGGGTCGACCTTGATGTACTTCTCGGCGACCGGGTCGAACTCGTAGGCGTCCTTGATGCCCTGGAAGTCCTTCTTGTCGAGGGCGAGCTTCTCCGCGATGCCGTACGTGTTGCGGGCGTCGGTGCCCGACAGGCCCTGCACGCGGTAGTTGTCCTGGGTGCCCGTCTCGTACTTGGCGCCGCTCTTCTGCGCCTCGACGTAGATGCGGCCCAGGCCCGGTTCGTTGCGCAGGAACGCGCCGGTGGCCGGGTCGAAGATCTTCTTGGCCCGCTCGACGACGACCGGGTCCTTCGACACGAACGTCTTGCCGCCCTCCTTGCCCGTGAAGCGGGTGCCCGCGGGCAGGGTGATCGGCTTGTCCGGGTTCTCGTTGTGGACGACCATCAGGCCGCCGGCCTTGGTGATGTCGCCCTTGAGCTTCTCGTAGCGCTTGGTGCCGCCCGCGATCAGCAGGTTTCCGTTGGCCAGCTGGGTGTGGCCGGTGCAGAACAGGTCGGCCGGCGTCGGGACCTTCTTGATCGTCTTCTTGACCGGGTCCCAGACGCGGGTGTCGAACTTCTTCGCGTCGAAGTTGTCCTGGTTGTTGCCCGAGCCGGCGATCAGCAGGATCTTGCCGGTGTGCAGGAGCGCGGCGTGAATGGTGTTGAGCCGGTACTCCTCGGGGAACTCGACGACGTCCCACTTGCCGTTCTCGGCCTTGTACTCAGGTCTGTTGATCTTGTAGTCGTGGTACTGCTCCGACCCGAAGCGGTAGAGCGCGGGCCCGTTCATCCCGGCCAGCGCAAGCACCACCGCCGCACCTATCGCGATGCGGCGGGCACGGCGGCGGCTGGAACCGTCTTTCACTTCAAATCCCGTCTGATTCGGCTGCGTTCATATAGGGCGTGCACGGCGAGCGGAGAGTGCGGGGCGTGCGCGTGTGCACGGCGCGAGGAACCCGCGGGAGCCCCGGGGCCGAGGCCCGCGGCGGAGCCGGCCGCGGGCCTCGTCACTCCCCGGACGAATGACCCCGGCCCCCGAGAGAGCCCCCGAGGGAGATCTGTACCGTCTGGTCGTTCCCGCCGCCGGCCGCCCAGCTCGGCTTGTGCTGGGGCGCGTGCGGAGCGGACGGGGACTGACGTGGCTGAAGAGGCTGCTGGGACTGGTGGGGCTGCTGGGCCGGATGAGGCTGGTGCTGGGGCTGGTGGGGGATCCGGCTGTCCTGCACGGCGGTCGGGAACTCCGTGGCGGCGTCCCGGCCGCCCCCGCCTCCACTCCCGCCCGGGCCGTTCTGACGGCCCTGGCGGTGCTTGCGCCCCTTCTTGTCCTGCCGCATCATCCAGCGCCACGCGAACATCGGCGAGGCGGTGATGAGCAGCGCGAACGTCGCCCAGATGATCATCGCCGGGTGGGAGTGCCCGTAGACGAAACCGGCGGTGATCGAGCCGATGAAGATCGCGATGAAGTACCAGTGGTACCTGAACGTCCCGAACCAGGTGTCCGGGCTGGCGGAGTCGCCCTTCGGCGTGACCACGAACTTGCTCTTGCGCCGCAGCACCGCGTCGATCAGTGCCTTCGCGTACAGCGGCGCGGAGAGCGCGGACATGATCATGCCGGCCACTCCGCCGGAGCCCTCGGGCTCGTGCGGCGAGACGTTGTGGCGGCGGTTCCAGACGTACAGGCCGATCTGCAGCGCGGACGCGTTGCCGTAGAGCATCAGCCAGATCGCCGGGTCGATGTTCACACCCGAGGCGCCCAGACCCAGGAACAGGGCGCAGCTCAGCGCCGCCAGGATCCAGTTGAGGGCCGACATCGGGTAGAAGATGATCATCATGGTGTAGTTGAAGAACTTGCTCGGCGGCAGCGAGTAGAGGCCCTTCCAGTACTGCTTGAGGATCGTCTCGTACGTACCTCGTGACCAGCGCATCTGCTGGGTGAAGAAGTCCGTCCAGGCGTTGGGCCCCTCGCCGACCGCCAGGACGTCCGGGGTGTAGACCGAGCGCCACTTCTTGCCCGTCGCCGGGTTCGTGTGGCGGTGGATCTCGAAGCCGGTCGCCATGTCCTCGGTGATCGAGTCGTACAGGCCGCCGATCTGCTTCAGCGCCTTGATGCGGACGGCGTTGGAGGTGCCGACGAACATCGGGGAGCCGTAGGCGTTGCCCGCGCGCTGGATCAGCGCGTGGAAGAGGAACTGCTGCGACTCGGCGGCCTTGGTGATCGGGTTGTCGTAGTTCCCGTAGACCTGCGGGCCGATCACGAAGCCGATGTTCGGGTCGCGGAAGAAGCCCAGCATCCGCTCCAGGTAGTTCGGCAGCGGGACGTGGTCGGTGTCGACGGAGGCGAAGAAGTCGTAGTGGTCGCCGTGCGCGTCCAGCCAGGCGTTGTAGTTACCGTGCTTGGTCTTGGCGCGGTGCGGGCCCTTCTTCTGGTTCCACTTCTCGACGCCCTTGCGGGAGAAGTGGTGCACGCCCAGACGCTCGCAGACGGCCTTCACCGCCGGGTCGTCGCCCTCGTCGAGGAGCCAGACGTGCATGAGACCGCGGTGCCGGATCCGCACCGCGGCCTCCAGGGTCTTCGTCACCATCTCCAACGGCTCCTTGCCGGGCACGAAGGAGGTGAGGAAGGCCACTCTCGTGCCGGTCTCGGGCACCACCGGGATCGGGTCGCGGGCGACCAGCGTGGCGTGCGCGTTCGACAGCACGTTCATGCAGCGGAACAGCTCGATCAGACCGATCGAGACCAGCATGACCATGTCGAGCGCCGGCAGGAAGTCGTAGGCGGGGTAGTCCCGCTCGGTCCAGTGCGTGGGCTGCAGCAGCCAGGCCAGGAGCACCAGCGACAGCAGCGGCGCGGCGCCCAGCATGAGGGCGGCCCGCAGCCGGTGCGGCTCCTGCGAGAGCAGCGTGCGGTACTGCACCTTGTACGGTTTGTTCGGGTCCGGCTGAGTAAGAGGACCTGCGAGACGGCTGTAGTGCTCGTAGTCGTATCTCGGTAGGTTCTTCTTTATTCTCCGGAAGGTACCGGTTCGGGTCTGTGACGGCACCCTGAGCTGGGTGGTCTCGGACGGGTCGGAGTTCTGCCGGGCGCCCGTCGGCGTCGACGTCATGAGTCATCCCCCCACACGCGAGTCGCCGCGTGCTCGTTGTTCCGTTCGCCCGCGCATGTCCCCCTAGACATTCACAGGCGTATCAACAGCAGCCCCCGTCACCACATCATCCACATACCCTATAGACATGGCGGAGCGGCCTTCCGGTTGCATGATGCCCCCCTCGACATCCGTTCACGAACGGGGCCCCATCCCCGTCTTCGGACGCAACCGTTCCCGGGTCCTGGCGGATCCGGCCCCCGGCTGCTCTGTAACCGCAGCCTCTTGTTGCCCAGGGTTCTACGCCGTTCATCATGATCGCAAGACGCGAAACGCGGTGTTTACCGGTCATACGCGCCTATTGAGGTGCGTGCGGTCTCGTTCGGTACCGTTGCGGTCAACCGTGTACGGATGTGGCCGAAGTGTTCTCTTGTCGCGGCCTCGGCCCTGACGGCGTCGCCCGAGCGCACCGCGTCGAGGATCTGCCGGTGCTGCCGGCAGGTGACCGCCGGATCCTGCGGAAGCTCCACGAGATCCGTGCGTACGCGGTGGAAGGCGTCCCAGAACGCCTCCAGGAGCTCGCTCAGCAGCAGGTTGCCCAGGCCCCGGTAGAGGGTGGCGTGAAAGGTGCGGTCGGTCTCGGTGAGAACCGTGCCGGCGGCGGCCTCGGCGTCCATCCGGTCGACCAGCGCGTCGAGCGCGGCCAGGTCGGCGGCCGGGACGCGGCCCGCGACCTGGGAGACCAGGCCGGTCTCCACCGCCTCGCGCAGTTGCAGCAGTTGCAGGAGGCTGTCCTCGCCCCGGTAGTGCCCGGCGACCGTGCGGAAGGCCAGGCCCTCGATCATCGGCGCCATGGACATCGGCCCGACGTACGTGCCGAAGCCGTGCCGGATCTCGACGATGCCCATCGCCTGGAGGGCTTTGAGGGCCTCGCGCACGGAGTTGCGGCTGGCACCGAGCAGCTCCATGAGGTCGGGCTCGGTCGGCAGCACGGCGCCCGAGGGCAGCCGACGGTCGATGATCAGCTTCTTGATCTGCTCCTGGAGGTCGCGCGCCATGGCGAGAGGGTAGCGGGGGCCGGGCGGGCCCGCGGTGTCAGGGCGTACCGACGAGACGGTCGAGGGAGGGCGCCAGGACCGGGGCGAGCGCCTCGGCGTACGCCTCCGAGAGGTGGCTGTCGTCGCGGTAGACGGCGGTGTCGGCGACGACGACGGGGCAGACGCCGGTGCGGGGCGCGCAGAGCCAGGGGGTGGGGTCGACGGCGGTGACGGCCGTCGTGGACGCGGCGGCGCGCAGCGCGGCACCGCGGGTCGCGTCGCGCACGGCGTCCGGCAAGTGATCGGCGCAGGCGCGCAGTTGCAGGGAGTTGTCGGCGGCGCAGTCGACCGGGTCGCCCTTGGGCCACGGGGTGTCGACCAGGGCGGCGACCCGGGCGCCCGAGGCACGCAGGGCGCGGAAGGTGCTCTCGTAGCCGGCTGTCCACTGGCGGAGGAGGTCGGCGGCGGGGCGGAGCGGGTCCCCGGCGTCCGAGGAGGAGACGACGACCAGGTCGGGGCGCAGCTCCTTGATCCTCGCCACGGCGTCGGCGCGCCAGGAGTCGCAGGCGGCGTACGCCTGGTGGCTCCTGACGGTGGTCACGTCGGCGACCTTGCAGGAGGCCTTCGTCATCGACACGAGCCGCCAGCCGCGGGTGGCCGCGAGCCGTCGCAGGGCCGGGAACCACTGGGCGGCGTGGGAGTCGCCGAAGAGGACGACCGTACGGGAGGAGGTGCGGTCGCCGTATACACAGGGCCGGGCGGTGGTGGCGGCGTAGTCGACGTGGCAGCCGTCCCGGTAGACCGCGGAGAGGGTGGACTTCACCTTCGGCAGGGGCGGGGCGAGGTTGCTCGGCAGGGCGGTGGGGGACGAGGCCAGGAGTCCGGCGAGACGTGCCCGCGGGTCCGGCGCGTCGGACAGGGTCCGCGCCAGCGCGGGCGCGGGGGCGCCCACCTCGATCGTCGGCGGGACCGCCGTCGCGGTCAGGGAGAGCGCGGAGGCGGCGGCCGACAGTGCGGCCCCGAGGACCAGGGCGCGGCGGGGGCGTCCGCGGAAGGCCCGGTGGAAGCGGACCGGGTTCTCGACGAGGCGCAGGGTCAGCCAGGCCAGGCCCAGCGCGGCCGCGGACAGCCCGAGGGCGAGCGGCACACCGGCCGTGCCGTCGGGGCGGCCCAGCGCCGCCGGGGCTATGACGAGCAGCGGCCAGTGCCACAGGTACCAGCCGTACGAGAGTCCGCCGAGCCACACCAGGGGGCGCCACCCCAGCAGCCGGCCCGCGCCGTACGGGGTGGGGGTGCAGCCGCCGGCCAGGACGAGCACGGTTCCGGCGACCGGCAGCAGGGCGTGGTGACCGGGGAAGGGTGTCTCGTCGTCGTACCAGACCGCAGACAGGGCGACGCAGGCCAGGCCGAGCCAGGTCAGCGGGGCGGCGAGGGCCGCGGGCAGCCGCGTCAGCCGGACGGCGGCCAGGGCCAGGAGCGCGCCGACGCCCAGTTCCCAGGCCCGGGTGAGGGAGCCGAAGTACGCCCAGGGCGCCGAGGAGTTCGTCAGGAAGATCCCCGCCGTGAACGAGCCCACGCACAGCACCGCGAGCGGCACCGCGACCAGCCGGCGCCGGCCGCGGGCGATCCGCCAGGTCAGCAGCAGGAGCGGCGGCCACACCAGGTAGAACTGCTCCTCCACGGCGAGCGACCAGAAGTGCTGGAACGGCGACGGCGGGCTGTTCTGGGCGAGATAGTCCGTGCCGGCCGCCGCCAGCCGGAAGTTGACCGCGTACAGCGCGCCGGCGAGGGCGTCGCCCGCGTACTCGGCGAGCCGCGCCTTCGACAGGAACAGCCAGGCACCACCCAGCGTGCAGGCGATGACCAGGGACGACACGGGCAGCAGCCGCAGCGCCCGGCGGGCGTAGAAGGAACGGACCGACACCCGTCCGGTGGTGGTGAGTTCGCGCAGCAGCAGCGAGGTGATGAGGAAGCCGGAGATCACGAAGAAGACGTCGACGCCTATGTAGCCGCCGGCGGCCTGGGACACGCCCGCGTGGGAGAGCACCACCAGGCCGACGGCCACCGCGCGCAGCCCCTGGATGTCGAGCCGCAGGGCGGGGGCAGGGGTGGCGGCGGAGGTACCGGCGCCGGCGGTGTCAAAGGTGTGGCTCTCGGGCGGTGGGCTCGGCATTGCGGGCGGCTCCTCGGCGTGACGGACACGTTTCGGCTGTGAAGATCTCTCCGCCGTCACATGAGTTGTGCCGCCGCCGCCCGAAACCGGCCTCAGGTGTGATTGTTCTTCTGGGCAGGATCTTCGGTTCACCTCTCATTCGGCCTGATGACAGCTCACCTCCCGGAGGACACCGGGCCGGGTACATCATTCGGACCGTCAACATGCGACACCCGGAAGAAGTTGAGAAGCTGACGAATGTGCAGAGGCGCGGAACGGCGCTGCGGGAATTTCGGGAACTTGAGGGGAATCACATGACGGCTCCGGTATTCGAGGAATTCGCCCCCGAGAGCGACTGCGACTGCCCTGGATGTACGCACTGGCGGCGCGTGCTGCCGCATTCCGCCGCCGGCGGATTCGGCGGGCACCCGGCGGCGGGCTCCCCGGTTCCCGGGCTCGGCCGGACCGGCGGGACCCCCATGGCGCTCGTCCTCGCGGCGGCCACGGGCACGGCGCTCGGCGCGGTGGGAACGGTGGGCGCGGTACCGGCCGTGGCCGCCGCGCACGCCCCGCAGCGGCCCGGAACTCCCGCGGGCGACGGGCCCGCCATCGACGAACCGGGCACCCCGCAGGGCGGTCTGACGCCGCTGCACGGGCCGGGCGGGGTGCCGGCCAAGGCCGAGGCGCCCACGACGACCCGGTCCGCGATCATCGACCGGGCCAAGGAGTGGGTCGCCGCGGAGGTGCCCTACAACATGGGCGCGTACTGGTCGGACGGATACCGCCAGGACTGCTCGGGCTTCGTCTCGATGGCCTGGAACCTCGGCGGCAACGAATGGACGGGCAGCCTCGACCAGTACGGGGTCAGGATCGCCAAGGCGGATCTCCAGCCCGGGGACATGCTGCTCTTCCACAATCCGGCCGACCCCGAGAAAGGGTCGCACGTCGTACTGTTCGGCGGCTGGACGGATTCCACCCGGAGCCATTACATCGCGTACGAACAGACCCGCCCGCACGCCCGCAGGGTGGCCACTCCTTACGCCTACTGGAGTAATTCCGACCGCTATCTCGCATACCGCTACAGGGGCGTCACGTCGGAGCCGGGGAAAGGCGGCACGGGCAGCGGAACGCCCGTCACCTCGCCGGCCCAGAACGCCTTTCCCGGTGCGGGCTCCTTCGGGCCCGGCGCGAACAACGACCACGTCACCCGGCTGGGGCGGATGCTCGTCGCACGGGGCGCGGGCGCCTTCTACACCTCGGGTCCCGGGCCGCGCTGGACGGAGGCGGACCGGCGGGCCACCCGGGCGTTCCAGCAGGCGCAGGGCTGGACCGGGGCGGACGCCGACGGGCTGCCGGGGCCGGCCACCTGGTCGTACCTGGTGAACGGGAAGGGCCGTGACGTGCGGGCCGCGAGCGCCGGCGCGGCGGGTACGTCCGTGCGGCCCCCGGCCGGAGGCGTCGCCTCGCACGGCGTCGCCGGGTACCCCGGGCGGGCGCTGTTCCGGCCAGGCGCGGTCAACGCCCATGTCACCCGGCTCGGGGAGCAACTGGTGGAGAAGGGGTTCGGCACGCACTACACACAGGGTCCGGGACCGCGCTGGGGAGAGGCCGACCGGCGCAACGTCGAGGCGTTCCAGCGCGCGCAGGGGTGGCGGGGCGGGGCGGCGGACGGCTACCCGGGACCGGAGACCTGGCGACGCCTCTTCTCCTGATTCTCCTGACGGGCTCCGGACCGCACCACTCACCCGGCGGTCCCGGCGGTTCTCAGATGGCAGTTCGCGTACGGCGGTTCTTCCCGGCGCGGAGACCCGGAGGCACGGAGGCACGCATGAGCACGACGACCACTTCACACACCCCGGAGTCCGAGGGGACCCCCGAGGGGGAGGCACGCGACACGGGCGGCCGAGAGACGAGGGGCGGCGGCAAGGACAGGGGCGGCCGCGAAAGCGACGGCCGGGACAACGGCGGCCGGGACAGCGGCGGCCGTGAAAAGGGCGGTCGGGACAGCGGAGTTCGGGACAGCGGGGGCCGGGACGGCGGGGGCCGCGGGGCGCGGGTCATCCGTACCGAGGCGACCACCGAGATCCCCGTCCACCTGCTGTTCCGTGACGAGCCCGAGCCGATGTCGGTGGCGCTCGCACCCGCCGTCGTGAGCCGTCGGCGCGGTACCGGAGAGCAGCCGCGGATCGCCCGGCGCCCGCCGGCCCCGCTGCGGCCGAGGCCCGCTCCGGAGGTCGACCCCGACCTGGTGGAACGCCCCGCACGGGTGCTGCCAGGCCTGGCCGGAGTACTGGCCGGTGCCGTCGGCGCGAGCGGGTGCGTCCTGGCGTCGTGGTGGGCGGGCGCCCTGCCACCGCTCGCCGTCGACGCGCTGGGCCTGCCGGCGCACCCCGGCGCCGGGCTCGGCGCACCGCAGTGGGCGGCGCTCGCGGGGTCGGGGGCGCTCGGCCTGTTCGGGTTCGGCGGGCTGGCGCGCGGCCGCACCGGGCGCGCCTGGGTGCTCGGCCTCTTCGGCCGCTACCGGGGCACGGTCCGGCGCACCGGGCTCATGTGGGTCAACCCGCTGGTGCTGCGCCGCCGGATCGACGTACGGCTGCGGCACTGGCGGAGCGATCCGATGCCCGCGGTCGACGCGAACGGGGTCGCGCTGCGGGTCGTCGTGCTCGTCGTGTGGCGGGTGCGCGACACGGCCCGCGCCGCGCTCGGCGTCGAGGACCACGAGCTGTACCTGCGCGAGTGCGTGGAGGCGGCGCTCGCCCGGGTGCTCGCCCAGCTTCCGGCGGACGTCTCACCGAACTCACCGAACTCACCGCACTCACCGAACGGGCAGGGGGCGGCGGAGGCGGCGACCCTGCGCAACACGGAGGCCGTGAGCGACTCGCTGACCCGGCTGGTGGCGGCGGAGGCCGCGGCTGTCGGCCTGCAGGTGTACTCGGCGCAGCCGCTCGGGGTGGAGTACGCCCCGGAGATCGCCGCGGTCATGCAGCGCCGTCGGATGGCGGCGCTGGACGCCCGGCACCGCGACCGGGTCCTCACCTCGGTCGTCGACTCCGTGGAGGACACGGTGACCCGGCTGACCGTGCGCGGTCTCGTCGAGCTCGACGACTACGAGCGCAAGGCTCTGGTGAAGGACCTGACGGTGGCGTTCTATACGGGGCATGGAGATCGCTGACCGCCGCACCCCCGCCGAAGACCCGCCCGCGCTGTCCGACCTCGCCTCGGACGCCTGGAGCCTGACCGACGGAACACCGCGCGCCGTACTGGGCCTGGCGGGACCGCCCGGAGCGGGCAAGTCGACCCTCGCCCGCGCCCTGGTCGCGCACCTCGGCGAGGGCGCCGCCTATCTGCCGCTCGACGGCTTCCACCTCTCCAACGCCCAGCTGGCACGCCTCGGTCTGACCGCCCGCAAGGGCTCCGAGCCGAGCTTCGACGTGTGGGGGTACGTCGAGCTGCTGCGCCGGGTCCTCGACGAGACCGCCCGCGACATCTACGTACCGGACTACGACCGCACGCTGCACGAGCCCGTCGCCGCACGGCACCTGGTGCCCCCGGCGGCCCGGCTCGTGGTCACCGAGGGGAACTACCTCGCCTGCGATCTGCCGGGCTGGCGGGACGCGTACGTGCTCATGGGGGAGTGCTGGTACGTGGCGGCGCCCGGGGACGTGCGGCAGGAGAGGCTGGTGGAGCGGCAGTTGGCGGGCGGCCGGGACGAGGCGCAGGCGCGGGACTGGGTCGCGACCAACGACGACCCGAACGGGCAGCTCGTGGAGAAGTCGCGGGACCGATGTCACCGGATCGTCTCCACGATCGGCATGGACCCGGGCGGACTTGATATGGACACATCCAAGTCTTGGTAATAATCTGGTACTTGGTCTAGACCTGAATCATCGCTTCACGCTTCACGCTTCACGCATCGCGATGCGCGCGCACGGCTCACGGAACTTCCCCCACGTTCTCAGGAGCGGCAGCATGCGAGAGAACTCCCCGGAAACCTCCCCACCCCGCAAGCGGCTGAAGTGGTACGCCGCGGCGGTCGGACTCGTCACCACGGGAGCCTTCGTGCTCTCCAGCGGCGGGGCCACCGGCCACGGCTACACCGATCTCCCCGTCAGCCGGCAGAAGGTCTGCCAGAACGGCACCGTGGCCAACTGCGGTGACATCCAGTGGGAACCCCAGAGCGTCGAGGGCCCCAAGGGGTTCCCGGCGGCCGGGCCCGCGGACGGTCAGATCTGTTCCGCGAACCACACCAACTTCGGCGCGCTCGACAAGGCGACGACGCCCTCGGGCGGCGCCTGGCCGACGACCAAGGTCAACGGCGGGCAGAGCTACACCTTCCGCTGGCAGTTCACGGCCCGGCACTCCACGACCGACTTCAAGTACTACATCACCAAGAACGGCTGGAACCAGAACGCCGCACTGAGCCGGTCCGCGCTGGACACGGCACCGTTCCTGACCGTTCCCTACAGCGGACAGCCCCCGGCGACGCTCTCGCACAGCGGCACCCTGCCGTCCGGCAAGAGCGGCCACCACGTCATCCTCGCGGTGTGGACGATCGCCGACACGGGGAACGCGTTCTACGCGTGCTCCGACGTCACCTTCTGAGGGTTTCCGCCACCCCCCACGGGTAGGTTCCACGCACGTCGGCATGACCATGGCGGCGTGCGTGGAGCTGTATCGAACAGCGGGGGACGCGGTGGACCGGGCCGAGGGCGAGACGGTGAAGGCGAAGAGGCGGAGCAGGTCGACCCGGGTGTTCCTCGGGGCGATCCTGGTGTCCTGCGTCGGCTTCGGGTTCGCGTACGCCGAGAACTTCGGCGCGGAATCCTCCGTCAAGCGGGTCGACGAGCCCCCTTCGGTCGACGACAGGCCGTACGACAAGGTGCCCTGACCCGCCCCTCTCCTTCCGGCGCGGCGACCGGTCTCCACATCTGACGCTCCGTCAATTATGGTGCGCCCCCATGGGAGCCAGGAGCGCGGGGACCGACCGGCGTACCGTCGCCGAACTCGTCCGGGAGCGGTGGGGCGACCACCGGCCGGGGCTGTGGTGCGAGGAACGGTCCCTGACACATCACCAGGTGGCCGCGGGCGCGGCGGCACGGGCCGCGCTGTTCGCCGACCTGCTGCCGCCGGGCGCCCAGCCGCACGTGGGGGTGCTGCTCGACAACACCCCCGAGTTCCCCCTGTGGCTGAGCGCCGCGGCCCTCGCGGGCGCGGCCGTCGCCGGGATCAACCCCACCCGCCGCGGCCCCGAGCTCGCCCGCGACATCCTGCACACCGAATGCCGGGTCCTGGTCACCGAGCGGACCCACCTGCCCCTCCTCGACGGGCTCGAACTGCCCGGCGTACGCGTGCTGGTGAGCGACACCCCGGCGTACGAGGAGTTGCTCGCGCCGTACGCGGACGCGCGCCCCGAGCCCGGGAGGGCCGCCCCGGACAGCCGCTTCCTCCTGTACTTCACCTCCGGTTCGACCGGGGCGCCCAAGGCGGCGATCTGTACGCAGGGGCGGCTCGCGGCGGCCGGCCAATCCCTGGTCGGCCAGTTCGGGGTGCGCGCGGACGACGTGCACTACATCTGCATGCCGATGTTCCACGGCAACGCGGTGATCGCCGACTGGGCACCCGCCCTCGCGGCCGGGGCGGGCGTCGCGCTGCGGCGGCGCTTCTCCGCCTCGGGCTTCCTGCCGGACGTACGGGCGTACGGCGCCACGTACTTCACCTACGTGGGGCGTGCCGTCCAGTACATCCTCCAGACCCCGGCTCGCGCCGACGACCGCGACAACCCGCTGCGCACGGGCTTCGGGACGGAGGCGGGCGCGGTGGACGCGGCGGCCTTCGAGGCGCGGTTCGGGGTGCGCCTGGTGGAGGGGTACGGATCCTCGGAGGGCGGGGCGGCGATCCAGTGGAGGCCCGGGACACCGAGGGGCGCGATCGGGCGGGCGGCGCCCGGCGACGACCTCGCGGTGGTCGACCCGGTGAGCCTGGCCGAGTGCCCCGCCGCGGTTTTCGGCCCCGACGGCCTGTTGCTCAACGGGCGGGACGCCATAGGTGAGTTGGTGAACCGCGGGCCCAACCCCTTCGAGGGGTACTGGCGCAACCCGGCGGCGGAGGAGGCACGGCGACGGCGAGCGGGAGCGGGAGCGGGAGGGGGAGCGGGAGGGGGAGGAGGGCGAGGGGCTCCCGGCTCCGGCGGCGGTGGCGGCGGTGGCGCGAGCTGGTACTGGACCGGTGACCTCTTCTACCGGGATGCCGACGGGTTCCTCTACTTCGCGGGCCGTACCGACGACCGGCTCCGCGTCGACAGCGAGAACCTGGCCGCCGCCGTGATCGAGAACATCCTCGCCCGTTACGAGGGCGCGGACGCCGTGGCCGTGTACGCCGTCCCGGACCCGGTGGCGGGCGACCAGGTCATGGCCGCCGTCGCCACCGCGTCCGGCGCCTTCGACCCGCTCGCCTTCGCGGCCTTCCTGCGCGCCCAGCCGGACCTGGGCACCAAGATGGCGCCCCGTTTCGTCCGGGTCCTCGACCGGATGCCGGTCACCGCCACCAACAAGATCCACCGGGCGGGGCTGCGCCGGGAGGGCTTCCGGTGCGCGGATCCGGTGTGGTGGCGGCCGTTGGGGGAGGCGGGAGAGGCGAGAGAGGCAGGGAAGTCGGGGGAGACGGCGGGGTACCGGCTGCTGAGCGGTGCGGACGTGGCGGGGCTGGTGGCGCGGTACCGGGTGCGGGGGCGCGAGGAGCTGCTGTCGAGGTAGCGATGGCCCCTGGCCGACGGGGGCAAGGCAAAAGGCCCCCGTTCTCACGGAGGCCTTTCTTCTGTGCTCTTCTGTGCGCCGCCAGGGACTCGAACCCCGGACCCGCTGATTAAGAGTCAGCTGCTCTAACCAACTGAGCTAGCGGCGCGTGACTCTCGCCGTCCGCTCTCGCGGCTGGCGACAAAGAAAATACTACCCGGTCCTCAGGGGTGCTCCGGACCACCGGGACCGGCACCCGGAACCGCGCCCGAACCGGCCCCGGCCGGCGGGCCGGGGTGTCTCAGATCGCCAGGGAGAGCAGTACCGGCGCCGCGCCCCTGTTCAGGGTCCGCGCCGCCTCGCGCAGCCGGTGGGCGTCCTCCACCGGGAGGGAGAGGGCGAGGCAGCCCACGGCCGAGCCCGCCGTGATGGGGACCGCCGCGCAGACCGTGCCGACCGCGTACTCCTGGAGGTCGAGCACGGGCACGGTCGGTGCCTGGGCGTCGAGGCGGGACAGGAGTACCCGCTCGCTCGTGATGGTGCGCGAGGTGAGCCGGGCCATCCGGTGGCGGGAGAGGTGGTCGCGCCGGCCGTTCAGGTCGAGCTGGCCCAGCAGGCTCTTGCCGATCGCGCTGGCGTGGGCCGCGGAGCGGAAGTCCACCCACTCGTTCACGGCGGGGTTGGCCGGGCTCTGGGCGCACTGGGTGACGTGGATCTCGCCGTCCACGTACCGGCTCATGTAGACGGCGGCGCCGACCGAGTCGCGCAGCCGGTCGAGGTTGCGCTGGAGCTGGACGCGCAGGGCCTCGTCGCGGTGGTGCGCGGAGTCCAGCCGGCCGAAGGCCTCCCCGGTGGCGTACGCCCCGTCCCCGAGCTGTTCGACGTATCCCTCGCGGCGCAGCAGCCGCAGGAGCGCGGTCAGGCGCTCGGTGCCGAGGCCGGTGTGGCGGGCGAGCTCGACGTCCGTGACGCCGGTGGAGTGCCGTGCCACGGTCTCCAGGACGCGCAGGGCGTGCTGGGCGGAGTGGTACGGCGCGGTCGACTCGTGCTTCAGCGCCACGGTTGGCCCCCTGCGCTTTGCGGCCCGGCGTGCGAGCCGACGCGGTGCACATCGACCGGCACATCAACGCGGCCCGGTCGGCCGGGCCCCCTCCACGATAGCGGCCGGGCCGCCCACGAGGAGGGGATGTCGACGAGATTGCCGACGCGTTCCGGCCGCCACAGCACCGGTCCCCGCGACGTCGGCCGCTACAGCACCGCGCCGAGGAACTCCCGGGTCCTGTCGTGCTCCGGGTCGCCGAAGATCTTCTCCGGCGGGCCGGACTCCAGGACCCGCCCGGAGTCGAACATCAGTACCTGGTCGGAGATGTCCCGGGCGAAGCTCATCTCGTGGGTCACGCACAGCATCGTGATGTCGGTGCTGTGGGCGATGTCCCGCAGCACGTCGAGGACGCCCGCGACCAGCTCGGGGTCGAGCGCGGACGTCACCTCGTCGAGGAGCAGCACCTGCGGCCGCATCGCCAGGGCCCGTGCGATCGCGACGCGCTGCTGCTGCCCGCCGGAGAGCTGGCTCGGGTACTTGTCGATGTGCTCGGCGAGCCCCACCATGTCGAGCAGTTCGCGGGCCCGCTCCTCGGCGGCGTCCTTGGACATGCCGAGCACGGTGACCGGCGCCTCGGTGATGTTGCGCAGCACCTTCATGTTGGGGAAGAGGTTGAACTGCTGGAAGACCATCCCGATGTTCTTGCGGACCTCGCGGATGTGCTTCTCGCCGGCCCGGACCAGCTTGCCGTTCTTCTCCTCGTGGGTGAGGTAGTCGCCGTTGACCTTGATCGTGCCCTCGTCGGGCTTGAGCAGGGTCATCAGCAGCCGCAGGATCGTCGTCTTGCCGGAGCCGGACGGGCCGATCAGCGTGACGTGCTTGCCGGACGCGACGGAGAAGTCGAGGTCGTCGAGGACCGTGTTGTCACCGAAGCGCTTGGTGACCTTGTCGAACCTGATCAGCTCGCTGCCGTCCACCGCCGGGTTGCCTTCGGGCACGTTGTCGGGAGTGCCCTCGGAGGTGGCGTCGGGCTCTTTGTTCAAAGGGGTGTCAGCGGACAAGACGTCGCTCCAGGGCTCGCATGAGGAGGGAAGCCGGATAGGAAATGAGGATGAAGGCCACACCGATGACCGTCAGCGGCTCGGTGAACTGGAAGTTCTGCTGCGCGAACAGCCGCGCCTCACCGAGCATGTCGAGGACGGTGATCGCCATGAGCAGCGGTGTGTCCTTGAGCATCGAGATGACGTAGTTGCCCAGTGCGGGCACCACCCGGCGGATCGCCTGCGGCAGGATCACCGCGGTCCACGTCCGGGTCATGGGCAGGTTCAGTGCCGTGGCCGCTTCCCATTGGCCGGCCGGCACACCCTCGATGCCGGCCCGGTAGACCTGCATCGTGTACGTCGAGTAGTGCAGCCCGATCGCGACGACACCGGTGGTCATCGCGGAGAACGTGATGTCCCACTCGGGCAGCACATAGAAGAGGAAGAACAGCTGCACCAGCAGCGGGGTGTTGCGGATGAACTCCGTGACGACCCCGACCGGCCAGCGCACCCAGCGGGACGGCGCCCGCATCAGCAGCGCCCACACCAGGCCGAGCGCGAAGGAGATCAGCGAGCCGAGCACCAGGGCCTGCAGGGTGACCAGCAGTCCGTCCCAGAAGTGCGGCATGAAGTCGCCGACGGCACTCCAGTCCCATGTCATGCGGCACCTCCGCCGACTTCGGTGGTCTCGGCGCGGCGCAGCTCACGCTTGGACGCACCCTTGTCGGAAGCCTGTCCGAGCCCGGCCTTCAGCCGCTTCTCCAGGCCGCGCATGAGCCGCGTGAGGAGGAAGGCGATCACGAAGTAGATCAGCAGGATGTACGTGTAGATCTCCGCGCTCTCCTGCAGCGCGAGCCGTACGAGGTTCCCGCTGAAGGCCAGGTCGCCCATGCCGATCACGGACACCAGGGCGGTGCCCTTGAGCAGCTCGATCAGCAGGTTGGAGAAGGGCGGGATCATCTCGGGCACCGCCTGCGGCAGCTGGATGAGCCGCAGCCGCTGCCAGGGCGTGAAGCTGAGCGCGATGCCGCCTTCCGTCTGCGCCGGGTCGACGGAGTTCAGGGCGCCGCGCACGATCTCGGAGCCGTACGCCCCGTACGTCAGACCGAGCGCGAGCGTGCCCGCCCACATCGGGACGAGCTGCCAGCCGAAGGCCAGCGGCAGCACGAAGAACACCCAGAAGATCATGATCAGCGCCGAGGTGCCGCGGAACACCTCGGTGTAGAAGCCCGCGAGGAAGCGGACGATCCACAGCCGGTGGACGCGTGCGACGCCCACCACGAAGGAGACGGCTCCGGCCAGCAGCGCGCTGAGGACCAGCAGCTGGACCGTGACCCAGATCCCCTTCAGTACGAGTTCCCAGAGTCCCGATGTCATCCGCCGCACAGCTCCTTCGCGGTCATATCGGTCATCTCGTTCTTGGTGAAGCCGAAGGGCCGCAGGATCCTGAGCAGTTCACCGCTCTCCTTCATCTTGGCGAGTTCCACGTTGAAGGCGTCCCGCAGCTTCGTCTCCGTCGGACGGAACGCGAAGCCGCCGCCGTCCACGTGCGGCTTGCCGCCCACGAGCGGCTTGAACGGCTCGGTCGACTCCACCTTGCGGGACTTCTTCACGACCTCGCGGATGGTCAGCGCGGTCCCGGCGAAGACGTCGACACGGCCCGCCTCGACCGCGTTCAGGCCCGCGACCTGGTCCTGGACGATCAGGATGTCGCTCTCCTTGTAGCCGGCCTCGACCGCGTACTGGATCTCCGCGTAGCCGGTGCCGGTGGCGAACTTCGCCTTCGACTTCACGATGTCCTTGTAGTCGCGCAGGTTCTTGGGGTTGCCCTTGCGCACGATGAAGGCGTCGAGCATCTGGTAGTCGGGGTCGGAGAAGATCACCTGCGCGCAGCGGTCCGCGTTGATGTACATGCCGGCGGCGACCACGTCGAACTGCTGGGACTGCAGACCGGGGATGAGCGAGCCGAACTCCGTCGGCACGGGCTGTACGCGGTCCACCCCCAGCCGCTTGAAGATGATCTTGGCCAGTTCGGGTGCCTCGCCCGTGAGCTCACCGTCCTTGTCGATGTAGCCGAAGGGGATCTCGCCGGCGATGCCGAGGCGGACGACGCCCAGCGCCTTCAGCCGGCTCAGGAGATCACCGCCGTCCTTGCCCGACGCCGTGGCCACGCGGCTGCAGCCGGCGGCGCCGAGCGCACCGAGCGCCGCGACACCCGCCAGCAGCGACCGGCGGCTCGTGCCGCGTGGGCCGCGGATCCCTGCCTCCGACGAAGCTCGTCTCGCAGCTTCCTTCGAGTCGTTCGCAAATGGTGGAGCCATGGGCGCGCGGCTACCCAGGACGATGCGACTTATTCGGATTAATTTGCGCCCCCTACACGTGTGGCGGCGGTCTTGACCCCGGGTGGACCATGGATCGCATGGCCGACCGTTACATCACTGTGTCCTTGCCCAAGCGCGGAGTGCACTGCACCGCGAAGCTCCTCGACGACCGTGCCCCGATCACCTGCGAGGCGGTGTGGAACGCGCTGCCGCTCGGTGGCGACGTGTACCACGCGAAGTACGCCCGCAACGAGATCTACACCCTGCTCCCGGCGTTCGCGCCGGCGGAACCGCCGCTGGAGAACCCGACCGTCACGCCCATCCCGGGCGACCTCTGCTACTTCTCGTTCTCCGGTACGCAGCTGGGTTCGCAGGCGTACGGATACGACGGCGCCTCCGCCGGCGTCCAGGCGGGCACGCCCGTGATCGACCTGGCCCTCTTCTACGAGCGGAACAACCTGCTGCTCAACGGAGACGTGGGGTGGGTGCCGGGGATCGTCTGGGGCACGGTGGTGGAAGGCCTCCCGGAGATGGCGGAGGCCTGCAACGACCTGTGGCGCGCGGGGGCCCTCGGCGAGTCCTTGACCTTCAACCGAACGTAGGCCCCCGACGGGACCTGACCGCGCAGTTCCCCGCGCCCCTCGACAGCGCCTGCGGCGACTGCCCGGGTTTCCGGGTCTGGCCGCCGTCGTATGCCGCGGGCCGGTGGGGGCTGACCGCGCAGTTCCCCGCGCCCCTAAAAACAACCCCCGCCGCCCCCCCCGGCCGGTCGCCGCAGGCGCCGCCGAGGGGCGCGGGGAACTGCGCGACGAGCCCCCACCGGGCCGCAGGGGCTGACGGTGGTGAGGTTCCGAGGTTCGGGCGGTCGCCGGAGGCGCCGTCGGGGGGCGCGGGGAACTGCGCGACGAGCCCCCACCGGGCCGCACGGGCTGACCGCGCCGCACAGCGCAGCGTTACCGTCGCGGCGGCGCGATCCCGCCCACCCCCGCCGCGTACAACGCGTGCGCCGTCCGCAGGACAACCCCGTCACCGTGGCGCGCGCCCACGATCTGCAGCCCCACCGGCAGCCCCTCCTCGTCCACCCCCACCGGCACCGTCGCCGCAGGCTGCTGCGTCATGTTGAACGGGTACGTGAACGGCGTCCACCCCGTCCACCGCCGGTGCCCGGACCCCCGCGGCACCTCCACCCCCGCCTCGAACGCCGTGATCGGCAGCGTCGGCGTCACCAGCACGTCGTACGTCTCGTGGAACAGCCCCATCCGCCGCCCCAGCTCCATCCGGACGTCCACCGCGGCGAGGTAGTCCAGCGCGCTCAACCGCTCCCCCCGCCCGACGATCTCCCGCAGCCCCGGGTCGAGCAGCGCCCGCTGGTCGGGCCCGAGCCGCTGCGTCACCCGCGCCGCCCCGCCGAACCACAGCGCGTGGAACGCCTCCACGGGATCCGTGAAGTCGGGGTCGGCCTCCTCGACGTACGCACCGAGGGACGCGAGCCCCTCCACCCCGCGCCGCACCGCCGCCGCGACCCCGGGCCGCACCGCCACCTGCCCGCCGAGGGAGGGCGAGTACGCCACCCGCAGCCCCCGCACACCACCGGCGCCGGCGCTCAGAGCTGCCGCGTACGAGCCGTCCGCCGCCGTCGGCGGAGCGAGCGCCGACCAGTCCCGTGCGTCCGGGCCCGTGACGACGTCCATCATCAGCGCCGCGTCCGCGGCGTCCCGGGTCATCGGCCCCACATGCGCGAGCGTCCCGAACGCGCTCGCCGGGTACAGCGGCACCCTCCCGTACGTCGGCTTCAGCGCGAAGATCCCGCAGAAGGAGCCCGGGATACGGACACTGCCCCCGCCGTCCGTGCCCAGCGACAGCGGCCCCGCGCCCAGCGCCACCGCCGCCGCGCTCCCGCCGCTCGACCCGCCCGCGGTGCGCGAGGGATCGTACGGATTGCGGGTCACACCCGACGCGGGCGAGTCCGTGACGCCCTTCCAGCCGAACTCGGGGGTCGTCGTCCGGCCCAGGAACACCGCCCCGTGCTCGCGCAGCCGCGCCACGGACGGCGCGTCCTCGTCCCAGCGGCCCGCCGCCGACACGGTCCGCGACCCCTTCAGGGTCGGCCCGCCGCGCATCAGCAGGATGTCCTTCACCGAGACCGGCACACCGTCCACCAGCCCGGCCGGCTCACCGCGCCGCCACCGCTCGGCGGACTCCGCGGCCCGCGCGAGGGCCGCCTCCTCGTCGAGACGTACGAACGCGTTCACCGCGGGCTGGATCTCCTCGGCCCTGCGCAACGTGGCCCGCACCACGTCCACCGGGCTGAACTCGCCCTTGCGGTACCCCTCGACGAGCCGTACAGCGGTCAGTTCGGTGAGCTCGGTCATCCGGTCATCGCCCCTCCAACATGTGCCCCGCAACGGGTGCCCTGCAACGTGTGTCAGTGGCCAGGTACGTAGCCACGCCGCTTGTCGACGACGTTCGGCAGGGGTTCGCCCGCCTCCCAGAGCTCGTACAACTCCACGAACTGTCTACCCAGTTCGTCCCGCCAGCCCACCGTGTCGCCGCTCATGTGCGGGGACACGATCAGGCCGGGGACCTCCCACAACGGGCTGTCGGGGCCCAGCGGCTCGTGCGTGAAGACATCGAGCGCCGCCCCCGCGATCGACCGCTCCCGCAGGGCGCGGACGAGCGCGTCCTCCACGACGAGCTGCCCGCGGCCGACGTTCACGAAGCGCGCCGACGGCCGCATCAGCGCCAGCCGCCGCGCGTCGAACATCCCGTACGTGTCGTCGGTGAGCGGCGCCGCCGACACCACCCAGTCGGAGGCCGCGATGAGCTGGTCCAGCTCTTCCGGCCCGCGCACGCCGTCGCGTGCCGTACGCCCCACGAGCGCGGTCGTGATCCCGAGCGCCCCCAGAGTGCGCTCGATCGCTCGGCCGATGGGTCCGGAACCCACCACGCACGCGCGCGTGCCCGCGATCCGCTGCGACTCGCGGTGCCGCCACTCGCGCGCCCCTTGGAGCTCCAGAGTGCGCGGCAGGTCCTTGGCCATGGCGAGAACCAGCGCCGCCACGTACTCCGCGATCGGCTGGTCGAAGACACCGCGGGCGTTGGTCACCACGGTGTCCGACTCGGCGAGTTCCGGGCACATCAGATGGTCCACGCCGGCGCTCGCGGAGTGCACCCAGCGAGGTCGGGGCCCCTTCCCCGGCCAGGCGTGGCGCACCGCGTGCGAGGCGAAGTTCCAGACCAGCAGGGCGTCCGCGGAGGGCAGCAGCGCGGCCAGCGTCGAGTCGTCCGCGTGCTCGACCCGCACCCGCCCGGCCAGCTGGCCGAGCCGGGGCGGGGGGTCGGTGTCCAGCACCAGCAGCGTCGGTCTCTCGGCCATGTCCGCGGCCGAGGCAGGGGATGGGGGAGCGGTCATCGGGGTGAAACCGTTTCGCAACGCGGGTCCGCTTTCCTTAATCCGGGGCACGGCTGCGGGACATCGGACGAGCCGTCTGAGATGGGCGGATTGACCACGCTCGCACCCGAACCTACCTTCGTCAACACGGGCTCTTTTCCGGGGGATTCCACCCCGGGGGTTCCGGGAGTCCCGCCTGTTCCTGTCCCGACGTCCCGGCCTTCGCCGGCTAGGTGTCCCCCGGCCCGCGGCCGGTCTCCACTCACTCGCTCGACCCGAGTTTGGGGCTGCTCATGGACGTCTCCTTCCTTGGTGGACCGCACCCTCAAAGGGGTGTCGGCGTCGTCGCACCCTTCGACTTCGCCCTCGACCGCGAACTGTGGCGATGGGTGCCCGACGAGGTGTCGCTGCACCTCACCCGTACCCCCTTCGTGCCCGTCGAGGTCAGCCTCGACCTGGCACGCCTGGTCAGCGAGCACGAGACGCTCGGCGACGCGGTGCGCGCGCTGAACGCCGTCGCCCCGGAGATCGTCGCGTACGCCTGCACGTCCGGCAGTTTCGTCGGCGGCATCCCGGGCGAGCGCGCGATGTGCGAGGCCATGACCAGGGCCGGCGAGATCCCGTCCGTGACCACGTCCGGCGCCCTCCTGGAAGCCCTGGAGGAGCTGGGCGTGCGCCGTATCGCGCTGGTCACGCCGTACACCGTCTCCGTCACTCAGTCCCTGGAGGAGTACCTCGCCGAGGCGGGCATCACCGTCACCGGGCGCGCCTACATGGGCCTGACCAGGCACATCTGGAAGGTCCCGTACCGCGATGTCGTCGACATGGCCCGCGGCGCGGTGCACGGGGACGCGGACGCGCTCTTCATCAGCTGCACCAACCTCCCGACGTACGACGTCATCCCGCAGCTGGAGGCCGAACTGCGCATTCCGGTGATCTCGGCCAACCAGGTGACGATGTGGGCCGCACTGCGTCACCTGGGTACCCGGGCGGTAGGGCCGTACCAGGCGCTGACCGACGAGTCGGCGCGCCGGCGGCCCGCACCGCCCGCGCTGCCGGAAGTCTCCGCGCTCCCGGAAGCACCCGCACTACCGGAAGAACAGGAAGGTTGGGCATGACGGCTCTCGGATTCCTCTACCCGGGCCATTCGGCCGAGGACGACTACCCGCGCATGGAGCAGCTCCTCGGCAGCGACATCCGCCTCCAGGTCGTCCACACGGACATCGGGGAGGACGCCCACCGTGTGGACGCGCTGCTGGAGATGGGCGCGGACGCCCGCCTCGGGGCGGGCGTGGAGGAGCTGCGCCTGTCCGGTGCCGAGGCGGTCGTCTGGGCCTGCACCAGCGGCAGCTTCGTGTACGGCTGGCAGGGCGCCCACGACCAGGTCCGCACGCTGGCCCGGACGGCGGGGCTGCCGGCCTCCTCGACGTCCTTCGCGTTCGCCCACGCGGTACGGGAGCTGGGGGCGAAGCGGGTCGCGATCGGCGCGACGTATCCGGACGACGTGGCCGCGCTCTTCTCGGCGTTCCTGGCCGACGCGGGTATCGAGGTGCTGTCCGTGCACGGGTCCGGGATCATCACCGCGGCGGAGGTCGGGACGTGGGGTGAGGAGGAGGTGCTGGAGCTGGCGCGGGCGGCGGACCGTCCGGAGGCGGAGGTGGTGCTCCTGCCGGACACCGCGTTGCACACGGCGGCGTGTATTCCGGCGCTGGAGGAGGCGCTCGGCAAGCCGGTGCTCACGGCGAACCAGGTGACGGCGTGGGAGGCGCTGCGGCTTGCCGACCGGCGGGTGAACGCGCCGGATCTGGGGGCGTTGTTCCGGCGGAGGCCGTTGGTGCAGGTGTAGGCGTGCGGGTGCGGTGGGGGCTGGGTGCGCAGTTCCCCGCGCCCCTTGTAGGCGGGGCTTCGCCCTCGCCTCCCGGGTCCGTTCGCCGGGTGCGGGTCGGGGTGTGGTTGAGCGCGCAGTTCCCCGCGCCCCTTGTAGGCGGGGCTTCGCCCGCGCCCCCGGTTGTCTGTTTGGTGCGGGTCGGGGGTGGCTGGTCGCGCAGTTCCCCGCGCCCCTGAAAAGCGGGGCTGCGCCCCGGCTTTTCAGCGTCGCCTGGCCGGCGTTTTCCGGCTCCGGCCGACGGTTGGGGTTTTTCAGCCCGTCCGGCGTTTGAGGACGAGGCCGTTCAGGCCGATCGGGGGTCTGGGGGCGGAGTCCCCAGGGGGTGAGGGAATAAAGCGGAGTCATCCTCCTGTTAGGGCTCCGCGGACGACGCGAGCTCTAACAGGAGGCACCCCGTGACCAGCGGAACCAGCGGCACCGGCAACATCCGAGGCGAGGCACAGGGCACCGCCCCCGTGCCCCTCTCCGTCCTGGACCTGGTCACCGTGGGCGCGGGCCACACCGCGACCGAGGCCCTGCGCACCAGCGTCGAGCTGTCCCGCCTCGCGGAGAGCCGCGGATTCCACCGCTACTGGGTGGCCGAGCACCACTCCATGCCGGGCGTGGCCTCCTCCTCACCGGCCGTGATCCTCGCCCATCTGGCCGCCCACACGACCCGCATCCGCCTGGGCTCCGGCGGCGTGATGCTGCCGAACCACGCCCCGCTGGTCATCGCGGAGCAGTTCGGCACGCTGGAGGCGATGGCCCCGGACCGCATCGACCTCGGCCTCGGCCGGGCCCCGGGCACGGACGGCGCCACGGCCGCGGCCCTGCGCCGCACCGACCGGCTGAACGAGGGCGCCGACGATTTCCCCCAGCAGCTCGCGGAACTGACCCGCTTCCTGGACGACGACTTCCCGGACGGCCACCCGTACGCCCGCATCCACGCCGTCCCGGGCCCGGTCCAGTCGACCTCCCCGGGCGGCGTCCAGTCCCCGAACAGGCCCCCGGTGTGGCTGCTCGGCTCCTCCGGCTTCAGCGCCCGCCTCGCCGGCACCCTGGGCCTGCCCTTCGCCTTCGCGCACCACTTCTCGGCCCAGAACACGGTCCCGGCGCTGGACCTGTACCGCGAGTCCTTCCGGCCGTCGGCGGTCCTCGACGCGCCCTACGCCCTCATCGGCGTCTCCACCCTCGCCACGGACGACGAGAAGGAGGCCCGCCGCCAGATCATGGCCGCCGCGCTGAACATGGTCCGCCTGCGTACCGGCCGCCCCGGTCTGGTCCCCACGCCGGAGGAGGCGGAGGCGTACGCGTTCAGTCCGATGGAGCGCGAGTTCGTCGACTCCTGGAACACGAACGTCATCCACGGTGCCGCCGACGAGGTCCGCTCCGGGCTCGACGACCTGCGCAAGCGCACGGGCGCCGACGAGCTGATGCTCACGGCGATGGCCCACAGCGGCGCCGTACGCCTGCGCTCGTACGAGCTGATCGCGGACGCCTACGGACTGCCCGCGGCACCGCAGGCCTGAGCCTGCGCCTGACACCCCTGGCGCCTGCCCTCAGGTCTGCGGGCAGGCCGCCGCCGTCAGCAGCGCGGAGATGCGGTCCGGTGAGACCGGCCGGGAGTACAGCCACCCCTGGCCGGTGTCGCAGCCGATGCGCCGCAGCCGGGTCGCCTGGCCCGCCGTCTCCACGCACTCGGCGGTGACCGTCAGACCGAGCCGGTGCGCGAGCTGGATCATCGCCTCGACGACGACCTCGTCGGCCGGGTTGGGCGGCGCCGCCGAGCCGTCGCCGCCCTCGTACTGGAAGCCGCGCACGAACGACCCGTCGAGCTTCAGCACCGACACCGGCAGCCGGCTCAGGTAGGCGAGGTTCGAGTACCCCGTGCCGAAGTCGTCGATGGCGATGCCCACGCCCATCTCGCTGAGCGCCTGCAGGGCCTGGAGCGGCCGGCCCGCCGAGCCCATCACGGCGGACTCGGTCAGCTCCAGCTGGAGCAGGTGCGGGGCGAGCCCGGTCTCCGCGAGGATCGCCGCCACGTCGGACACCAGGTCGGAGTCCCAGACCTGCCGCACCGCCACGTTCACACTGACGAAGATCGGCTCCGCGTCCGGGTGGTCCAGCTGCCAGCGGCGCGCCTGCCGGCAGGCGGTGGCCAGCACCCAGCGGCCCAGCTGCACGATCGAACCGTCCTCCTCGGCGAGTCCGATGAACCGATTCGGCGTCAGCGTGCCGAACTGCGGATGGTTCCAGCGCACCAGCGCCTCGACGCCGCGCACCTGACCGCTCTCCATGCACACCAGCGGCTGGTACTCCAGGGCGAACTCGCCGCGCTCCACGGCGGGACGCAGGGTGGAGGAGAGCGCCTGGCGGGTCATGCGGTGGGCGTTGCGCTCCGGGTCGAAGAGGGTCCAGCGGGACTTGCCGTCCGCCTTCGCCCAGTACAGCGTCGTGTCGGCGGCCTGCATCAGCGCGGTCGCCGTGGTGCCGGCCGCGTGCCGCTCGACGACGCCGATCGACGCCGAGACCGACAGCCGCTGCCCGGAGAGGTCGAAGGGCACCTGGAGCGACTTCAGTACGGAGTCGGCCAGGTCGGCGAGCTGCTCCGTACCCGTGGAGTCCTCGACCAGCAGGGCGAACTCGTCGCCGCCGAGCCGGGCGACCAGCGGGGTGGCCGTTCGCGCGTACCCGGCCTCGTTGGCGCAGCGGGTCAGCCGTTCGGCGACGGCCGCGAGCAGCCGGTCGCCGACGCGGTGGCCGAGCGTGTCGTTGACCGCCTTGAAGCCGTCGAGGTCCAGGTAGCACAGGCCGATCCGGCCGGTGCCCGACTCCTCGTACGCCTCCGCCTCCAGGGCCGCCGCGAGCCGCTCGAAGAACAGGGTGCGGTTGGGGAGACGGGTCACCGGGTCGTGCATCTGCAGATGCCGCAGCCGGGCCTGGAGCTCCCGGCGGGCACTGATGTCGGAGACCGAGATCAGTACGGCCCGCTCCTCCTCGGGCAGCGGGCTGACCGTCACCTGCGCCCAGAGCGAGTGGCCGTCGGGTTGTTTGAGGCGCCGGGTGCAGCGGAGCCTGGCCTGCCGGCCGCGGAGCACCTCGCGGTACGCGTGCCAGGTGCGGGTGTCCGAGGCGAGGTCCACCAGATCGGCGGCGATGCGGCCGGTCAGACCGTGCCCGTCGGAGCCCCTGCCGAGCAGCGCGGCCAGGGCGTCGTTGGCCGTGACGACCCGGCCGTCCCGGTCCACGACGGCCATCGCGAGGGGCGCCGCCGCGAAAGTGGCTCGAAAGGTATGGGTGCCGACGTCTGCTTCCGCTTCTTCCTCCACTTCGGTACCGGTCTCGGGGCGTGCCGGGATCCCCGTCGGGGCGGCGGCCGAGAGCCGCGTCGGCAGACCGGCCGCCAGGCCGACCGGGAACTCGGCGGAGAGGCCGGCCGGAAGTCCGGCGGAGAGGTCCACCGGGGTGTCGATCAGGGGTTTCACCAGGGGATCCGCCAAGGGGTCCGCCAGGGGCTCGACCCGCCGGGCCCGTTCCTCATGAGGAGGGTTCCCGGCGCGAGGAGGGGTCGCAACATGACTCTTCGTGACGGCCGACCGAACGAGGTCTGCCGTGGGCGTCGGCCCATCGGACGTTCCGCTCACCGTTCGCTCCCGCTGTGCACTCGTTCGTCGTACAGGTCTCGTCGGGGGTCGGCCGGTGGTGGACGGCCGCTCTAGCCGTGTCCGCGCAGGAAAGTGTGCCGATCATAGAGGCTGACCGTTGGGCCTTCCAGCTACTGTCCAGTGTCCCGGAAGGGCACCCCTTTCTGACAGATCGTTTCTGCCCGCACCTGGACAGGTTCTTTCACCGGCCGATCACTTGTGACGTTCCGTGAGCTGCTCGGGGGTGTCGGGGGCATCGGGTGGGGTGCCGGGGGGTGTCGGAGGGTGCTGGAGCCCTCCCGGGTATCGGTCGACATCCCTGGTGTTCCCCCAAATCCTCTTGATCCTTCGCCACTCCGTCCCGTCGCGGCCGGATGCCGCCCCTCTCACCCCATTGGATCAGATGAACAGGGCGTAAACGATCAAACCGGCACAGGCTGGGTGCGGTATCCCGAATTCCGCATCCGGAGGTCGACGTGCCGCGTCCGCTCCCCTTCAAGGGGCACACCCGTGGCGGAGCCGGGCCCCCTCGGCACGGGCACGGATCGCGTGACCGGACGTCCGCGGCGTCGCGGGCACTCCAGGCGTCATCGGCGCGGCAGGCGCCATCGGCAGGGCAGGCGTGGCGCGTTCCCGCGGCCGTGTTCACCTCCATGGCGGCACTCGCCGCCACCTCCCTGGCCAGTCCCTCGGTCGCCGTGCCGCTGTCGATGCCGTGCGCGCTGCAGCGCACCGAGGCTCACCACTCGGAGGGCCTGGACACCTGGAACGCGGCCTATCCGCGGCCCGTCCGCCGGCTGGACGCGGTCATGGTCTTCCTCTCCTTCCCGGACGCCGAACCGCTGACCGGGCCCGCGGAGCTGGCGGCCGATCACTTCCCGGCCACCAGCCGCTTCTTCGAGCAGGCCTCGTACGGGAAGTTCCGGCTGGAGCCGCATCCGCTGCGTGAGTGGATCCGGATGCCGAGGGCGTCGACCTCGTACGCCATACGGCGCGACTGGACCACGGCCGCGCGCTCCGCGTATCTGCGGGACGCCCTCGCGGCGGCGGACCGGCAGGTCGACTTCTCCCGCTACGACGTCGTCTACTTCGTCGCGGATCCCGACGCCCCCGGGGTCGACTCGGACGCCACGAAGGTGGTGAACCTGGATGTGCCGTTGCGGGCCGACGGGACGGACATCCGGCGGGTCGTCACGGTGTTCGAGAAGCATCCGCCCGACCGGCTGGTCCTCGCCCACGAGACCGGACACGTCTTCGATCTGCCCGACCTCTACCACCGGCCCGTCGACGGCAAGGGCGACTGGGACACGTACGTCGGCGACTGGGACCTCATGGGCAGCCAGTTCGGACTCGCCCCCGACCTCTTCGGCTGGCACAAGTGGAAGCTCGGGTGGCTGGAACCGCGCCAAGTGGCGTGTGTGCGGGGCGCGGGCGGGCGGGGTACGCGGCTGACGCTGGAGCCGCTGGCGGCGGGGCCCGCAGCGGCCGCGGAGACCCCGGCGGACCTGCGGGGCTCGGCGGGGACGGCCGGAGCCGCGGGCTCGGTGGCGTTCGGGGCGGGCGGCGGGACCAAGCTCGCGGTGGTGCGGACGGCGCGGGACCGCGTCCTCGCCTTCGAGGTGCGGGGGCCGGCGGGCAACGACCGGGCGGCCTGTTCGCAGGGTGTGCTCGTCTATCGCGTACGCAGCGGGGCGGAGTCGGGCCGCGGCCCGATCGAGGTCGTCGACGCGCACCCGGGGTCCGGGGCCTGCTGGGACGACTCGGTCTACGCGCCGCTGGCGGACGCGCCGGTCGGCGTCGGGGAGAGCTTCACCGTGCCCGGTGAGAACGTCCGGATCGAGGTGGAGGACCGGACGCCCTCGGGGGCGTGGACGGTGAAGATCTCGACGGGAGGCTGAAGGCGAGCGGCCGAGGACTGGCGGTCGAGGGCGAGCGGCGAGGACGAGTGGCCGAGGTCGGCAGGCGCGCGGAGGCGGTACGCGAGAAGCCCCCCGCTTCCGCGAGGGGCTTCTCACCGTCTGTGCGCCGCCAGGGACTCGAACCCCGGACCCGCTGATTAAGAGTCAGCTGCTCTAACCAACTGAGCTAGCGGCGCCTGCTGACGTCGTAGACCTTAGCACTCTGATCGGCGGGAGGAAAAATCGATATCGGCGCTGTCGGGCGGGGCTCCGAGAGCTGCCGCCGGGCCGCTGACCGGGCAGCACGTACCGCCGCCCAGAGCATGACCTCCGGGCCCGGCAGCCATGGATCACGGGTGTCGGGGGCGACGAGCCAGCGGGAGTCGAGGCGCCCGGCGGCGGTCGGCGCCGCGGGGCGGGCCGCGGTCCGGCCGGTGGTGGTGGTCCGGTGGGCGCTTCGGTGGGCGCTCCGATGGGCGGTGGCCCGGCCGCCGGAAGTCGGGGAGCCGGGGGAGGGGAAGCCGGAGCCCGGGAAGCCGTGGGAGGGGAGGCCGGGGGCCGGGGTGGGGACCGTCACCGCGTCGCCCGTGCCGTGGCACAGGAGCGGCGGGATGGACCGGCCGCGGTCGGAGGCGCCGCCGGAACCCCACTCCTCCCACTCCAGGAGCGAGGGCAGTCGCTGTGCCGTGCCGGGCGCGGCGAACAGGAGCATCCGGCCCCGGTGGGCGGCCACCGGGCCCGAGCCCGGACCCTCGTCCCACAGCCGGTCCAGCATGTGACGGCCGAAGACCGCGGGGGCGCTGACCACGTCGAAGGCGGAGCCGCAGGCCAGCACGACCGGGGCGCAGGGCCGGTCCTCCCAGAGGACGCGCGTGCTGCGCGGATACGTTCCTGCCGAGGCGAGCCAGGCCGCCCCCTCCGGGGTGACCCCGGTGACTTCGGTGATCTCGTCGGCTTCGGCGACCTCGGGGGTGCCGAGGGCGGCGAACAGGTGGGGGAGCGCCTCGGTGGTGCCGGTGCCGGTGCCCGGGTCGGTGCCGGGGCGGTGGGGGGCGGTACTTACCAGGTTCCGGTCGCTGTCCATGGCATCCAGGTCTACTCGGGGTGAACGAGTAGATCCACAGAGTTGCGGGAATCCAGGACAGGAGGGGACGGGGTGGAGTATCTTGCCCGCCTGGCATATGCCAGGCGGCGGGTTCAGATCGGGTCCGCGTACCCCTCGGCGTCCGCGCCCCGCAGCAGCTCCTGCCCGAACTCGATCATCTTCTTCGCGTAGTCCTCGGTCCACTCGGCCCGCTCGGCGATCACCCCGGCGGTGAGCCGGTCGAACCGGCGGGGGTCCGCGAGCTGCGCCGCGGCCATCGCCTGGAACTCGACGGCCCGGTCGGTGGCCGCACGGAACGCGTGCGTCAGCTCCGTGGCGCGGTCCAGCAGCGCCCGGGGGTCGTCGATCGACTCCAGGTCGAAGAAGTGCTCCGGATCGGCGGCCGCCTCGGCGGGCTCGAAGAGCAGGGGCGCGGGGCGAAGCCGCGGTTCGTTCCGACGCGGCGTGGGCTCCGCCATGACTTCTCCTCCTCGTACAGCGGTCGGCCCGCCCGTGCGGACGGGCCACCGTCCATTGTCCCTTGACCGCGCAAGAGGCCCTCTCACGATTCCTGTTCCCAGGGCACGCGGTGCTCGGCGAGGTGCGACAGCACGGCGTGGTTCGCCTCCCAGCCGTCCGGGAACTTCACCGTGACGCCCAGCTGGACCGGTTCCGTGGAGGGGTGGTCGTCGAGGAGGCCGGTGACACCGGCACGGCAGACGACGATGCAGGCGTGGCGGTGGCGGGAGGTCAGGACGCACAGGCGGCCCGTCTCCAGGTGGAAGGCCGTCGCGTCGGGGCGGCCCGACAGGGGGTGCAGGACGACGGTCACGTCGAACTCGCGGCCCTGCAGCCGGTTCGCCGTGTCCACGGTGACCTCGGGGACCCCCAGCTCGGCGAGGGCCGCGCGGACGGCCGCCGCCTGGTCGCGGTGGGCGGTGCCGACGGCGATCCGGTCGGCCGTCAGCGGGGCCGCGTCGGGGGAGCGCTCCGAGGTCGCCGCGCCGCCCCGGTCCAGGAGGCGGCGTACGACCAGGGCGAGGGCCCTGACCGCCTCCGGGTCCGTACGCGGGGTGTGCCGGGGCGGCAGCTCCAGCAGGCCCCAGCCCGACCGTGCCGCCTCGTCGATGACCTGGTCGGGGCCCGAGCCGTCCGACGCCGCCGCGAAGGTGAGCCGGCGGTCACCGTGGCCCGTACCGCTGCGGAACGGCGTGAAGGGGTAGAACGCGGCCGAGACCAGCGGTGCCGCCGACGCGGGAAGCCGCCAGGAGACGGGCAGCCGGTGCTGCGGCAGCTCCGGATTGTGCGCGAGGAGCGTCGTCACGGCCGAGGCCGAGGGGTCGTAGGACAGGCCGGCCCACTGCTCCGCGCCGACGATCGCGAACGGGTCCAGCTGGCCCGGGTCGCCCACGAACAGCGCCCGCTCGAAGAGCCCGGCCACGGCGAGCAGCGCGTCCGACCGCATCTGGTACGCCTCGTCGACGATCGCGTGCCGCCACGGCTCGACACCCTTGACGTGCGCCCACTTCGCCGCTGTCGAGATGACCACGTCGAGCCCGGCGAGGTCGCCCGCCTTCGCGGACTTGCGGACGCTCGGCAACGCGTCGAGCGCCTTGTCGTACGGGTCGGCGTCGCTGCTGTGCAGCCGGCCGACGGGCAGTTCGGGGTTCTTCTCGGCGAGGCGCAGCACCAGGTCGTCGACCTGCGCGTTCGTCTGGGCGATGACCATCAGCGGGCGTCCGGCGGCGGCCAGTTCGAGGGCGGCCCGCACGACGAGCGTGGACTTGCCCGCGCCGGGCGGCGAGTCGACCACCACCCCGCGGTGCGTCCCGTGCAGGGTGTCGCGCAGGATCGCGTCGGTGGCGCGCGTGGCCTCGGCACCCGGGTCGAACACGGCGGCCGGGTCGAACACGGCGGTCACAGGATGTCCTCCTCGGTCACGGCGTCCGGCCGCGGGGCGGCGTCGGTCTCCCCGGGCGGGCCGCCGTGCGTCCACGGCGTGTTCTCCGGGTCGGGCAGCTTCGCGCCGCCCCGCTGCTCGTGTTCGAAGAGCGTGAAGCAGAGCCGGTCGCCCTTCTCCGGTACGGAACCGGGCTCGGGCTCCTTGCCGCGGCCCATCTTGTCGAGGACGCGCAGCACGACGAGCACGCTGTCGGGCTCGGAGGGCGGGGAAGACGGGGAGGACTCGGCCGGGTCGCCGGGGGTGGGGCCCTCGTAGCCCACGAACTCCGCCGACTGCGGCTTTCCGGCGAGCGAGCGGTAGACCTTCGCGCGCTCGCCGAGATGCGGCCGGTCGTCCGTGCGTACGGTCACCAGGGGGCGCGGGCTGGGCCGCTTCCCCTCGCTGAACGCCATCACGACGTCGACGACCTCGCCCGCGAAGGCCTCACCGGCGAGCCGCCGTCCGGCCATGACGAGCGGGTCGTCGAGGGCCTCCTGCGCCTCCAGACGGGCCTGTTCGCGCTCGCGCGTGGCGAGTTTGTTCGCCGCCGTCACCGCGTCGTCGCGGCGCGGCTGCGGTGGTTCACCGGCCAGGACGCGGTCCCGGTGGCCGGTGAACGACCAGCGGTCGCGGGTCCACCGGTCGGCCGCGCGCGGGCCCTCCGGCAGGGTCCGCAGCAGGTCGATGCCGTGCCACACCGCGTCCCAGGTGGGGCGGGTGCGGCTCGCCACCAGATCGCGGATGTGCTGCTCGGCGGCGGTGAGCTCACCGAGCCGGTCGTCCGCCTCGACACCGTCCTCGGCGGCCGCGAACGCCGTACGCGCGTGGTGGTGGCGCTCGATGGCCGGGGCGAGCAGCTTGTTGTCGAAGGCCGGGTCGGTGGCGGGTCCGGCGGGCGGACAGACGAGCTGGCCCTGGCCGTCCCGCAGCAGCTCGGCCCGCAGCGCCGCCTCGGCGCCCGACGCGCCCTCCGGAGGGTCGATCCAGGCGAGCAGCGCACCCAGGTGCTGGTCCTCCAGGGTGGACTGGCCGGTCGCCCAGTGCCGGGACAGGACATCGGTGAGGGCCGTCAGGAGCGACGAACCCGGCACCCGGGCCCGCTCCCCGTAGTGCGTGAGCCACCGCCCGAGCAGCGGCACGCGCGGCGGCGCCGGATGCGGGGACTCGGGGTCCTGCTCGGCGGTGCGCCGGAAGCGCATGGAGCGTCCCAGCAGCCGTACGAGCTCGATGCCGGCCCGGCTGGGGACGATCAACTGCGGTGCGTCCGTGCACAGCTCGACCTCGACCTTGACCCGCTTGCCGGTCTCCGGGTCGGTCTCGCTGCGCTCGGCGGCCTCGACGTCGCCCGCGTAGTCGTCGATGTACGGCAGGACGATGTCCGCGAGCTGGGCGAGGAACGCGAAGCGCAGGTCGCGGTCGCGGGGCTGCGCCACGGTCAGCAGCCGGGGGGCGGCGCGGTCGGTGCCGACGAGGGCTCCCAGCGGGGCGCCGGCCTCTCCGGCGGTGGTGAGCGGGACGAGGACGAGGGGGCGGTCGGTGAGGTGCCGGTGGCGGACGGTGGTGAGGGGCTGGGCCCGGCCGGTGTCCACGGCCTCCAGGCGGGCGAGGGTGGTGATCAGGGTCATACGGGGCGCTCCGCGGGGCGCAGGGTGTTGTCTGCGGGTGTGTCGTCTGCGGGTGGGTGGGGGCTGGTCGCGCCGTTCCCCGCGCCCCTTGCGGGGCTTGGTGTGCGCGGGGTTTTTGTTTGGAGGTCCGCGGGGCGCCGGGT
>NZ_JBLFJV010000024.1:0-193547 GCF_047444975.1 Streptomyces sp. CWNU-52B | reverse complement strand
CCAACAACGGCCCAAGCCCCGCAGGGAAGCGCGACCAGCCCCCACCCACCCGCAGCCGAACAACCGTTCAGCAGTTCGGCTTGCCCGCGTACACCGCCAGCGCCGTGTTGGCCCCGAGCGTCGCGGTCAACTGCCCCGACCCGTTCACCGTCACCGTCGTGTTGGCCTGCACATTGCAGTACGTGCCCGCCGCCAGCGAGGTCTGATACGTCCGGGTCAGCGAGGACGACTCGTGGTTGATGGCCACGAAACCCTTGCCACCCCGGCCGAAGGCGATCGCGTCCGCGCCGTTGTCCCACCAGTTCGTGAGCGACTCACCCCGCACGGCGTTGCGGAAGGCGACCATCGACTGGATCTCGGTCCAGGCGTGCTGGCACTTCCAGCCGTCCTGGTAACAGGCGTTGACCGACCCGCCGTTGGGCGGCCCCGCGTCCGTGGACGAGAACTCGTAACCGGAGTTGATGTCGGGCGCGCCGTACGGGTACGCCAGCATGAAGACGTTGGCCAGGGTGTAGTTGGCGTTGTCCTTGTAGCTCAGCGTGGAGCCGTTGCGCTCGGTGTCGTGGTTGTCGACGAAGACGGCCGAGACGCCGCTGCTCATGTACCCCCAGCCCTCCCCGTAGTTCTTCAGGTAGGCGAGGTTCTCGTTGTTGAAGACCCGCTTGAGGTCGAACGCGTACCGGAACTCCTGCACGTCACCGGTGCCGGTGTACTCGCTGGGCTGGACCGCCTCGCCGGCGCCGTAGATGGCCTCCTGCTTCCAGTAGGCGGACGAATTGCTCAGCCTGCCCTTGATGTTGGCGAGGTCGGTCTCGGGGATGTGCTTGGCCGCGTCGACGCGGAATCCGTCGACGCCGAGCGAGAGCAGGTCGTTGAGGTACTTCGCGATGGCGGAGCGGACGTACTCCTCGCCGGTGTCCAGGTCGGCCAGCCCGACGAGTTCGCAGTTCTGGACGTTCGCGCGGTCCTGGTAGTTGCTGATCTGCGAGGTGCAGTTGTCGAAGTCGGGCGCGGAGTACAGGCCCGGGTAGTCGTACTTCGTGTAGGACGAGCCGCCCGTACCGGTGCCGCTGCCCGCCGACATGTGGTTGATCACGGTGTCCGCGACGACCTTCACACCGGCCGAGTGACACGTGTTGACCATGTTCTGGAAGGCCGTACGGTCACCGAGCCGGCCGGCGATCTTGTAGCTGACGGGCTGGTACGAGGTCCACCACTGCGAGCCCTGTATGTGCTCGGCGGGCGGCGAGACCTGGACGTATCCGTAACCGGCGGGGCCCAGCCGGTTGGTGCACTCCTTCGCCACGGACGCGAAGTTCCACTCGAAGAGGACGGCGGTGACGTCCTTGGTGCCGGGCGGGGAGGCCTGGGCGGTGCCTGCGGTGCTCGCGGGGACGACGAGCACGGCGGCCGCCAGGCCGAGCGCGCAGGAGAGAGCTCTCTTGGCCATGTGGGGGATCCCTTCTCCGTTGAAGGTTCTTGCTGCAACATTCAGCAGCTGTGCGGTGCCGCAGATCGTAGAAGCCCGCCTCCCAAAGGGGAAGGCGGGCTTCCGAAAATTCCTGAAAGTTCTTGCAGAGCCGGTCCGTTGAGACCGGTTTGGGCACGCTTGCCGGGTGGCCTCAGCCCGCGGTCCACCACACGGTGACGTCGGCGGGCAGCTTCGCCTCGCCGTCGTCCGTCACGGTCACCTCGCCGCTCGCGAGCAGCACCCGCCCGTAGGAGCTGACGGTCACCGCCTCGCCCGCGGTGTTGGCGGTGCACACGAACGCCCCGCGGCGGAAGGCGAGGACGCCCGCGGGCGCCTCCAGCCACTCGACACGGTCGCCCGCGCCGAGGTCGGCCCGCTCGCTCCGCACGGCGAGCGCGGACCGGTACAGCTCAAGGGTCGAGCCGGCGACACCGGCCTGCGCCTCGACGCTCGACTCGCCCCACCCGGCGGGCTGCGGGAGCCAGCTGCCGCCGCTGCCGAACCCGTACGAGGAACCCTCGCGGCTCCACGGGATCGGCACCCGGCACCCGTCGCGGAACCCGTCCTGTCCTGCGCCGCGGAAGTACGCGGGGTCCTGGCGGACCTCGTCCGGCAGGTCGACGACGTCCGGCAGCCCCAGCTCCTCGCCCTGGTACAGGTACGCGGACCCGGGCAGCGCGAGCATCAGCAGGGTCGCCGCGCGCGCCCGGCGCAGGCCCAGTTCACGGTCCCCCGCGGTACGGATCTGGGTGCCGAGCCCGGCCGGGTTGGCGAACCGCGTCGCGTGCCGGGTCACGTCGTGGTTGGAGAGCACCCAGGTGGCGGGGGCGCCCACGGGACGCATCGCATCGAGGGTGCGGTCGACACAGGAACGCAGCTCCTCGGCGTCCCAATGGGTGCTCAGGTACTGGAAGTTGAAGGCCTGGTGGAGTTCGTCGGGGCGCACGTAGTTGGCGGTGCGCTCGATGGTCGGCGTCCACGCCTCGGCGACGAAGATGCGGTCGCCCGAGTACTCGTCGAGCACCACGCGCCACTGGCGGTAGATCTCGTGCACGCCGTCCTGGTCGAAGAACGGCATGACATCGTTGCCCAGGAGCTTCAGCTGCTCGTGGGATCCGAGGTCGGGCAGCCCCGCCGCCTTCACCAGGCCGTGGGCCACGTCGATGCGGAAGCCGTCCACGCCCATGTCGAGCCAGAACCGCAGGATCGAGCGGAACTCGTCGGCGACCGCCGGGTGGTCCCAGTCGAAGTCGGGCTGCTCGGGCGCGAAGAGGTGGAGGTACCACTCGCCCGGGGTGCCGTCCGGCTCGGTGACGCGGGTCCAGGCGGGGCCGCCGAAGATGGACTCCCAGTCGTTGGGCGGCAGTTCGCCGTGCTCGCCCTGCCCGGCCCGGAAGTGGTAGCGCTCCCGCGACGGCGAGCCCGGCCCCTCCGCGAGGGCCCGCTTGAACCACTCGTGCTGGTCGGAGGAGTGGTTGGGGACGACGTCGACGATGACCCTCAGGTCCAGTTCGTGGGCGTCGCGGATCAGCGCGTCGGCGTCGAGCAGGGTGCCGAACATGGGGTCGACCGCCCGGTAGTCCGCCACGTCGTAGCCCGCGTCGGCCTGCGGCGAGGCGTAGAAGGGGCTGAGCCACACGGCGTCCACGCCCAGGTCGCGCAGGTACGGGAGTCGGGAACGTACGCCCGCCAGATCGCCCATGCCGTCGCCGTTGCTGTCGGCGAAGCTGCGCGGATAGACCTGGTAGATCACCGCGTCGCGCCACCAGTCGCGACGGTCGGCCACGGTGGCGAGAGCGGAGTTCGGCGCCGAGTCGGCGGAGTGCTGCTGGCTCATAACTTCCTTGATACGTAACGGAGTCACACGATCAGATTCAGACACGGGGAGGGGTCACCCCTTCGTGCCGCCCGCGGTCAGGCCGGTGACCAGGTTCTTCTGCACAAGGTAGAAGAACGCGGAGACCGGAATGGCCACCAGCACGGCCGTCGCGGCCATCAGGTTGCGCTGCGCGTCGTGCTCGCTGACGAAGCTCTGCAGCCCGACCGCGAACGTGTACTTCGTGTCGGACAGCATGAACGTCGACGCGAACGCGACCTCGCCGAACGCGGTGATGAAGCTGTAGAACGCGGCGACGGCCAGGCCCGGCTTGGCGAGCGGCAGGATCAGCCGCGCGAACGTGCCGAAGGGCGAGAGACCGTCGACGCGCCCCGCCTCGTCGATCTCGAAGGGGATGGTGTCGAAGTAGCCCTTGAGCAGCCAGGCGCAGTACGGCACGGCCGTCGAGCAGTAGATGAGGATCAGGCCGACGTAGTTGTCGATGAGCTGGAGTTCGCTGAGGATCTCGTACATCGGGACCATCAGGACGGCGACCGGGAACATCTGGGTCACCAGCAGCACCCACATGAACTTCTTGTAGCCGGGGAAACGCATGCGCGAGACCGCGTACCCGGTGGTGGCCGCGACCAGGACGCCGATGACGGTCGTGCCGAGCGACACGATGAGTGTGCTCTTCAGCCAGTCGAAGAACGGCGTGTGCCGCAACACGAACGTGTAGTTGTCGAACGTCATCTTGCCGAGGATGCCCCCGGGGTGCAGATAGTCGTCCTTGTCCGGGCCGAGGGACAGATAGATCAGCCAGACGATCGGGAAGAGCGCGATCAGGCTCGCGACGCCGAGGATGCCGTGCGAGGTCAGGGCTCCGGCGCGGCTGCGTTCACCGCGCCGCGGTCCCTTGCCCGCCGCCCCGGTGCCCGCGGGGACCTTGTCGGCCGGGGCGGGGGTCGTGACTGTCGTGGTGCTCATGGGGACTCCTGCCTCAGATCGCGAGCTGCTGCTCGTTGCGGGCCAGCCAGCGGCGGTAGACGGAGGTGAAGACGATCAGGATGGACAGCAGCAGGACGCCGTACGCGGCGGACTGCGCGTAGTCGCGCGGCTGTTGGCCGAAGCCCAGGTAGTAGGCCCAGGTGACGAGGATCTGCGCGTCCGGCGCGGTGTCGCCGAAGAGCAGGAAGATGATGGCGAACTGGTTGAACGTCCAGATGACGCCGAGCAGTACGACGGTGGAGCTGACCGACTGCAGACCCGGCAGGGTCACGTGCCGGAAGCGCTGCCAGGCGTTGGCGCCGTCCATCTCGGCCGCCTCGTACAGGACGCTGTCGATGGACTGCAGTCCGCCGAGCAGCGAGACCATCATGAACGGCACTCCGCACCAGGTGTTGACCATGATGGCGGCGAACCGCTGCCAGAAGGTGTCCTCCAGCCACAGCGGTGACGGCAGATGCACCGCGTCGAGCACGGAGTTGATGATGCCGCCGTCGGCGAGCATGAACCGCCAGCCGAAGACGGTGACGAACGTCGGCACGGCCCACGGCAGGACGAGGATCAGCCGGTAGAAGGTCCGGCCGCGCAGCTTCTGGTTGAGCAGCAGCGCGAGGCCGAGGCCTATGGCGTAGTGGAGCAGCACGCACACGGCCGTCCACACGATCGTCCAGATGAAGTGCGACCAGAAGCGGTCGTAGGCGGTCGGGCCCCACAGAATGTCCGCGTAGTTGTCCAGGCCGATGAACTTGTACGTGGCGTCGATGTGGTTGACGCCGATCGTGCGGGCCGAGTTGAGGCTGTTGGCGTCGGTGAACGTCAGATAGATGCCGCGCACCAGCGGATAGAGCACCAGCACCCCGAGCACGACGACCACCGGGGCGGTCATCGCGTACGCGTACCAGTACTTCTGGTACGCGTGCTTCAGGCGCTGGAGGGGGCCGGGGCGCGGGGCCCGGTCACCGCGGCGCCTGCCGGTCGCGCGGTCGATGACGACTGTCATGGTTCGACACCTTCTGGAAAATCAGTGGCTGCTCGGGGGCTGGCTGCTCGGAGACAGGGCAGAGACAGGGCCGGTGGCCGCCGGGTCCGGCGGCCACCAGGGCTCACTTGCTGAAGTCCGGGACCAGCTTGGCGATCGAGGTCTCCGCGCTGCTCAGGCCCTTGTCGAGGGACACCTTGCCGCCGGCGATCTTCGGGAGCTCGGTGTCGAGCGGACCCCACAGCGAGCTGTACTCGGGCAGTGCCGGACGCGGCTGGGCGGCGGCGAGGACGCCCTGGTAGCCGGCGATGCCCGGGTCGGACTTGACCTCGGTGGTGTAGGCGTCGTCGCGGGTCGGCAGCGTGGAGTTCTTGAGCGCGACGGTCTCCTGGGACTTCGCCGAGGTCATGAACTTCAGGAACTTCAGCGAGGCGTCCTGGTGGGCCTTGTCCGAACCCGCGTACACGGACAGGTTGTGGCCGCCGGTCGGGGCGCCCGCCTTGCCGCTGCCGCCGGCCGGGACGGTGGCGATACCGAGGTTGCCCTTGTCCTTGAAGGCCGAGCCCTGGTAGAAGTTCGTGATCTCCCACGGGCCCTGGATGATCGAGGCGACCTTGCCGTTGACGAAGGCGTCCTGGATGTGGGCGTACGCGTCGGCGGTGGTGTCGGCCTTGTGCAGGCCCTTGCCGTCGAACAGGCCCTGCCAGGTCTCGTACCCCTTGACCGCCGCGGGCGAGTCGACGGTGACCTTCTTGGCGCCGGCGTCGACCGTGTCGGTGCCCTCGCCGTAGAGGAACGGCTGGGCGTAGTAGGCCTGCGTGGAGCCCCAGTAGCCGTCGACGCCGGTCTTCGACTTGACGGTGGCGGCGTCCTTCTTGAGGTCGGCCCAGGTGGCGGGCGCCCCGTCGATGCCGGCCTTCTCGAAGAGCGCCTTGTTGTAGACCAGCGCGAGGGTGTCGGTGACCAGCGGCACGCCGTACGTCTTGCCCTCGTACTTGGCCTGCTCGATCAGGCTGGACTGGAACTTGTCCTGCTCCGCGAGGGCCTCGGTGCCGTCGAGCGGCAGGAAGAAGCCCTTCTTGGCGAACGCGGGGGTCCAGCCGACCTCGGAGCGCAGGATGTCCGGGGCGCCCTTGGACCCCGCGGCGGTGTCGAACTTGTTCTGCGCCTGGTCGAAGGGCACGTTGACGTACTTGACCTTGATGTCCGGGTTGGCCTTCTCGAATTCCTTCGCGAGGGCCTTGTAGGTCGGTGCCTCGTTGGTGGCGTTGGACGTGTCCCACCAGGTGATGGTGACCGGGCCGTCCGCCTTGCCACTGTCGTCGCTGTCGCCGCCGCAGGCCGTCGCCGCGAGGGCGAGGGACGCCACCAGTGCGGTGGCCGCTATGCCACGCCGCATGAGTTCTCCTTGAGGGTGAAAGCCCGTGTGCTGAGGGGGGCGGACCCGTCCGCCGTCCCTGCCGACTCGCCGGCCGCACCGTTGCCGCCGCCGGGCGACGTGAACGTAACAGCGATGTAAGCGGCGCGAAAGACCTTGCAGCAAAAAAGTGCAAGACCGAGGGACAGTTACCCCGCCGTGACCTCCCCTCGGCCGCCCCGAAGCCTTGATACAGGGCGGTTCACCGGGTACAGGGCCCATGTGCAAGACTCTGCAAGCTCTTGCCATACCCGTGCGTCACAGGGATCATCGGCCCATCGGCGCCTTGCAGAACACCGCGCGCCACGGGCGTACACGGACCGCACGCACCGACCACATCGGTCGACCAGCACCACAGGTGCCGACCAGAACACGAGGGAACGCGATGACGCAGCAGCCCGGAGCGGGCCGTCCCAGTGCCCGCACACGGCGTTCGTCCGGTGGGCAAGGCGTTTCCCGGCCGGTACAGTCCCGTCCCGTGACCACACGGCTTGCCGACATCGCAGCGCAGGCGGGGGTGAGCGAGGCGACCGTCAGCCGGGTCCTGAACGGGAAACCGGGCGTCGCCGCCACCACCCGCCAGACCGTACTGGCCGCACTCGACGTACTGGGCTACGAACGGCCCGTACGGCTGCGCCGGCGCAGCGCGGGGCTGGTCGGGCTGATAACCCCGGAGCTGGAGAACCCGATATTCCCGGCCCTGGCCCAGGTCATCGGCCAGGCGCTGACCCGGCAGGGCTACACCCCGGTGCTCGCGACGCAGACCCCGGGCGGCTCCACCGAGGACGAGCTGACCGAGATGCTGGTCGACCGGGGGGTCGCCGGCATCATCTTCGTCTCCGGACTGCACGCGGACACCTCGGCGGACATGCAGCGCTACGAGCAACTGCGCGGCCAGGGCGTGCCGTTCGTCCTCATCGACGGTTTCTCACCGAAGGTGCAGGCGCCCTTCATCTCGCCGGACGACCGGGCGGCGATGGCTCTGGCGGTCACCCACCTCGTCTCGCTCGGCCACACCCGGATCGGTCTCGCCCTGGGACCCAAGCGGTTCGTGCCGGTGCAGCGCAAGATCGAGGGCTTCGTCCGGACGATGCAGGACCTGCTCGGCCTGGCCACCTCCGACATCGAGGAGCGACTGGTCCAGCACTCGCTGTACACGCTGGAGGGCGGGCAGGCGGCCACCTCGGCGCTCATCGACCGTGACTGCACGGCGATCGTGTGCGCGAGCGACATGATGGCGCTGGGCGCCATACGGACGGCGCGGCAGCGCGGCCTCGACGTCCCCAAGGACATCTCCGTGGTCGGCTTCGACGACTCCCCGCTGATCGCCTTCACCGACCCGCCCCTGACCACGGTCCGCAAGCCGGTGCCCGCCATGGGCCAGGCCGCGGTGCGCACGCTCCTCGAGGAGATCGGCGGGACACCAGCGCCCCACAGCGAGTTCGTGTTCATGCCGGAACTGGTCGTGCGGGGGTCGACGGCCTCGTCCCCCGGGGACCGAAATCGTGCGTAGGAAGTAGAAGGAAGCCGTACGTCACCTACCTCCGGCGTAGGACGTGCGACCAGGACCCACCCGAGGGATGATCGGTGAAGTAAGGCTCGTCTGGCAGACTCTGTCTTATGGGTGAGAGCACCGTGACGACTCTGGAAGGCCAGGAACAGACCCCTTCACAGCCCGTCGCGGACGACGCGGACAGCCGCGCGGGACACCGTCTCCTGCGGCGGCTGCGGACGCCCCGCCGGCCCCGGCTCTGGTTCGAGATCCTGCTCGTCGGCGTGAGTTACTGGACGTACTCACTGGTCCGTAACGCCGTCCCCGAACAGCGTGCCCAGGCCCTGCGGAACGCCGACTGGATCTGGCGCGCGGAGCACCACCTCGGGCTGGCCGTGGAGGAGTCCGTCAACCACGCCGTGAACTCGGTGACCTGGCTGATCGTCGGCATGAACTACTACTACGCGACCCTGCATTTCGTGGTGACCCTCGGTGTCCTGGTGTGGCTCTACCGCAGCCACCCGGGCCGGTACGCGGCGACCCGTCTGGTCCTCTTCGCCACCACGGGTGTGGCCCTGGCCGGTTACTACCTGTATCCGCTGGCCCCGCCCCGTCTGATGAACGGCAACGACTTCGTCGACACGGTCGTGGTCCACCAGACCTGGGGCTCCATGGCCTCGGGCGACCTGAAGAGCATGTCGAACCAGTACGCGGCGATGCCGTCCATGCACATCGGCTGGTCCCTGTGGTGCGGCCTGACGATCTTCGCGCTGGCCTCGGTCCCGTGGGTCCGCGTCCTGGGCCTGCTCTACCCCACGGCGACCCTGGTGGTCATCGTGGCCACGGCCAACCACTTCTGGCTGGACGCGGTGGGCGGCATGATCTGCCTGGCCTTCGGCTTCACGGTGGCGAGGCTCTGGTACGGCGCCCTGCCGCACGCACTCCCGCGCCTGGTCCCGCGCCTGGTCCCGCCGAAGGGTGCCTTCCCGGCCGGGAACGAGCGCCTGCCCTCACCGGCCGCCGAGCGGGGCGGGAGGGACAGAAGGGGCGAGGGCGGCGGGTAGCACACCGTGTGCTCAGCCCCCGTAGAACAGCTCGTCCACCACGGCCCGTGCTCGGCGTGTCGTGCGCCGGTAGTCGTCGAGCATGTCCCCCACGTGCCCCGGCCCGTACCCCAGGTACCTGCCCACCGCGGCGAGCTCCCGCCCGTCGGACGGGAAGGTGTCGCCCGCCCGCCCGCGCACCAGCATCACCGCGTTGCGCACCCGGGTCGCCAGCACCCACGCCTCGTCCAGGGTCCCGGCGTCCTCCCCGGACATCAGCTCCGCCGCGCACGCCGCGGCGAGCGCCTCGCGGGTACGCGTGGTCCGCAGCCCCGGCTCCGCCGAGCCGTGCCGCAGCTGCAGCAACTGCACGGTCCACTCCACGTCGGACAGCCCGCCGCGCCCCAGCTTGGTGTGCAGCGTCGGATCGGCCCCGCGGGGCATCCGCTCGGTCTCCATCCGGGCCTTCAGCCGCCGGATCTCCCGTACGGCGTCGTCGCCCAGCCCCTGTGCGGGGTACCGCAGCGGATCGGCGATGTCCAGGAACCGCCGGCCCAGCTCCGCGTCCCCTGCGACGACTTCGGCCCGCAGCAGCGCCTGCGACTCCCATCCGAGCGACCAGCGGCGGTAGTAGGCCTCGTAGGACTTCAACGTCCGTACGAGCGGACCTGACTTGCCCTCCGGCCGCAGGTCGGCGTCGACCAGCAGCGGTGGGTCGGCGCTGGAGATCTGCAGCAGCCTGCGCATCTCGGAGACGACGGTGTTGGCGGCCCGCGCGGCCTCCTCCTCGCGCACGCCCTCGCGGGGCTCGTGCACGAACAGCACGTCCGCGTCGGACCCGTAACCCATCTCGTGGCCGCCGAAGCGGCCCATGCCGATGACGGCGAAGCGCGTGGGCAGGGTCTCGCCCCAGCCGTCGCGGACGACGGCCCGCAGGGTGCCGGCGAGCGTCGCCGCCGTCAGGTCCGAGATGGCGCCGCCGACCAGGTCCACCAGCGCGCCCTGCTCGGGGTCGGCCGGTGTCTCCTCGGTGCCGTACGAGCTGACGATGTCGATGGCGGCCGTACGGAACAGCTCCCGGCGCCGGACGCCACGCGCGGCGGTGACCGCGGCCTCCCCCTTGCCGGCCCGGCCCACCGCGGAGAGGATCTCCTGCTCCAGGTGGGCGCGGGTCCGGGAAACGAGCCCGCCGCCCGACCCGTTGCCGAGCAGGGCCACGGCCTCGGGCGCCCGCAGCAGCAGGTCGGGGGCGAGCCGGCCCGCGGACAGGACCCGCGCGAGGTTCTCGGCGGCGGCCCCCTCGTCCCGCAGCAGCCGCAGGTACCAGGGCGTCTTGCCGAGCGCGTCGGAGACCTTGCGGAAGTTGAGCAGCCCCGCGTCGGGGTCGGCGGATTCGGCGAACCAGCCCAACAGGACGGGCAGCAGGGTCCGTTGGATGGCCGCCTTGCGGGAGACCCCGGAGGCCAGCGCCTCCAGGTGCCTGAGCGCGGCGGCCGGGTCCGCGTACCCCAGGGCGACCAGCCGCTCGCGTGCCGCACCCGGACTCAACCGGCTCTCGCCGGGCGCGAGTTGGGCGACGGCGTCGAGCAGCGGCCGGTAGAAGAGCTTCTCGTGCAGCCGCCGCACCACCCCGGCGTGCCGCTTCCACTCACGGGTCAGCTCGGCGACGGGGTCGGTGCGCAGCCCCAACGACCGTCCGATGCGCCGCAGATCGGCGTCGTCCTCGGGCACGAGATGGGTGCGCCGCAGCCGGAAGAGCTGTATGCGGTGCTCCATGGACCGCAGGAACCGGTAGGCCTCGTCGAACTGCACGGCGTCGACGCGCCCCACGTACCCGCCCGCGGCCAACGCCTTCAGGGCGTCCAGCGTGGTGCCGCTGCGCAACGACGTGTCGACCTTCCCGTGCACCAACTGCAGCATCTGCACGGCGAACTCGACGTCCCGCAGTCCGCCGGGCCCGAGCTTCAGCTCCCGCTCGATCTCGGCGGGCGGAATGTTCTCGACGACGCGCCGCCGCATCTTCTGCACGTCGGCGACGAAGTTGTCCCGCTCGGCGACCTGCCAGACCATCGGGGACAGGGTGGCGACGTACTTCTCGCCCAGCTCGGTGTCCCCCGCGACGGCCCGCGCCTTCAACAGGGCCTGGAACTCCCAGGTCTTGGCCCAGCGCTGGTAGTAGGCGAGGTGGCTGCTGAGCGTCCGCACGAGCGGGCCGTTGCGTCCCTCGGGCCGCAGGTTGGCGTCGACGGGCCAGATGGATCCCTCGACGGTGGTCTCGGAGCAGATCCGCATCAGATGGGCCGCGAGCCGGGTGGCGGCCCGCATCGCCTCGTCCTCGTCGGCGCCGTCCACACCGTCGGCGGGCTCACCGACGAAGATGACGTCGACGTCGGAGACGTAGTTCAGCTCATGGCCGCCGCACTTGCCCATGGCGATCACCGCGAGCCGGCAGATCCGGGCGTCCGCGGGCGCGGCGGCCTGCGCGAGGGAGAGCGCGGCGCGCAGGGTGGCGGTCGCGAGGTCGGCGAGTTCCGCCGCGGCCTGCGTGACGTCGGTCGTCCCGCACACGTCACGGGCGGCGATGGACAGCAGGCACCGCCGGTAGGCGACCCGCAGCGACACGGGGTCGGTCGCCTCGGCGAGTCCGCGTTCGAACTCGGCCAGGCCCGGGTGCAGGTCCTGCGGCTCGTACGTGACGAGGGCCTGCCAGTCGAGCGGATGGCGCGCGAGGTGGTCGCCGAGCGCGTCGGACGCGCCGAGCACCCCGAGCAGCCGGTCGCGCAGCGGCTTCGCCGCGATCAGCGTGTCGAGCAGTTCGCGCCGCCCCGCGTCGTCCTCCTGGGCCTCGACGATCCGGACGAGTCCGAGCAGGGCCAGATCCGGGTCGGCGGTGGCCCCGAGCGCGTCGAACAGCACCGGGTCGTTCGTCACCGCCGCGAGCTCCGGGCTGTCCAGCAGCCGCTCGGCGGCCGACGGATCGGTGAAACCGTGCCGCAGCAGCCGAGAGAAGGTACTGCTCCTGCGCCCCGGCACCGACATTCCCGTCTCCGTCCTCCCACACGCTCCGCGCGAATCCGCGCGCTCCGCACGATCAAGGTCGTACGGCCTTGAGCCTAACCGCAGAGCCCCGGGGAAGCGCCGGGGCACGTACGGGCGATCGTCCGTGACGGCTCCCCGCCTGGCGCGGGGGGCCGTTTTCGGCTTCGGTGGGAGGTACGGGTAGCCGCACGACAGAGGAGTCGTTCCATGGACATGGCCCTTGAAGTGGTCCTGCTGCCGGTCACCGACATCGACCGGGCGAAGTCCTTCTACCAGGACAAGGTCGGCTTCCACGTCGACCTCGACGCGGAGGTGATGCCGGGTGCGCGCGTGGTCCAGCTGACACCTCCCGGTTCGGGCTGTTCGATCGCGCTCGCCGAGGGGATCCCCAGCCCGACGGGAACCCCACGCCCCGGCACGTACCACGGCATGCAGCTGGTCGTCGCGGACGCCAAGGCCGCGTACGAGGAGCTGACCGCGCGGGGCCTGGAGATCACCGAGCCCGTCCAGTACGCGCCCCAGGACGGCGGCACCTTCATGTACTTCACGGACCCGGACGGCAACGGCTGGGCGGTCCAGGAGTTCCGCGAGCGCGCGACGAAGCCCCTGCACAAGCTGCTGACGGACCTGGCGACACAGGGACAGGGACAGGGACAGGTACAGGAACAGGGACAGGCACCGTCACGGTGACGGTCGCGGTCACCGGTCAGCGTGAACGCCAGCCGGCAACCCCCAGGACGGGCTGGGTACTCATCCGGCGAGAGCGCCCTCGTGCTCCGTCGCGACCTTGGCCAGTGCCGCGAGGAGTTGCTCGTGCGTGCGCCAGAAAACGTCCGGCGCCGCCTTCGCCAATTCGATCCAGAACGGTCCCTGCATCGTCTCCTCGGTCCAGAGATGGCATCCCTTCGGCGTGGGGGTGATGATCCAGGCGTGATGGGCCTTTGAATCCTCCGCGGCCTTGGGGTGGCCGCCCCAGGCGATCCGCGTGACAGGTTCGAATTCCTGCACGGACGCGAAGACGTCCTGGCCGGCGAGATTGGTCTCGAACCGCGTACCGAGCCTGAGCGAGTCATGGCCGTCGAGCAGCTCGACGTGCTCGACTCCCGGGTAGAAGAGGGGCCAGGCCTCGGGATCCACCAGCAGGGACCAGACCATTTCCGGAGAGGCAGCGACCTCCAGTTCGTTGGTGAAGTGGATCGGAGACCGGCTGGGCACCATGGCTGCCGGCCAATTCACTGCTTCGAACACATCGATCTCCGTATGTTGCGTGTGTTGAGCACGTTGGTTGAGCACGTTGAAGGGAAAGGCGGATCAGCCCGCGCGCTTCGCCGCTTCCGTCTCGGCGGCGCGGGCCAGGCGTTCGATCCAGTCCTGGTGGTAGCGGTAGAGCGCACCGGGGTTCTTGCGCCCGAGCTCTTCGAGGAAGAAGGGGCCCTGCTGCGTCTCCTCGGTCAGCACGTGACAGCCGTCGTCCGTGGGCGTGACGACCCAGCCGTGGTACGCGCTCGAACCGGTTTCGTCGCCGTCGACCACCGTCTCCCACGCGAGCCTGCTGAATTCTTCGTACTCCGTGACATTCAGGCTCATCGGGAACCCGACCGTCACCCGGCTGTACTTGGTTCCGAGAGTCAGCTCCGGCTCACCGCTCAGGATCTTGACCTGGTCCTCGGGAGGAAAGTAGCTCCACCAGTTCTCGGCGTCGACGAGCAGCTTCCAGACCACTTCGGGCGGCGCCTTCACGTCGATGTCGTTGAGCGCGTAGATGGCCGAGCTCTTCGGGTCGTACCGCTCGGGCCAGTTCACCTTTTCGTACATCGGCTGTTTCTCCTTCTTGGATGTTTCGATGTTTCGAGAGAATTAACTGATTCGGTCAGAGCTCACCCGGAACGGCGAACCGGTAGAACACGCCGCCGACCGGCCGGCTGCCCATGAGCAGCCAGACCGCGTTCTCGAAGTCACGGGCCCGCGAGAGATCTCCGACGCGCACCGGGTCGTAACCGGCGTCGCGGATGAGCCGCTCGGTGACCTCGGTGGCGCCGTCGTCCGCGACATACCAATTGCTCGGCCGTACGCGCTGCTCACGCACCGCGCCGAACAGCGCGCCGAAGTTCATGTTGAAGCTCTTGGCCACCGGGCCGCGGGTGAAGGACTGCACTTCCTCGGCGTACGACGGGAACGCGCCGTGCCGCGCGGGCAGGATGTTCGTCGCGTCGATCGCGATCTTTCCCTCAAGTCCGGTCACCGTGCTCAGGGCGGCCGAGATCTTGTCGCCGGGTACGGCGACCAGCACGACGTCGGCGTCCGACGCGTCCCCGCCGTCACGGCCGAGCCCGGTGACGTCATGACCCGCCGCCCGCCAGAGGTCGCCGAGCCCTCCGCCGATCGTTCCTCTTCCGATGGTGACAATCTTCATTTCGATCTCCTTTTTCTGAATGTGCCGCTTACACGGCCACGGAATTCCTGACCGCGTCCAGGCCCGCGGCCTGCGACACGACAGGCTCGTATCCCAGCTCGGCCACGGCCTTTTCCGTCCGCAAGGTGCACGGCTGCCCGAGGAACCACCGAACGGGAACAGGGATCTCTCGCACGGCAGTCTCGGCGTCCAGGTCCGGGATCGGCGTGTCGACGCCATTGGTCTCGACGCCATGGATCTCGAACAGCGTCTCCATGAACTCGCGCAGGTCGACGCGGTGCCGGTCGGTGACGAAGTAGGCCTCGCCCGGCCGGCCGCGCAGCCAGCCGAGGACGAGTCCTTCGACGGCGTTCTCGACGAACGTGACGTCCGTCGTGTGCCGGCCGCCGTCGATCCAGGCGAACCGCCCCGCCTTCGCCGCCGCCACCAGTCCGTCGACGAGGATGCTGTCGGGGCCCCAGACGAACCTCGGGCGGATCGACACCGTGGCGAACTCCGGGGTGTTCGCGTCGAGCACGATCCGCTCCGCGACGGCCTTCACCGCGCAGTAGGCAGCTTCCGAGTCGGGCCGCAGTGGCGCGGTCTCGTCGACCTCCACGAGCGGGTCGCCGGCGAGCAGCGCGGCTTCGCTCCCGCAGTGGACGAACCGGGGGACCCGCGCGTGGCGGGCCGCGTCGACGGCTGCCCGAGTGCCGCGGACCGACACCAGTTCATGACGCTCTCGGTCAGCGGTGACGTCGGTCTCGGCGGCCAGGTGGAACACCACGTCGCTGCCCACCACCGCCTCCTGCCACGTGGCCGGGTCGGTCAACTCGCCCCGTACGGGCTCGGCACCCAGCGCCGAGACCTTGGCGGCCGACACCTCGCTCCGGACCAGGACGCGGACCGTGTGGCCCTCGCCGAGGAGCCGCCGTACCAGCGCCCGGCCGATGAACCCCGAACCGCCCGTGACGAACGCGTGCGCCATGAATATCTCCTCGGTCTGTGTCGGTGAATCCGTGTCGGTGAAAAGGTCTCGTGAGCTGTAGCAATGGACGACCCCGAAGGTCTTCCCTCGAAGCGATTCATGGTTGGAAGGTCTGCGATAAAATAAATGGATGACTTCTCTTCGGGCGCTGGAGTGCCTTGTCGCGGTCGCGGACTCCGGGTCCATCACGCAGGCCGCCCTGCTGCTGCACTCGTCGCAACCCGCGGTCTCCCACCAGATCGCCGTGCTCGAACGCGAGACCCGGACGACCCTGCTGCGCCGCGAACCCCGAGGGGTCAAGCTCACCCCCGCGGGGCGCGCCGCCGTCGCGGACGCCAGACGGGCGATCGAGGCGGCCGCCGCCGCGGTGAGGTCGGCGCGTGCGGCGGGTCAGGCGGCCGGCGGGGTCCTGCGGCTGGCCTGTGCGCAGAGCCTCACGGTGACGCTGCTCGCCCCGGTCATGCGCCAGTGGCACCGGCGCCGTCCGGAGGTGGCGATCACCCTGCGCGAATCCACCTCGATGGACGAGATCCTGGGCTTCCTCGACTCCGACGAGGTCGACGTGGTGCTGATGTCCGCCCCGCCGCCCGGCCGCTTCACGGTCACCCCCGTCGCCGAGGAGGAGATCGTGCTGGCGGCGCCCACCGGCCACCCGCTGGCCGAGCAGCCGACGGTAGGCATCGAGGACCTCGAAGGCGTGCCACTCGTCCACTTCGCGGCGGACAACGGCCTCAGCGTCTGGCTCGACCAGTCCCTCGCCCGCGCCGGGGTCCACCCCGAGACGGTGATGAGGACATCGGTGACCGCCGCGGCACCCCAACTGGCGGCCGCAGGTCTGGGCGTCGCGGTGTGTCCCGTGAGCGCGCTCAGCGACGGCTTCCCTGGCGCGGTGCGGTCGTTCTCACCGCGGTGGGCCAGACAACTGGTGGCGGTGACACCCACGGAACCGGACCCACTGACCGCGCGCTTCATCGCCGACCTGCGCGGTCACGGCGTACGCGTACCTCGCGGCGTACGCACGCAGCTCACGGACCCCGCGACCACGGCCACGGCCGCGCCCACGCCCACGCCGTAGGTTCAGCAGGTTCCTGTCACCTGCGCCGCATGTCGGGTAGCGCCGGAAGGTCGACTTCGATCCGTGCGGCGTTGAGGAATTCGTGTTCCGCCGCCCAGAGGGCCTCGAACAGATTCGACGGAACGCTCCCCGCGGGAAGCGTGGCCCGAGCGGCCGCCACCTCTCGCGCCGCCGCGACCGTCCCGATGCACGCGCGAACCGTCTCAAGACGCGAGGACACCAGCCGGACCGCCATCAGCGCCGCCTCAAGGCTCTCCTTGTAGGGCCGCCCCGCGCTGTCGAAGAGCGGCATCTGCTCACCGGGGATCGTCGGGTGCGGAGCCGCATCGATCCGCGTGTCGCCTTCGACCACGAAGGCGACGTAACTCCGCAGGGAACGCATGAAGTCGTCATAGGTCCGCAGCCGGATGTCCCGCCAGTGACGTTCGTGGTCGCGTTTCCACATCCGGTCCTGGTTCCGCAGGGAGAGCCACCCGCCGAGCGCCACTCCGACCAACGCGACCAGACCGGTTATGGACGTCCCGAGCACATCCACAGCCACCCCCGAGTGAGTTCCGATCGACACCGGCCGCCGTCCGGCAGGGGCACCCGCTCGCCACGACCGTGGCGGAACGGCCGCCGGGCGACGCTACCGTGAAGTGCGTGTTCACCGACATCGAGAACTTCCAGGAGTCGCTCGCGGCCAGTGGGTTGCCGCCTGTGCTCAGTGGGCGGCACGACAGTGGGGAGTTCCGGGCCAGTGTCCTGGCGCGCGACCTCGGGTCCCTCAAGCTGATCGAGCTGACCACGCCTGAGGGCGAGTGCTTCCGGGACGCGCGTTGTGCCCGCGCCGACGACGCGGAGCTGTGGCAGATCGACCTGATGACGCGGGGGCACGCGCGTGTCGAGCAGGGCCGTGGCACCGCCGAGCTCGGGCCGACCGACCTCGTGCTCATCGACCCGGCGCGGCCCGTGCGGTTCGCCAGCACCGACTGCACGCACGTGACCATGCTGGTGCCCCGGCGCGAGCTGCGGCTGCGCCCCGGTGACGCCGCCCGCCTGGCCGGCGTACGCATCAGGGGCGACCGGGGCCCCGCGGCCCTGGTGTCCTCGCTCGCGCGGGACATGGCCCGGTCGCTGACGGGGTTCCGCACCAGGGAGGCGGACCGGTCGGCGGCCGCGGTGATCGAGCTGGTGTCGGTGGCGCTGGAGGCCCAGCTGGGCGACGCGCACCCGGACCCCGACGAGGTGCTGCGCGACCGCGTACTCGGCTACATCGAGGCGCGGCTGTCCGACCGGGACCTCACTCCGGCCCGGATCGCCGCGGCACACCACATCGCGGTACGCCGGCTCCACCGGCTCTTCGAGGACCAGCCCCTGACCGTCGCGGCCCTCATCCGCCGGCGCCGCCTGGAGCGGTGCCGCGCCGACCTGGCGCGGAGCGACCGGACGGTCTCGGCTGTCGCCACGCGCTGGGGATTCGCCGATCCGGCGCATTTCAGCAGGCTCTTCAAGGCGACGTTCGGCTACAACGCGGCCGCGCTGACGTCCAACAACCGTGCACGGACAGTCAAGGCGCCCGCCCGCGGGCGCGACAAGGATGGAGGCGCGTACAGCACAGAAAGGTGATCACATGGAGCAGTCGATGGGACAGCCGACGGAACAGCCGACGGAACAGTCGGTCGAGGCGATGAGTGCCATTCCGGGCCGGATGTACGAGGCCTGGAACCGGGGGGACGCCGCCGGTTTCTTCGCCGACTTCGCCGAGGACGCCCTGTTCGTGGAGCTGGAGGGAACCATCTACCGCAGCCGCGCGGAGATGGTCGCGGTGCAGGCGGAGCTCTTCGGGACGGTGCTGAAGGGTTCCCGGCTGGTGCGGGGCGAGGTGCCGTTCGCCCGGATCGTCGGCGGGGGCGTCGGCGTGGTCCACGGTCGCGTCAGCATGCTCATGCCGGGCGAGGAGCAGCCACCGCCGACGCGCGTCTCCATGCAGCTCTTCGTCACGGAGTGGCGCGACGACCGCTGGGTGGTCGTCGCTCTGGAGAACGCGCGTCTGCTCTCCATGGAAAGCATGGCGGTACTGGAGTCCCTGGCCGCCGGGGCCCCGGAAAAGGGCTGACGGCGAAACGTCATTGCGTCGAGGAGATCCGGTCGTTGAAGGTGTTGACGCCGAAATACGACCCGTCGGCGTTGTAGATCGGCACGCTGCTCAGATTCGCGATCCGCTGACCCGGCGCCACGTCGATGTACTTACCGCCGAAGTAGACGTCCTGATACAGCCTGACGCTCCACGACGCGTTGTTGACGACCGAGGACGCGACGTCGTTGAACCCCTCCCTCTTGAGGTCGGAGTCGGATGTTCCGAAGCGGGAGATCCACAGCATCGACCCGCCGTAGTTGTAGTCCTTGAACAGGCAGATCTGACCCGAGGGGCAGTCGGATTCCGCCGCGCTCGCCGAGGGCGCCGCGATCAGCGCGGCGCCGACCGCCAGAGTCACGGCTGATGCGACGGACGCGGCGGAGAGAATACGAAACCGCACGAGAAACCTTCCGGTTGGCGGGTAGGCACAAACAGAACAAGGGGCCTGAAGCTGCCGCCGGCCCTACCAGGTGGAGGACGTCCGGTCGTTGAAGGTGTTCACGCCGAAATACGACCCGTCGGCGTTGTAGATCGGCACGCTGCTCAGATTCGCGATCCGCTGGCCCGGCGCCACCACGACGTACTTACCGCCCTGGTTGAGGTCCTGGTACAGCCTCACCGTGACGGACGAGTTGTTGACCACCGACGACGTCGCGTCGTTGAAGTCCCAGCCCTTCAGGTTGTCGACGCGCGTTCCGATCGCGGTGATCTCCAGAATCCTGCCGTTGTAGTCGTAGTCCTTGAAGAGGCAGATCCGTCCTGCCCCGCAGTCGGATTCGGCAGCCGCCGCAGGAGTTCCTGAAACCAGCAGACCGCCGACGGCCAGAACCGCAGCCGAAATTCCTGTCAGCGCACGCGTTCTCATCGCTCTGACTCCGCTTCGTCGAGAAGGGGGAACAAGGGAGAATTACTCTGCACGCAGGCTAAGTTCGGCTTCCGCATTCCACATAGAACATGGGTGCCAGTCACAGACAGCACTCGGGGCCGACGGTCCACGCCCGTCGGCCCCGAGTGTCGAAGCAGCTGAACATCCCTGCTCCGGTGGCTGCCCCTTACAGCACCGGCAGGTTCTTCCGCAGCTCGAAGGCCGTGACCTCGCTGCGGTACTCCTCCCACTCCTGGCGCTTGTTGCGCAGGAAGAAGTCGAAGACGTGCTCGCCCAGTGTCTCGGCGACCAGTTCGCTGCGTTCCATCAGGGTGAGGGACTCGCCCAGGTTCTGGGGCAGGGGCTCGATGCCCATCGCGCGGCGCTCGGCGTCCGAGAGGGCCCAGACGTCGTCGTCGGCGCCCGGCGGCAGCTCGTAGCCCTCCTCGATGCCCTTGAGGCCGGCCGCCAGCAGGACCGCGTACGACAGGTACGGGTTCGCGCCCGAGTCGAGGGAGCGGACCTCCACCCGCGCCGAGCCCGTCTTGCCGGGCTTGTACATCGGCACGCGGACCAGGGCCGAGCGGTTGTTGTGCCCCCAGCAGATGTACGAGGGGGCCTCGCCGCCCGCGCCCGCGGTGCGCTCGGAGCCGCCCCAGATGCGCTTGTACGAGTTGACCCACTGGTTGGTGATCGCGGCGATCTCCGCCGAGTGCTTCAGCAGGCCCGCGATGAAGGAGCGGCCCACCTTGGAGAGCTGGTACTCGGAGCCCGACTCGTAGAACGCGTTGCGGTCGCCCTCGAAGAGCGAGAGGTGCGTGTGCATCCCCGAACCCGGGTGCTCGCTGAACGGCTTCGGCATGAACGTCGCCTGGACGCCCTGCTCCAGCGCCACCTGCTTCATGACCAGCCGGAACGTCATGATGTTGTCCGCCGTGGAGAGCGCGTCCGCGTACCGGAGGTCGATCTCCTGCTGGCCCGGCGCGCCCTCGTGGTGCGAGAACTCGACCGAGATGCCCATCGACTCCAGCATCGTGATCGCCTGGCGGCGGAAGTCCATGCCGACGTTGTGCGGGGTGTGGTCGAAGTAGCCGGAGTTGTCCGCCGGGGTCGGGCGCGAGCCGTCGACCGGCTTGTCCTTCAGCAGGAAGAACTCGATCTCCGGGTGCGTGTAGAAGGTGAAGCCCAGGTCGGAGGCCTTGGCCAGGGCCCGCTTCAGCACGTACCGCGGGTCCGCGAAGGACGGTGAGCCGTCCGGCATCAGGATGTCGCAGAACATCCGGGCGGTGCCGGGCGCCTCCGCGCGCCACGGCAGGACCTGGAAGGTCGACGGGTCCGGCTTGGCGATCATGTCGGACTCGTAGACGCGGGCGAAGCCCTCGATGGCCGACCCGTCGAAGCCGATGCCCTCGTCGAAGGCCTGCTCCAGCTCCGCCGGGGCCACGGCCACGGACTTGAGGAAGCCCAGCACGTCCGTGAACCACAGGCGTACGAACCGGATGTCGCGCTCTTCCAACGTACGGAGCACGAACTCCTGCTGCTTGTCCATCTTCCGCTTCCACCCAATCTTGCTGGTCAGGCCGCCTGCTCCCGTCCCAGGAAGGCGGTCGGGCACCTGCGCATCACACCACAACAGCATTTCATGCGCGTTGCGGACCTTGATCGCCCGGCCGACCTCCGTCCGAACGCCTCACGTACGGCAGATGTACTGCTGCTCTGCCGCCCATCTTGCCTGCTGAGCGCCGTGCATGTAATGCCCGGCTCCCGCCGTCTCTGCCCCGTCGTTTAAAGTTGCATCTCAGATGCAACTTTTAATACCGTACTGGCAGTCGAGCCGAGGAGCCCCGATGCTGTCCGAGCAGTCCGCCGCCACCGTCCGCGCCACCCTTCCCGCCGTCGGCGGGGCCCTGGGAGAGATCAGCGACCGCTTCTACGCGCGGCTCTTCACGGCCCACCCCGAGCTGCTGCGCGACCTCTTCAACCGGGGCAACCAGGCCTCCGGCACCCAGCGCCAGGCCCTGGCGGGCGCCTTCGCCGCCTTCGCCGGCCGGCTCGTCGAGCACCCCGACGAGCGGCCCGACACGATGCTGCACCGCATCGCCCACAAGCACGCCTCCCTGGGCATCACCCCCGAGCAGTACCCCGTCGTCCACGAGCACCTCTTCGCCGCCGTCGCCGACGTGCTCGGCGAGGCGATCACCCCGGAGGTGGCCAGGGCCTGGACCGAGGTGTACTGGCTGATGGCGAACGCCCTCATCGCCATCGAGAAGCGGCTGTACGCGGCGACGGCGAGCGGGGCCGACGGCACGGGCGGCGCGAACGCCGCGGGCGGCACGGGCGCCGCGGGCGGCCGGCGCGTCTGGGAGGTCGTCGAACGCGTCGAGGAGACCGCCGACGTGGCCACCTTCCTGATACGCCCGGCCGACGGCGCCCCCGCCCCCGCCTTCCGGCCCGGCCAGTACGTCTCCGTCCGCGTCGAGCTGCCGGACGGGGCCCGCCAGTCACGCCAGTACAGCCTCATCGGCGCGCCCGGCTCCGCCGTACGCCGGATCGGTGTGAAGCGGGTGCACGGCGGCGCGGCGCCCGACGGGGAGGTCTCCAACCACCTGCACGCGCGCGTGCAGGTCGGCAGCACACTCGAACTGTCCGCCCCGTACGGGGATCTCGTGCTCGACGCCGGACCCCGGACGCCGGTGCTCCTCGCCTCCGCCGGTATCGGGGTGACGCCGATGATCGCCATGCTGGAGCAGCTCGTGGCCACCGGACACCGCGCTCCGGTGACCGTGGTGCACGCGGACCGGTCCCCGGCCGAGCACGCCCTGCGGGACGAGCACGAGGCCTATGTGGAGAAGCTCGCCGACGCGCGGGCGCACTTCTGGTACGAGCGGCCGGAGCCGGGGCATCCTGCCGACCGGACGGGTCTGGTCGATCTCTCGTCGCTGGTGGTCGCGTCGGGTACGCGGGCGTATCTGTGCGGGCCGCTGCCCTTCATGCGGGCGGTACGCGGCAGTCTGATCGACAAGGGGGTCGCCCCCGCCGACGTCCACTACGAGGTCTTCGGGCCCGACCTGTGGCTGGCGCAGCCGGCGGGCTGACGGGGCGGCGCGGCCAACCGAAGGCGCGGGGTCGCACTGCGGCTGCGGGCCGGCGGGGGGGGCGGCCGCGCAGTTCCCCGCGCCCCTGGACACCCAGGGGCGCAACCCCTACCTCATGGTGATGCCCAGTAGCAGTGGGCCCGTCGGGGCGCTCACCATGTCCGTGATCGTCAGTGGGTCCAGGGACGCGTAGAAGGCCTCCTGGGCCCGCCGCAGGGCGACCCGCAGCCGGCACCCCGTGTGCAGCGGGCAGGGCGCGGCCCCCTCGCAGTCGACGACGTCACCCTCCCCCTCGAAGACCCGCACGAGCGCGCCGACCGAGGCCGTACGCCCCTTCTCTGTGAGGGTCAGCCCGCCGCCTCGGCCGCGGCGGGCGTCCAGGAGCCCGAGGTGCTGAAGCTCGGCGACCACCTTCGCGGCATGCGTGTACGGCACCTCCACACCGGCCGCGACCTGCCGGGTCGTGGGTGTCACCCCGTCGGCGACCGCGAGTCGCATCAGGACGCGCAGTGCCAGGTCGGTCGATCGCAACAGCCGCATACCGGCAGCGTAGATAATGCGCATCCACGGTTCAACTTATTGTCCGAGACCGGCGGACTCCCGCCCGTTCGGCCATTCCCGCGGGCTCCCCGTATACATCCCCTCCTCCCCCACTACGATCAGCTGACCACTCCGCTGCCCCTTTCCCCCAGAAGGACCACCCCATGGGTTCCGCCAAGAAGACAGACACCACGTCACGCAAAGCGCGGATAGAGCAGATGCGACGCGCCGAGCAGTCCCGTGAGCGCCGCAACCGGTTCCTCACGATCGCCGCGAGCGTGATCGTCGTCGCCGGTCTCGTCGCCGGCGGCGCCTTCGTGATCAGCTCGCAGTCCGACTCCTCCGACGACAAGGACAGCTCGGCGAGCGACTCCAAGTCGGGGTCCGGGAAGTTCGTCACCGGCAAGGACGGCGTGCGGGAGTGGAACACCAAGCTCACGCAGAACCACGTCACCAAGGACGTGAAGTACCCGATGGAGCCCCCGGTCGGCGGTGACCACAACCAGGTCTGGATGAACTGCAACGGCGACGTCTACGACAAGGCCATCGCCAATGAGAACGCCGTGCACTCGCTGGAGCACGGCGCGGTCTGGGTGACGTACACCGGCAAGGCGTCGGACGCCGACGTGAAGGCGCTCGCCGAGCGGGTCAAGAAGACGCCGTACTCGCTGATGAGCCCCGTCGAGGACCAGGAGGCCCCGGTCATGCTCTCCGCGTGGGGCCACCAGCGGACCGTGACGGGCGCGAGCGACCCGGACGTCGCCACGTTCTTCGAGACCTACGTCCAGGGCAAGCAGACGCCCGAGCCGGGCGCCGCCTGCACCAACGGCCTCTCCCAGTGAGGAGGTCGAAGTCCGCCGGCTGGATCGCCGGTGCCGCCGCGGCCGTCCTCGTCGCGGCCGGGGCGATCACCTACGCGGTCGCCGACGGCGACGACTCCGGGATGAAGCCTCCCGCCGCCGGTTCGGCGGACGCCGGCTTCGCCCGTGACATGTCCGTGCACCACCAGCAGGCCGTCGAGATGTCGTACATCGTGCGCGACCTCACCGACGACGAGGAGGTGCGCCGTCTCGCGTACGACATCGCGCAGACGCAGGCCAACCAGCGCGGCATGATGATCGGCTGGCTCGACCTGTGGGAGCTGCCCAAGGTGTCCGCCGACCCGCCCATGAAGTGGATGGGCATGGCCGGCATGGGCTCCGGCGAGGACGGCGCGCTCATGCCGGGCATGGCGACCAACACCGAGATGGACGCGCTGCGCGAACTGACCGGCAAGGCGGCCGAGATCCGCTTCCTGCAGCTCATGTACGCCCATCACGTGGGCGGCGTGCACATGGCCGAGGGCTGTGTGGAGCGGTGCCAGGTCGGGGTGGAGCGCCGGCTCGCGCAGGGCATGGTGCAGGCCCAGGAGTCGGAGATGCGGCTGATGTCGGACCTGCTGGAGAAGCGCGGCGCGAAGCCTCTGCACTGACCCGCCGACCGACCCGCCAGGTCCGGGGCACGCGCATCACACCTCGGCACAGGACGGCCGATATGGGTCATCGAGCCTCAAAACCCTTGCGTATACGGTTCCTTGGGTGCTTCTTGGCCCAGCCATGCCCCGGCCATTCCCCTGGCATGAACAGTTCATAGCAAGAGTGGCCCCCAACCAATGATCCTTTTTGGGGGTTTTTCCATGAGATCCAATCGTGCCGCGGTGCGCACCGGTGTGAGCATGGCGGCGACACTGCCTCTGCTCGCCGGCGCGCTGGCCCTCGGCATACCCGCGGCCCACGCATCCGACGGCCCGGCCGGCCGTGACACCCTCCAGGGCACCAAACCCCTGTGGGCCACGGCCGGAGCGGACAAGGGAGACACGGCGAACGGCTCCCGGGTCTCGGCCCGGGTCTATCTCGCGGGACGGGACGCGGCGGGCCTGAGCGCCTACGCCCAGGCCGTCTCCGACCCGTCGTCGGCCTCGTACGGGAAGTACCTCAGCGCGGGGCAGGCCCAGGCCCGCTTCGGCGCGACCAGGGCCCAGGTGGCGGAGGTGACCGCCTGGCTGAGGTCGGCGGGGCTGACCGTCACCGGCACCAGCACGCACTACGTCTCCGTGACGGGTGAAGTGGCGGACGCCGAGAAGGCGTTCAGCACCCAGCTGCACAACTACGCCAAGGGCGAGAAGACCTACCGGGCGCCGTCGAAGGCGGCCTCCGCGCCCGCCTCCCTGAACGGCGCCGTCCTCACGGTGACCGGCCTGGACAACGCCCCGCACAAGGCGGACCACTCCGACACGCTGCCGCCGCCGGACGCCGTGTTCCACAACGCCGGGCCGTTCTCCTCGTACTACGGCTCGAAGACGGCCACGACGCTGCCGAGCGCGTACGGCACGAAGGTCCCGTACGCCGTGAAGGGGTACACCGGCAAGCAGTTGCGGGCCGCGTACGGGGCGGGCAGGGCGACCGGCAAGGGCGTGACCGTGGCGATCACGGACGCGTACGCCTCCCCGACGATCGCGGCCGACGCCGCCACCTACGCGGCGAAGCACGGTGACGCGGCGTACCGCGGCGGGCAGTTGCAGCAGGTGCTGCCCGGCCGGTACACGCGGACCGAGGAGTGCGGGGCGGCGGGCTGGTACGGCGAGGAGACCCTCGACGTCGAGGCCGTGCACGCGGTCGCGCCCGGCTCGGACATCGTCTACGTGGGCGCCTCGTCCTGCTACGACGACGATCTGCTCGACTCGCTCGGCAAGATCGTCGACGGGCACCTCGCCGACATCGTCTCCAACTCGTGGGGCGACATCGAGGCCAACCAGACGCCGGACCTCGCCGCCGCCTACGACCAGGTCTTCCAGCTGGGCGCGATCGAGGGCATCGGCTTCTACTTCTCGTCCGGCGACAACGGCGACGAGGTCGCCAACACCGGTACGAAGCAGGTCGACACCCCGGCCAACTCGGCGTGGGTGACGGCGGTGGGCGGTACCTCGCTCGCCGTCGGCAAGGGTGACACGTACCAGTGGGAGACCGGCTGGGGCACGCTCAGGGCCGGGCTGTCGGACGACGGGAAGAGCTGGACCGACTTCCCGGGCGCGTACACCTCGGGCGCGGGCGGCGGTACCAGCGCGACGGTGAGGCAGCCGTTCTACCAGCGGGGTGTCGTGCCGTCGCGGCTGGCGAAGGCGAACGGCCGGACGGCCATGCGGACGGTTCCCGACATCGCCGCGATCGCCGACCCCAACACCGGTTTCCTGGTCGGGCAGTCGCAGACCTTCCCCGACGGGTCGCAGAAGTACGACGAGTACCGCATCGGCGGCACCTCGCTCGCCTCGCCGGTCGTCGCGGGTGTCCAGGCGCTCGCCCAGCAGGCGCGCGGCGGCCACCCGATCGGGTTCGCCAACCCGGCGATCTACGACCGGTACGGCACGAAGCTCTACCACGACGTCACGGACCGCCCGACGGGCCGCGACCTCGCGGTGGCGCGGGTGGACTTCGTCAACTCGTTCGACGCGTCGGAGGGTCTGCTGACCTCGGTCCGCAGCCTCGGCAAGGACAGCTCCCTGAAGGCCGTCCGGGGGTACGACGACGTGACCGGGGTGGGTTCGCCCGCACCGGGCTACGTGACCTCGTACCGCCGCCGCTGAGGCGTCTCACATCCGGTACGCCCGTCCCTCGCCCTCGTCGGTGCGGGGCGGGCGCGTCCGGGTGACCGCCAGGACCGCGTCCGCCACGTCCTCGGGGCGGTCGAGCATGACGAGGTGACCGGCGGGGGCGGAGATCCTAAATGTGCCGCCGAGCCGCTCGGCCAGGCGTTCCTGCCGGTCGAGCCACCGCCGCGGACCACCGGCGTACGCGGCCAGCACGGTGACGGGCGCGTCCAGCGGGCGCCGCTCCCGCAGGGCGTCGAGTTCGACGGCCTGGTCGCGGTAGCGGGCGTTCTCGGCGAGTACGGCGCGCAGGACCCGGCTGGTGGAGTAGGCGCGCCGGACGAGGTCGCGGTCGTCACGGGCTGAGCCGCCGTCCCGGTGGTGCACGGCCCCGGGTTCGGGCCCGCGTGCGGCTCCGACCGCCGTACGGCGCAGGAGTGGGCCCAGTGCCCGTGGCAGGCCCGCGCCCGCCAGCAGCGTGCCGCACGCGCGCGTGGCGGTGTCCCGGAGGGCGGGGGCGCGGCGCGGGCGGGGCCGCTCCTCGACACTGGAGTCGACCAGGACGAGCCCCGCCGTCCGGTCCGGGTGGAGCCGGGCGAAGGCCTCGCAGTGGAAACCGGCGAGCGAGTGGCCGACCACGGTGACCGGCGCGCCGGCACCGGCCGCGTCGAGCACGCGGGCGATGCGCTCCGCCTCGCCGGTGAGCGTGGGCCACGCGCGCGCGTGCCCGCTGAGCCCGAGCCCCGGCCGGTCGAACCGGACGACCGTGCGGTGCGGGGCGAGGAGGGGCACGACGGGGTCCCAGTCGAACCAGGACAGGCCCAGGCCGGCGCTGAGCAGGCAGGCCGGGCCGGTGCCGCCCGCGCCTGTGCCGTCCGCGTCTGTGCCGTCCACCTGGATGTGGTGCGGGACTCCGGCGAGGTGGACGAAGGTCATGGCCGGGCCGCGTCCGGCGCGGGGGCGCGTACGGCCGCCCGGGTGGCGGGGCCTCGGGCCCGCACCGAGGAGACGGCCTGGGCACCTAGCCAGATCGCGATGACGCCGACCTGGAGGCGCTGGGCGACGCCGACACCCCAGCCGTCGTGACCGCTCTCCAGCGCGGCGATCGCGGCCAGCGTCCAGACCGTGGCGGCCAGTTCGAGCGCCACGAGAGCCGGGCCCCAGCGGGCCGTGCGGGTGAGGACCACCATGGCGACGAGGATGCCGCACAGGGCGACCGTGCTGCTCACGGTGTGCGCGGAGTGGGTCCACGGCAGCGTGCCCGCCCGCTCCTGTGCGGCGCACGCCGGATTCGTGGTGGGGGTGCAGCCGAGGGGCAGGCGGGAGTCCACGGCGGTGGCCGCGCCGAAGAGCAGGAGTCCCGCCCGGCCGGCCCACGCGGCTCTGCCTCCGGCGGGCGGCGGGCGGAGCGGGGACAGGACCGCTGCTGCCACGAGCACGCCCGCGAGCAGGTCCGTCGTACGGAACAGGGCACCGTACGGCTGGTCGGCCGCGGCGAGTTCACTCACGTAGGTGTGGGCCGGGGGGAGGCCCGTGGTGAGGACCGCCTCCCATGCCCACGCGGAGTAGGCGAGGGCGCCCAGGGCCAGGAGGGCGGCGGTGGCTGTGGGGGTGCGGGGTGTTGTCATCGACCACCATGGTCGGTGTGCGGGGTGGGGCGCGCATGTCGTCGGCCGCCGGTCGGCGGGGCCTGTCGGCCCACGCGACGGAGCCGCGTTTCGGCACAGCCCCTCGCCCTCAAAGGGGCGCCCCCGCCCCATTGCGTCGCTTTGACGATTACACTGGGTCCCGTGCCTCAACTACGCCTCGCTCTGAATCAGATCGACTCGACCGTCGGCGATCTCGCCGGGAACGCCGAGGCGATCGTCCGCTGGACCCGGCACTCCGCCGAGCAGGGAGCGCATCTGGTCGCGTTCCCCGAGATGGTGCTGACCGGGTACCCCGTCGAGGACCTGGCCCTGCGGTCGTCCTTCGTGGAGGCGTCCCGCGCGGCGCTGCACGCGCTCGCCGCCCGGCTCGCCGACGAAGGGTTCGGGGAGCTGCCGGTCGTCGTCGGCTACCTCGACCGTTCCGAGAAGGCCCAGCCCCGGTACGGCCAGCCGGCCGGCGCCCCGCGGAACGCGGCCGCGGTGCTGCACCGCGGCGAGGTGGTCCTCACCTTCGCCAAGCACCACCTGCCGAACTACGGCGTCTTCGACGAGTTCCGCTACTTCGTACCCGGTGACACCCTGCCGGTCGTACGGGTGCACGGCATCGACGTCGCGCTCGCCATCTGCGAGGACCTCTGGCAGGAGGGCGGCCGGGTGCCCGCGACGCGGTCCGCCGGGGCCGGTCTGCTGATCTCGATCAACGCCTCGCCGTACGAGCGCGACAAGGACGACAGCCGGCTCGACCTCGTGCGCAAGCGCGCGCAGGAGGCCGGCTGCACGACCGCGTATCTCGCCATGATCGGCGGTCAGGACGAGCTCGTCTTCGACGGGGACTCGATCGTCGTCGACCGGGACGGTGAGGTCGTCGCGCGGGCGCCCCAGTTCTCCGAGGGCTGCGTCGTCCTCGACCTGGAGCTGCCCGCGGCCGCCGCCGAGGCGCCGTCCGGTGTCGTGGACGACGGGCTGCGCATCGATCACCTCGTCCTCTCCGAGGAGCCGCTGCCCGCCTACGAGGCGGAGCTCTCCGGCGGGTACGCCGAGCGGCTCGACGACGACGAGGAGGTGTACTCAGCGCTGGTGGTGGGGCTGCGGGCGTACGTGGCGAAGAACGGTTTCCGCTCCGTGCTGATCGGGCTCTCGGGCGGTATCGACTCCGCCCTCGTCGCCGCGATCGCCTGCGACGCACTCGGCGCCGCGAACGTGTACTGCGTGTCCATGCCGTCCAAGTACTCCTCGGACCACTCCAAGGGCGACGCGGCCGAGCTGGCCCGGCGGACCGGGCTCAACTTCCGGACCGTACCGATCGAGCCGATGTTCGACGCGTACATGGGGTCGCTGGGGCTCACCGGTCTGGCCGAGGAGAACCTCCAGTCGCGGCTGCGCGGCACCATGCTGATGGCCCTCTCCAACGAGGAGGGACACATCGTGCTGGCGCCGGGCAACAAGTCCGAGCTGGCGGTGGGGTACTCGACGCTGTACGGGGACTCCGTGGGCGCGTACGGGCCGATCAAGGACGTCTACAAAACGTCGATCTTCCGGCTCGCCGAGTGGCGCAACCGGGCGGCGGTCGAGCGGGGGCAGACCCCGCCGATTCCGGAGAACTCGATCCTCAAGCCGCCCAGTGCCGAGTTGCGGCCCGGACAGGTGGACACGGACTCGTTGCCGGACTATCCCGTGCTGGACGCGATTCTTGAGCTGTATGTGGACCGGGACACGGGGGCCGACGCGATCGTGGCTGCCGGGTTCGATGCCGAGGTGGTGACGAGGACGCTTCGTATGGTCGATACGGCTGAGTACAAGCGGCGGCAGTATCCGCCGGGTACGAAGATCTCGGCGAAGGGGTTCGGCAAGGACCGGCGGTTGCCCATCACCAGTTTGTGGCGTGAAGGCAGTTGACGGTGCGGTTACGTGGGAGGGGCGCCCGGTTTTGCACCGGGCGCCCCCCTTTTTTTCTGCCTGGCGGCGCCTGTTCGCTGCGGGCCCGGTGAGGGCTTGCCGCGTAGTTCCCCGCGCCCCTAAAGAGGCGCGTTCGTCTTGCTGTGTTCCCTGTGGGGGTGCGGGACGTGGGTGGCCACCAGGCGGCCGGGGCGGGGGGTGGCCCTGCGGCGGTCCACCGTGTACGCCAGTGTCGCCATGCCCAGGCCCAGGACCGCCAGGGCCGCGCCCGCCAGGGCCGGGGACGTCGTGCCGAAGCCCGCTGCCAGGGTCAGGCCGCCGATCCAGGCGCCGCCCGCGTTCGCCAGGTTGAAGGCCGCCTGGTTGGCGGAGGAGGCCAGGGACGGGGCCGCGGACGCCTTCTCCATGACCATCAGCAGCAGCGGGGAGCTGGTGGTGAACGCCGCCGCGCCGAGCAGCACCACGGCGAGCGGCGCGCTCCACGCGGTGCTCATCATGACCGGGAAGAGGGCCAGGACCGCCACCAGCGAGACCAGCCCGCCGAAGAGGGTTCCGCGCATCGAGCGGTCCGCCAGGCGGCCGCCGAGCAGGTTGCCCGCCGTCGCGCCCACGCCGAACAGCGCGAGCAGCAGGGTCACGCTGGAGTCGGCGTACCCGGCGGAGTCCGTCAGCATCGGCGTGATGTAGCTGTACGCGGAGAAGAGCGCGCCGAAGCCCGCGACGGTCGTGCCGAGGGCCAGCCAGACCGGAAGCGACCTGAGCGCCGCCAGTTCGCCGCGCAGCCCGGCGGCGGAGCCGTGCGCGTGGTCGCGGGGCAGCACCAGCGCCAGGGACGCGATGGCCGCCAGGCCGATCACGCTGACGCCCAGGAACGTGGCGCGCCAGCCGAGGTTCTGGCCCACCAGGGTCGCGGCGGGCACCCCCGCGATGTTCGCGACGGTCAGGCCGAGGAACATCAGGGAGACGGCGCGGGCCTTGCGTTCGGGGGCGACGAGGCCGGTGGCGACGACGGCGCCCACACCGAAGAAGGCGCCGTGCGGCAGGCCGCTCAGGAACCGGGCGGCGACCAGCCAGTGGTAGTCGGGGGCGAACGCCGAGAGCGAGTTGCCCGCGACGAACAGCACCATCAGCCCGATCAGCACCTTGCGGCGGGACATCCGCGCGGTCACCGCGGCGAGCAGCGGGGCGCCGACGACGACACCGATCGCGTACGCCGACACGAGGTGCCCCGCGGTGGGGATCGAGATGCCCAGGTCGTCCGCGACGTCGGGCAGCAGACCCATCATCACGAACTCGGTGGTGCCGATGCCGAAGGCGCCCACGGCGAGGGCGAGCAGGGCCAGGGGCATGAAAGGGCCTTTCAAAGGGGTGAGCGGTGTTCCGTGCGCTTTATGTTCACGTACGGAACAAAGCCTCCCAGGTCCAGTATTCCCCGGGGTTACGAAGCGGTTGCCGAGAGCTTCACGCGGGCGGCGATCGGGAGATGGTCGCTGCCGGTCTCCGGGAGGGTCCAGGAGGTGATCGGCTCGACGCCCCTGACCATGATCTGGTCGATCCGGGCCATCGGGAACGACGCCGGCCAGCTGAACCCGAAGCCGCTGCCCGCCGCGCCCTGGGTGGAGCGCATCTGGGCGGTGACGGCGTTCAGCGCGCGGTCGTTCATCGTGCCGTTCAGGTCGCCGAGCAGGGCGACGTCCGGCAGCTTCTCGTGGGAGATGGCCTTGCCCAGCGCGTCGGCGCTCTTGTCGCGCTGCCGGGCGGTGAACCCGGCCTCCATCTTCACCCGCACGGAGGGCAGGTGCGCCACGTACACCGCGAGCTTGCCCTCGGGCATGGTGACCGTCGCCCGCATCGCGCGCGTCCAGCCGAGCTTGATGTCGACGGGAGCGGCGCCGCTCAGCGGGTACTTGCTCCACAGGCCGACCGTGCCCTGCACGGAGTGGTACTTGTACGTCGAGGCGAGGGCCTTCTCGTAGACCGGGACCGCCGAGATCGTCAGCTCCTCCAGGGCCACCACGTCCGCGCCGGAGGCGGCCACGTCGCGGGCCGTGCCGGACGGGTCGGGGTTGTCCGCGTTGACGTTGTGCGTGGCGACGGTGAGGTCCCCGCCGGAGCCCGTCCTGTCGATGAGCAGTCCCCCGAAGAGGTTGGCCCAGACGACGGTGGGCACCAGCACGGCGAGCAGCGCGGTGGCGGACCTGCGGAACAGCGCGAGGGCGAGCAGCACCGGGACGGCCAGCCCCAGCCAGGGCAGGAACGTCTCCAGGAGACTGCCGAGGTTGCCGATCTTGTTCGGGATCTGCGCGTGCACCGCCATCACCAGGGCGAGCAGGAGGGCGAACACGCCGAGGACGATCCCCCGGCGCCAGATCCCCCGGTCGGTACGGAGGGTTGTGAGCAGGCGGCGAATCCGGGTTCCCCTGCGGTCGGAATCCTGGCCACCGCTGCCCGTCTCCGTCATGTACGCCTGCGCCATACCGTCGCCTCACCAACTGCCGTTCACATCGTCCTCGCGCCTAAGACCCTAGGGGATGATCGCGGTCGTTCCCGCCGTCGCATGACGGCCGTACGGGCACGAGGACGACCGAGCAGGTGCGCCGAGTTCCGGGACCGCGCCAGGTGGGGTGGTCTGTGACGGAACACGCACATTCGAGATCACGTCCGATCACGTACGACCGACAGCGGTCGGTGGCGATCGGGAGCGATCAGGTGGGATCGAGTGCGAGTGATCACAGCGACCGCGCGCGTTCGCTGCCGGCTCAGGGGGCCGCGGAGTCCGGCCCCAGGCCCGCCAGGACCGTGTCCACGATCCGTTCGGGCAGCCCCTCCTCCAGCTCCGCGTCCGGGCGGATGACCGCGCGGACGAGCATGGGGGCCATGAAGAGGTCGTTGGCCAGCTCGACGTCGACGTCCGCACGGAACTCGCCGTTCGCCTGGCCGCGCCGCAGCACGTCGAGCGTGATCAGGCGGCGCGGCTCGATGACCGTCGCGTGGTACACCGCCCACAGCTTGGGACTGCTCTTCATCTGGGCGTACACGTTGTGCATGATCGCCGACGAGCGGTTGGCCAGCCCGCGCCGCCGCAGCGACTCGAGTACGACGATCAGGTCCTCGCGCATGGAGGTGCCGGGCAGCTCCGGGTCGGGCGGTTCGGCGGTGCGCATCACGTCGCAGAAGAGCTCCTCGCGGCCGCTCCAGCGCCGGTAGATGGTGGCCTTGCCGACACCGGCGACGCGCGCGACCCGCTCGATGGAGATCTCCGCGAGCGGTACGCCGTCCTCCAGCAGTTTCATCACGCCCTCGATGATCGAGCGCTCCACCGCCTCACTGCGCGGGCGTCCTCTGGCGGCCCCGCCGCCTCGCCCGGCCGCGCCCGCCTCCCGCTTCGCGACGCCCACGTGTCCGCTCCGCCCTCTCGCGTGCCGTGTCCTGCCCCGAGGTCCTGACCAGAGCTGCTGCCCAGAGGTCCCGTCCCGAACCGATTGTCCCTGGGTTCTCCGTCCCCCGTCGCATCACCCCGGTCACCTCACCCCCGTCGCGCTGTGGTGCGTGCCGTCGGTGGTGCGTGCGGTCAGTGGTCCGCGCCCACCAGCTCCGGCTCCTTCTCGGCCGGGTCCGGGGTGCGGCCCGGCAGGAACAGACCCACCACCACCGCGCCCACGAGGGCGACACCGGCGCCGCACAGGGCGGTGACGTGCATCGCGTGCAGGAAGGCGTCGTTGGCCGGACCGACCAGGGCGTCGCCCTTCGGGCCGAGCTTCGCGGCGAAGCCGAGGGTCGCCTCGATGGACTCGCCCGCGGTGTGCCGGGCGGCCACGGGCAGCTTGTCCTCGATGCCCGAGCGGTACGCGGCCGAGAGGACCGAGCCGAGTACGGCGATGCCCAGGGCGCCGCCGACCTGGCGGAACGTATTGCTGAGCGCGGAGGCGGAACCCGCCTTCTCGCGGGGCAGGGTCTGCATGATCACGACGCTGGTCGGCGTCATGATGTGCGCCATCCCGGTCCCCATCAGGAAGAAGACGACCTCCAGGACCCAGATCGGCGTGTCCGCCTCCAGCAGGGCGAACGCGGCCAGCATGGCGGCGATGGTGAGCATGCCGCCCGTCGTGGTGGCCTTGTTGCCGAAGCGGGCCACGACCAGCCGGGCGCGCGGCGCGAAGACGAGCTGCGCGACGGCCAGCGGCAGCATCAGCAGGCCGGTCTGCAGCGGCGAGTACCCGCGGACGCTCTGGGTGTAGAAGACGGCGAAGAAGGTCACGCCCATCAGCGCGAAGAACACCAGCGCGATGGCGGAGATGGCCGCGGAGAAGACCTTGTCCTTGAAGTAGTCGACGTCGACGGACGGGTGGTCGCTGTGCTTCTCGTGCACGACGAAGCCGACGAGTACGGCGAGTCCGGCACCGATGGTCGCCAGGACCGTGGGGTCCGTGAAGTCGGCGAGCTGACCGCCCTTGATGATGCCGTACACCAGCAGGACGAGCCCGATGACGGACAGCACCACGCCCACCGGGTCGATCCGGCCGGGCTTCGGGTCGCGGGAGTCCGGGACGAGCCAGACCATCAGGCCGAGGGCGACGATCACGATCGGCACGTTGATCAGGAAGACGGAGCCCCACCAGAAGTGGTCGAGCAGGACCCCTCCGGTGATCGGGCCGATGGCGATGGCGAGACCGACGCCGCCGGCCCAGATGCCGATCGCCTTGGGCTGCTCGTCGCGCTCGAAGACGTTCATCAGGACCGCGAGGGTGGCCGGCATCACGAAGGCGGCGCCGAGACCCATCACCGCGCGGAACGAGATGAGTTCGACCGGGGAGCCGGAGGAGGCCGCGAGCGCCGAGCCGACACCGAAGACGAGGAGGCCGCCGAGCAGGACCTTCTTGCGGCCGAGCCGGTCACCGAGGAGGCCCGCGGAGAAGAGCAGGCCGGCGAAGACGAGGGTGTAGGAGTTGATGGCCCACTCCAGCTCGCTCTGGGTGGCTCCCAGACCGGTCGGGGCGGGCGTCGCGATGGTCTTGATCGCCACGTTCAGGATCGAGTTGTCGAGGACGACGATCAGCAGGCTCAGCATCAGGACACCGAGGATCGCCCAGCGTCGTCGGTGCACGGCCTCCGGTATCCGGGAGGCGGTGTCGGCGGGAGTTGTCATGCCGACGAGATTAGGCGATATCCGATACGAGACCGTATCGTATCGGAATCCTTTACCGAGCCCTTACGTGTTCCGGGCCCGCGCTTGAGGCTCCGCCCGGAGTGACGCCGGACGCACCCCCTAGCCGTTCGGTGGCACGAGGTGCCACCATGGAGGCGGTCCGGAGACGCCGTGAGGGCGCTTCGAGATGACAGAAGGAGCCGTTGCAATGACGCAGCTTTCGGCTGCCCGCAAGACCACCGACAGCAGCAGCGACAACACCAGGGCGCTGTACGGAGGCAAGGGCACACGCCGTATCACCGTGCGCGACATCACGGTCGCCAAGGAGCGCGGCGAGAAGTGGCCGATGCTCACCGCGTACGACGCGATGACCGCGTCCGTCTTCGACGAGGCCGGTATCCCGGTCATGCTCGTCGGCGACTCGGCGGGCAACTGCCACCTGGGCTACGAGACGACCGTGCCCGTCACGCTCGACGAGATGACCATGCTGTCGGCCGCCGTCGTACGGGGCACCTCGCGCGCCCTCATCGTGGGCGACCTGCCGTTCGGGTCGTACCAGGAAGGGCCGGTGCAGGCCCTGCGGTCGGCCACCCGGCTGGTCAAGGAGGCCGGGGTCGGGGCCGTCAAGCTGGAGGGCGGCGAGCGCTCGCACGGGCAGATAGAACTGCTCGTGCAGTCCGGGATCCCCGTGATGGCGCACATCGGGCTCACGCCCCAGTCCGTGAACTCCATGGGGTACCGCGTCCAGGGGCGCGGGGAGGAGGCCGCGCAGCAGTTGCTGCGTGACGCCAAGGCCGTGCAGGACGCGGGGGCGTTCGCGGTGGTCCTCGAACTCGTGCCGGCGGAGTTGGCCGCGGAGGTCACCCGGGTGCTGCACATTCCCACGGTCGGGATCGGGGCGGGGGCCGAGACGGACGCGCAGGTTCTCGTGTGGACCGACATGCTCGGGCTCACGGGGGGCAAGATGCCGCGGTTCGTGAAGCAGTACGCGGATCTGCGGGGGGTCATGAGCGGGGCGGCGAAGGCGTTCGCGGACGAGGTCGTCGGCGGAACGTTCCCTCAGGAGGAGCACTCCGTCCACTAGTCCCACCACCGGACCACTGCGGCACGAAGGCAGCCCGCCGACTTCCCCCATCGGCGGGCTGCCGTTTCCCCCGGGGGCTCCGCCCCCGAACCCCCGTTGCGCAGTTCCCCGCGCCCCCAGGTACCTGGGGGCGCGGGGAACTGCGCACCCGGCCCCCGGCGGAGCCTGTCGGTGGGCTGTCGGTGGTTTGTCGGTGGGGGGTGGCAGTTTGGTTGCCATGACGCGAATCGACAAAGATCCCCAGCCGGGGGGCAACGGCACCGGCACCCACGCCGTCACCGTGCGGGGACTGGTCAAGCACTACGGCGAGACCAAGGCACTGGACGGCGTGGACCTGGACGTACGCGAAGGCACCGTCCGCGGCGTCCTCGGCCCGAACGGCGCGGGCAAGACGACCCTCGTACGCATCCTCTCCACCCTCCTCATACCGGACTCCGGCCGGGCCACCGTCGCCGGCTACGACGTCCTGCGCCAGCCCCGCCGCCTCCGCCGCGTGATCGGCCTCACCGGTCAGTACGCCTCCGTGGACGAGAAGCTCTCCGGGCGCGAGAACCTCTACCTGATCGGCCGGCTCCTCGACCTGACCCGCAAGGACGCCAGGACCCGCGCCGACGAACTCCTGGAGCGCTTCTCGCTCACCGACGCGGCCAAGCGCACGGCGAGCACGTACTCCGGAGGCATGCGCCGCCGCCTCGACCTCGCCGCGTCCATGATCGGCAGCCCGACCGTCCTCTTCCTCGACGAGCCGACGACCGGCCTGGACCCGCGGACGCGGAAAGAAGTGTGGAGCGAGGTCCAGCGGATGGTCCGCGACGGTGTCACCGTCCTGCTCACCACCCAGTACATGGAAGAGGCCGAGCACCTCGCGAGCGAGCTCACGGTCATCGACCACGGCAAGGTCATTGCGAACGGCGGCATCGACGACCTGAAGGCGAAGGTCGGCGGCCGCGTCCTGCGCATCCGCCCGGCCGACCCGCTGGAGCTGCGCCCCACGGCCGCCGCGCTCGACGACTTCGGCCTCACCGGTCCCGGCAGCGCCACGCTGGACATCGCCACCGGCACGGTCCTCGTCCCGATCCTCAGCGACGAGCAGCTGACCGCGGTGGTCGGCGCGCTCACCGCCCGCGGCATCACCCTCGCCGACCTCCGCACCGAACTGCCCAGCCTGGACGAGGTGTTCCTCTCCCTCACCGGCCACCGTGCCACCGACCCGGCCGACCCGAACAGTCCGAACCAGCCGAGCGATGCGCGGGACCTCCCGGCCGACCGCTCCTACGAGGAGGCCGCCGTATGAGCGCCACCGTCATCGACGCTCCCACGGCGCTCGGCACCGACGACGATCCCAACGTCGGCCTGCGCGCCCACCTGCGGCACATCAGCGCCCTCGTCCGCCGCAACGTGCTGTGGATCCGCAAGGACCCGGAGTCGATGTTCGACGCCGTCCTGATGCCGATCGTGTTCACGCTGCTCTTCGTGTTCGTCTTCGGCGGCGCGATCGCCGGCAAGGGCAACCAGGACGAGTACGTCAACTACGTCGTCCCCGGCCTCATGGCCATGATGGGCATGAACATCGCCATGGGCGTGGGCACCGGCTTCAACCAGGACTTCCAGACGGGGGTGATGGACCGCTTCCGGTCCCTGCCGATCTCCCGCGCCTCGGTCCTGATCGCCAAGATCGCGGTCGAGATCGGCAGGCTGCTGATCGCCACGGCGATCCTGCTCGCGGTCGGCTTCATCCTCGGCCTGTCCGTGTCGAACGTCCCCGGCCTGTTCGCCGCCATCGGCCTGGCCCTGATCTTCGGCTCCTCCGTGATGTGGATCTTCCTGACCATGGGCGTGGCGATGAAGAACGCCCAGGCCATCCAAGGAATGGGGTTCCTCGTGCTGATGCCCCTGCAGTTCGGTTCGTCGATCTTCTCGCCGCCGTCCACCATGCCGGGCTGGCTCCAGACGTTCACCGACTACAACCCGCTGTCGTCCCTCGCGGACGCGGCCCGGGGTCTGATGAACGGCGGCCAGCCGGTCGCCCACGACGTCCTGATCACTCTGGGCTGGTCGGTCGTCATCACCGTCGTGATGGCCCCGATCGCCATCCACAAGTACCGCACCAAGAGCTGAGCGCGTCACACCAGGGCGGCGGCCTCCTCGAAGGAGAGGCCGCCGCCCGCCGCGTACGCGGCGTCGTACGCCGCCTCGTCGAGGGCCTCGCGGACCACCGCCTCGGCCTGGGCCCGCATCTCCCGCTCCGCGACGGCCCGCAGGTGCCCGGACGGCAGGAGCGCGTCGGCCGCGCCGAGGCACCGTGCGGCGTCCGCGGCGTGCCGGCCGCCGTCGACCCCGGTCAGCGCGATGGCGGCAACGGTCAGATGCGCCGAGACCATGTGCGGCGCGATCATCTCCGTCAGCGGGTCCTGGGACCGCTCCAGGGCTCCGCGCGCCTTCACCAGCGCCTCGTCGTGCAGACCGTCCAACGAGTCGAGCCAGGACTCCACGCCCAGGACGAACCCGTCGAAGACCACGAACCGCACCGCGCCGAAGTCGTCCCACAGCCGCTCCAGCTGCACCCGGGCCTCGGCGACCCGGCCGGTACGGCCGAGCCACATCGCGAGGAAGAGCCGGGCCCCCGGCATGGCCTCGTTCTGGGCGCCGTTGCCCTGCTCCAGGACCTCGCGCAGCAGCCGCTCGCCCCGCCCGGTCTCGCCCGAGTCGATGAGCACACTGCCCAGCCGGGTGTTGAGGATGGCCACCTGGGCGCGGGCACCCAGACGGTCGACGTGGGTGATGGCCGTCGCGTAGTCCGCCGCCGCCAGTTGGTACTCACCCTTGCGCTCGTACGCCTCGCCCCGCGCGGAGAGCGCCTCGGCGGCGCCCCAGGCGTCTCCGAGCCGGACGAAGATCTCCAGCGACTCGTCGGCGTCCCGGGTCGCGTCGCCCGCCCAGTCGGTGCGGTTGGCGAGCATGTTGGCGCGCATCTGCAGGGAGACGGCCAGCTCCCATCCGGAGCCCAGCGCACGGCTGGTCTCGACGCTCGCGTCGATGACCCGGCGCAGCTGCTCCATGTCGCCGGTCAGCAGCACGGCGAAGAACCAGAGATAGCCGGGGTTGCGGCAGACCTGCGGATAGCCTGGCTCGTAGGCCTCGGTGACGGCCCGCAGCTTGGCCTCGGCCTCCGGGGTCTGCCAGGTGTCCAGCTCCAGGTCCATACAGGCGAGATGGAGGAGGTGGACGCCGCGCCTGGCCTCGACGAGGACGTCCGGGCTCATGGGCGGCGGCTCGGCGATGCAGGACTCGTACAGCGGGACGGCGTGCGCGGTGGGCGGCGCGAAGGGGTCGGGGCCCAGGGCCATGACCTCCCGCGTCCAGTTGCGGGTGCCCATGCGCAGATCGCGGATCTGCCAGTACCAGGCGAGGGAGAGGACGAGGCAGAGCGCTTCCTGCTCGTCGCCCTCGGCGACGGCGTGCTGGAGTGCGGCGCGGGTGTTCTCGCTCTCCAGCTGGAGCAGTTCGATGGCCTCGCGCTGGCCGGGGCCGCGCAACAACGGGTCGGTGGTGCGGGCCAGTTCGCGGTAGTACGTGAGGTGGGCGCGCTCGGCCGCCAAGCGCTCGCCGCACTCGTCGAGCCGCTGACCCGCGTACTCGGCGACGGTCTCCAGGAGCCGGTAGCGCATCATCGCGCCCTCGCCGGTGCCCGAAGGGCCGGCCACCACGAGGGACTTGTCGACGAGCGAACCGAGCGCCTCCAGTGCGGCGGGCCCGCAGACGGCCTCGGCGGCGGCGAGGTCGCAGCCGCCGGCGAAGACGGACAGCCGCCGCAGGACGTCGCGTTCGTCCTCGTCGAGCAGGTCCCAGGACCAGTCGACGACGGCGCGCAGGGTCTGCTGGCGCGGCAGGACCGTACGGCTGCCGGAGGTCAGCAGGCGGAAGCGGTTGTCGAGGCGGTCGGCGATCTGGCGCAGGGTGAGCATCCGCAGCCGGGCGGCGGCGAGTTCGATGGCGAGCGGCAGCCCGTCCAGCCGCCGGCAGACCTCGGCGGCGGCCTCCGGATCGTCCTCGACCCGGAACCCCGGCCGGGCGGCGGCGCCCCGGTCGGCGAGCAGCTTCAGCGCGTACGGCTCGGGCAGCGGCTCGACCGGTCTCAGCAACTCCCCCGGTACGCCCAGGGGTTCGCGGCTCGTGGCCAGTACCGTCAGTCCGGGGCAGCGTTCGAGCAGTTGCTCCACGAGCCGGGCCGCGGCGTCCACCACGTGTTCGCAGTTGTCGAGGACGAGCAGCATGCGGCGTTTGGCGCAGTGCTCGATGAGCCGCACGACCGGGTCGTCGTGCCGGTCGGTGGCGACCCGCAGCTCCTCGGCCCCGGCGCTGCGCAACACGGTCTCCCGCGCCCCGACCGCGGTGAGGACGGCCTCGGGGACGGCCTCCGGGTCGTCGACCGGCGCGAGCTCGGCCAGCCACACCCCGTCCGGCACGGACTCCGCGACGCTCTCCCCGGCCTCCTGCGACAACCGGGTCTTCCCGGCGCCGCCCGGTCCGAGCAGGGTGACGAGGCGGGCCGACGTGAGATCGCCGCGGATGGTCGCCAGGTCGGTGCCCCGGCCGACGAAGGAGGTGAGCCGGGCCCGGAGGTTGCCCAGGACCGGCGCGGGACGCTCGCGTGGTGGCGGCTCGGCACCGGGGCCGGACGAGGCGGGCTCGGGAACGGGACGGCGACCGGGAGCGGGCGCGGGACCTGGCCCGGCGCCGGGACCGGCATGGGCATTGGCATGGGCATGGTCGTGTCCGGCGGGGGCGCCGCGCAGCAACTCCGTGTGCAGCGACCGCAGTTCCGGCCCCGGGTCCGTGCCCAGCCGGTCCGCCAGGAGCCGGCGTACGGCCTCGTAGCCGGCCAGGGCCTCCGCGGTGCGGCCCGCGTCGCGCAGGGCGCGCAGGCGCAGCAGCTGGAGGGGCTCGTCCAGGGGGTGGGCGTCGCAGAGTGCGGTGAGGTCGGGCAGGCACTGTTCGGCCTCCCCGAGGGCGAGGGCGGCGGTGAGGCGGGCACGCCGGGCGTCGAGGTGGCGGGACTCCCAGCGGGCCGACTCCGCGGTGCGGTCGGGCAGGTCGGCGAGGGCGGGACCCCGCCAGAGCGCGAGGGCGTCGTCGAGGACGACGGCCGCCTTGCCCGGGTCGCCGTCGGCCAGCGCGCGGGAGCCCTCGCCCGCGAGCCGCTCGAAACGGTGCAGGTCCACGTCGTCGGCCGTCGCGCGCAGCCGGTAGCCGCCCTCGGCGGAGCCGATCGCGTCCGCGCCGAGGGCCCTGCGCAGCCGGCCGACGAGGGCCTGCAGCGCGCCCGGGGCGTCGGCGGGCGGGTCCGCGCCCCAGACCTCGTCGACCAGTACGGCGGTGGACACGGTCCGGCCGGGGCGCAGCGCGAGGACGGTCAGCAGGGCGCGCAGCCGCGCCCCGCCGACCTGGACGAGCGTGCCGTCGGTACGGAGTGCCTGGGTGGTGCCAAGGATGCGGTAGCGCACGAAGACCATTGTCCCTGTCGGCGCCCCGGACCTGCCCCGGATTTTGTACCGGCATGAACCACGGGGCGGGCGGGGACGAGAATGGGGGGCCGCAGGAACCTCCGGCCCTTCGTAGGACGTTCCTCCCGGACCACCGGTACGGTCTACCCGGCACGCCCAGCCCGTTCGAACATTCCAGCATTCCAGGGAGCCCCACCCCATGACCACCGCCACAGGCCGGCACAGCGACCGGCGGATCAGCCCCGTGTTCATCGGGATCGTGGCCGTCGCGGCGGTGACCGGCTGGGCCACCTGGACGGACTTCGCCGAGCAGCCCGGTATCGCCGTCTTCCTGTTCGTGACGGCGGCGTGGATCGTCTCGCTCTGTCTGCACGAGTACGCGCACGCGCGCACGGCCCTGCACAGCGGCGACATCTCGATCGGCGCGAAGGGCTATCTGACCCTGAACCCGCTGAAGTACACGCACGCGCTGCTCAGCATCGTGCTGCCGGTCCTCTTCGTCATCATGGGCGGCATCGGTCTGCCCGGTGGCGCGGTCTTCATCGAGCGGGGCCGGATCCGGGGCCGCTGGAAGCACAGCCTGATCTCGGCGGCGGGGCCCCTGACGAACGTGCTGTTCGCGGTGGTCTGCACGGCCCCGTTCTGGCTGGACGCGCTGGACGGCGTACCGGCGGACTTCCGGTACGCCCTCGCGTTCCTCGCGCTGCTCCAGGTCACGGCCGCGCTGCTGAACTTCCTGCCGATCCCGGGCCTGGACGGCTACGGCGTCATCGAGCCCTGGCTCTCGTACAAGATCCGTCGTCAGGTGGAGCCGTTCGCGCCGTTCGGGCTGCTCTTCGTCTTCGCGATCCTGTGGATCCCGGAGATCAACGGCCAGTTCTTCGACGCGATCGACGCGCTGCTGCGGACCCTGGGCATCGACGAGATCCACACGTACTGCGGGCAGAACCTGTACCGGTTCTGGACCGACACCGACCAGTACTGCTCGATCGGCCGGTGACGGGCGGGTCCGGTCAGCCCGTGACGGACGACGACGCCCTGCGCCGCGCCCGGTCCCGGCGCAGGTAGTACCAGGTCATGTTGGACGACAGGCCCGCGAGCAGCACCCACACGATGCCCAGCAGGCTGCCCCTGGTGAACGAGACGACGGCCGCCGCGGTGGCCAGGACACAGACGACGAGGGCGTAGAGGGCGAGTCGGGACACGGGTCGGCTCCTGGAGGAACTGGGAGGGTACGGGGATCGGGAGAGGGGACACTGCTCGGTTCCAGTGTCCCCCACGTCCGGAACACGCCCGTACGCGCTCCGCCCCGCCGGGACCGGTCGGACCGGTCCGGCTGGTCCGACCGGTTACACGTCGGTCAGGCGCAGGCCCGCGTGGGCCTTGTAGCGACGGTTCACCGAGATGAGGTTCGCCACCAGCGACTCGACCTGGTGGGCGTTGCGCAGCCGCCCGGAGAACACGCCCCGCATGCCCGGGATGCGGCCGGCCAGCGCCTGGACGATCTCGACGTCCGCGCGCTCCTCGCCGAGCACCATCACGTCGGTGTCGATCTCGTCGATCTCCGGGTCCTGGAGCAGTACGGCCGACAGGTGGTGGAAGGCGGCAGTGACGCGGGAGTCCGGCAGCAGGGCGGCGGCCTGTTCGGCGGCGCTGCCCTCCTCGGGCTTCAGCGCGTACGCGCCCTTCTTGTCGAAGCCGAGCGGGTTGACGCAGTCGACGACGAGCTTGCCGGCCAGTTCCTCGCGCAGGGACTCCAGGGTCTTGCCGTGTCCGTCCCACGGCACGGCGACGATCACGAGGTCGCTGCGGCGGGCGGTCTCGGCGTTGTCGGCGCCCTCGATCCCGTGTCCGAGTTCGTCGGCGGCCGCCTGCGCGCGCTCCGCGGCCCGCGAACCGATGATCACCTTCTGGCCCGCCCTGGCCAGCCGGTAGGCGAGACCCTTGCCCTGCGGACCGGTGCCGCCGAGCACGCCGACGACGAGCCCGGAGACGTCGGGAAGGTCCCAGGGGTCCTTGGCGGGGGCCTTCTGTGCACTGTCAGTAGAGGTCATGGGCCGACTTTACGTGCGCGGTTCCGGTCGGTGCCGTCAGGTGAGAGCCGTCACTCAGGTGAGGGCGGTCACTCGGGTGAGAGCCGCCACGGCCACGCGCCGGAAGGTGATCGTCTCGTACGCGCTGAAGTCGCCCGTCTCGTACAGGAGCCCGACCGTGGCGGCGTCGACGCGCACCAGGTCGGAGTAGGCGGCGGGCAGTCCGTCGACGGTGTGCGCCGTCCGCCAGGTGATGCCGCCGTCGGTGCTGGCGCGGACGGTCATCAGGGCGCGGAAGCCGGGGTCGGCGGGGCCGGAGTAGAGGAGGACGTCGGGGTCGCGGAGCTGGAGCACGCTGCCCTCGACGATCGGCCCGGTGAGGCCGGCCTGCGGGCGGAAGGGTTTGAGCAGGCTCGCGCCGCCGTCCGACGAGCAGGCGTCGGCGCGGGTGCCGGGGGCGGGTGAGTCGTTGCGGGTGTTGAAGTAGACGCGGCCGTCGGGGAGTTCGGTGGCGGTGGTCTCGTTCGCGTTGATGTGGTTGTCGGGGTTGTCGTCGACGTACCCGAGGCGCCAGGTCTCGCCTCGGTCGTCGCTGAGGAGGCAGTGGCCGCCGTTGTACCTGCCCTCGGTGCCGTTGTCCGTGCCGGTCGGCGGGAGGGAGTGGTTGGCGGGTACGACGACGCGTCCGGTGGTGAGCTGGAGGGCGTGGCCCGGGGTGGTGGCGTACCAGCGCCAGGTCGCTCTCTTCGTCCGCTCGGTGATCTCTCTCGGGGCCGACCAGGTGAGTCCGTCGTCGTCGCTGTGCCGGATCCAGACGCGGCGTCCGTCGGCGGCGCTCACCTTGCCGCGGCGGATGGCGTCCTCGGTGGCGAGGGCGGCGTTGCGGACGTGGACGAGCAGGATCCTGCCGGTGTCGAGGACGACGGGGGCGGGGTTTCCCGCGAGGGCTTCGCCGTTCGAGGCGGCGACCTGGAGGGGGCCCCAGGTCGTTCCGCCGTCCGTGGACCGCTTCAGCACGATGTCGATGTGGCCGAAGTCGTCGCGGGAGCCGACCCTGCCCTCGCAGAAGGCGAGCAGGGTGCCCTGCGCGGTGGCGACGACGGCCGGGATACGGAAGCTCGCGTAGCCCTCCTGGCCGCCGCGGAACGGCACGGACGTCGTCTCGCTGATCGTCGTCATGAAGACCTCCCATTGCCGACGGGGTGGCACACCATGCCCAGCTCGGGCGAATTCAGGGTGAACTCCACTTGACGAGTTGCCGGCTGCGGCAGGATGCGGACGTATGGATGCCGTACGGGTGGCCTTGTTGCGTGAAGTGCTCGCCGGGACCGAGTGGCCTGGGGCCGCGCGGCGGTTCGCGGGGGCGCTGCGGTCGTCCGTGCTGCCGCACGGGGGTGGGCTGCTGCTGGTGGGGACGGCGGAGTACGAGCCGTGGCATCTGGCGGCGCATCTGGTGGACGAGGCGGCGTGGTCGGGCACGCCGGAGCTGACGCCGACGCTCGTACGGCACGGGGCGTCGGCGTCGGCTCCGGCGCACCTGGCGGTGGGGCTCGGGCGGATCGAGGCGGCTCGGCGGGGGGAGACGCTGCTGGTGGTGGCGCCGGGTACGCCTGAGGCACCGCTTCTGGAGCGGGTGCATGACGCGCGGCGGGGCGGGGTGGTGGTGCTCGCGCTCGGGGCGGGGGGTGGTGAGCTGCGGGGGTTGGCGCACGAGTCGTTGGCGGTGCCGGCGGTGGGGGTGGACGCGGGCGTGGGCGCGGGCGACGGCGTGGGCGACGGCGTCGGGCTGGATCTGGACACCGTGCAGCATCTGGTGAGTGCGGCGGCCGGGGAGGGGGTGGTGCCGGGGGTTCGGGGGCGGCGGCGGTTCAGGGACCGGTTGTCACGCCTGACGGACAGCCTGACGGCTCCGCCTCGGGTGCGGTGGTGAGGCCGCGGGGTTGTTCGTGTGCCGGGTGCGGGTCGGTGGGGGTTGAGCGCGCAGTTCCCCGCGCCCCTAGGGGTGGGGGTGCGGGGGTGTGTGTTGGGTGCGGGGGTGTGGGGGTTGAGCGCGCCGTTCCCCGCGCCCCTAGGGGTGGGGGTGCGGGGTGTGGGGGCGCGGGGCCTGGCTCTTTGGGTGGGTGGGAAGAAAAGGGTTAGGTGTTTTCTGGGTCCCGCGGAGCGGCGTCGTGCCAGCGGGGGTCCGTTTCCCATTCCAGGTTGCGCTCGCGGGCCGTGTCCATCGCGTGCTGGGCCTCCGTGCGGGACGCGTAAGGACCGAAGCGGTCCTTGCCCGGACAATCGGGGCCCTCCTCGACCTTCTTGTGCTCCAGGCAGTAGTACCACTCGCCCGGTTTGCCGACCGTCCGCTTCTTGAACAGAGCCATGACCATCTCCTCTCGCCACCGCCATGTTCCCCCATCTCCGCTGGTTAGACTCGCTGACATGTCTGGCCAGTCGCTGCTCGTCCCAGGGGAGCTGTCCCCCATCCGCTCCGTGCCCGGAAACATCCGCCGCCCCGAGTACGTCGGCAAGCCCGCGCCGACCCCGTACACGGGACCGGAGGTGCAGACGCCCGAGACCGTCGAGGCGATGCGCCGCGCCGGCCGGATCGCCGCCCGCGCCATGGCCGAGGCCGCGAAGCTCATCGCGCCCGGCGTCACCACGGACGAACTTGACCGGGTCGCGCACGACTACATGTGCGACCACGGCGCCTACCCGTCCACGCTCGGCTACCGCGGCTTCCCGAAGTCCCTGTGCACCTCCGTGAACGAGGTGATCTGTCACGGCATCCCGGACTCCACGGTCCTGCGGGACGGCGACATCATCAACCTCGACGTGACGGCGTACATCGGGGGCGTGCACGGCGACAACAACGCCACGTACCTCGTCGGGGACGTGGACGAGGAGTCGCGGCTGCTGGTCGAGCGGACCCGCGAGTCGCTCGACCGCGCCATCAAGGCGGTCAGGCCCGGCCGCCAGATCAACATCATCGGCCGGGTCATCGAGTCGTACGCGAAGCGGTTCGGTTACGGCGTCGTCCGGGACTTCACCGGGCACGGCATCAACTCGTCGTTCCACTCCGGGCTGATCGTCCCGCACTACGACAGTCCGCGCGCCACGACCGTGATCCAGCCCGGGATGACGTTCACCATCGAGCCGATGCTGACGCTGGGGACGTACGAGTACGACATGTGGGACGACGGGTGGACCGTCGTCACGAAGGACCGGCTGCGGACCGCGCAGTTCGAGCACACCTTGGTCGTCACGGACAGCGGCGCCGAGGTGCTGACCCTGCCGTAGGTCCGCCCGATCCGACAGAAGCCGCCCGCTCCTCCCGGAGCGGGCGGCTCTTTCGTGTGGGAACGGCGGGGATCCGGGGTACGGTTTTACCGACAGCGCGTCGGAAACCCATTGACTTAGGTAAGCCTAACCATAGAACATGGGTCCGACTCCCGTCTCTCCCGCTTCGTCCCGGAGGCCCTCATGAACCCGTCGAGTACACCGTTCTCGACGCTCATCCGCACCGCGTCACACGAACAGCACGTGGAGGCGGAGACCTCGACCTTCATGAGCGATCTGCTCGGCGACAGGCTCGGCGTGGACGCGTACGCGCGCTACACCGAGCAGCTGTGGTTCGTGTACGAGGCCCTGGAGTCGGGCGCGCGCGATCTGTCCGACGATCCGGTGGCGGGACCGTTCATCCAGCCCGAGCTGATGCGGCTCGCCTCGCTGGAGCGGGACCTGGCCCATCTGCGGGGGGCGGGATGGCGCGACGGCCTCACCGCGCTGCCCGCGACGCGGGAGTACGCGGAGCGGGTGGCCGAGTGTGCCCGTAGCTGGCCCGGCGGGTATGTCGCGCATCACTACACGCGCTACCTCGGGGATCTCTCCGGCGGGCAGATCATCCGTGGCACGGCGGAGAAGACGTGGGGGTTCGCGCGGAAGGGTGACGGGGTGCGGTTCTATGTCTTCGAGGACATCGGGAACCCCGCGGCGTTCAAGCGTGGGTATCGCGAGTTGCTCGACGCGGTGCCGGGGGACGAGGTGGAGAGGCAGCGGATCGTCGGTGAGTGCAAGCGGGCGTTCGCTTTGAACAGTGGGGTGTTTCGGGCGTTGGGGGAAGAGTTCAGCGTCAGCGCGTGAGCGTTCCACTGGGGTGCGGGGTTGTGTGCGCGGGGTTGTGGGTGCGGGTGGGTGGGGGCTGGGCGCGCAGTTCCTCGCGCCCCTAGAAGATTGCGCCGTTCCCCGCGCCCCTTAAAGACAAAAGATCGCGCCGTTCCCCGCGCCCCTCAGAGACAAAAGATCGCGCCGTTCCCCGCGCCCCTCAGAGACAAAAGATCGCGCCGTTCCCCGCGCCCCTCAGAGACAAAAGATCGCGCCGTTCCCCGCGCCCCTGTGGAGCGGAACAGTGCGGGCTCCGAAGTGTCAGTGTTCCAGGAGGACTCTGCCTCCTAGTTCTATCCAGCCTTCTGGTTGGGGGGCTGTGAGGAGTTGGGAGCCTTTGCCCTGGGTCAGGTTCAGGGCTCGGCCCAGTTGGGCCGTCAGTTGTAGGGCCGCCGCGCCCGTCGCCTCGTCCTCCTCCACGCCGTCGCCCCGGCCGGGGAAGCCGCGGGCGCGGATCCGGCCCGCCGCCTCGTCCTCCCACGCCCAGGCGTAGAGCCACTCCCCCGGCGGCGGTACGGGCAGCGCGTCGACCTCCGCCGCCGTGGCGTACCGGCGCAGGGTGCGTGGCTCCGGCCACTCCGGGCGGGCCTCGATCCAGGTGAACTCGCCGTCGAGCCGTGTGCCCACCACGCCCGCCGGTGTGACGAGTTCGGGTACGTCGAGCAGCCAGGCCGTGCCCACGCAGGGGTATCCGGCGAAGGGCAGCCGCACGCTGGGTGTGTAGATGTCGATGACCCCGCGCTCGGGGTCATCGACGAACACCGTCTCGCTGAAACCGAGTTTGGCCGCGAAGGCCTGCCGCTCGTCCCGGTCCGGCAGTACGGAACCGTCCCGTACGACGCCGAGTTCGTTGCCGTACTCGCCGCGCGGCCCGCAGAAGACCCGCAGCACATCGTAATCAGTCACGCGGGCATCCAACACCATGGCACCGACACAGGCGTACGCGTCAGGCCTGGGCGGGGCCCGTCAGCGAGTCCGTCGCGCGGCGGCGCCGTACCGCGAACACCACGCCCGCGCCCGCCGCGAGCGTGGCCGCGGCCGCCGCTCCCAGCGCGCCGACGGGGACGTCGGAGCCCGTGGAGGCGAGGTTGCCGGTCACGCCGCCCGTGGTGGAACCGGTCGTGCCCGCACCGCCGGTGGTTCCGCCGGTCGTGCCGCCCGTGCCGCCCGTGCCGCCGGACGAGGTCGGGTCCGCGTCCGGGAGTTCGGCGTCCGCCGTCAGGGCCACCGCGATGTCGACCGGGTCGAGTTCCGCGCCGGCCTGGTAGAAGCCGCCGAAGGCCTTCGCGCCCGCCTCGGTGAGGGTGGCGGTGACGTCGTCGAGGGTGATGACGTCGTCCTCGGCCGTCAGGTCGGCCGACGCGGGCTCTAGTTCGGCGAGCGTCACGTCGTCGGACTTCTCGCCGAGGCTGTCGACGTCGGCGGTCAGCTTGCCGGAGCCGCCGTCGATCTCCGCCTTCAGGTCGCTGAGGGTCAGGTCGAGCCCGTAACTTCCGTTGTCCTCATGGCCCTTGAAGTTGACCGAGCCCTTGAAGGAGGCCTGGAGCGTGTCGGCGTCCGTGTCGTACGTGCCGGTGGCGTCGGGGAAGGTGAAGACGCCGTTGCCCGACGCCTGTTCCGCCCCGCCCGAGACGGTGATCCTGCCCTTGGCCACGCCGTCCACGACGTACGTACGGAAGGACTGCTTCACACCCCAGCCGAGTGCGCCGTAGCTGATGTCCCCCTTGGAGGGGGCGTCGGAGGCCTCGGGGGCCGGGGGCGTGGAGCCCGTCGGGTCCGTGGAGGGGGTGGTCGACGGGGTGCCGGAGGGTGTCGTGGAGGGGGTGGTCGACGGGGTCGTGGAGTCCGACGGCGTCGGGTCCGGCGACTCGGCCTTCTTCTCCACCACCGTCAGGGGGTCACCGGCCGCGCCCGAGTAGGCCGAGCTGCCGAAGACGACCCCCGCCTCCTCGGTCAGCTCGGTCTCCATGTCGGTCATCGTGCGGTTGACGGTGACCTCGGCGAGCGGCACGTCCTGCTCGGTCACACCGGCCTTCGTCACATCGGCGGTGACCGTGGCCGCCTTGCTGTCGAACTTCAGGTCGGACAGGGCGAGTTCGAAGCCGTGCGGCTTGGAGACGATGTTCAGGGAGCCCTCGAAGCCGAGCGCGACGGTGTGCGCCTCGGAGTCGTAGTTCCCGGTGCCGTTGACGAAGGTGAACACGCCGTTGCCGTCGGCCTGCGTGGCACCGGCCTCCGGCGTGAAGGCGCCGGCCGCCATGCCGGTGACGTAGTTGCGGTACGACTCCTTGATGCCCCAGGTCAACTCGTAGCCCTTGAGCGGCACTTCGGCGGCGGAGGCGGACGTCGCGGCGAGCGCGGTGGCGCCGAGCGTGACGGCGGTCGCGCAGGCGGCGGCGAGGGCTATGGGGCGGCGGCGATTGGCGGCCATGGTCGTGGATCTCCTCGGTTCAGTGTGGGTGAGTCGTGGTGAGTCGTCACGTGGCCCCCTGTCGCTGTCCGCTCAACCAGCGGACGGCGACAGCGAGTTCAGTGCTCGTAGGACGCTTCAGGTCTCGTCGGGGGCTTCTGCGGCCGGTTGTGTGCGGCGCCTGCGGACGATCAGGACGGCTGCGGCGATCACGGCCAGGGAGGCGACCGTCAGGCCGATGGGCAGGACCGGGACGTCCGAGTCGCTCGCGGTGGCCTCGGTCTTCGGCTCGGGCGTCCTCGACTCCGGCGCCGCGCCCGCGGCTTTCGGCGTGGCCGACTCGGCGCTGCCCAGGTCGGGCAGAGCCGGCAGTTCGACGCCGTCGGTCAGGGCGACGGCGAGGGAGACCGGGTCCATCTCCGTGCCTGCCTTGTACCTCCCGCCGAAGGCCTCGGCACCGGCGGCGGTGAGTTCGGTGGGCGCCTCGGTGACCCGGGCGAGGCCGCTCTTCGGCTTGAGGTCCGCCGCGGTGAAGGTGACCAGCGGCACCTTCTTCCGCGTCTCCTCCTTCTGCGTCTCCTGCTTCCGCGTCCCCTCCTTCCGCGTCTCCTGCTTCCCGCTTTCGGTCCCGCTCGTGACGTCCGCGTAGAGCGTGCCCTTTCCGCCGTCCGTCACCTCGGCCCGGAGCCCGGCGAGTTTCAGGTCCAGGCCCTGTTCGCCGGTGAACCGGACGGCGCCCGCGAAGGTCGCGTCGAGGGTCTGCTTCTTCTCGTCGTACGTGCCCGAGCCCTCGGGGAAGCGGAAGAGCGCACCGCCGTCCTGGGCGCCCCCGGTGAGCTTCCACTCGCCCTGGGCGATGGCTCCGGTGACGTACTCGCGGAAGGTCCTGCGCACCCCCCAGTCGACGGCGCCGTCCTCGATCCGGCCCGAAGTCGTCTTGCCCTCACCGGACTTGGGCTCGGCCTCGGACTCGGCCGGTGAGGGGGACGGGCCGCGGGCCGCTCCGGTGGCCGCCGCCCGTACGTCCGCAAAGAGGCTGACCGGGTCGAGGGCGGTGCCCGCCGTGTAGTACCCGGCGAAGGACTTGGCCCCCTGGGCGGTCAGTGTGGCGGGCAGGTTGTTCAACTGGACGGCATCGCCGCCGCCCGTCATGTCGATGCCGCCCAAGGAGAGGGAGGCGAAGGGCACCTGCGAGGACGTCGTGACCGCCCCGGTGCCCTTCGCCTTGCTGACGACGTCGACGTAGAGCGTGCCTCCGCCGCCGGCGAGGCGGACGGTGGGGCGGCTGATCGTCAGGTCCAGTTGGTGGCTCCCGTCGGCCTTCTCGTGCCCGAGGAAGTGGACCCCGCCCGAGAAGCCTGCGTCGAAGGCGCCCGAGGAACCGTCGTACGTACCGGTCGCCGAGTGGAAGCGGAACTGGCTGCCGCCGACCGTGGCCGCGCCGCCCGTGAGGGAGAAACCGCCCTTCGCTATGGGCCCGGTGACATAGCTCTGGAAGGAGGACTTGATGCCCCAGTCGAGCCGGCCGCCCTGCACGGTCCGACTCGCCGCGTGGGCCTGGCCGGCCGGGAGCAGCACGGTGAGCAGCGCCCCCAGCAAGGCCGTGCGGAGCAGGGAGACATGGGCGCGTGGGTGCGGTCGCGAGGGCATGGGTCCTCCGGACGGGGTGGATCTGGCCGGATGCGATGACATCCTGGCGAGAAAGGTAAGGCTAACCTAAGCTATGTCCGCTGATGCGGGAAGTGCGGGACCGGACACCTGGGGACCGCGGGACGCTTTTCGGCTGACGGTGTCCGCCACCTGACCGGCCGCCCGGCCGGTGAACTCGAGAGGAACCACGCGACAGTGGGACGCATGCGTACACGAGTGGCGGGTGCACTGCTTGCGGTGCTCGCGCTCACGGTGACGGGCTGCACCTCCGGCGGCGGGTCGCCCAGGAGCGAGCCGGCCGCCGGGACCGGCGCCGCCGCGGACCGGGTCGAGCCCCTCCCGGACACCCCGGCCCCCCGACTCCCGGTCACCGTCCGCTCGTCCGACGGCCAGGACGTCACCGTCGAGGACGCCGATCGCGTCGTCCCGCTCTCCGGCAGCCTCAGCGAGATCGTCTTCACGCTCGGCCTCGGCGACCACGTGGTCGCCCGTGACATCACCGCCACCTTCGCCCAGGCCGGGAAGCTGCCGGTGGTCACCCGCAACCACGACGTCTCCGCGGAGAGCGTGCTGTCCCTCAAGCCCGACCTGGTGCTCGCCGAGACCACCACGGGGCCCGCGGAGGCGATGGGCCAGATCCGCGACGCGGGCATACCCGTCCTCGTCGTCGCCCCGGCGCGGGGTCTCGACGACGTGGGCCCGCGCATCGAGGCGGTGGCCCGCGCCCTCGGCGTACCGGCCGCGGGGAAGGAACTCACGAAGCGTTCCGAGGAGCGGATCGCCGCCGCGCGCAAGGACGTTCCCGCCAGGACCGACCGGCCGCGGGTCGCCTTCCTCTACCTCCGCGGCTCCGCCTCCGTGTATCTGATCGGCGGCAAGGGCTCGGGCGCCACCTCGCTGCTCGAAGCGGCCGGCGCGGTGGACGCGGGCGCCGAGTCGGGCCTCGAGAAGGACTTCACCGCGATCACCACGGAGGCCCTCGCCCGGGCGGCCCCCGACGCGATCCTCGTCATGTCCAAGGGACTTGAGTCCGTCGGCGGTGTCGAAGGGCTGGTCGAGATCCCCGGGGTCGCGCAGACCCCCGCCGGGATGGACCGCCGGGTCGTCTCGGTCGAGGACGGCGTCCTCCTCAACTACGGCCCGCGCACGGACGCGGTACTGAAGTCCATCGTCGCCCAGTTGTACGGGGACGCCGCCGAGTGACCGTCACCGACAAGGCCCTCCCCGGCCGCGCCCAGGACGCTTCCGCGCGGCGCGAACGCGGGAGCGAACGCGGGAGCGGGCGCGGCGTGCCGTGGCTGCTCACCCTCGCTCTCGCCGGTCTCCTCCTGCTGCTCACGCTGGCCTCCGCCGGGCTCGGCGCGTACGAGATCCCGCCAGGTGACGTCCTGTCCTCCCTCGCGCACCGCGCCGGTCTGGGCGGCGACGGACTGGCCCGTGTCCCGGAGTCCGTGCTGTGGAACGTGCGCTTCCCGCGGATCGTGCTGGCGCTGCTCGTCGGTGCCTCGCTGGGCTGCGCGGGCGCGCTGATGCAGGGCGTGTTCGGCAACCCGCTCGCCGAACCGGGCGTCATCGGCGTCTCGTCGGGTGCGGCGGTCGGCGCGGTCGCCGCGATCTCGCTCGGCCTGAACTTCCTCGGCACCTGGACGGTCCCGGCCTTCGCCTTCGCCACGGGCCTGGGCACGGCACTGCTCGTGTACGCGATGTCCCGCTCGGGCGGCCGTACGGAGGTCGTGACGCTGATCCTCACCGGGATCGCGGTGAACGCCTTCGCGGGCGCCCTGATCGGCCTGTTCATCTTCCTGGCCGACACCGCCGCGGTGAACCAGATCACCTTCTGGCAGCTGGGCTCGCTCTCCCAGGCGACCTGGCCGAAGGTCCTCGCGGTGCTGCCGTGCGCGGCGGCCGGTCTCGCCGTGGCGCCGCTCTACGCGCGAAGGCTCGACCTGCTGTCCCTGGGCGAACGCCCGGCCCGGCACCTGGGGGTGGACGTCGAGCGGCTCCGTGTGGTGCTGGTGCTGGTCGTCGCGCTGCTGACGGCCGCCGCCGTGAGCGTCTCCGGTGTCATCGGCTTCGTGGGCCTCGTCGTCCCGCATCTGCTGCGGATGGCGGCAGGCCCCGGCCATCGCTTCCTCCTTCCCGGCAGCGCGCTGGGCGGCGCGGTGGTCCTGCTCGCGGGCGACCTCGCGGCACGCACCGTCGCCGAGCCCGCCGAACTGCCGCTCGGCGTGCTGACCGCCCTCTTCGGCAGCCCGTTCTTCTTCTGGCTGCTGCGCAGAACCCGTCGCAGGCAAGGAGGCTGGGCATGAGGGAGCGTACGAGGGAGGACGGGGGCAAGGGCCGCCGGTGGCTCCGCACGCGGACCGCTCCTCCCGGGCCCGTGGTCCCCGGCGACGTCCTCGCCGAGGCCGAGGGGCTGCGGGTGCGGCTCGGTGGCCGCGAGGTGCTGGCCGGCGTGGACGTCGCGGCCCGCGCGGGCGAGGTGCTGGCCCTGGTCGGCCCCAACGGAGCGGGGAAGTCGACCCTGTTGGGCGCGCTCGCCGCCGATCTCCCGGCCGCCGAAGGTGTCGTACGGGTCCACGGCCGGCCCCTGTCCGACTGGTCGGCGCACGAACTGGCCCTGCGCCGTGCGGTGCTCCCCCAGTCCGCCTCGCTCTCCTTCCCGTTCCCGGTCGAGGACGTCGTACGGATGGGGCGGGCGCCCTGGGCCGGACGGCCCGAGGAGGCCGAGGACGACGCCGCGGTGGCGTCGGCCATGGCGGCGACCGAGGTCACCGAGTTCGCCGCCCGGCCCTTCTCCGCGCTCAGCGGCGGCGAGCGGGCCAGGGTCGCGCTCGCCCGGGTGCTGGCGCAGCGTGCCCGGCTGCTGCTGCTCGACGAGCCGACGGCCGCCCTGGACCTGCGGCACCAGGAGTTGGTGCTGCGGATCTGCCGCGACAGGGCGCGCGCGGGGGACGCGGTGGTCGTGGTGCTGCACGATCTGGGACTCGCGGCGGCGTACGCGCACCGGGTGGTGGTCCTGTGCGCCGGGCAGGCGGTGGCCGACGGAGCACCCGCCGAGGTCTTCACGGACCGACTGCTTTCGGACGTCTACCGACAGCCCGTCGAGGTGTTCCCGCACCCCCGCACCGGTGGCGTGATGGTGGCCCCGGTCAGAGGTTCTTGACCCGCCTTTGACCGTTTCGTGGGGGGTGGTTGAAGCCTCCGTGACCGGGTCGTACCCGCGTGGCGTCCGTGAGAGCTGAATCACTGGACAGGCGACTTTCAGTCAGGTAAGCCTCAGATAAGTTAGGCAAGCCTCACTCGGCGACTGTGCCTTCCCTGTGAACCTCTTGGAGCCTGTATGCGAGCCGTCCGACTCTCCGTCGTCACCGCTGCCGCGACCGCGGCGGCGCTGGCCGCTGTCACGGGCTGCACCGAGAAGAGCGACGCGTCGAGTGACGACCACGTCGTCGAGGTGACGGCCACGGACACCGCGTGCGCGGTGTCGAAGAAGGAGATCCCGGCCGGGCACGTGCAGATCGACGTGACCAACAAGGGTTCCAAGGTCACCGAGGTCTATCTCCTGTTCCCCGACGACCGGATCGTCACCGAGCGCGAGAACATCGGCCCCGGCACCCGCCAGAAGGTCACCGCCGAGGTGAAGGCGGGCGACTACCGGATCGCCTGCAAGCCCGGCATGAAGGGCAAGGGCATCCGCCAGGACGTCACGGTCACCGGCGGCGGGAAGACCGCCGAGCGGGACCCGCGTCTTGACGCGGCGGTCGCCGCCTACCGGCAGTACGCGCAGGAGCAGGCCGACGCGACCCTGCCGAAGACCAAGGTCTTCACGGACGCCGTCAAGGCCGGGGACGTCGAGGCCGCGAAGAAGGCGTACGCCACCTCGCGCATCGGCTGGGAGCGCACCGAGCCGGTCGCCGAGTCGTTCGGGGACATCGACCCCAAGGTCGACCTGCGCGAGGACGGTCTGGAGGAGGGCCAGGACCTGGAGAAGGACTGGACGGGCTGGCACCGTCTGGAGCGCTCGCTGTGGAAGGACAAGAAGCTCACCGCCCGCGACTCCGCGCTCGCCGACCAGTTGATCGAGGACCTCACCGACTGGCAGAACCGGGTCGGCAAGGCGGAGATCACCCCGACCTCGATGGCCAACGGCGCCAAGGAACTCCTCGACGAGGTCGCCACCGGCAAGGTCACCGGCGAGGAGGAGCGCTACTCGCACACCGACCTGGTCGACTTCAAGGCGAACGTCGAGGGCGCCGAGAAGTCGTACGAGCTGCTGAAGCCGGTCGCGAAGGAGAACGACGCGGCGCTGGTCACCGAGCTGGACAAGCAGTTCGCGGCGCTCGACACGCTCCTGGACAAGTACCGCGAGGACACGACGTCGTACGAGTTCACCTCGTACGACAAGGTGGGCAAGGCGGACCGCAAGGACCTCTCCGACGCGGTGAACGCGCTCGCGGAGCCGCTGTCCAAGCTCGCCGCCGCCGTCGTCACCACCAAGTAGGGACCGGCCGTGACGGACACGCCCCCCGAGGAAACCGCACCGCCGGCCGCGGGACCCGCGCCGGCCGCTCCCTCCCGGCGTTCGGTGCTGGGCTGGGGCGGTGCCCAGCTCGTCCTGGGTGCCGCGGCGGCCGGCGGCACGGTCGCGGTGGCCGGGTCGGGCGACGACGGCACCGGGCAGAGCGCCGCCGGGGCGGGTGCCGAGATCGCCTTCCACGGCACGCACCAGGCGGGCATCGCCACCCCGGTGCAGGACCGGCTGCACTTCGCCGCCTTCGACGTGAAGACCGACGACCGGGCCGCGTTCGTCCGGTTGCTGAAGGACTGGACCGAGGCGGCCCGCCGGCTCACCGCCGGGCGGGCGGTCGGTGAGGGCGCGTACGGCGGGCTCGCCGAGGCGCCGCCGGACGACACCGGCGAGGCGCTGGGCCTCACCCCCTCCCGGCTGACCCTCACGATCGGCTTCGGTCCTTCCCTGTTCGAGAAGTTCGACCTCGCAGGCCGGCGGCCCGACGCCCTCGTCGACCTGCCGAAGTTCGCGGGCGACAACCTCGACCGCGACCGCAGCGGCGGCGACCTGTGCGTCCAGGCCTGCGCGGACGACCCGCAGGTGGCCGTGCACGCGATCCGCAACCTGGCCCGGATCGGCTTCGGCACCGTCGTGATCCGCTGGTCCCAGCTGGGCTTCGGCAAGACGTCGTCGACGACCCCGGACGCCCAGACCCCCCGCAACCTCATGGGGTTCAAGGACGGCACCCGCAACATCGCGGGCACCGAGACCGACCGCCTGGAGAAGTTCGTCTGGGTCGAGGAGAAGGACACCGAACCGGACTCGGCCTGGCTGGCCGGGGGCTCGTACCTGGTGGCCCGGCGCATCCGGATGAACATCGAGACCTGGGACCGCACCTCCCTCCAGGAGCAGGAGGACGTCTTCGGGCGTGACAAGGGCGAGGGCGCACCCGTCGGCAAGGCCAGGGAGCGGGACGAGCCGTTCCTGAAGGCGATGAAGCCCGACGCGCACGTACGGCTCGCCCACCCCGACACCAACGCCGGAGCGACCCTCCTGCGCCGCGGCTACTCCTTCACCGACGGCACCGACGGGCTCGGCCGCCTGGACGCCGGCCTGTTCTTCCTCGCCTACCAGCGCGATGTGCGCAAGGGCTTCATCCCGGTGCAGCGCAGTCTGGCCGCCGACTCCCTCAACGAATACATCCAGCACGTGGGTTCAGCGCTCTTCGCGATCCCGCCCGGCGTCCGTGACAAGGACGACTGGTGGGGCCGCACGCTGTTCGCCACGGAACCCAAGGAGGAGTAGGCCGTGTTCGGCAACTATCTGATCGGCCTGCGCGAGGGTCTGGAGGCCAGCCTCGTCGTCTGCATCCTCATCGCCTACCTGGTGAAGACGGAACGCCGGGACGCCCTGAGGCCCATCTGGATCGGCATCACCGTCGCGGTGGTCCTCGCCCTCGGCTTCGGCTTCGCGCTCGAATTCGGCTCCCAGGAGCTGACGTTCGAGGCCCAGGAGGCCCTCGGCGGCTCCCTGTCCATCATCGCGGTCGCCCTGGTGACCTGGATGGTCTTCTGGATGCGCCGCACCGCCCGCCATCTGAAGTCCGAGCTGCACGGCAGACTGGACGCCGCCCTGCAGATGGGCACGGCCGCGCTGGTCGCGACGGCCTTCCTGGCGGTGGGCCGCGAGGGTCTGGAGACCGCCCTGTTCGTCTGGGCCTCCGTGCGCGCCTCCAGCGACGGCACCCAGGGCCCGCTGCTCGGCGTACTGCTGGGCATCCTGACCGCGATCGCGCTGGGCTACCTCTTCTACCGGGGCACGGTCCGCATCAACCTCGCCAAGTTCTTCACCTGGACCGGCGGCATGCTGGTCGTCGTGGCGGCGGGCGTCCTCGCGTACGGCGTGCACGACCTCCAGGAGGCCGACTTCCTGCCGGGCCTGACGAACAAGGCCTTCGACATCAGCGGGACCATCCCTCCGGACAGCTGGTACGGCACCCTCCTGAAGGGCGTCCTGAACTTCCAGCCCGACCCCACCGTCGTCCAGGTCGTCGTGTGGGTCGCGTATCTGGTGCCGACGCTGGCGTTCTTCCTGGCCCCGTCGCGGACCGGGCGGGGCGGGGCCGAGTCGCCCGCGCCGGTGCGCGAGGAGGTCTGACGCCCAGGTGCGCGAAGAGGCCCGGGGCGGGGGTAGGGTTCGCCTCCGGGAAGGGGAAGGTGAAGGCACCTGATGAGCAGGGATCACGGCCCTCGTAGGCCTCGCAGACTTGGCCGGAGCGCGCTGACGGCGGCCTCGGTGACCGTGCTGTCGATGACGGCGAGCGGGTGCGTGGTGGTGCACGGGGAACGGGAGATCCTCCCCGCGGCCACGAAGGCCGAGGCCACGCGTGCGCTGAAGGACTTCACCACCGCCTACAACAAGGCGAACGGCGCCAACGACGCGTCCCTGGACGCGGACCGGGTCACGGGCGCCCTCGGCGACATCGACGGGGCGAAGCTGAAGGCCGGTGGCAAGAACCAGCCGGGCGGCAACCCCGGCTATGTGCCCCTGAAGCTCACCGACACCGAGTTCACCATCCCCGAGAAGGCCGGCTGGCCGCGCTGGTTCGTCACCGCCTCGAAGGCCAACAAGGGGCGCGGCGAGGACCGTTGGCTGCTGGTGTTCACCCGCGACGACGTCAACGCGCTGTGGGAGGTCTCGTACCTGACGATCGCCGCGGCCGACGAGATACCGGAGTTCGAGAAGGACGAGGACGGCTGGGCCCAGCCGGTCACGGCGGACGCGAAGGATCTGGCGGTCGCCCCCGCGCGTCTGCCGCAGCGGTACGCGACGTACCTGAAGGACGGCGCCGACGACGCGTTCGCCGCCGGCGCGCACACCACCAAGTGGCGCTCCGACCGGGAGAAGAACGCGGCCCGCCCCGGCCTCGCCCAGCAGTACATCGACGAGCCGCTGGCCTCCGGCAGCTACGCCCCGGTGGGCCTGCGCACCACGGACGGCGGCGCCCTGGTCTTCTTCACCACCCGCCACTACCAGAAGCAGACGGCGGCCCCGGGAGTCCCCATCAACGTCACCAACGCCGACGTGAAGGCCCTGATGACAGGCGACCCCAAACAGTCCCTCACCCTGGAATCCACCTCGAACCAGGCAGTCCTGGACCCCCCGAAGTCAGCCACGAACCCCGAGATCAAATTCCTGAGCAGAATCCAGGGCCTGACAGCAGCAAAGGGCGAGTAACCCAAACCCCTCCAGAAACACGGGAAACGACACTTTCAGGGGCACGGGCAACGGCGCAGTCTTTTGTCCTCAGGGGCACGGGCAACGGCGCAGTCTTTTGTCCTCAGGGGCACGGGGAACGGCGCAGTCTTTTGTCTTTAGGGGCGCGGGGAACGGCGCAGTCTTTTAGGGGCGCGGGGAACTGCGCGACCAGCCACGACGCACCCGCAGACGAACCCCTGCCGAAGCCCCGCAGGGGGCGCGGCCAGCCACGACGCACCCGCACAAAACAACGCACCGCACCCCGCTCACCCCCGAAGCGGCCACGCCACAACATGCTCCCGCTCTTCCCCCGCATACCGAGCACATTCATCCGTCAGCACTTCGAGCAACGACAACGGATCCGGCAACCCGAACTCAGGCCCCCGCACCCACTCCACCACCAGCTCCCCCGGCAACCGCGCCGGAGGCACCAGCACATACGACCCCCGGCAGTGCCACCGCAGCCCCGGATGCTCGTCCATCGTCTCGGGATGGCAGTCCAGCTCGCACGGCCACCACTCGTCCTCGTCCTCGGGCGTACCGCGCGTGGCGGTGAAGAAGAGCATCCGGTCGTCCCCGCACAGCGCGACAGGCCCGACCTCGATCCCCGCGGCGAGCAACCGGTCCAGCGCCTCCTGCCCGGCCTCCACCGGCACGTCCAGCACGTCGTGCACCATGCCGGTCGCGGTGATGAAGTTGGCCAGCGGCTGATGCCGCGCCCAGCGCTCGATCTGCGCCCGGTCGGTCGTCGACTGCGTCTGCCAGGCGAAGGAGACGGGATGGCGCGCCGGCGTCGGACACCCGACGCGGTCACAGGAACACCGGTAGGCGGAAGGATGGGCGGCGGGCGCGAGCGGCAGCCCGGCTCCGGCGGCGGCGAGCAGCAGCTCCTCACGGTTCGCGGAGTCGTCCGCGGCGTCCGGTCGTGGGCGCCGGCCGCGCAACCACTGGGAGATCCTGCCCTGTCCACCGGAGCGGCGGCCCATCTCTGCGCTCATCGATCCCCTCACCTGGCTATTGTGCGGAAAGCATGCCTCATGGTCGCACCATCCTGCGCTTCGGGGGGCCGGAGCCCACATCCGGGGTAGGTGGGGCGATGCCCGCCCGGAACAGGGATCGGGTGTCATTGCGTACTTTGACACGATGTGCCCGCCTACGGTGTCGGCATGGTCACACGGACTGCGCTGACAGTCATCGCCGGTCTCACGTCCCTGGCCCTCTCGGGACAGGGCGGCACGGTCGCCCCGCTGGAATGGGGCACCGGCCCGCTGACGTTGTCCGCGCTCCCCCGCGTCGTCCACGTCGCGCACCGCGGCGGCGCCCGGGAGGTCCCGGAGAACAGCATGTCGGGCCTCATGGCGGCGTACGAGCGCGGCACGGCCCAGGTGCTCGACCTGGACACCAGGATGCTGCGCGACGGGACGGTGGTGGTGATGCACGACGCGACCCTGAACCGTACGACCTACCTGGGCGGCCCGGTGCGCGCGCTCGACCGGCGCGACTGGCAGGGGGTGCGGCTGCGCCCCCGGGCCGCGCTGCCCGGCAGCTGGCGTTCGGAGCGCCCGCCGACGCTCGCGGAGGTGCTGGACCGGTTCGGCGGGCGGGTGGTCCTGATGCTGGAGGCGAAGGACCCGGCGAGCCTGCGGACCGTCGCCGCCATGATCAGGAAACGCGGTCTGACCCGTTCGGTGCTGGTCAACTCCAACCACCCCGCGGTGGCCCTGCGCGCACACCGCATGGGCCTGCTCGCGCAGTTGTGGCGTTCGGCGCGGCAGATGCGTACGGACCGGCCCGAGCGGTGGCGGCCGTTCGTGGACGTCCTGGACGTGGACCACAGGGCCCGCGACCGGGATCTCGTACGGGCCGTCCGGTCCGGTGTCCCGCGGGTGTGGGCGCACACGGTGGTGACTCCGGCGCAGCGCGACCGCGTCCTCGCGCTGGGCTGCGACGGGGTCATCACGGACGCGCCGGGCCGGCTGGCCGGGGCGGCGGCGGGTCAGCGCGGGGCGAGGCCGTAGAGGGCGTACTCGACGAGCCGGTCCGTGTACTCGTACGTGATGGGGCCCGTGTACTGGAGCCAGCGCTGGGCGAGCGGCGAGACGAAGAGCTCCAGGGCGATGCGCGGGTCGATGTCGGCGCGTACGGCGCCCTGCGCCTGGGCGGAGCGCAGCCGCTTCACGTACAGCTGGAGCTGGGGTTCGAGGAGCTTGCCGACGAACTCCCTGCCGACCTCCTCGTTGACGACGCCCTCGGCGGCCAGGGCCCGGGACGGGGCCTCGAAGGCGGGGTCGAGCAGTTCGTCGACGGTGGACCTCAGTACGAGCTTGAGGTCGGCCTCCAGATCGCCGGTGTCGGGGATCTCGTACGCCGCCTGCTCCCCGATGACCTCGGGCCTGGCCGCCGCCTCGGCCGCCTGGGCACTCAGGTCGATGAACGCCTCCAGGAGGACGTCCGCCTTCGACGACCACCACCGGTAGATCGTCTGCTTGCCGACGCCCGCGCGGGCGGCGATGCCCTCGATGGTGGTCTTGGGGTAGCCGACCTCGGTGACGAGGGCGAGGGCGGCGTCGTAGATGGCGCGGCGGGAGCGTTCGCTGCGGCGGTTGGAGTCGGGAGCCATGCCCCCGAAACTACCAGCACAACAAGACGAACCGTCTCGCCAAAAACCAGGCATGCCTAAGGGGCGCGGGGAACTGCGCAATCTTTTGGCGGGGGTCGGCGGGGGCGAGGAACCCCTACTCCGCCGGCGGCCACCCGTCCCCCCAGTCCACATCCCGCGCCGCCCGGTACAACGCACCATGCCGCTTCGTGACGGTGGACCGCCCGAGCCGCCCCTCCCCTTCCCCCTCCCCCTCACACAAGTCCAACAACACCTGCCCCTTACGGATCTGCGGCCTCCGCACCACCCTCGCCCCCACCGGCTCCACCCCGAACCGCGTCGCCGCGACATAGGCGAACTTCTCGTCCTCGTACGCCAGCGATCCCCCCTTCACCTGCCGGTGCAGCGAGGAACGGCTCACCCGCGCCGAGAAGTGGCACCAGTCCTCCCCCGGCACGATGGGACAGGCCGCGCTGTGCGGGCACGGCGCCGCGACATGGAACCCGGCACCGATCAGCCGCTCCCGCGCCTCGATGACCCGGGCGTACCCGTCGGGCGTACCGGGCTCGATGATGACGACCGCCTGCCCGGCCCCCGCCGCCGCGTCCACGACAGCCGCCCGGCCGGCGTCGGTCAGCTCACCGAGGACGTACGACACCGTGACGAGGTCGGCGCTCTCCAGCGCGAGCCCCGCCCCGATCCGCCCGCGGCTCCACTCGGCGGACTTCAACAGCGGGTTGCGCGAGGCCAGTTCACGGCCGAGCGCGAGCGCAGGCTCGGCCCAGTCGAGCACGGTCACCGGCCGCTCCTCGGGCCAGGTGGCGTTCACGGCCCAGGTCGCGGCGCCGGTGCCGCCGCCCACGTCGACATGGCTGCCCGGCACCCACGCGGGCACCACCGCCGCGAAGGCGTCCAGCGAGGCCCGTACGGCCTCGAAGGTCGCGGGCATCCGGTACGCCGCGTACGCCGCCACGTCCGCGCGGTCGCGCAGGATCGGGGCGTCGGTCGGGGTGGTCCCCCGGTACTTCGCGATCAGCCGTTCGACGGCCTGCGCGGCCACCTTCGGCGGCAGTCCGTCGAGCAGCTCCGCGAGGGCCGCACGCAAGGTCTCAGCCGGAGAGGCGGGGGAAGCGGGGGAAGCAGGAGAAACGGGGGCGTTCACGAGGGGAGTCTACGAGCACCGCCCGCCGGGCCACGCATCGCTCACGCCGCCGTTCCCGCACCGTTCCCGCCCCCCCTCAAGGCACCCCTCAGGCGTCCGTCAGGCACCCCTCAGGCGTCCCGTACCGCCCTGGCCAGCCGGGTCGCCGCCGCCGCGCGGGGCCCGTTGTCCGCGGGCCTGCGGCGCGGGTGGACGGTGTTCGCCAGGAGCACCAGGAACGTGTCCGTCGAGGGGTCCAGCACCAGCGACGTACCCGTGAAGCCCGTGTGGCCCGCCGCTCCGTGCCCGGCCAGTGCGCCCATGAACGACGGCTGGTCCAGGGCGAATCCGAGTCCGGGCGGGGACAGGAGCAGCTCGACGTAGTCGGGGCCGAGGATCCGGGCGGTGCCGTAGGAGCCGCCCGCCAGCAGGGTCCGGCAGAAGACCGCGAGGTCGGCCGCCGTCGAGAAGAGTCCCGCGTGCCCCGCGACCCCGCCGAGCGCCCACGCGTTCTCGTCGTGGACCACGCCCCGCAGCATCCCCCGGTCGGCCTTGCCCCAGGGCCGCCGCTGGTCCTCCGTGGCGGCGGCGCCGGGGCAGGGCCCGAAGCCGGTGTCGGTCATGCCGAGCGGCCGGGTGATCCCCTCCTTGACGAGGACGTCCAGCGGGCGCCGGGTGATCCGTTCCAGGACCTGCTGGAGGAGCAGCATGTTGAGGTCCGAGTAGCCGTACGCGCCGCCCGGCGCCGTCACCGGCTTCTCGGACCGCAGCAGGGCGAGCCGTGCCCGGTCGTCCGGGCAGTCGTAGAGCGGCAGTTCGGGCCGCAGCCCGGAGGTGTGGGTGAGCAGGTGCCGCACGGTGATGCCGTACTCGGCCGCCGCGCCGAAGCCCGGCAGGTACGCCCCCACGCGCGCGTCGATGCCCAGCGTGCCGCGCTCCAGCTGCTGCACGGCCGCCACGCTGGTGAAGAGCTTCGTGAGGGAGGCCAGGTCGAAGGGGGTGCGCGGGGTCGCCGGCACCTGTTCCGCGCGGGGCAGTTCCACCCCGGTGTCCCGCTCCTCGTCGTAGGCGCAGTAGCGCACGGCCCAGCCCGCCGCCTCCTCGACGGCGATCACGGGTCCGCGCCCCGCGACCAGTACGGCGCCCGCGGCCCAGGGCCGGCCGCCGTCGGTGAGCCGGCGGAACTCCCGTACGAGACAGTCGAGTTCCCCGGGGTCGAGCCCGGCACGCTCCGCTGTGCCGGGGCGCAGTCTCGGTGCGCTCAGCTCCCTGCTCCCTTCACGTCCACCACTACGTCCACCGCCACGTCCGTGTGTTTGCGCCAGGGTCGGCACAGTGCCATGAAGCAGCCGACGGCGACCAGTGAACACGCGAGCTGGACGACGGCCATCGGAACGGCCGTGTGTTCCCCCGCGACGCCCACCAGGGGGGTGGCCAGCGCGCCGACGAGGAAGGAGGAGGTGCCGAGCAGGGCGGACGCGGAGCCGGCCGAGTGCCGGGTGCGCATGAGGGCGAGCGCGTTGGTGTTGGGCATGCACAGGCTCATCGCCGACATGAGGACGAAGAGTCCGACGGCGATGGGGACGAGTCCGACGTCGCCGAAGACCCCGGTGGACATCAGGAGCAGCGCGGCCGACGCGACGGTGATCACCGTGAGGCCGAACGCGAGCACCTTGTCGAGGCTGACCCGGCCGACGAGGATCTTGCCGTTGATCTGGCCGACGATCACGAGGCCGACGGAGTTGACGCCGAAGAGGATGCTGTACGTCTGCGGGGAGGCGCCGTAGATCTCCTGGATCACGAACGGCGAGGCGGAGATGTACGCGAACAGCGCCGCGAAGGCGAAGCCGCCCGTGAGCATGTAGCCGGTGAAGACCCGGTCGGCGAGCAGGCCGCGCATGGTGCGCAGGGCTTCGACGGTGCCGCCGCCGTGGCGTCGCTCGGGCGGGAGCGTCTCGGGCAGCAGCTTCCAGACGACGGCGGTCAGCGCGATCCCGATGACGGTCAGGATGTAGAAGACGCCCCGCCAGTCGGTGACGCGCAGCACCTGCCCGCCGATGAGCGGCGCGATGATCGGCGCGACCCCGGAGATCAGCATGAGGGTGGAGAAGAACCGCGCCATGTCCATGCCGTCGTACAGGTCGCGTACGACGGCCCGCGCGATCACGATCCCGGCGGCGCCCGCGAGGCCCTGGAGCAGCCGGAAGGCGATGAGGAGTTCGATGGTGGGCGCGACGGCGCAGACGGCGGTGGCGACGATGTAGACGAGCAGCCCGGCGATCAGCGGCCGTCTGCGGCCCCACTTGTCGCTCATCGGACCGACGACCAACTGCCCGAGCGCCATGCCGGCGAGGCACGCGGTGAGGGTCAGCTGCACGGTGGCAGCGGACGCGTGCAGCGCGTCGGTGACGTCCGGCAGCGCCGGGAGGTACATGTCCATGGACAGCGGCGGTACGGCGGTGAGCCCGCCGAGGATGAGCGTGACCAGGAGCCCGACGGAGCGGCGGGCAACCGGACCGCCCAGCGCCGCGTCGGTCGTCATGTGGGTGTCCGGGCCGTCCTGGTCCTGCGCGGTGCGGCCACGCTCGGGCATGTGCCCTCCCTCTCTGTGGAATCCGCCACCTATGCTCTCAGCTCGTACGGGTTGTCTCGTACAAGTGGTCGAAGCCGTCGAGATCGTCGAGGTCGTCGAGGGCACGGAGCGAGGGGTCGGGTCGGGATGACTGAGGAACGCGTGCGGTGGGGTGTGCTGGCGACCGGTGGGATCGCTGCGGCGTTCACCGCGGATCTGATCGATCTGCCGGACGCCGAGGTGGTGGCGGTGGCGTCGCGCACCGAGGAGTCCGCCAAGGGGTTCGCGGAGCGGTTCGGGATCCCGCGGGCGTACGGCGACTGGGAGTCCCTCGCGGCGGACGAGGAGGTGGACGTCGTGTACGTGGCGACACCGCACTCGGCGCACCGGGCGGCGGCCGGGCTCTGTCTGGAGGCGGGGCGGAACGTGCTGTGCGAGAAGGCGTTCACGCTGAACTCGCGGGAGGCCGAGGAGCTGGTCGGCCTGGCGAAGCAGCACGACAGCTTCCTGATGGAGGCCATGTGGATGTACTGCAACCCGCTGATCCGGCAGCTCAAGGCGCTGGTGGACGACGGGGCGATCGGCGAGGTCCGCACGGTCCAGGCCGACTTCGGACTGTCGGGCCCCTTCCCTCCCACGCACCGGCTGCGTGATCCGGCGCAGGGCGGTGGCGCGCTGCTCGACCTGGGGGTCTATCCGGTGTCGTTCGCGCAGCTGCTGCTCGGTGAGCCGTCCGACGTGGTGGCGAAGGCGGTGCTCTCCGAGGAGGGCGTCGACCTCCAGACGGGCATGCTGCTCTCCTGGGAGAGCGGCGCGCTGGCCTCGCTGCACTGCTCCCTGGTCGGCGGCACGTCGACGGCGGCCTCGGTCACGGGCTCCGAGGGCCGCATCGACATCCCGCACGGCTTCTTCCACACGGACCGCTTCGTGATGCACCGCGACGGCCGCGACCCGGAGGAGTTCACCGCGAGCACGGCAGCCGGCACCCACGCCAGCCTCAAGCACGAGGCGGTAGAGGTGATGCGCTGCCTCCGAGCCGGCGAAACGGAATCCCCCCTGGTCCCCCTGACAGGCACCCTCGCGGTAATGCGCACCCTGGACAAGTCCCGCACCCAAGCAGGAGTCACCTACCCAGGAGAAACAGCCTGATTTCGCGGGGGCGCGGGGAACGGCGCAATCGTGTCGCTTTCAGGGGCGCGGGCAACGGCGCAGTCCTTTGCCCTCAGGGGCGCGGGGAACGGCGCAGTCTTTTGTCCTCAGGGGCGCGGGCAACGGCGCGATCTTGTCGCTTTCAGGGGCGCGGGGAACGGCGCAATCTTTTAGGGGCGCGGGGAACTGCGCGACAAGCCACGACGCACCCGCACCCGACAACACACCGCACCGCCCCCGCCCCACCCCGGGCAGGCAGCCTCCTACACCGGCTTGAGCCCCGGCTCACCCACCTCGGTGACAAATGACGCCGCGGTCACGATCGCCGCCCCCGGCACAGTAACCGCCTCCACCGTCTTGAAATCCGCCCGAGCCACCTCCCGCCCGAGCCGCACCGTCGTATACCCCCGCCGCCCGTTGTAGAACTTGAGATGCGGGTTGGCCTGCATGTACGTGTCCCAGTTGGCCGGCCGCTCCGCCCCGTCCCGCCCACTGGTGACGGACGTCGTCACGATCTCCGTACCGAGCGTCCTGGACCCGACGTCGTCGAAGTCGTCCTTGATGTCGAACGCGTACCCGACATGGACGTCCCCGGTGAGCACCATCAGGTTCTCCACACCGGCGGCCTTCGCCCCGGCCAGCACCCGCCCCCGCGAGGCCCGGTACCCGTCCCACGCGTCCATCGACACCCGGGACGGCGTCGTCAGGTCGAACTTCCGCTGGGAGAAGGTGACCTGCTGCGGCACGACGTTCCACAGCGCCTTCGAGGCGTGCCACCCGTCGAGCAGCCACCGCTCCTGCGTCGCCCCGGTGATGGTGCGCGCCGGATCGTCCGACTCGGGCCCCGGGACGTCCGCCCCGTCGCCGTACGCCTGGTCCGAGCGGTACTGCCGGGTGTCGAGGATGTCGAACTGTGCGAGCCGGCCCCAGTTCAGACGGCGGTACAGCTGCATGTCGGGGCCCTCGGGCCGCTGCGGGCGGCGCAGCGGCAGGTTCTCCCAGTAGGCGCGGTACCCGGCGGCCCTGCGCAGCAGGAACTCCTCCGGCGGTACGGAGTTCTCCGGGATGCCGTCCGCGTAGTTGTTCTCGATCTCGTGGTCGTCCCAGGTGACCACGAAGGGGTGGGCGAGGTGCGCGGCCTGCAGGTCGGGGTCGGTCTTGTAGAGGGCGTACCGCAGGCGGTAGTCCTCCAGCGTGATCGTCTCGTGGTTGAACAGGTCCGGCAGCACCCGGTCGGTGTAGTTGCGGGCCCCGCCCACCGCGTCGACGGCGTACTCGTAGAGGTAGTCGCCGACGTGGAAGACCACGTCGACGTCGTCCTCGGCGAGATGCCGGTACGCGGTGAAGTACCCCTCGTGGTACGCCTGGCAGGACACCGCGGCCAGTCGCAGCTCGTCGACGCGCGCACGGGACGAGGGCGCAGTGCGGGTACGGCCGGTCTCGCTGACCCAACTGCCCGCGCGGAAGCGGTAGTAGAAGACCCGGTCGGAGTCGAGGTGCCCGACCTCGACGTGCACGGAGTGGTGGAACTCGGGGTGGGCGACGGCCGCCCCGCGTCTGACGATGTGCCGGAACCGCTCGTCGTGGGCCAGTTCCCAGCGCACGGTGACGCGTTCCGGCGGCAGCCCGGAGTCCGCCTGGTACGGGGTGGGCGCGAGCCGGGTCCACAGCAGCACGGAGGCGGCCTGCGGGTCGCCCGAGGCGACGCCGAGGGTGAAGGGGTTCTCGGTGATCTTCGCCGCGTCGAGTTCGGCGGCGCCCGCCACACCCGCGGTCGGCAGGTTGGTGGCGAACGCGAGTGCGGCGGCCGCGCCGGTGACGGTGAGGAAACGGCGGCGTCCGAAATGGCGGGCGGCGGCGCGGAGTTCGGGGGCGTGCTGCGACGGTTGCTGGTGGCTCCGGTGGCCTGCGGGTGTCATCTGGCCCTCCCCTGACGGTTGTTGTACAAGGAATTGGAGTGGCCAGGGTCAACGGTGGGCTGTCGCGTACACAACAGCCAGATGTCGGACGGATGAGTTCCGGATGGCGGACCGCACGGAGGCCGTCCCGTTGTGGCTGGTGGCGTGGCTCCGCGCACTCCCGACGGGGCGCGGGCCCGCTGTGATCTGCACAATCGGAGGTGGTCACTCCGGTACATTCCAGGTGGCAGCGGGCCTATGCTCGACTCTCCTCCACCAGAGCTTCACACTTGGAGCACCGGTCTTCCGAGCCACACCGAGGGGGAGGCGGCAGCCGTTCCGGGCACACGGGTGGGAGGGATCCCGCGCGGGACCGCGCGGTGACGACCCGGCGTCACGGAACGGCTGCCCCACACAGCGGAATGTGCGGGTCGGTGGGGGCTGGTCGCGCACTTCCCCGCCCCCCTGAAAAGCCGCCCCGCACCCAGGGCAAGGCCGAGACCGGCGCGAAGGTCGCGGTGCTCGGTACGGTCACGCACGACTCGTCGATCGCCCGGCGCGCACAGCGACTCACGGCTCACGGCTCACGGCTCACGGCTCACGGCTCACGGCTCACGGTGATCGAGGAGGGCCGGATCTCCCTGACGGACCAGCAGCCGCTGCCCACACACCGACGGAGCAGACTGCCTGATCGGTCAGGCAGTCTGCTCCGTCAGGTGGCGCGGCCGGTCAGGCCTGGCCGGTCTCGAAGCGGGAGATCCTGCCGTCGCCGTCGACCGTGAAGGTCCACCTCGTCCTCATCTCGCCCCAGGCGTCGTTGCTGTAGCGGGCGACGAGGGCGAGGCCGCCGTCCGACTCGTTGTCGACCTCCATATGGCCGTGGGAGTCGAAGATCTCGCGGTCGGTCCAGTCGTCGAGGTCCCGGTCCGAACCGTCGTCGGCCATGGTCGCGCCCGGCGCGAGGACGGCCCGGAAGGCGTCCCGGTCGTGTGCGTTCACGGCACTGACGAAGTCCCGCACGGCCGGGTGGCTGAGCTTGGTCACCTGAATCGTCATGTCCGTCACACTCACACCGCGCCCGCGCGTCCGCCACCCGAACGGCCGCGCGGTCCCGCACTCGGGCGGCTGTTCGGTGCGACGGTGAACAGACGTGGCCATGCGCCAGGACCTGCGACGCCGTTCGCCGGTGCGCGACGACATGCGAGGAGTGACGGGAACCGTGACCTGTTTCGACCGACGCGATCTGGGGCTGCTGCTGCTCCGCCTCGGCACCGGCGGAGTGCTGGCGGCGCACGGGGCGCAGAAGCTCTTCGGCTGGTTCGGCGGCGGCGGGCTCGCCGGGACCGGCGAGTTCATGGAGTCGGTGGGGTACGCGCCCGGCCGGGCCAGCGCCGCTGCGGCGGGCCTGGCGGAGGCGGGCGGCGGCACCCTGCTCGCGCTGGGCCTGGCGACCCCGGCGGCCGGGGCGTCCGCGGCCGGGGCGATGGCCGGAGCCGCCGCGCTGCACGCGCCGAACGGCTTCTTCAGCCAGAGCGGCGGTTACGAGCACGCGGCGGCCCTGGGCCTCACGGCGGCGGGCCTGGCCGTCGCGGGCCCCGGCCGGTACTCCCTCGACCACGCCATGGGCCACACGGCCGACCGGAACTGGATGGTGCCGGTCGCCCTGGCGGTGACGGCCGCGGCGACCCTGGCGGTGGTGGGGGCACGCCACGCGCGGGTGCGGAGCCGGGAGGAGGGCGAGCAGGGAGAGCTGTTCGACGAGGAGGGCGTGGCCTCACTCAGGGACTGACCCACCACGCCGACCCGCTCCCGGGCTCCTCCTGGCCGAGGCGGTCGCGCAGCGCCGCGGTTACGCGACTACGCGGGTGTACGCGTGAACCTGAGCGTCGACGTGACCGTCGTCAGGCCGCGGATCATGCCCAGCTGCCCCCCGCTCACACCGAACTGCTCCCGGTCCACGGTGAACTCCGCGGTGAGCGTGATCGCGTCGGCGCTCGACTCGGTGACCGTGGCCGTGGCGGACTGCGGGCGACCGACACCCCGGACCGTCAGCTCACCGATGATCGCCACGGTGTCGTCCGGACGGACCGCGGCGTCGCGGACGGCGAAGACGAGGGACGGGTGCTGCTCGGCGTCGAAGAAGTCGGCGCTGCGCAGGTGCTCGTCACGCTTGGCGTTCTTCGTGTCCAGGGACGCGGCGTCCAGGGTGATCGTGCCGCGGGCGGTGCCGTCCGGCTGGACCTCGCCCTCGCCGGTGACCCCGCTGAACGTGCCCTTCACCGTGACCAGGCCCCACAGCGTCTTGTGCTGGATGGCGACGACGGAGCGGACGGTGTCGAGCTGCCACAGGCCTGTTTGCACGGCGACGGTCATGGGACTTCTCCTGATGGTCGTGGGGAGGTGGTGGCGGAACGGGAGCACGTGGTCGTCCAAATTTGGATGACATCGCACACAGCACGCTAGCTGCTTATCCAAAATTGGACAACCGGTAGACTCCGACCTCATGGCCGACTCCTCCAGCCCCGCCGACCCGCCCGCGCACGAGCCGCCGGGCGGAGGCTGCGCGCCGGGGGACCCGGGGGCCGGCCTGCTGCCGGCCGAACTGCGCTCCTGGATGCGCCTGCTGGCCGCGGCCGGGGCGATCGAGCAGCAGTTGCGCTCCCGGGTCAAGGACGCCATGGGCGTCTCGCACGACGAGTTCCTGGTGCTGTGCCTGCTCGCCGACCAGCCGGGCTCCAGCCTGCGGATGACCCGGATCGCGGAGCTGCTGGGCCGCCCGAAGACCCGGCTGACCTACCAGGTGGCCTGCCTGCAGCACGCGGGGCTGATCAGCAAGAACTCGGCGTGCGGCGACCGGCGCGGTATCGAGGTGGCACTCACGGACAAGGCCCGCCGGCTGCTGAGCGAGTCCACGGGTCCGCTGGCCGAGGCCGTCTCGCACGCCATCGCGCAGACGGCCTGCACGCAGCGGTTCGCTCAACTGCACGCCCTGCTGCACGCCACCCCGGACGCCGAGGGCCGCACGGACGACCACTCGGACAGTCACCCTGACAGCCACCCGGACGGCCACACCGCCGAGAAGACCGCGTAACGACCGCCGGGCACCTTTGACCGCGTGGCCGGCCGGCTTTACATCTGCACGCAGCGAAACTTTCGACCATGCGCCCCGGGGACAGTCCGCGTGGAATTCTTCGAAACATTCGGGATTACCTTCTCCAGCAATTGATCTCTGACGGATCCCTCTCGCGGCCGGGGCCGCATCGACAGGCACAACACGGCCTCAACCAGGGAGTTTTCCGTCCTCGGATATCTGATCCTCAGCGAATGTTTCGTAATCATGGACGAAACTATTGACGCTTGACGAGGTCAGGTCAACACTGCTCGACCAAACCCCTCTCGTGGAAGACGGAGGAAACCCGCACATGAAACTCACATCTGCACAGCCGAGCCGCAGGCAGGCCTGCGCCATGCTGTTGGGCGCCGGGACCGCGTTGGCTCTGTCCGGCACGGCCCACGCCGACACTGTCATCACCACGAACCAGACCGGCACCAACAACGGCTACTACTACTCGTTCTGGACCGACGCGCAGGGCACGGTCTCCATGAACCTGGGCTCCGGCGGCAATTACGGCACCACCTGGCGCAACACCGGGAACTTCGTCGCCGGCAAGGGCTGGAGCAACGGCAGCCGCAGGACCGTGACCTACTCGGGCTCCTTCAACCCGTCCGGCAACGCCTACCTGACGCTCTACGGGTGGACGTCCAACCCGCTGGTCGAGTACTACGTCGTCGACAGCTGGGGCACCTACCGGCCCACGGGCACGTACAAGGGCACCGTCACCAGCGACGGCGGCACGTACGACATCTACCAGACGACCCGGTACAACGCCCCGTCCGTCGAAGGCACGAGGACCTTCAACCAGTACTGGAGCGTCAGGCAGTCGAAGAGGACCGGCGGCAGCATCACCAGCGGCAACCACTTCGACGCCTGGGCCCGAGCGGGCATGCCCCTCGGCAGCTTCAACTACTACATGATCCTCGCGACCGAGGGCTACCAGAGCAGCGGCAACTCCAACATCACGGTGGCGGGATGAGTACCGGCACCGCCCGTTCCCGGGCACGTCTCGTGTCACGTTCCCTGACGACGACGCTCGCCGCCGTCGCACTGGCCGCCACGGGCACTCTCACCGCCGACGCCGTCGCAGACGCAGACGTCAGCACCGAGCCTGCGCGGGCCGCCGCCTGCAACGGATACGTGGGGCTCACCTTCGACGACGGCCCGTCCGGCAGCACACCGGCTCTGCTCAGTACGCTCACGCAGAACGGGCTGCGGGCCACGATGTTCAATGAGGGCCAGTACGCCGCCGCCAACCCGTCCCAGGTAAAGGCCCAGGTCAACGCCGGTATGTGGGTGGGCAACCACAGCTACACGCACCCGCATCTGACCCAGCTCGGCCAGTCGCAGATCGACTCCGAGATCGCCCGGACCCAGCAGGCGATCGCGGCCGCGGGCGGCGGTACGCCGCAGCTGTTCCGGCCGCCGTACGGCGAGACCAACGCGACAGTGAGGACGGTCGAGGCCAAGTACGGTCTGACCGAGATCATCTGGGACGTGGACTCGCAGGACTGGAACGGCGCGAGCACGGATGCCATCGTGCAGGCCGCCGGACGGCTCGGCAACGGCCAGGTCATCCTCATGCACGACTGGGCCGCCAACACGCGCGCCGCGATCCCGCGTATCGCGCAGGGCTTGAGCGCCCGAGGCCTGTGCGCCGGGAGGATCTCCCCGCAGACCGGCCGCGCCGTGGCGCCCTGACACGTCGGCCCTGCACTTCCCGCACGCCCTCCGCGCATCACCCACGAAGCGTCGCCCCGGCGACAGCTTCTCGGCGCGGGGAGGACGACACCACCCCGCTCACCGCGACGGCCGGCCCCGCGCCGGCCGTCGTCGCTGCGTCAGGTCCCGGCTCCGGCTCCCGCTCTGACTCCGGCTCCGGCTTCCAGCCGGCCGAGGTCACCGACGCACCCCCCGGCCGACTCCGCAGGGCACCGGGCGCCACCCTTGGCCCGTTGGTCACGACCGACCGGTGCGCGCGATCAACCGGCCGGCGAAGTCGAGCATCTGGTCGAGGTCGGGGAACAGGGCGTACGCGTCCACGTACGCCTCGTCCGCGCCGGACTCGGCGAGGCGCTTGAGCTTGTCGGCCAGCGAAGCGACGGACGTGCCCGGTTCGACGTTGACGCGTATGGCCTTCTTCAGCGCGTCGGGATCGCGGCCCGCCTCCTGCGCCGCCCGGCGCGCGAGCGACCACAGCCGGTCGGCGACCTCGTCCGGGAGGAAGTCGACCCCGAGCCAGCCGGTGGCGGCGCGGCCGACCCGGCGCATCGCCGCCTCGCTCGCACCGCCGACCCAGATGGGCGGGCCGCCCGCCTGCACCGGGCGCAGGTCGGCGTGGACCGGCGGCAGCGAGAGGAACTCGCTGTCCCAGGACACCGGGTTGGCCGTCCACCACTCGTGCAGGAACGCCAGCAGGTCGTCGAGCATCCGCCCGCGCCGACGCCAGTCCGCGCTGCGGGAGATGTCGTGCTCGTCCTTCATCCACCCGAGTCCCACACCGACTTCGAGGCGGCCTTCGCTGAGCACGTCGAGCGTGGTCAGCGTCCGGGCCAGGTGCGGCGGCTCCCAGTAGAAGGTGCTGAGCGTGCCGGCGTTCAGCCGCACCCGGCTGGTCGCCGTCGCGGCGACGGTCCACAGCAGCACCGGGTCGAGGTAGCGCTTCATCTGCGGCGGGTACGGCTGCTCCTTCCCCGGATAGACGCTGTGCATCTCGACCGGCTGGACCAGGCGGTCGCCGACCCACAGCGTGTCGTAGCCGAGGTCCTCGATCCCGCGGCACAACGCGCTCAGGCCGGCCGCGCCGCTGATGGCGGGCCCGATGACGGGAAGTGTGAAACCGAGCTTCATCGGCGGGTCCTCTCCGTGATCCGTCAGCTCCTTCGCTCAGACGGGGAGTTCGGCGACACCGAGGGCGAAGTCCAGGTTGCCCACCCCGCGGTTGGCGAGGCCCACCGTGACCAGGCCCACTCCTTCCAGCCAGTGCGCCATCTTCAGGCCACCGACGTCCAGCGGGCGCAGCCCGAGGCTCTTGACGAAGACTTCCACGTCCGCTTTGGCCCGCGCGTCGTCACCGGCGATGAACACGTCGGGCCGGCCCTTCTCCAGGACATGGCGGAAGACGGTGTTGAACGCCTTCACCACGGCGGCGCCGGCCGGGGCCACCTTGGCGACCTCCTGCGCGATCGAGGTCTCCTCGCGGTGGGCCAGCCCGTCGAACGTCGCGTTGAAGGGGTTGCTGATGTCGACGACGACCTTGCCCGCGAGGGCGTCACCGTACTCGGCGACGACCGGGACGACACCGTCGTACAGCAGGGCCGTGATGACGATGTCCCCGGCCGGGACGGCGCCCCACTCCCCCGTCGTCGCGCCGCCGCCCAGGGCCTCGGCCAGGCTGTCGGCCTTGGACCGATCGCGTCCCATGACCTCGACGGTGTTGCCTCCCGCCACCGCGCGCGTGCCGATGGTGCGGGCCATGTTCCCTGTACCGATCAGGGTGATGCCGCTCATGAGGTGTGCTCTCTTCCTGCTTCTCGACGAGGTGTGGCTCTGGCTCGTTCGTGCGCCTGGCGTGTCGTTCAGATGGCGGTGGTGCCGCCGTCGGCGACGAGTTCCATGCCGTTGACGTAGCTGGACTCGTCGGACGCGAGGAAGAGGGCGGCGGTGGCGATCTCGTCGGGGCTGCCCATCTCGCCGCGGGGGATGAGGGACTCGAACTGGCGCTTGGTGGCCTCGTCGAAGAGTTCCGCCTGCTTGGCGGTGGCGACCTGGCCGGGGGTCAGGACGTTGACGCGGATGCGGCGGTCCTTGAGCTCGTTGAGCCAGACGCGGGCCCAGGCCTGCTGGACGGCCTTGCTGCCGGCGTAGACGCTCCAGCCGGGGAAGCCGCCGAGGGAGGCGTTGGAGCCGGTCATGAGGATGGAGCCGCCGTCGTTGAAGAGCGGGAGGGCCTTCTGGACGGTGAACAGGGTGCCGCGGGCGTTGAGCCCGAACCAGGTGTCGAACTGGGCCTCGGTGATCTCGCCGAGCGCGGCGGGCTCGCCCCCGCCCGCGCTGGCCCACAGCACGTCGAGGCTCCCCTTCTCCCGCTTGACGGTGTCGTACAGGCGGTCCAGGTCGGCGAGGTCGGCGGAGTCGCCCTGGACGCCGGTGACGTTGCGGCCGATCTCCTTCACCGCGTCGTCCAGGGCGTCCTGGCGGCGGCCCGTGATGAAGACGTACGCCCCCTCTTCGACGAAGAGCTTCGCGCCTGCCAGCGCCATGCCGGTGGTGCCGCCGGTGATGACCGCTACCTTGCCGTCGAGCTTTCCCATGGTCGTTCCCTCGGGTCGTCGGTGCCGTGCGCGTTCGGTGCCGTGCGCACCTGGAGTGACAGCGTTATGTAAACCGCTCTGTTCACTTACAGTACGGGGCGGCCGAGCGAGGCGCAAGCTATGTACACCACCCGGTATCCAATGAGCTAGAATCGACCCATGACAGAGCCGGAACCCAGAACAGAGTTGGAGAAGGGCCCCACGGGCCGCCGCCGCGGCCGGGGCGCCCGCGAGCGCATCATCAGCGCGTCCCAGCAGCTGTTCCGCGAGCAGGGCATCAACCGCACCGGAATGAACGAGCTCTGCGCGGCGGCCCAGGTGTCCAAGCGCACGGCCTACCAGCACTTCGCCGGCAAGGACGAACTCGTCGCCGAGTACCTGCGCCGGTTCGACCCCGCCGTCCTGTCGGGTGTGTTCGACCGCACCGACCTCACGCCCCGCGAGCGGCTCCTCGCCGCCTTCGACGTCTCCCCGGACACGCCGCTGTGCCCCTACATCGCCGCGGCCGTCGAACTCCACGACCCGCAGCACCCGGCATCCCAGTACGCACGCGAGTACAAGAAGGCCGTCGCCGCACGGCTGGCCGACGCCGCCCGCGAAGCCGGCGCCGCCGACCCCGAACAGCTCGGCGAGCAGCTCGCGCTGCTCATCGACGGCGCCGCGGCCCGCACCCGGGTCCTCGACGCGGACGCCTTCCCCACCGCCGCCGCCATCGCCGCCGTCCTCATCGACAACGCCCTCCCCGCCACCGCCGACGACCGGCGGCGGGAGGAAGTGGCGAGCTGACGCGGCGGGAGGAAACTGCGCGTCGACGTGGCGACGCCGCACCCTGACCGGACGCGCCACCGGTCACCGCGGCCGCCCCGCCGCCACCCGCTGGAGTGCGGGGACCGGCTCACCGTCAGAGGCGTACGAACGCGCCGATGCTCTGTACGGTGCTGCGCCGCACCGCCTCCCGGCCCGCCCGCCACAGCCCGACGGCGTCGTCGCCCGGCAGTACGTCGGGCAGTTTCTCCGTCACCGCCCGGAGATAGGCCCGCCGCAGTTCGGCGTTCACGTTGACCTTGGCCACGCCGAGGCCGATCGCCCGCCGCACCTCCTCCTCGGGCAGTCCGCTGGCACCGTGCAGCACCAGCGGTACGGGCACCGCCGCGCGCAGCGCGGCGAGCCGCTCCAGGTCCAGGTGCGCGTCCGGGGCGTAGCCGTGCACGTTGCCCACGGCCACCGCGAGGGCGTCGACGCCGGTGCGCGCCACGAAGTCGGCCGCCTGCTCCGGGTCGGTCATCGCGGCCGGGGAGGGCGGTCCGGCGGCGGTGGAGACGTCCTCGTCACCGGCCAGAGCCCCCAGTTCCCCCTCGACCCATACGCCGTGGTCCCGGGCGCCCTCGCCCCGCGCACCGTGGTCCCGGGCGATGCGGACCGCCTCCCTGGTGCGGCTGACGTTGACCTCGTACAGGTCGTGGGAGCCGTCGTACATCACCGAGGAGTAGCCGGCCTCGACGCACCAGCGCAGCTCGTCGAGGTCGCGGCAGTGGTCGAGATGGACACCGACCTCGTGGTCGCTCTCCTCCGCGGCGGTCAGGGCGAGGGTCGCCAGCAGTCTGCGTCCGGCGTGGCCGAAGTGGCTGGATCCGGCCAGCAGCATCACCGGCCGGCCGGTGGACCGGCCCGCCTCGACGACGGCCTGGACCTGTTCGAGGTTGTACGTGGCGAAGGCCCCGACCGCGCGGCCCTCGGCCGACGCCCTGGTGAGTATCCCGGTGCCGCGGCTCAGCATGCCGCCTCCTTGAGTCGTGTCACCGCGGCACGCAGGCCGTCGTCGTCACCGACGTTGCCCGCGAACACGGCGTAGGGGATGCCCGCCGCGGGCCCGTCGACCGGTTCCCACACCGACACGGTCCCGGGCAGCAGGGTGCCGCGGGACCACGCGCGGCGGATGCCGAGCCCGTGGGTGGCGGTGTCCGACGAGGTGATGCCGCCCTTGGCCAGGACGTAGGCGGGCCGCACCTCGGTGAGGACCGACTTCACCGTGGTGACCAGGGCCGCGCTCACGGTGCGGGCGATGTCGAGGCTGTGCGCGGCGTCGCGGCCCGCCACCAAGGCGCGGCTCGTGCGCAGCACGACGGCGTCGGCGGGCCCGGCGGCCCGCAGGAGGCCGGCGACGCGCCCGGCCGCCTCATCGATGTGGGCCGCCCGGCTGTCGGCGTCGAGCAGTTGCGCCACGTCGAGTTCGACTTCGGTGCTCCCGCCGTGCGCGCGCAGCGCGTCGAGCTGCCGGGTGGTCAGGTCGACGTGCGACCCGACGACGACGAGACCGCGGTACGCCACCCGGCGGGCGTCGTCCGCCTCCGGCGAGGCGGCCCGCAGATCACCGGCGTCGGCGGGCGGGTTGGCGCGCTGGCCGAGGCGGGCCCGCAGGAACGAGGGCCCGGTCCGGTAGACGAACCGACGCCCCCTCGACTCCGCGAGCAGCACCCCTTGCGCCAGCACCCGCAGGTCGGCGTCGGTGACGGCGTCCGCGACGACCGGGCGGCCCGTGCGGAGTGCGCCCAGGACGCGCGCCACTTCCTCCGGTCCCCCGGTCCGCAGGTCGGTGAGCGTGACGGTGGCCACGGCCTCACGCGGGACGCGTCCCTCGGTCTTCTCGGCGATCCAGTCCCGTAGGTCCGAGTGCCGGTAGCCGAAGGTGCGGTCGCGGGCGAACTCGCTGTCGCCGACCGGGATCATGCCCGCGTCGGTACGCATCCAGTGGACCGAGTCGACGGTGACCCGCCCGGGTTCGATGAGCGCGGGCACGACGAGGACGCCGTCGATACCGGCGACTCCCCGCGTGGCCGCGGTCACCTCCTCGCTGAGGACGTCGGTCTCCAGCGGGAAGTGTCCGCGCAGCGTGGAGTCCCCGCGGCTGGCGAGGACGACGTCGGTCCCGGTCGCGGCGGCCGTCGCGTGGACGACGCGTGCGATCTCCCGGTTGACGCGGGCGGCGTCGTCGGGAGCCAGGCTGCGGCTGTTGGTCAGGACGAAGAATCCCGGGGTGTCCTGGGCGAAGGCCCAAGCGACGTCCTCGGGCGACCAGGTGGTGAGCACCGGCAGGTCCCGGATGCTCTGGGTGCCGGTCGGGTCGTCGTCGAGGACGACGACCCGGCGGGAGGCGGCCACGGCGGCCTCCAGTTCGCCGGCCGGGACGTCCCGGCCGGCCGGCGCGGCGGCCAGGAGTTCCGCCAGGGGCAGCGGTGTCGCCGTGCGCACTCACGCCTCCCGGGCGAGGGTTTCGAGCGCCGTCACGACCGCGTCCCCGGCCTGCTGCGTCGAGGCGCTGCCGCCCAGGTCGGGGGTGCGGCCGCCGAGGTCGAGCAGGGCCCGGTCCACGGCGCGTTCGACGAGCGAGGCAGCGGTGAGTGCGCTCTTGTCGTCGTGCCTGCGGCCGAGCCAGTCGAGCATGAGGCCCGCCGACAGGATCGCCGCGACGGGGTTGGCGATGCCCTGGCCCGCGATGTCGGGCGCCGAACCGTGGGAGGACTGGAACAGGCCGTGGTCGTCGCCGACGTCACCGCTGCCGGACAGGCCGAGGCCGCCGACGGTCGCGGCGGCCAGGTCGGAGATGATGTCGCCGAACATGTTCTCCGCGACCAGGACGTCGAGGGTCTGCGGGCGCTGGACCTGGTAGGCGGTCATGGCGTCCACGTAGGCGTAGTCGCGCTCGACGTCGGGGTACTGGTCGGCCACGTCGTCGAAGACGCTCCGGAAGAAGGCGTAGCTCGACAGGACGTTGGCCTTGTCCACACAGGTCACCTTGGCCGGGCGGCCGGGGTTGGCGGCGTGCCGGGAGCGGGCCAGCTCGAACGCCTGCCGTACGACCTTCTCGGTGCCCTTGCGGGTGATGACGATCGTGTCGGTGGCCACCTCCCCGCGGACGTTGGTGCCGCCCTCGCGGGAGGCGTACAGGCCCTCGACGTTCTCCCTGACGACGACGTAGTCGATGTTCTCCCCGTGCGTCAGGGGCTGGGGCAGCGAGGGGATGGTGTGGACCGGCCGGATGCCGGCGTAGAGGTCGAGGCCGAAGCGGAGCCGGAAGATGACGTCGCCGTTGACCTCGCGGCCGTCGGGGTGGCGGGCCTCGGGCAGGCCGATGGCGCCCATGTAGATGGCGTCGGCCGCCGCGCAGGCGTCGTACTGCTCGTCGGGCATCGCCACACCGGTACGCACCCAGCGTCCGGCACTCGCGTCCAGTTCGGTGCAGTCGAGGGTGAACCCGCCGATCCGCGCGGCCGCGTTCGCGACCTTCAGCGCCTCGCGGGTGGTCTCCGGGCCGATGCCGTCACCGGCTACCACGGCGATCCGGTACGTGTTCATGTCGTCCTCTTTCTCGGTTTTCTCAGTCTTCTCGGAGACCGGGGTGGGGTGGGGCGGAACGGGCTGCCGGTGGCCGCTAGACGATCACCCAGAGCAGGCAGACCATGCCCATGGCCGATACGGACAGCACCATGTGGCTGAGGGTCCAGACCTTGACGTTCTGGCCGACGGACAGGCCGAAGTACTCCTTGCTGAGCCAGAACCCGGCGCTGTTGACGTGCAGCAGGAACGACGATCCGGCCCCCGCCGCGAGGGTGAGCAGGGCCAGGTGCACGGAGTCGAGGTTGCCGACGCTCGGTGCCACCAGGCTCGCCGCCGTCAGGCTCGCCACGGTCGCCGAGCCGAGCGCGGTCACCAGGATCGCGGCGATGCCGAAGGTCAGCAGGAGGATCGGTACGCCGAGACCGGACGCCATGTCGAGTACGGCGTCGGCCGTTCCGGACTCGACGATCACCTTGCTGAAGCCGCCGGCCGAACCGACGATGAAGGTGATGCCCGCGATGGGCCCCAGGGAGGAACCCAGCCAGTCGTTGTAGACCTGGCGCGGCGTGCCCGACCGGGCGCCCAGGACGTACATGCCGACGATGACGGAGATCAGCAGGGCGATCGGCGGGTCGCCGAGCAGGGTCAGGGTGGCGTGCGGCCATCCGGAGCTGTCCGGTGCGAAGAGGTCGATGGCGGCCTTGCCCAGCATGAGCACCACGGGCAGGAGGATGACGCCGAAGGACCGTGCGCGGCCGGGCGGGCGCGGACCCTGTTCGTCCGCGGTCGCGAACAGCCGGTCGAGGCCGCGCGGGGTTTCCATGGTCACCCAGCGCGACATGACGTGCCCCAGCCACGGCCCGGTCAGCAGGAGGGCGGGGGCCGCCACGACGAAGCCCAGCAGGAGGACGAGGCCGAGGTTGGCGTCGAGGGAGGACGCGGCGCCGACCGGCCCGGGGTGCGGCGGCAGCAGGCACTGGGCGGCGTCGAGTCCGGCCAGCAGGGGGAAGGCGAGCAGCACCAGCTTGGTGCGGGTCTGCTGGGCCAGCAGGAGCACGATCGGGATCAGGGTGACGAAGCCGACCTCGAAGAACATCGGCAGGCCGATGATGACCGAGGCGAGGAGCACCACCCAGGGAAGTCTGCGGCTGCCGCCCTTGCTCGTCAGGGTCTCCACGATGCGTGAGGCGGCCCCGGACTTGGAGAGGATCGCGCCGAGCATGGCCCCCAGGGCGAGGAGGACGCCGGTGTGCCCCAGGGTGTTGCCGACCCCGTCGGTCAGCGCCTCCACGGTGCCTGCCGAGCCGAGGCCGGCCGCGAGTCCGACGAGCACGCCACCGCTGAGCAGGGCGATGACGGGGTGGATCTTGAAAACGCTGACGGTGAGTGCCACGAAGGCGATGCCCGCGAACAGGACGACCATCAGGCGGACGTCGTGACCGCTGGTCTGCGCCGCGACGACGGTCCGGGCCACGGCCTCGGCCGACGCGGAGGCCATCACGACGCGGTCCGCGGACGCGGTGTTGCCGACGATGCCAAAGGTGCCAGAGGTGGCAGCGAGGACAGCGAGGGCAGAGGTGACTGACAGAGCTTCATGAGTGTTTCCATCCTTGGCGCCTTTGCCACGGGGAGCATTCCGGCGGTGGCCGGGCGGGAGAGGTCAGACGGCGGGGACGGGCCGCTGCACCAGTTCGATGACGGTGCTGCCGGGGCCCGGCTCCAGGAACGCGCACGGCAGTCCGTAACCGCCCACGAAGGCGTCGTCCGGTGACTGGCCGGCGGCGAGCAGGGACTTCTCCAGGTCCTCCACCGCGAAGCAGATGTGGTGGAGTCCCTCGCCCCGCTGCTGGAGGTGGGTCATGGCCGGTCCGGGCCGGAGCGGCTGGAGGATCTGCAGAGCAGCGGCTTCTCCCCCCGCCTCGACGGCTGTGGGGTACAGCCAGGCCAGGCGGACACCGGCCGCCTCGACGTACTCGTCGTGCGTCGGGATCAGGCCGAGGTGCTGGGCGTACCAGGCGACGGTGCGATCCGCGTCATGCGTGATCACGGCCACGTGGTCGATCAGACGGGCGTGGGGTGCGGCTGCCGATTCGGACACGGACGGCCTCTCAGGTCTACGTATTGGTATTACCAGTCATTGGTACCAAACAGTGTGACCGGATGTCCATGGCTGAAAGGGAGGCACAACGAAAGAGCCGGTGCCCCAGGGGCTACCGGCCGTTCGTTCGGGAGAGGAAAGGAAAGGAGAGAAGGGAAGAGAAGAGGTCAGGTCAGGTCAGCGGGTCCGCGTACGAGGGGACGGTGTCGGAGACGTTCGTGTCGCGCTTCTGCCAGTAGGTGAAGACGGCGCGCAGGTGGTGCTCCATGTGCCGGCGGGCGTCCTCGGCGTTGCCTTCGGCGATCGCCGCGGCGATGGCCTCGTGGGACGCGCACGCCTCGTCGTGGGCGGGCCGCAGCGCGAGATTGTGCTCGCGCACGGCGATGAGACCGCCGCGCAGGGACGACAGGATGAGGCTGAAGATGTCGTTCCCGGCGATCGCGCTGACCAGCCGGTGGAACTCGAAGTCGGCGGCGATGGCGCGCGACACGTCACCCTTGCTGCGGGTCAGTTCCTCGTTGGCCGCGCGCAGGGCCCGGATCGCCTCCTCGTCGGCCCGTGTCGCGGCCACCCCGGCCGTGTGCACCTCGATGACCTCGCGGACCTCGTGGATCGCCGCGTAGTCCAGGTCGTTGTCCCGCAGGTACAGGAACAGGGCCTCGTGGGCGCGCTCGGGGGCCACGGCCGTGATCCGCAGCCCGCTGCCGCCGCGGGAGACGATGAGGCCGCGCCCGGTGAGGTTGCTGATGGCCTCGCGCAGAGCGGTACGGGAGACGTTGAACTCGACGGCCAGGTCGCGCTCGGCCGGCAACCGGTCGCCCGGACGCAGCCGGCCGCTCAGGATGCGCCGGAGCAATCCGGCAACGACCTCGTCCGAACGACGAGTCTCGCTGCCCGCACCGGTCTCGGCCACTGATCTGCCCCTCTTCCGCTTCCGCTCCGCCCGCGGCAGGCAAGCTGCCACACCGTTCGATACGAACAATTGGTATCAACAATCGGTCGCCGCACGAAGGGTACGCCGAGAGCGCTGCCCGCGTCGCTCCTCGGCAGGCGCCCAGGGCAGGTTCTCGGCCGCCGCCGCCCGCCGGTTCCGCAAGTAGGCGGCCGGTGTGACGCCGTAGCAGGACTTGAAGTGCCGGATGAAGTGGCTCGCGTCCGAGAAGTGCCACCGCGCGGCCACCTCGGAGACCGCGGCGGGGTTTCCCGATCTCACCAGTTCGTCGTGGGCTTCCTGCAGTCGGCGGCGGCGGGCGAACGCCATGATCGAGTCGTCCGCCGCCGCGAACGACCTGTGCAGGGTCCGGAGCGGGACGCCGAGAACCTGGGCGACCATCGCGGGGGACAGGTCGTTCCTGTCCAAGCGGCTTTCGATGACGCTCATGGCGGCCCTTGCCATGGCGGACGTCACGTCCGAAGCCCTGTCGCGGTGCTGATCGGTCATCTGCGCCTCCGCCGAAATCCCCGGTCCGAGAAGACTCGTGGCCGTAGCCCGTGGCCCTGTCCTTATCCGCGGCTCAAGCTAGGCGGGCGCAGTTGATGAGCAGTGGATACTTTGTGAACCGGGCAGCGGCGGACCAGCAGGAACGCGGTTCGGGTGCGGCCCGGTCACGGTCCGGTGGACTCGTCGAGCTCGGCCAGGAACCGTCCGGCGCGGTCGGCGAACAGATGGGCCTCGTGCTCGACGGACAGCGCTCGGGCCTTCTCGGCGGCGGCCCGCACGACGGCGTCCGGTTCCCCGCGAGCGCCAAGGAGCCGTGCCCGCAACAGGAGAAGAAGGCCCTCCGCGTAACGCTGGCCGCAGGTGTTGAGGAACTGGTCCGCCCGGTCGAGGGCCGCGGCGGCCTCGGCCGGCGCCCCGGCCGCCAGCCACATCTCACCGAGCAGCCCGTACCAGGTGGCGACACAGGAACGCGGCGGGTCGAGGAGGTTCGCCGTGATGATCCGCTGGGCCTCCACTGCGGCGCCCGCCGGATCGTCGCCGGTCATGGCCGACGCCCAGCACCGGGCGAGGCGCTGGTAGGTGCCGAGGAAGACGAACGAGAAACCGGGGTCCACGGCGATCCCCCGCTCCGCCGCGCGCGACGCCCACACCGGGTCCCCGGCTATCGACGCGGTCCTCGCCGACATGGTGGCCCAGACCGTGACCATGTACGGGTCCTCGCCCGCCACGTCCTCCAGCAGGTCGAGCAGGGCCCGCGCCGCGCCGACGTCGCCGTGCAGCGCGGTGGTCTCCGCGAGCATCCCGGTCATGAGCAACTGCAGGTCGTGCTTGACCGGGTTCTCCTCGCGCCGGGCGAGGTCGAGGACCAGGGGTCTGGACCGGCTGAGGTAGCGGAACGCCTCACCGATGTTGCCGACGTCCCAGTGGTGGATGCCCCAGGCCTGCAGACCACAGGCGAGCACGAACGGGTCGGCGGACGCCTGCCCCTGCTCCAGCAGCCGGCGCGCGAGCGGACCGCTGCGGTCGAGCTCGATGGCCTGGGCGTGGGCGGCCCAGCGGGAGTAGAGGAAACCGGCCGCCTCCGTCTCCCTGCCGAGGCCGCGGGCCAGGTGCTCGGCGCGCTCCAGCAGGTCGAGCGACGAGAACCCGTACATCGACCGCATCCCGACGACCGCGGTGAGCTGCGACAGGGCCGTCAGCTCCAGCTCCGCGAGGCCCGCCGTCCGCGCCACGTGCGCGGCCGACCTCAGCTGGCGCTCGGCGGTCTCGTACGCGGACTTGCCCGCCGCACGCCGCCCGGCGCGCACCAGGGTGGCCGCGGTGCGGGCCGGGTCGGCGAGCGGCCCCGCGGCCCACAGGTGGTGGGCGAGGCGCTCGGCGACGAACTCGCCGTCGGGGTCGGCGCCGTCCAGCGCGTCCGAGACGCTCAGGTGCAGCCGGCTCGCCCGCGACGGCGGTGTCGTCGCGGACACGGACTCGCGGACCAGGTCGTGCGCGAACCGGAACGAGAACGGATCCTCCGGCATGGACTCGAACATGCCGAGGACGCCCACGGGTTCGAGGCGTTCCAGGCAGCTCTCCACGTCGAGTCCCGCCACGCGGGCGAGCAGGCCCAGCTCGACGTCGCGGCCGATGAGCGCGGCGATCTGCAGCAGGTCCCTGGCCTCCCCGTCGAGGCCCGCCATCCGGTCGAGGACGACGTCGCGCACGGTGCCCGGCACCCCGGCCCGCGCGGCGGCGTCCTGGGTGAGTACGCCGCCGTCGGCGAGCAGCCGGGACAGTTCGCGGACGAAGAAGGGGTTGCCCGCTGTACGCGCGTAGATGCTGCGCGCCGCGTCGGGGCCGGGGTTCTGGCCGGTTTCGCGGCGGACCAGTTCGGCCACGTCGGCCACGTCGAGCGGGCCGAGCCGGAACCGGCGGTGGCCGGGCACCCGGCTGACCGCGGCGAGCATCCGGGAGAGCTCCGAGCCGGGGGTCGGCGCGCGGTCGCGCAGCGCGCCCAGGATCACGGTGCCGGCCGGCAGCCTGATCGCCACGTGCGCGAACAGTTCCAGCGAGGTGCCGTCCGCCCACTGGAGATCGTCGATCACGAGCACCACAGGGCGCTGGGCCGAGACCTGGCCGATGACGGCGACGACCTTCTCGAACAGCCGGAACCGCAGACCGCTGTCCGGCAGCACCGGCGCGGCGAGCACGTCACCGTGCGGCTCGACGAGACGGCCGAGCTCACCGGTGACCCACTGCTCCCGGACCGGGGCGGGCAGGCCGTCGAGGACCGTGCCGATCGCCTGGACCCACGGCCACATCGCGGGGGTACCGTCGCCGTCCAGGCAGCGGCCCCAGACCACCAGCGCCCCACGCCGCTCCGCCTCAGCGGTCACCTCTTCCAGCAGGCAGGTCTTGCCCACGCCCGGCTCGCCCTCGACGACGCCGATCGCCGTGCCGCCGGTGAACACCGGTTCCATGGTCTGCCGCAGCACCGCGAGTTCCTCGGCCCGGCCGATCAGTCCAGCGGCCGAACCCGCCTGCGCGGCACCGCCGTTGTCGCCCGTACCGCTCCCGCTGCTCCCGCTCTTCGCGCCGCTCGCACCCGTCACGGCCGCCGGGTGCGACGGGTGCGAGAGCGGCGACGGTAACGGCGACGGCTTCGTCGGCTTCAGCGACGACCGCGACCGCGACCGCTCGGTCTGCGTGAGCACCCGTCGGTGCGCGGCCCGCAGTGCCGGGCCCGGGTCGATACCGAGGTCTTCGGCGAGCCGGGCGCGGACCGTGCCGAACACCGACAGCGCCTGGGCCTGCTGGCCCGCGGCGGCAAGGGTGTTGATGAGGCCGGCCTGGACGGGTTCGTGCAGCGGCGCCATCGACGCGGCCAGGTGCAGCGCCGGGAGCACCCGCTCGGGCCGGGCCAGCGACACGGCGAGTTCGGCCGCCGCCGCGCAGGCGTCGTACAACTCGGTGTCCAGGGCCGTGAAGACCGGTACCGCGGTGGGTCCGTGGATCAGGCCGTCGCCCGCGGGGCCGTGCCACAGGCCGAGCGCCGCCGCGTAGTGGTCGAGCGCCGCTTCGTGGTGCCGCTCGGCGAGGGCGGTCGTGGCCGCCGCCACCCGCTCGCGGAAGGTGACCAGGTCGAGCATGCCGGGACCGGCGGTGAACAGATAGCCGTTGCCGCGGCGATGGAGGTACGAACCGGTGCCGCGGGCGGGTAACTCCGGTTCCAGTAGGCGGCGTAGGGCGCCGACGTACTTGTGGATGACGTTCAGGGCGCTGGCCGGGACATCCCTGTCCCACATCAGGTCGATCAGTTCGCTGGTGCTGATCGGCCGGCCCTCACGGGCGAGGAGCAGCGCGAGCAGATAGGCCTGTTGTCGCGGGCCCGTGTCCAGTTCCACGCCGTCGCGCCAGAGTCGTAACGGACCGAGGATCCGCAGCCGCAGGAAAGGATCTCCGTCCGGCCGGTCGTCGCCGTGGAACGGGACAGGACGGATTGGCACAGCCATGCCCACGGCCCCCGAGTGCACCGATACGAATGGTCTTCTGCGCGGAACGCATCAGCTCACGAATGTGCACGTCAGAGTTTACACGCGGCTGCGGTCAGGCGGTCAGGCCGCGAGATAGCCGGAGTCGAGTTCCGTACGCAGCCGGTCGCGGTCGATCGCCTTCTCCCATTTGCCGACGACCAGGGTGGCCACGCAGTTGCCGGCGACGTTCGTGAACACGAAGGCGGCCGAGAGGATGCTGTGCACACCCAGGACCAGGGCGATGCTGCTGACGGGGATGCTGTCCGTCGAACTCAGCGTCAGCGCCAGTACGGCGATGGCCGAACCCGACACCCCCGCACCGCCCTTGGAGGTCAGCAGCAGCACGAGCAGCAGCCCCAGTTGCGCGGTCCAGCTCAGGTCCGCTCCGGTGGCCTGGCCGAGGAACACGCTCACGGTGGCGAAGTACAGGCAGGTGCCGTCGTGGTTGAAGCTGTAGGCCGTGGGCAGGACGAGGCCCACCACGGGTTCGTCCACCCCGAGCTTCTCCAGCTTGGCGGTCAGCTGCGGGAAGACGCTCTCCGAGGAGCTGGTGCCCAGGACCAGGACCAGTTCCGCGCGGAAGTAGCGCATCAGCTTCAGGAGGCTGACTCCCGCGTACCGCGACACGGGCCACAGCACCAGCACGAAGAAGAGGACGACGACAAGGTAGAACACCCCGACCAGCCGCCCGAGGGAGAGCAGCGTACCCAGTCCGTACTCGGACACGGTGAAGCCGATGGAGCCGAAGGCGGCGAGGGGCGCGATCCGCATGACCTTGCGGATGATCCAGAACAGCGCCTGCTGCACTCCGCCGACCACGTCGAGGACGGGCTTCGCCCTCTCTCCCACGGAGGCGAGACCGCAGGCGAACAGCACCGAGAAGACGAGGATCTGGAGGATGCTGCTGTCGGCGAACGCCTGCACGGCGGAGGTCGGCACCAGTCCGACGAGGAAGTCGTCGAACCCCTCCGACTTCGCCGGTGCCGCGGTGGAGGCGCCGGTGTGCAGCGTCGAGGGGTCGATGTGCATCCCGGAGCCGGGCTTCAGCACGTTGACCACGACGAGGCCGATCACGAGCGCGATCGTGGTGATGACCTCGAAGTAGATCAGCGAACGCACCGCGATACGGCCGACCTTGCCGAGGTCGCGCACGCTGGCTATGCCGTGCGTGACCGTGCAGAAGATGATGAGCCCGACGACCATCTGGATCAGATGGATGAAGATGTCGCCGAGGAACTGGACGTGCTGCGCGACCGACGGCACCAGGGCACCGACGAGTACGCCGAGGGCGACTCCGGCGAGCACCTGGAAGGCGAGGTCGAGGTAGAACGGCTTGCGGGTTCTGCTGTTCTGCGGGGGCGCGTCCGATGTCGCGGGGGCGCCCGGGGAAGTGGTCTCGTTCATCGTTTCCGGTTTCTCCGTTGAATGTCCGGTGCCGATCGAATGTCTGGTGTCTGGTGGCTGCTTCGGGCGTCCGTCCCAGTCGCCGTCTTCAGTCGCGGTCCTCAGTCGCCGTCGTGACCCAGCAGTTCCCGGGCGGGGCCGAAGACCTCGTCCAGGTCCGGGCGGCGGGGCAGCAGGCCCTGTGCGAGGCAGGCGTCGATCACGAACTCGACGGGCCCGCGCAGCTCCTCGAAGCCGAAGAGCGTGGGGCGGGGCGCTCCCTCGGGACGCTCCACCGTGGCGTCCGCCTCGCGCAGCAGCCGGTAGACGTCCCGGATCGCGTCGGGGTGCTCGCGGCACGTCGCCGCCCGCACGGCCACCATGTGGTTGACGGGCATGAACCCGTGCTGTCGCCACCACGCCCTGTCCCGCTCGGCGGCGTCGGGGAAGACCGGGGTGAACTCCTCGCCGCCGGGCAGGTCGTTGCCGAGGACGGCGGCGTCGATCCGGCCCTCGCGCAGCAGGTCGGGAAGGCTCGCGGTACCGGTGGTGTGCTCGACGAACGCCGGGTCCTCGTACTCGGCAACGTGGGCGCCGTCACGGGTGATCCAGCGCAGGTCCTGGGCCGCCAGTCCGTAGTCCTCCGCGAGGTGGGCGCGGACCCACATGCCCGTGGTCTGGGTGAAGGAGCGGACCGCGACGCGCTTGCCCGGCAGCTCCGCCGGGGTCACCGGACGCGAGGCGTGGGCGATGAGGCAGCCGCGCTGGAAGCGGGAGGCCACCACGGCCGGGAGCAGCACCACCGGCCTGCCGTACGCGATGGCCTGGAGCGCGGTGACGACGGCCAGCTCGCTGACGTCGAAGGCGCCTTCGCGGACCATCGGGGCGAACGCGCGGTGGATGGGCGCGATCTCCTGGAAGTCGAGGCGCACGCCCGAGGCGCCGAGGGTGCCGTCCTTCAGTGGCGTGGTGTGCGGATGGTCCGCCAGGGCGATCCGCAGCGGTGTGGGCTCAGGCACCGGGGGCTCCCGCCGTGACGAGGGCCGGATAGAAGACCGCGGCCGTGCCGCCGAAGATCATGGACAGGTCGGCCGCCGGCAGGCTCGCGACCTGTTCCCGCGCCTCGGCCAGGATGCTCTTCGGTGTGCCCTCCGCCGCGGGGAAGTTGGACCCCCACGCGAGGCGGTTCGCCCCGTACGCCGCGACCAGGTCCGCCAGGAACTCGGCGGTCGTGGACTCGCCCGCGGCCGAGGCCGCCAGCGCCCGGTGGGTGAGTTTCAGGTGGACGCCGGGGAACTCCGCCAGGGCGAACAGCTCCTGAGCCAGCCGGTAGGGCCGGCCGTCGGACAGGTCGGGGCGTGCGCAGTGGTCGAGGAGGACCCGCACCCCGGGGAACCGCCGCAGCAGGTCCCGCAGCGCGGGCAGACCCTGGACCGTCATCTGCAGACAGACCGGGATGTCCTGTTCCTGCGCGTACGACCAGGCGGGGAAGGAGTCCTCGTGGCCCAGCCAGTCCGCCTGACCCGGCATCGTCGTACCGGTGGTGAACAGCCGGAAGCCGGAGAGGCCCTGGGCCTGCCAGTACCTGATCCGCTCGACGGCGTCCGGTGCCATGGCGTCGAGGGAGTACACACCGACGAGCCGGTCGGGGTGCGTGCGCACCGCCTCCGCGACGTAGCGGTTGTCGTGGCCGTACACGGTGGACGCCTGCACCACGACCGCCTTGGCGATCCCGGCTTCGTCGAGCGCCCGGACCAGCCCGGCGATGTCCACGGGGTGCAGCTGCGACCAGGTGGACTGCCGTCCCCCGAGGGGCGCGACCGGATATCGCTCGGTGTCCGGTGAGATGACATGGGTGTGCGTGTCGATGACGCTCATGCGAACCTTCCGATGTCGTGCGTATGTGTGCGAAGTCAGCGGCCCTGGCCGCGGAGCAGGGCGTCCAGCCGGGGATAGACCGTGCGGGCGTTGTGTTCCTCGACGGCGGCCAGTGAGGTGGCGGACAGCCCGGCCTGCTCCAGGTAGCGGCGGGTGTCGTCGAAGTGGTGCCCGGTGTCCGGGTCGACGGCGCGGACCGCGCCGATCGCCTCCGAGGCGAAGAGGAGGTTGCGGGCCGGTACGACGTCGAGCAGGAGGTCGATGCCCGGCTGGTGGTAGACGCACGTGTCGAAGAAGACGTTGCCGAGGACGTGCTCCGCCAGGTCCGGCTTTCCGAGCGCCGCGGCCAGCCCGCGGAAGCGGCCCCAGTGATAGGGGACGGCGCCTCCGCCGTGCGGGATCACCAGACGCAGGGTGGGAAAGTCGGTGAAGAGGTCGCCCTGGACCAGCTGCATGAACACGGTGGTGTCGGCGTTGAGGTAGTGCGCGCCGGTCGTGTGGAACGCGGGGTTGACGCTGGTGCTGACGTGGACCATCGCCGGGACGTCGTACTCGACGAGCTTCTCGTAGAGCGGGTACCACGAACGGTCGGTCAGCGGCGGCGCGGTCCAGTGGCCGCCGGAGGGGTCCGGGTTCAGGTTGACCGCGACGGCGCCCAGTTCCTCCACGCACCTGGTGAGTTCGGGTATGCAGGTCGCGGGGTCCACACCGGGCGACTGGGGCAGCATCGCCGCCGGCGCGAAGCGCTCCGGGTAGAGGGAGCTGACGCGGTGACAGAGGTCGTTGCAGACCTCCGCCCACCGCTCGGACGTGGCGAGATCACCGAGGTGGTGCGCCATGAACGACGCACGCGGGGAGAAGACCGTCAGGTCGACACCGCGCTCGTCCATCATGTCCAGCTGGTTCGCCTCGATGCTCTGCCGCAGGTCGTCGTCGCTGATACGGAGATCGGCGAGGCCGGGGGCCACGGCCGTGGCCGGGTCGTGGAACGCGGCGATCTGTCGGTCCCGCCACTCCCCCAGGGCGGCCGGAGCGGTGGTGTAGTGACCGTGGCAATCGATGATCATGTGCTTCCTTGCGGGGTGAGCCATGTGCGGCGGAGCAGGCGTCAACCTAACAGCGGACGAAATTGTTAACAATCTTATTGACGAAAACTTTGGCAAGCTTGTCGGACGCCCCGTGCGGCGCCGATAGACTCACCGGCGACCGAGCGGCAACGGACACTGCACGGCGGCATGGACGGCAGGGGCGGTACAGGTGCAGGTGCAGGACAAGCGAGTCACCGGTCAGGCGGGGCGGCGCGTGGTGGGGAGCGGCATCCGCCAGGCCCTGGCGGCGGGGGACATGGCTCCCGGACAGCGCCTCATCGAGCAGGAGCTCGCCGACACCTACCGCGCCACGCGCAGCGCCGTCCGTGAGGCACTTCAGGACCTCGCGGCCGAGGGGCTGGTCGAACTCGTCCCCCGCCGCGGCGCCCGTATACGCGTCGTCCCGGTCGAGGAGGCCATCCTCATCACCGAGTGCCGCGCCTCCCTGGAAGCCCTGTGCGCACGCCGGGCCGCCGCCCACGCCACCCCGGAGCAACGGGACCGGCTGCTGGGCATCGGCACCGCGATGCGGGAGGCGGTCGCCTCGCACGACCTGGACCAGTACTCGGCCCTGAACCGCCGGCTGCACGAGCTGGTGGCGGAGGCGAGCGGCCAGGCCGTGGCCACGAACCTCCTCGAACGCCTCAACGGCCAGATGGTCAGGTACCAGTTCCGGCTGGCCCTGCGCCCCGGCCGCCCCACACGATCACTCCCCCAGCACCTCGCCATCATCGACGCCGTCGCCGCGGGCGACGCGACCGCCGCCGAAGCCGCGGCCCGCGCGCATGTCGAGAGCGTCATCGAGGAACTCCGGGCGACCCCGAACCCGACCCCGCCGCCCGCGTAAGCACCGCGGGTGGCCCGGGTGGCCCGGGTGGCCCGGGTGGCGTACGGACGGTGATGTCCCGGTTGGTTCACGGCGTTGTCCCGGTTGGTTGACGGGATGTCTCACAGCGCCGGGCAGCGGCTAACGTTCCTTGCCGCAGACCGGTACACCGGTACGGCACCGGCCTGCGCGTCTTTCCGCTCAGAGAGCTTGCTCAGAGAACTTCACGGGGGTAGGTCGACATGGCCATGGGTGCCAGCACGTCGGGGATCGGCACATCGGGGATGAGATCTTCCCGGCGGCGAGTACTGCGGCTGGCCGGGGGCGGCCTCACGCTGGCGGTCCTGACGGCCGGAGCGGTCGGCTGCAAGGACAGCACGGGCTCGAAGGGCTCAAGGCACCCAAAGGGCTCCGGGGACTCTGGGGGCTCTGGGAGTTCCGAGAGCGACAAGCCGTCCGGCGACGGCACTGCCTCCGGCGGCGGCGCCCGCAAGGACGGGCAGGCCCCCGAGCCGCTGTGGACGAAGTCGACCTCCGCGCAGACCTACGGCGACAGCGACGAACTCGTGGCCGCGGGCGGCGTGGTGATCGCGAGCGGTGACCCGCTGGCCGCCCTCGACGCGGCGACCGGCAAGGAGCGGTGGTCGCTGCCGGACGGCGCGATCCCCGGAGCACCGATGCTGGTCGACGACGGCACGCTCTACCTGGCCAGCGGCAGGTACGACGGCTCCGTCGTCGGCTACGACCCGGCCTCGGGCAAGGAGACCTGGCGCAGCCACCTGGGCAAGGAGTACCGGCAGCCGAAGCCGATCGCGGTGGACGAGAAGCAGGTGTACGTCATCGCCGAGATCCTCGAGGCCGACGGCTCGTCCCGCACCAACGTGATCGCCGCGCTGAACAGCGCCACCGGCAAGCTGGTCTGGAAGGAACAGCGCGACCTCGGCACCGAGGAGAGCGGGATCCACGCCTCCGTCCGGGGCCGCCATCTCGTCTACACCGACATCAGGAAGAACCTCACAGTGCGCGACACCGCCACCGGTGAGCAGGTGTGGACGCACAAGACGGCGAAGACGAACTACGGCTTCTTCGCCGTCCACGAGGATCTGGTGATCGTCCCGCAGGGGCAGACGCTCCAGGCCTTCGGCCTGTCCGACGGCTCCGAGAAGTGGTCCGTGAAGACCGAGCACCTCACCACGTTCAAGGAGCCGTCCGTCGTGGCGGGCGTGCTCTACGTCGCCGACAGCAGCCGGACGCTGTGGGCCGTGGAGCCGGGGACCGGCAAGAGGATCTGGCAGTCCAAGGCCCTGGCGGACGCGGAGGTCCAGGTGCCCCGGCAGTACGTCACGGCGGGCGGCGTCCTCTACGGGGCCACGGAGCTCGACAAGAAGGGCGGTGTCGTCGCCCTCGACGTGAGGACCGGTGACCTGCGCTGGACGTTCAACGACAGGTCCGGCGACTACCACGCGTGGCTGGTGGCCACCGACGGCAAGCGGGTCTTCGCGCTGCACGGCAAGAAGCTGCACGCCCTGCCCGCATGACGGACGGCCCCCGGGGTCAGCCGTTCGGGGTCTGGTCGACCTTGAAGCTCATGTTGACCTTGCCGTCGACGACCGACGTCGCGGTGACCGTCACCCCGTACTGGCTGCCGTCCGCGGACAGTTGACAGCGGATGACGGCGTTCACCCGGGCCGGCAGGTCCTGGGGGCAGGAGAAGGCGTCGGGCTGCCGGCCCGCCTGCGCCGCCAGGGCGGCCTTGCCCTGGCGGGCGACCTCCGCCCTGGGCACCGACTCGCCGCCGGTACTGCCTCCGGTGCCGCCGCCCGTACCGGTGCTCGCCGCGTCGGTGGGCCGGGCGGGCGGCGAGGACGCCGGCTCGGCGGAGCCACCGGCGGCGGGGGCGTCGTCGACCTTGTAGCCCATCTTGACCTTGTCGCCGTCGACCGACTTCGCGGTGACCGTCATGCCCTGCTTCGCGCCGTCCACGGTCAGCTCGCAGCGTACGGTCTCGCCCACCTCGGCCTTGAGGTCGTCCTCGCAGGTGAGGTCGTCGATCTTCCCGCTGATCTGCTTGCTCAGGGCCGCCGAGGCCTGCTTCTCGACCTCGCCCCTGCTCACCTCTTTCGAGCCCAGGCTCGCCGAACAGCCCGCGGCGAACAGCACTGCCAGCGCCCCCGCTGTTACCCGAGCCGTCGTCCGGCTCCGCGCTGACTTCTGCATGGGACTCCTCGGGTCGGACGTTCAGATCGAAAGGCCCGGACGGGCGGTGGGCCCGCTCACGAGCGAAAGGGACGTGAGGCGGCGGGGACATGAGGCGGCGGGGACGTGAGATCGCACGCGCCCGCCCCGGCCTGCGCCGACCCCGCACGACGGGCACAGTAGCCCGCGCCGGTCGCCGAGCGTGACGGTCGTTCGCCCCACAAAGTCCGCGGGCCGGCCGAACCGAGGTCTACCTGGCGGGGGCGGCGGTGCCCAGCATCAGATGTGGCTCGCGTACGCCGGCCAGCCGGGCGAAGCTCAGGACGTACTCCCTGGTGGCGTCCTGCAACTGGGCCAGCTCCTGGCGGCACTCCATCGCCTGCGGCCAGTCGGACTCGCCCAGTTCGGGGTGGGCCCTCTCGAACTCCCTGAGCCGGGGATGCCACTTGGACAGGAACGGCCGCAACTGCTGGTTGAGCAGGTTCACCGCCAGGTACTCGACGGTGACGCCCTCCCCGTGCGCGGTGGGCCTGGCCGCCTTGAGGATGTCCCGCGTCGTGGCGAAGAGCCCGTACAGCGATTCGAGGGCCTCGCGCAGGAAGCCCTCGCCGTCGTCGAGGCGCTGGGTGGAGGTCCGGGTGACCGACTCGACGAAGAGCTGCCAGGAGACGGCCCGGGTGTGGTCGTTGACGACGAAGGTCAGCTCGCTCAGCTGCGGCACGGTGATCCGCACCTCGGTGAGGCTGGCCGTCCGGCGGTAGAAGTCGACCCCCAGCAGGACCAGAACGCCCAGCGCGGCACCGACGGCGCCGAACGCGGCAAGACCCTCGACGCTCCGCAGTCCGTACGCGGCCGCTCCGGCGCCACCGCCCCCGACGGCCGCGCCTAGGAGGCGCAGCACGCGACGACCAGAGAACCCGAAGATCACCCCAGAAAGTGTAGTCGTGAAATCACCTCTGCCGCAGGGCTGTTGGCACACCCCGGACCGGGCGCGGTGACGGCGGTTCGATCACCGGACTGAGATGATGGCGGCATGACGTCTCCGCCTGCTCCTGACGCACTCTCGGGCCGCACCCTCGCCGTGTCGGTCTCGCAGAGCCCCGACCTGGACCGCCTCGCACCGAGCGAGGAGCAACTGCGGCTGTCGCTCGCGCGGACCGCGCGGCGCGTCCTGGAGGCGGGTGGTCACCTCGCCTACGGCGGACACCTCGGCCCCGACGGCTACACCTCGGTGCTCACCGCCGAGGCGGCCCGGCACGGACGCGGGGACCAGCCGCTGCTGGTGTGCCTGGCCTGGCCGCAACACCGCGGGCTGCCCCTGTCGGACCTGCGGGCCCGGCTCGATCTCGGCACGGCGGGACGCGTCGTCTGCCTCGATCCGGCCGGGCGGGAGACCGACCCCGCCGCCGGACGCGGAGAGGCCGCCGAGAGCGTGGCGCCCGAGGTGGCCCGTACGTCGCTCACCGCCATGCGCCGCTACCTGCGGGCCCGTACCGACGGCCGGCTCCTCGTCGGGGGACGGCGCGCGGACTTCCAGGGCGAGCTCCCAGGACTGCTGGAGGAGGCCCTCCTCTCGCTGGCCCCCGGCGACGACGGAACCGACGCGGACCACGGAGGCCACGGGGACCCTCAACCGCTCTACCTGGCGGCCGGTTTCGGCGGTGTGACCGTCGACATCGTGCGCGCCCTCGGGATCGACGACTGCGCCTGGCTCCCCGGCGACCCGGACGCGGCCCCGGCCGACCCCCGGCTGCTCGCGGGCCTCGAACGGCTGCGCGCCCACGCGAAGGCCCCGAGGCCGTCCAACGGGCTTTCCCCGGAGGAGAACCGGCGTCTGGCCGCCTCCCACTCCCCCGACGAGATCGCCGAACTGGTCGTCCTGGGACTGGGACGCCTGGCGGACTGACGGACTGACGACGGGATTGACGGGCCGACGGCACCCGGAGGTGTCACGGTGCCGTCGGGCCCCTCTTCAGATAGGCCAGCAGCCGGTCGAAGTCCGCGCCCCCCGTGACGGGGTCGATCCGGTAGACGGAGACCGAGGCGGAACCGGGAAAGGCGGGCAGGTCCGCCACGGTGAACCTCGGGAAGACGATCCGCAGGAAGCGCTTCTGCCAGGTGCCCGCGTTGTCATAGACCTCGTCGAGCATGTACGCGGCCTCCCAGGTCGCCCCTCGGCCCGTCCCCTCCTGCTCCCGGAGCTCGACGCGCCGCTTGTAGGCGGGAGAGGCCACCGTCAGGATGTACTCCGCCGCCAGCAGCTCGGCGTGCATCCAGCGCAGCCAGTTCTGCGGCTCGTCGTCCACGTCCTGGTCGAACCGCACGTCGATGCCCCCGCGTTTCAGCAACGCGGCCAGCGACTTGGTCTCCTCGGCGTGCGCGGGGTCCGCCTCGTCGTGCGCGTACGAGATCAGGACGCGGGGCCGGTGTGCGGGCGGCGGGGTCTCCACGGTGGGCCGGGGCCCCGGCAGGACCGGGGGATCCGCCGGCGGGGGCACGTCGTCGGGCGGCAGCGGCGGGAGCGGGGAGGCCAGTCCGTCAAGGACCTGGTCGGCCAACTGCCCCAGGACGTTGCGGTAGGCGGACGAGTCCGGGTTCTCCCGCACGACCTTGTACAGCCCGTGCTTGTTGTAGCCGTCCGTCACGTCCCCGTCGATCATGCGCGGCCGGGGCATCCCGAGTGGCGGGGTGCCCGCGGTCCGCCAGCGGACCAGCACCCGCGTCGACTGGCAGGCCGGACGCCGCGGCGCGGGCACGCGGCCCAGCCGGTACTCGAACAGCTCCCAGTCGCCGAGACAGCCGCCGTCGTGGAAGTACTCCGACGACCACAGCATGACGAACACGTCCGCCCCCGCGACGCGCCTGCGGCGCTCCTCGGCCGGCACGGTGGGATCACATGTCCGGGCTTCGATCCTCCGGCCGAGCCGCCGGTTCACTTCCTCGGACAGATCTCGGTGGAAGCGCCCCGCGTACGAGGGATTCTCGGCGGCGCCGTAACTCGTGACGAAATAACTTGCCATGAACAACCCCCTTCACTCCCCCTTTGTCCCCGCACTCCCCCGTTTACGCCTGGGAGTCGCGGATGTTGGCCAATTGACGCCTAACCAGGAGGACAGCGTCATCCCTAAACTGAATGGGGGGACTCTCATCGCCATGTTGCCGATCAGTTCGGTGAGGATGCGTTTGCCCTCCACCGGGACGGACGGGGGCATGGATTGAAGAGTTCACGGAACCTTCCTCAAGCGAAACCGGGTTCGGTTTCCCGCCCTCATCTTTCACCCGTCAGGGCACCCACCGAAGGTACGCCACTCGCGGTCCGGCCGCACCGGTGGGAAGGCCCCACTTTCGAGGAAAACTGTCCCCCTGCCGGGCAATGGCCAATGCCTCACGTCTCCGTGACGCCTGACGGACGTGCAGCACTGACAGCATTCGATCAATTCGTTGTGAAACTGCACAGCCGATGCAATCTCGCATGCGACTACTGTTACGTTTTCGAATTGTGGGACACGGGCTGGAGCAGGCGCCCGCGGACGATGCCGGCGGCGGTCCGGGACCGCGTGGTGGAGCGGATTTCCGAACATGTGCGCCGGCACGGTCTGCGCCGGATCAGGGTGATCCTGCACGGCGGCGAACCGCTGCTCGCCGGCCCGGCGGTGATCGACCGGTTCGCGGCCTCGGTGCGCCGGACCGTCGGACCGACGGGCGCCCGCGTGGAGCTGGCCGTCCAGACCAACGGCACCCTGCTCACCGACGCCATGCTGGAAGTACTGCTGCGGCACGACATCAGCGTCGGCATCAGCCTCGACGGCGACGAGCGGGCCCACGACCGCCACCGGGGCCGCCGGGGCCGCCGCGATACGGACGAAGGCACGGACAAGAGCACGACGGACAAGAGCACGACGGACAAAGGCACGACGGACGAAGGCGCCGACGCCGGCGCGGACGACGGCACGCGGCGCGGCAGTCACGCCCAAGTGACCGCGGCCCTCGCACGGCTCGGCGGCCCGCACCACCGACGGCTCTTCGGCGGCCTGCTGTGCACGGTGGATCTCGCCAACCCTCCGGCGGCGACCTACGACGCGCTGATCGCCCACCACCCTCCCTCCGTCGACTTCCTCCTGCCCCACGGGACCTGGGACGCCCCGCCGGCCGGCGCCGGGGGCCCGCGAGCGCCGTACGGCGACTGGCTGTGCGAGGTGTTCGACCGCTGGTACGACGGCGGACGCCCGGTGCGGGTGCGGCTGTTCGAATCGGTCATCGGCATGTGCCGGGACCACACCGGCAGCAGCTCCGAGGCGATCGGCACACTGCCCGCCGCCGTCGCGGTGGTGGAGACGGACGGGGCGCTCGTGTGGGCGGACTCGCTCAACGCCGTGGCCGACGGCGCGTCACACACGGGTGTCAACATATTCAGCCATTCCTTCGACGGCGTATTGGCGCTGCCAGACGCCCCGGAGCACGGCGTCGGCTCGCTGTGCGCCACCTGCCGATCATGTGTCCTGGTGGAGATCTGCGGCGGCGGACTCCGTGCTCACCGCTATGGCAGAGGACAGGAATTTGCGAATCCGTCGGTGTACTGTCTGGACCTCACTCGGCTCATCCAGCACATCGACAGCCGAACATCACCGATGAACCGATCTTGAACACCTGCCCGAAATCAGCCGCCGACCGGCACTGATATCCGGAATTTTTAGCCACTTCAAAGGGATCCGAGAGATGGCTCGGTTTCAGACCAGCCCCCATGAGGGCAAAATTGCCTATCATAGACCCGAATTGGCATCGATGCACAAGATCGACCAGATCAGCGAGCGTGTCGATGCCGACGTGACTCAATTGGGCGGTGCCGAGCCATCGTCGTACGGGAGGTTGGTCCCTTGGGGGGTTGCGGTGGGGCCGTTGTTCTACACGAGTTATGCCAGTTCGACCGGTGACAGAGGACCGGTCCAGCGGTTCCACTCCGACGTCCAGAACGAGATCTACTGCATGCTCGGCCGTCACTCGCGCAACGAAGGCAACCTGCAGCGCGCGGAACCCGCACTCGGCCCCGACCCCGCCGTCCTGGTCTGCCGTTCCCTCCTCGTGCTCTATTCGGCCGACTATCTGAACGACCCCCGGTGCGCCCTGGAGTGGTCCCTCTTCCGTGAGCGCATGCAGCGCAGGCTGTGGCGCACCGGAGAGCCCGCGGACGCCCTGGTCGGTGTGTTGTGGCGGGCCGACTCCCTCGTACTGCCCCGGTCGGTGGCGAGTACCGGCCAGTTGCTGGACGACCTCGGGGACGGCTACCAGGGACCGGACGTGCCCGGCCTGCAGCGCGACCGGAGCGCCAAGGAGCGCTACCGCAGGCTGGTGCGCCGGGTGGCCGAACGCCTCACACGCGCCGCGAGAGCACCGCTGCCCGCCATGCCACCGGAAGAGAGCGGCACCGTGGAACCGTACTTCGGTCCGTCGCATCCGCAGCGCACCGCGCGCCCCCAGCGCGCCGGACGGGGCCAGGCCCCCTCCCGTACCCGCCGGCCTCGTGAGCGCCATCTGGTGCTGGCTCTGCTGGCCGGCACCCGACGGGGCATGGAGCGGCTGCGCCGGTCCGTCGACACCTACGCGGAGACCGCGGAGGAGTGGCGTCCCTTTCACCCCCGGAGCGACGAGCCCGCGGCCGCGATCGCCGGGCGGGCGGCGTACGCCTGCGGTGTCGAGCGGCTGACCTGCGTCACCCTGGACGACACCGGCGCGGACCCGCTGCGCGAGGTGGAGGCGTCCGCCGTCGTCGTGGTGCTGGTGGACCCGTGGATGACCGGCGACTCATCCTTTCCGGTGCAATGGGATCGACTGGCGCGTTCGGGGGCGCGCGTCGCGGCGGTCGTCACCGTCCTGCCGCGCCTCGACGAGGAGAGCCGGCTCAGCGCGGGCCGGCTGCGTGAGGTGCTGGCCCGGACTCCGGCCCGGCAGCTCGGTGCCTCGCACCACGAGGCGGGCTCCCCGGACTCGCTCACCCATGCCATGGCCGCGGTGATGGCCGACGCCTTCGCCGAGGCCGGGGAGGAGAGCGCGCTCCCGGAAAGACCGGAAAGAGCGGATGAACCGCTTCTGGAGAACGCGGCGGAGCGGATCGTGCGCAGGGAGCGCGAACGGGCCGGCTGGCTCAGGAACCGAGGGACCTGGTCGCCGCTGGTCGGTGGAACACCCAGGGAATCGTGGGGCGGGGGATGAGCACACCCGGTCGGCAGACGAAGATCATTACCTTCTCCTCCTACAAGGCGGGCGCGGGACGCACGATGGCGCTGGCCAACATCGCCTGGATCATGGCCAGTCAGGGCAAGTCGGTCCTCACCGTCGACTGGGACCTGGACGACCCGGCCCTGCACCTGTACTACTCCAAGTACCTCCCGAATCGCGATCTGAGCATGAGCGACGGGATCCTGGACATGTTCTCCACCTTCGCGGCCACGGCGAGCAGCCAGGAGCGAGGGGCGGAGCACCTGCGGGAACTGCACCCGCAGCACACCGACTTCAAGCGCTACGACGTCGACGTCCACTACCCGTTCCCCAACGGCGGCCATCTGTACTACCTGGGCCCCGGGCGACAGGACGACCGGTACCGCGACCGGCTGCGCGCCTTCGACTGGGACCTCTTCCAGGACACCGACGACGGCAGGGAGTTCCTGGCGGCGCTGCGCTCCCGGATGCGGCACAGCGAGTACGACTACATCCTGATCGACAGCGGCGCCGGGCTGTCGGCGGACGCCGGCATCTGCACGGTCGCGCTGCCCGACACCGTGGTCATCGGACTGAGCCTGCACCGGCGGGCCATCGAGGGCGCCCGGGACATCGCACGGCGCATCGAGGCCCAGCCCAGGCACATCACGCTCCATGTGATGCCCCTGCGCGTCGACACCACGATCGAGACGACCCGCTTCGAGCGGGCCCTCGCCGAGGCCCGCACGGCGCTCGATCCGTATCTGGGCCTCACCGGGGAAGAGTCGCTGGACGCGTACTGGAACGAGGTGCTGATCCCGTATCAGCCCCACTTCTCCTTGGCGGAGGACCTCGCCGTCATGGTCGAGCATCCGCTGCACAGCGCTTCCCTGGTGAGCGCCTGCGTCAAGGCCGCACAGCGCATCACCGACGGCGCCGTGACCTCGTTCAAGCAGGCGCCCAGGGAGCTGCGTGAGGAGTACACCGCCTGGACCGGCCACTCGGGACGGGACGCCGTCCCGCTGACCGTGACCGTGCTGAACGCCCCCGACGACCAGCTGTGGAGCGACTGGATCGCCGAGCAGCTCGCCGGCGCCGGGGTCAAGGTGCAGCCGCCCCAGCCGGAGACGGAGCCCTACCCCGACGACCTGGACGCGGACGACAACGGCGGCCTGGACTGCGGCCCCGACTCCGACTACGTCGTCGCCCTGCTGTCCCGACGCCTGGAGGACACCGCCGCCGGACGCACGATCGCGAACCTCGCGGTGGGGGCGCCCGTGGGCGGCGCCCAGCCGCCGAAGATCGTGGGCCTGCGCATCAGCACCGCGCGGCTGGCCCCGCACTTCGACTGGCACGACGCCGTCAACCTCGCCGGACAGCAGGAGCGCGCGGCCCACCGGGCACTGCTCTCCCGCTTCCCGCCGGAGATCGTCGACGCCCCGTTCCGCCCGGCGGACCGGACACGTTTCCCCGGCCGGCAGCCGGATGTGGTGTCCCTGCCCATGCGGGACGTCCGGTTCGTCGGACGCACCCGCCAACTGGGCGAACTGCGCGAGGGGTTCGCCTTCTCGTCGGCCGACCACGTCCCGCCGCACGTCCTGTGGGGAATGAAGGGCTCCGGCAAGCGCCAGGTGGCACTGGAGTACGCGCACCGCTTCGCCTCACAGTACGACCTGGTGTGGTGGATCCCGGCGGCCGACGACGACAGCATCCGGGCGGGGCTGCGCGCCCTGGCCCGGGAGTTCAACGCCGCCGTCGGGGACGCAGGCGGTGGTGACGATCCGGCCGCCCTGCTGGCGGCCCTGCGGACCGGGCGGTTCTGCTCCCGCTGGCTGCTCGTCTTCGAGGGGGCGCCCAGCATCGACGTACTCGACCCGTACGTGCCGACCACCGGACCCGGCCACGTCCTGATCACCTCGCTCACCTCCGAGTGGCCCGTCGGTTACGAGACCCAGCAGATCGAGTCGTTCACCCACGAGGAGAGCCTGCGCCTCCTGCGCGCCGGGCTGCCCGGGGCGAAGACCGAGGACCTGGACCGACTGGCCCAGCGGCTCGGGGACCACCCGTTGATGCTCAACACGGCGGTGGCCGAGCTGAGTTCCTCCCCCGCGCAGGTGGACCGGTACATCGCCCTCATCGACCGGCTGGAGTCCGACGCCCCGGGCGAGGTCCCGGGTCCTTACCGCACGATGGACGCGGTCTACCGGGTGCGGTTCAAGGGGCTGCGCCGCCAGTTCCCCGCCGCCGCCCGGCTGCTGCAGCTGTGCTCCTTCCTGTCGGCGGACGGTGTGGGCATGCGGGTCATCGAGTCGCCCGGCATGATCGGCCGGCTGGCCCGGCTCGACCCGAGCCTCCAGGACACCCTGCGCCTGCGGAACGTGCTCAACCAGCTCTCGGTCGCCACGCTCGCGGTGGAGGACCCGAAGGCCGGGCGGCTGAAGGTGCACCGCATCCTCCAGGACCTGGTGCGCGGCTGGATGACCCCGGAGGAGCGGGCGGAGACCCACGCGGAGGCCCTGGCGGTGCTGGCCGCGATGGTGCCCTCCGACCTCCAGCGGCACGAACCGGAGCACCGGAAGGACTTCGCCGAACTCGACCGGCACCTGGAGCCCTCCGGCGCGCTGGAGAGCTCCGACCCGCAGGTGCACCGCTGGCTCGTCAGCCAGGTCTACCACCGGCGGACCACGGACCGGTGGGAGGAGGCGCGGGTCCTGGGCGAGCGCGTCCTGGCCCGTTGGCGCGCGGACCCGGGCATCGGCGACAGCCGGACCGTGGTGCTGCGGATGGAGTCCGAGGTGGCGGCGGCCTGCCGTGCCCTGGGCCGGTACAAGTGCGCGCTGGAGCGGTCCCAGCACTCGGTCCAGATCCAGCGCGAACGCGACAGCAACGACGTGTACACCCTGATGGCCGCCCGCGGTTACGCCGCCGACCTGCGTGCCACCGGCCGCTTCCGGGAGGCCTTCTCGGAGGACAGCCGAACGCATTCCGGCCTGTCCCGGGTGATCGGCCCGGAGCACAACGCCACGCTGGACGCCGCCATCAACCTGGCCCTGTCCAAGTTCTACATGGAGACCGTCGACGCGGCCATCGAGCTGGACCGGGACGCCTACACCATCCGTAAGCGGCAGTACGGCGAGAACGACTTCCGGCCCTGGATCTCGTACGCCAATCTCGGTACGTACTTCCGCGAGCGGGGCGATCTGGGAGCCTCCGAGCGGTACTTGACCCGCAGCTGCGAGCGTTTCCGCATGCTCACCGGAAAGGACTCCCACCGCTATCTGGGCGCGCTGGCCGGCCTGGGCATGACCCTGGTGCGCAAGGGGGACGTCGACGAGGGGCTGAAGCGGCTGCAGGACGCGCGAGCGGGGTTCACCAGGCACTGGGGGGACGAGCATCCCGGCACCATGGCCTGCGACTTGTCCGTCGCGATCGGGCTGCACGCCTCAGGACGGTTCGCGGACGCGGCGGACAGCATGCCCGACCTGTGCGAGCGCTACGAGAAGGTGTTCGGCCCCACCCACCCCTTCACCAGTATCTGCCTCAACAACATGGCGCTGTACCTACTGGCGGCCGGGGACCCAAGCACGGCACTCTCACACGCACAGAAGGCGGCGTACCAACTCGGAAACTCATTCGACTCCGGTCATCGGTACTCACTCGTCGCACGGATGAACCAGAGCAACTGCCGGAGCGTACTGGGAAGAGATACGAGTACCGAGGACATCGGTATCCACGAGGACTGCGCACAGCCCACGGCATGGGGGGAGCGGCATCCGGTGACTCTGACGGCACTGGCCAACCGACTGGCCTCGGCTTCCGGCTCGGGCTCGGGCTCGGGCTCGGACGACCCGAGCGAATCCAGGCTGCGGGCAAACCTCGAACGCTGGGTCTCCGAACCACTCATGGCCGGGCATCCCCTCGCGACCGCCCTGGCGGACGATCCGTATCGGAGGCTCGGCGCGGATCTGGAGGTACGGGATGTCTGACCCTCCGGACGTCACCGAGCAGGCCACGATTCGTTTTCCGGACGGGGAGACCACACCGATGGTTCAACTGGCGGATCAGTTAAACCGGTTGCTTCACTCCGACGGTCTCGCGCACCTGGTGCTCTATGACGGCGACACGGCGAAAGTCGTCCTGGACGCGTCCGCGAAGTCGTCGGGCGGGACCTCCGCGCTCTCCCCGGAATCCGCCTCCCACGAGCGGACCGGGCGCCAGCTGTATTACATCCTCGAAGAACTCGGCCCGGATTTCACGGCGCTGCGCACCGGCGCACTCATTCGCACCGTACTGCGCGTACCGTCGGGCGCCGTTCTCTACTATCTCGTCGAACCAGGATTCCATCTCTACGGCGCCACCTCGGCCACGGACCGCCTCGACGAACTGGACACCAGGATGGCCGAGTGCGTCAACGGTCTGCGGATGCCCGCGCGGTACAGCCCGTTGAACTACGGCTCCTGGTTCAACGACGAGCCCTGGGTGAGCGCTCCCGTCGAGTCCCCCGAGCTGGCGCCCTCCCCCGACGCGTCCCTCCCGGCCGGCCCGTACGTGACCGAGAACCGGCGTACGGTCCCGGACCCGCCGCCCGGTATCGAGGACGCCCTGCGGTCGGTGCTCGACGTCCAGGGGCTGCACTACATCGCGTACCACCACTCCCCGACGACGGCCTGGGGCTACGACATCTTCGACCACCCGGCGCTCGTGGACTTCTTCCGGGCGCAGACCCCGGACCGGCGGCGCGGCCGGTACAGCCGGATGGGCAAGCTGCTGCCCGGTGTCATCGAGCGCATGAACCTGTCGCTGCGGGCGATCCTGCGGGGCGAGCTGATGCAGGTGGTGCTCGACGTGGAGCAGGGTGCCGTGTATTTCCACGCCCTTCCCGACCGGCGGTTCCTCATGGGGGTGACCCTCGACCAGTCGAGGGTCACCCAGGCCGATCAGCAGGTCGCCCGGCTCGGCGGCACGCTGGGCGAGAGCTGACCGACACACGGGCTCCGGCCCGGAAGGACGGGGTCGTGGTCGTGGCACTCCAGGACGGCACTCCACGGCCGGCGCGCGCCGCCGTCAACAGGATCCTGCGTCCGCTCTTCCTGCCGCTGTGCCTGGCCGGCGCGGGCTGTCTGGCCGGCCAGTGGCTGACGCCGGACGTCGGCGCGCACGGCGGTTGGTACGGCTGGCTCAGCTCGGGTCTGCTCGCCGTCGGGCTGTACGGCAGCGCCCAGGGGATCCACCGGCCGCAGGCGCGGGACGACCTCTACCGCATCGTCGTCGCGATCACCTTCGGTGTGGGACTCAAGGCCGCGTTCATCGCGGGGGTGCTGTGGGTGGCGTTCCCCGACGATCCCGAGTACCTCGTCCTCGCGGTCGCCATGGCGCAGATCGACCCGCTGTCGGTGTCCGCGATGCTGGAGAGCCGTGACATGTCGCGGCGCGCGAAGTCCCTGCTCGCGGCCTGGGCCTCGTTCGACGACCCGGTGACCACCGTGCTCGTGGTGATCCTGGGTTCGATGGTCCTCAAGGACACGGCGAGTGTCGCGTCCGGCGCCCAGGACTACGCGACGGCGCTGATCGGCAATCTCGTCCTGCTGACGGTGGCGGCGGCGGTGTGGGCGGCGCTGCGCGACCGCGGCGGGCCGTCCGGCAGCGCCCGGCTCGCCGCCCTGCGCGGCCCCCAGCAGGCCCGGCGCGTCCTCCAGTACGTGGCCCTGGCGGCGCTGCTGGCGGCGGCCACCTGGCAGTTCCTGATGCTCGGGCTCGCGCTGTCCGCGCTGTTCTTCCGGCCGGCGCTGGGCGCGTGGCTGGGACGGGCGACCAACACCGCGCTGGTGCTGGCCACCCTGCTGCTGGGCCTGCTGCTCGCCGGGGGCGCCGACTTCGCCACGGGGGCGGTGCTGGGGGCGGCCACGTTCGTGGCGCAGACAATCGTGGCCTCGATGGTGGGCCTCGGGTTCTCCCGCCGGGACCGGGCCGCCCTGTGCCTGAGTCAGCAGAACGGCATCACGGCGATCATCCTGGCCCTCCTGCTGGAGCCCGCGCTGCCGACCGCCGTCGGGATCGTCGCGCCGGCGATCCTGGTCGTGAACGTGCTGCACCTGACCTCGACGGCGCTGCTGTCGCGCAGCCCTTGGGGCCGGTCGCCCGGACAGGACACCCCTGAGGGCACCTCACCGGACGCTCCGCCCGACGGGATTCCCCCGCGTCTGCGCAAGACCGCCTGAACCACCGCGGTCCGGTTCAGCGGTCGGTGGTCGCCGCCGACTCCCGCTGTGCCTCGTGGTCGGCGAGCCGGGCGGCGAGGGACTGCTGGATCATGGTGTGGGCGTCGCTGCCGAGTACCAGCCGCCGCGGGGGCCGCGGAGCGCTCACGGCGTCGATGACGGCCCGTGCCATCTTCGCCGGGTCGCCGACGCTGTTGGCGATCACCGTGTCGGAATCGGCCAGATAGCGGCGCAGGGCGCCGACCGGCCCGCTCTCGTACGCGTCGATGCCCTCGGCGACACCGCTCCGGGCAGCACTCCTGGGCGGCGGGTTGCGGGTTGGCGGGTTGCGGGTTGCGGGCGTCGTGGTGCGGGCTACGGGCTTCGGCTTCGGGCTGTCGTCAGCCTCGGGCGTCCGCCAGTTGGGCGGTCAGTGCGACCAGGCCGTCCAGCGCGGCCAGCGGGTCCGGGGCCTCGGTGTCGAGGGGGAAGACGATCCGTTCCACACCGGCCTCCTCGTATCCCGCGACGCTCCTCGCTTCGGCCGGCCCCGTATGAAGCACCGTCACCGGGACTTCGCGGCCCGCGAGTGCGCGCAGCCGTTCGATCTTCGGCTTCAGCCCGTCGGGCGACTGGGGATTGGGGAACCAGCCGTCCCCGGCGCGCACCACCCGGGCGAACGCCTTTTCGCCTCCGCCCATGTAGACCGGGGGGTGCGGTCGCTGTACGGGCTTGGGCCAGGAACAGATGGGGTCGAAGTCCACGAACTCGCCGTGGAACTCCGCCTTCTCGTGGTGCCAGATCTCCTTCATGGCAAGAACGTGCTCGACCGCGACGGCCCCGCGTCGGGCCGGGTCTCCGCCGTGGTTCGCCATTTCCTCCGCGTTCCATCCCGATCCGACCCCGAAGACGAACCGGCCGTTCGACACCAGGTCCAACGAGGCGATGAGCTTGGCCGTGGTGATCGGATCCCGTTGGGCGACGAGCGCTGTCCCCGTGCCCAGGAGCAGCCGCTCGGTGGCACCGGCCATCACGCTGAGCGCCACGAACGGGTCGATGGTGTGGTAGAGCGAGGCCGGGCGGTCACCGAAGGGATAGGGCGATATCTCTTCGACCGGAATATGGGTGTGCTCGGCAAGGAAGACCGAGTCGAATCCTCGTTCCTCGACGGCGCGGCCGTAGTCGGCCGGCGCCAGGACTGACTGGTCGGTGAAGGTGCAGCTCACACCGAACTTCATGGGGGATTCCTTCCTGGGGCCTGCCGGGGTCGACGCCACAGCAAGGGCGGCGGTGGTGGTGGCGGTGGCGGTGGCGGCACTGGACTCTCAGCCCGCCGCCGTGGGGCCGTACGGCGGGGTCATACGGCGGGGAAGGCTCCTCCGTCGATGGCCACATCGGTGCCGGTGATGTACCGGGCCGCGTCGGAGACCAGGAAGCCCACCAGCTCGGCGACCTCCTCCGGACGGCCTGGGCGGCCCAGCGGGACCCCGCCGAGGGCGTCCATGATCATTTGGCGCGCCGCCTGGCGGCCGGTGCCCGCGCTCGCCGCCATGTCGTCCATGAACACCTGGGTGCCGGCCGTCTCGATGAACCCGGGCTCGACGCGGTTGACCCGTACCCCGGAGGACCCGAGCTCCGTGGCCAGCGCCTTGCTGTAGTTGCTCAGGGCGGCCTTCGCCGCCGCGTAGGGCACCGTGACGACGCTGGGGAGGACGGCGCCGAGGGACGTCACGTGCACGATCGCGCCTCCGCCCTGCCGCAGCGCGGGGATGAGCGCCCGGTCGATACGGACCGGTGCCAGGAGGTTCAGCGCCAGGGTCTGCTCCCAGACCACGTCGCTGAAACTGGCGGCGGACCCCATGGGCGCGTCGCTGCCCCCGGCGTTGTGGACCACGATGTCGATACCGCCGAACGCCTCCAGCACCGCGGTGGCGACGTCGTCGGCGCCCTGCGCAGTGGAGAGGTCGGCCGTGATGAACTGGTCGATGTGCGCGGGCACGCCCGCGGCGGGCTTGCTGCGGGCCGTCGTGGCGACCCGGGCCCCGGCGTCCGCGAGGTGACGGGCGATGGCCTCGCCGATTCCCTTGGTACCGCCGGTGACCAGCGCGGTCTTGCCCGTGAGGTTCTGCACCATGATGCGATCCATCCAACTGACGGAGGGCCGTGGACCGGCCCCGCTGCATCCGACGGTCGACCTTCCTGTAGGGGGAAGGTCAAATGGTGCCGGGCCGGCTGTGACGCAACAGACCGGAGCGGGTACGGGGGAAGCCGCCCCTTACTCTTGGTTCCGCGATCCCCCACCCCAGTAAGTACTGCCAAGTACCACCAAGTACCGCCAATTACCGCCGAGTACCGCGACAGGTGCTGCGGACAGGTTGCTGCGGCCCGCCCGAGAAGGAGAAGCCGTGACGGCACGCCTCACCATCGGCGAGTTCGCTCTGATGACGCACCTGAGCAAGAAGGCACTGCGGTACTACCACGAGGTCGGGCTCCTGGAGCCGACCCACACCGACCCGTACACCGGGTACCGCCACTACGGCACCGACCAGGTCCCCCAGGCGCAGATCATCCGCTGCTACCGCGGGATGGACATGCCGCTGCCGGACGTCAAGGCGGTGCTGGCGGCCGAGACCACCGAGGACCGCAACGCGATCATCGCCGCGCACCTGACGCGCATGGAGGACCAGCTCTGGGAGACCAGCAAGGCCGTCCAGACGCTGCGCGAACTCCTGACGGGGCAGAGCACGCGGCTGGAGGTCGAATTCCGCTCGCTGCCCCGCACACCCGTGTGGGCCGTATCCGCGATGATCAAGCTGGACGACTACTACACCTGGTACGAGGACTCCTTGCAGGAGCTCCGCACGGCCCTGGCCGACGTGGACCGGGCCTCCTCGCAGGGCTCACAGGGCTCACAGGGCTCGCTGGGCGGACTCGTCACCCGCGAACTCTTCACCGACGAGGTCGGCAGGGCCACGCTCTTCGTCCCCATGGACCTGCCGGCCCCGGCCGGCACCCGCCTGGTGGAGACCAGCCTCCCCGCCACCCGCTACGCCGTCGCCGTACACACCGGCGACCGCGAGAGCGCGGACCGCACGTGCGGCGCACTGGGCAGCTACGTGATGGAACGCGACATCGGCGTGATCGGCCCCGTCCGCGAGCACTACCTGACGATGGAGGGCTCGAACCCCACCCGCACGGAGATCTGCTGGCCGGTGACGGCGGAGGCCCGGTGAGAGGATCTCCGCCAACCGGGACCGCCGTTCCCCGTCGCGGCGTACGTCGTCACGTCATCGGCCCGACCGGGACGTGTCGCCCGACCGGTACGTGTCCAGGAGCTGCCGGCCCGCGACCGTGAAGGGGTGCTCGGCGCCCAGGCCGCGTTCCCGGCGTGCGACGACCTCGGTCATCAGCTCGATCGCCTCGTCCACCTGGCCGAGCGCGGCCCGGGTCCGGGAGAAGAGCTGCCGGGCCGCGAGCACGATCGGGTACTCCGGTCCGAAGCGCCGCACATACGCCTCGGTGACCGACCGGATCTCGCTGTCCGCCGCGTCGAACCGGCCCAGGAGGTACAGCGCCCACGCGTGGTTGTGCCCGGCCCCCAGCGTCACCGTGTGATCGGGGCCGAGCAGCCGGGCGCACTCCGAAGGCAACGAGAGCAGTGCACCGTCTTCCTCGGTGACCACCTCGGTCGCGGGCAGCATCTCCAGCAGGCTGGCGCGGGCGCGCAGCGTCAGCGGATGCGCGGGGCCCAGCGCCGACGACCGTCCGGCGACGGTGGCGCTGAGCATGGCGACCGACTCCTCGCGTCTCCCGAGGTTCGCCAGCACGAGTTGCAGGCCGTAGGAGGTGTCCAGGGTGTCGGGGTCGTCGGCCCCGAACAAGCCCTCCTGAGTGGTACGGACACCGCAGAGCACCGACTCGGCCTCCGCGAACCTGCCCAGCCGGAACAGCGCCCGCCCGGCCCTGGAGCGGGCGGCCAGGACCATACGATCGTCCGCGCCGAGCAGCCGCTGCGCGAGATCCGCGGCTGTTCGGGAGGTTTCCCAGGCGGAGAGGTAGTCACCGGTCCGGTGCAGAGCGACCGACAGCCGCGTCGCCACGGCCAGGGCGGCGGCGACGGCCGAGGGCTCGCCTACCCGTCGCAGCAGGGCCAGCGTATGAGGCACCAACAGGCGCAGTCGCGGTTCGTGCGGTCCGGCATCGGGTACGCCGGGTACGGCCGCGTCGAGCAGTCGGACGGCCGCCGCGTCGAGGGCAGGCACCAGCTCGGCGGGGGTCGCGGCGCAGACGCTGTCGAGCAGCACGCCATGGCTCTGTACGCAGCGCACTCCGACAGCCTCGACCAGCTCGGACAGCGACTGGTCGAGGAGGGCTCGCAGAGCCGTCTCGGTACGGGACCGGGGAAGGACAGCGCCGATGTCCTCGTGATCGAGCAGGGCCAGCGGCAGAGGCTCGGCGGCGAACCGGGCCAGCAGTCCGAGCAGAGCCGCAGCTTCGGGCAGCCCGCGCGCCTCGAACGTGTCGAGAGTCAACTGCCAGGTCAGGCCCACCAGATGCCGCGGGTCCGCTTCGGACAGCGCGTCGGCTCCGCGGTCGATCAACTGCACCCGTTCGTCTCCGTCGAGATGATGTCCGTAGGCATCCATCGTCCAGGGGTCGAGCACCTGGTGAGAGAGGAAGCCTCCGGCCAGGGTGAGGGCCAGCGGCAGCCGCCCGAGCCGGTCCGCGACCCGCGCCGCCTGCTCCGTCGTACCACTGTGCGGGGCGAGGTCGCGCAGCACGAGCGCGGCGTCCTCCCGCGGCAGTACGCCGATGTGCTGAAGCTCGGCTCCCGGCCACCAACGGGCCGCCGCTCGGCGTGTGGTCACCACGACGATGCCGCGTGGACTGGTGCGCAGCCAGCTGCCGTCCCGCAGGATCTCCGGCTCGTCGGCGTTGTCGAGGACCAGCAGCCAGGGCTCGGCGGATCGGTCGAGATACCGCCAGACGAGATCAGCCGCGGGACGCAGACCGTTGCGGGCGGCCAGCAGTTCGCCGTCGCCCGCCCCACGGTCGGCGGCCACGGCCAGCATGCCGCCGCGCAGGCTCGCACGGTCGGCGGCGTTGACCCACAGAGCTGCCCGGCCCTGTTCGCCGGCGACCTCCTGGAAGAGCGTGCACGCTACCGCTGTCTTGCCCGAACCACCCATGCCGTACAGCACGTAGACCTCGCCGCCGCGCTCCGCCCCGACGCTCGCCCGCAGGCGCTCCATCACCTCGCTGCGGTCACGCAGCACGACGGGAGGCCGCCCCACTGCCGGACTGCGCACCGAGTCCGGACCACTGTGCCCGGGGCCGTCACCGCCGTGATGGTGGTGGTGGTGGTGTTCGTTGATGTGCTGGTCGCCGGACGACTGGAAAACCCGTCCACGGTCCTCGGCGTGACCGTCCATCCCACCTGTCATCGCTCTGCGATGTGCTGGTCTCGTCCCGCTTGGTAGATCCGGGCCCGGCCGGAAGCGGTGGCTCGCTGGGTGACCTGTCGGGCCGTCGAGCCCTCCGGATCGAGTTCGTCCAGCAGCCTGCGCAGTTCTTCGGCGGCGGCGGGCCGGGCGACGACCAGGCGCCGTACGAACCCCTGCCACTGCAGGCGCAGTTCGTCCAGGGTCTCCTGGTCGTGCGCCGCCACGGCAGCCAGCACATCCTCGCGGCCTGCCTCCAACTCGGCGGCCACGGTCGCGGCCCGTTCGGGTTGCATCCGGCGCCAGAGCTGCGTGAACCCGTCACGCGTGTGCTGCCAGGCGTCCGCTGCCATCAACGTGACCAAGGTGGTTCCCGCGCTCTGTGCGAGCGACGTCACTTCCGGGTCCATCACCCCTCCGTTCACCCATTTGCTGGCAGAAAAATAGAAGAAACGTGCCTGCACAGTGGTGGCATGATTCTCTTTCCAGGAAACATCATTCCACCCCCGAGCGACATGAGACAAGTATGAGTCAATACTCGCCATTACCCTCGCGGACCAGCCTAGACGCATGGTCAGGCGAACTCGTCGGACGCTACGGTGAACCCTACCGACCGATCGAGAGGGCGACGAAAATGGTCAGGCCTTGGGAAGCAGATCCGGATACGACCTTCAAACAGCGTCTGGGGAAATCTCCTCAGGAACTCGGAAATACAACCGGAACTCCCGACTGCCCTGACATCTGGGAACTCACCAACGGGGACATCGCCGTCATCGGCCGCGACCTCACCCAGTCACTCGCCGAGAACCTGCCCGACGGGGTCTCGATCGGCTCGGACGAACGCCTGGTGGTCATCCCCAGGAACATGCTCATCGCGGCGAAGCCGGACATCCCCAGTGTTTGACTCCTTCCCCGCCGGCGTCTCCCAGCGCATGGATCGCCCCGCGTACCACGCAGACCTCGGCCGGGTCTACACCAGCGGCATCGGCTTCCTGAACAAGCTCGAGCGTGGTCAGCACTTCGAGGAGCGCGGCTTCGCCAGCTGGGAGGCCTTCGCTGCGGGCGACTGGAACAGGGCCCGGTCCTTGGCCGACGAGGGCCGCGAGGACTACGCACAGGAACTCCGTCGGGCGAGGCGGCTGGGGGTTCCGCACCGACGCCTCCGCGTGGTGGAATTCCCGATCACGCCGTACGTGCAATGGGAGTTGTTCGTCCTGCGTGTACGCGTGGACCTGGGTGACGACATCAAGATTCTCGACGCCCGGGATATTTCGAGAATCGAGCAGAACCGCCCGGTTCCGGAAGTGGTAATTCTCGGCGATGCAGTGATGTACGAGGTCGTCTACGACGACGAAGGAAACGCGGATGGAGCCAACCGTTACACCGACCGGTCACTGATCCGGGAAACCAATGCGGGATTCAATACGCTCTACGGGCGAGGCGAGGGTTTCCACGATTTCTTCGACCGGGAGATCGAGCCGCTTCCCCCGCCCAGGCCCGCCAGGAGCGGGGCGGGCTCTTCGGACTTCCGCTGACCAGGCCGTGTCGACGGTGGGGCGACACCGCCCAGCGGATCGCCCTGCTCATCGTCATGGGCGGTCATGCCGCTCAGCGCGTTCTGTGACGACAAGCTCATGAACGTCTTCCGCATCCACTACGTCCACGACCACGACTCGGTGTGTCGTCTTCGTCAGATCCAAGCTGGAGAGGTGCTTCTTCAGCCTCTTGGCCATCGGAAGGTACGTCGCAAAAGTGAGGCCGCCGGAGACAACGGCTCCGACGACGGGGATGGCCTTCGAGACGCTCTTCGCGAAGGACTGCTTTGTCATCTGGACGCCTAGGTAAGCAGCCACCTTTTTCACTATCGGGTAGATGACACCCTGGGTGAGCGCCTTCTGGGGCAGCTTCTTGGCGACCTGCTCAGCCATCAGCCCCGCGACCTTCCCCACAGCGGCGTTCGCCGACTGGGTACCGAACATCACGCCGAAGAACAGCGTGAGTACACCCATGGTCGCGTCATCGACGTCGTCGCCGTCGTCGGAGAACAGATCGGGCCAGCTGTAGAGGTAGGCGAGCTTCTGCGCGATACGCAGCATGTGACCGAAGTACTGGGCCACGTCGGCGGGCACCGTGGCGGGAAGAGCCAAGATGCCGGGTATCCCGGCAGCCGCGGAGAGAGCGCTGACCTTGGCGGTTTCGAAGCGGATGGAGTCGTTGGCCACTTTGTCGAGAACCTCGACGGTGATGCCGGCCGCCGCGGGGCTCTCCGCCACCGCTCTTCGGATGTCGTCCTCGGAGCAGTGGCGAGCCAGCGCGCTTCGAAGGTATGCCTCCCTGTTGATACGCACACCTGGAAGCTTTGCCGCGCCCACCAGCACTGCGGAAAAGCGCGACTCGGGGTTCTCGACTGCTTTGCCCTGTTTCATAGCAGGAACCTACAGTAACTCTGCTTTCTCGTGACCAAGTTGCGCCTACTCAGGTTTGGCCACCTCATGTGCGCTGGGGCCGACAGGCCCGCCGTCCCAACACACAGTCAGTGCCGTCGAGTTGCGCGTTCGGCGCTGGGCCTGCACGCGAAGGGCCCCGTACGTACGCCCAAGTTCACTCACCCTCACCGTCGGGACCCGTGCGGCCTGGTGAAGTGCGGGGCCCGGGTCCGCCGGGCCCCGCGGCAGGGGGGTTTACGGGGTGTCGAGCACCGTGCCCGTCAGTGCCGGGCTGTCGGGCAGCGGGTCGGCGTTCTCGTCGGTCAGTACGAGGCGTGTCGACTCGGTCGGCTCGGTCACCTCGTCCCGCACGGTCGGCACGGTGAAGTCCGCCTCGGTGCTCCCGGGCGGGAAGTTGATCCACACCCACAGGCCCGTGTCGGACAACGGCCGCTCGGGGTCGGGCTCCTCACCGGACCAGTCCTTCAGCCACTGCGGGTCCACGTCCTTGGTGGACAGCTCGGCGCCCTCGGTGACCGGAAGCACTCGCACCGGCTGCCAGAAGTCAGCCGCCGCGGGCGCGTCCATGGTCAGCCGCCAGGTCAGCGTCTCTCCCTCGGTCACCCGGTCCGCGACCGGCGACACGGTGATCACCGGGGCCGGGTCGTCGTTCTCGACGGTGACCCCGCCCCGGTGCTTGCCGACGACCGCGTTGTGGACGGCCTTGACGGCGATGCCGTGGTCCACGTCGAAGCCGTAGACCGTGTCGCCCGTCACCTCGACCGGCACGTCGATCGCGTCGCTGCCGGGCCGTACGGTCACGAGGCGGTTCTCGGTCCGGCCGCTGTCCGGGTCGACGACGTACACGCGGACCTGCCCGCTGCCGTGCCCGGAGATCTCGACCGGGACCCGGTAGGTGCGGGTGCCCGAGTCGCCCTCCTTGACGATCGTGCGGCCCACGTCGACACGCGGCAGTGCGGCCGCCTTCACCGCCGAAGTGCCGGGCGCCCAGCCCCAGGCGTCCATCAGCCAGGCTCGCCCGGACGAGGAACGGGGCGTCAGCTCAAGGGACTCGACCTGCCCGAGATCGAGCCCGGCCCGGGTCGCGGCCGACAGCGGGACGCGCAGTTCCTGAGCCCAGTAGGAGGCGGTGCGCGCGGAGCCCGGGAGCCCGTCCACCCGGACCGAGCCCAGCGTCACCCGTCGGTCGGAGGAGTCGGTGACGGACACGTCGAAGGCCGTGCCGGTCGTGTTCGGCGGTACGAAGACGCGGAGCGCGAGCTCCTGGGAGCCGCGGAGGGAGAGTGGCTCGGCCGCAGTGATGCGCGCGGTCGTGCCCGGCGCGGACCACTTCAGGTCCACCGCGCTGCGGCCGGTCTCCTGTTCCGTCTCCCACCACGCGAAGTGCGGTGACGATCCGAGAGTCCGCGGGTCCTCCGGGTCCAGACAGGCCACGGCCGGGTCGGGGTCGATCGCCGAACACACCCGGGCGCCGGTCACCTCCGCCCCGTCGTCCGGCAGGAAACCACCGCTGCGCCGGCCGCCGACCGCGTGGGTGAGCACCCGGGCCGGGTCCGCGGACGGGGCCCGCTTGCCGGAACCGTCGAGCAGCGGACGCACCCGGTCGTCCCCGGCGACGAAGAGCCGGGCCGCGGCGGCGATGTACGTGGCGCCCGCCTTGTGCTGCTGGGCGGCGGTCAACCGGGTCGCGGCACCCGGCGCGCACACCGGGTCCTGCTGCTCCGGGTCGGTCCAGAAGTCGTCCCCGGCCGGTGCGACCGCCTCGCCCGGGGTCCACTCGCTGTTGAAGTAGTTGTGGTTCGCGCCGACCACGTAGACCGCGCTGTGCAGTGCCGTGCCCTGGCTGATCCCGCGCGTCCCGTCGACGAAGTTCTCGCCCTGCAGGTCCCACACGTCGCCGTCGCAGCCCGGCAGCAGCGTCACGGACGGCACGTCGGCGACGGGGTTCTGGCCGAAGATCGTCGGTCCGATGAGCACGGTCCCGCGCACCTTCCAGCGCACCGGGCCCCGGTAGCCGTCCTCGGCGGCCGGTGGCGGATAGAGGCTGTCCATGGCGGCCCGGTTGACGCCCTCGCCACCCCGCGAGTGGCCGACGAGCAGGACCTGGGAGAGGTCCGCCTTCGCCGCCTCGCGTACGACGGCCGGGGCGGCGGAGCGATGGGCGTTCCAGTCGGCCCAGTGGGCGAGGTGCCGGCGCACCAGAGAGGAACGCGCCTGCGCGCCGCCGTCCTCGATCCGCCCGTCCTGGGCGTTGATGCCGTTCGCCGAGATCGACACCGTCACATAGCCCTGCGAGGCCAGCAGTTGCTGGTCGCGCAGATAGCCCAGGTGGCTCGGGATCGGCTTGTAGCCGTCGGCACAGGGCCAGTCGCCGGTCACGTCGTCCTCGGAGCCCGGCTTGTAGCAGGTGTAGTGGCGGCCGTGCAGGAACAGCGCGAGCGGCCGGCTGCCGGTGGCACCCTTGGGCGCCACCACCTCCGCGGTCATCTCCACCGGGGTGTCGAACCCGGGCAGGCGCACCGGGTCGAGGTCGTACGTCCCGGTGACCGTGCGGTACGAACCGGGTTCGCCCGGGTCGACGGCGCTCGCCGGCGCCTTCGCGGGCAGCCGGGCCGCGTGCGAGCCGGTCCTGCGTGTGTCGTCGGCCGGCGCGTCCAGCCGGCGCCCCGCCGCCGTGACCCGAAGGTCCGTCAGCTGCTCGGGGGGTGTCCCGCCGAGTGCGAGCCGGAAGGTCCGCCCGTCCCTCGCCTGCTTCGGCACCCCGAGGAGCCGGTCCCCGGTACGGAACTCGACCCGCGCGTCCCCCATGGGCACGGCCTTCGGCGCCCGCCAGACCAGCTCACGCGCCCCGTCCTCCCCGCCGATCCGCCACCCCGGCGGGAGTGGTCTGTCGTCCGCCGCACTCAACGGCTGGGATTCCTGCGGCTGTTCGGCCTGTGCCAGTCCGGGCGACCCCGCCAGGGTCGCCAGCACCGCCACAGCGGTCACACATATTCGTCGGGCACGGATCAATGGCCCACTCCTCAAAACCCCGTGCGCAGGCGTCCCGTCGGCCCCGGGCGCCTCTCGCATCACCTAGGAGGGGAAGTGCGGTCCGTGGGTTGTCTGTGAGCGGGCGCCGGTGGCGGGCGGGCGACGCGATCAGGCCAGTACGGCCGATCATCCTCCGAGCAAGCCCTCGCTCCAGCCCTCGATCCCGCACAAAGGGCCCCTGACCAGGATGTTTCCTGATCATGGGCCCTTGGCGACAGACGAGTCGGGCTGTACGCCGGATCTTGTCGCCCGGTCGCCTCGCGGCGGCCGGGGAGACGGCCATCCATCTAGGACCAACGTTGCCGTTGGCCTCGTGCGGTCTACCCGCGGACTCGGGCGGGCAGCCCTCGGACGTCCGCGCAGAGCGCGCCTTTCACAGCGGCTCCTTTTGACCTTGCTCCGGGTGGGGTTTACCTAGCCGCCTGAGTCACCTCAGGCGCTGGTGGTCTCTTACACCACCGTTTCACCCTTACCTGGGGCCGAAGCCCCTGGCGGTCTGTTTTCTGTGGCACTGTCCCGCGGGTCGCCCCGGGTGGCCGTTAGCCATCACCCTGCCCTGTGGAGTCCGGACGTTCCTCGGGAAGCGCCCCGAAGGGGCTTCACGCGGCCGTCCGCCCGGCTCGTCTGCCGTGCCGACCATGCTACCGGGCGTTCGCGCCGCCTTCGCCCCGGCTCGTTCCCCACCGGGCTCACCGTCGCCGCCCCGGATCCCCTGACGAAGCCCGGACGAAGGCCCCACAAAAGCCTTACATTGGTCGCGGAACAGCCTTCCGCGATCCGTCGTTCAGCTCCGCGTCGTTCAGCTCTGCGTCATCCAGCTCCGTCGTTCAGCTCCGTCGTCCAGCTCTGTCCGGAATGGGTTCGAAGTGCTTCGAAGGGCTGACAGCCTGGTGATGACACGTGTTCCAGGGCGAGATTACGAATGTGACCAGCTCGAGGCGCTGCTCGGCGCCGTACGGAACGGTGCGGGCCGGGCCCTGGTCGTCAGGGGCGAGCCAGGTGTCGGGAAGAGCACGCTGCTCGACTACCTCGTCGGCCGGGCCCGGGGCTTCCGCACGGCCCGGGTGACGGGCATCCGGGCCGAGACGGAGCTGGCCTTCGCCGGACTGCACCAGCTGTGCGCGCCGCTGGCGGACCACATCGGCTCCCTTCCTCCCGCGCAGCGGGACGCGCTCAGCGGAGCCCTCGGGCAGGGGTCCGAGCGGGCACCGGACAGCTTCCATGTCGCCCTGGGCACGCTCGGCCTGCTGTCCGGCGCGCCGCCCCACGACCACCGCCCGGTGCTGTGGGTGGTGGACGACGCGCAGTGGCTGGACCGCGCCTCCCTGCGCGCCCTGGCCTTCGTCGCGCGGCGCCTCGGCACCGAGCCGGTGGCCCTCGTGTTCGCGCTGCGCACCGACCCCGCGACCGCCTGGCCCCCGGAACCGGCCGCCGCCCCGCCGAACGGCCCGCCCGAACTGCCGCCGGCCGAACTGCTGCCGGCCGGGCTGCCCGAGCTGCCGCTGACGGGTCTGGCCGATCAGGAGGCCGAAGCCCTGCTGCGTACCGCCCTGACCGGGCCGTGGGACAGCCAGGTGCTGGGCCGCATCGTCGCCGAGGCGCGGGGCAATCCGCTGGCCCTGCTGGACCTGCCGAGGAGATCGACCCCGGTGGAACTCGCCGGCGGTTTCGGCCTGCCGCGGCCCGTCGGGGACCGGGTCCGGGCCGCCCAGGTGCAGCAGATCGCCGGACTGCCGTCACCGACACGGCTGTTCCTGCTGGCGGCCGCGGCCGACCCCACCGGCGAACCCGCCCTGCTGTGGCGGGCGGCCGAGCACCTGGGTACCGGCGTCGACGCCGCCGGGTCCGCGGTCGCCGCCGGGCTGGTCGAGATCGGCCACCGGGTGCGTTTCGTGCACTCCGAGATCAGGTCGTACGTCTACTGGGCGGCGTCGCCCGAGGAACGGCGCCGCACCCATCGCGTCCTGGCCCAGGTCACCGACGCCCGGCAGGACGGCGACCGCCGTACGTGGCACGCGGCGCACGGCGTTCCGGGCCCCGACGAGGCGGTGGCCGCCGAGCTGGAGCGCTCGGCGCGGCTCGCGAGGCGGCGCGGCGGCCCGGCCGCCGCCGGTGCCTTCCTGGCCAAGGCGGTGGACCTGACCTCCGACCCCGTGCTGCGCCAGGAGCGTGCCCTGGTCGCCGCCCGCGCCACGCACGAGGCGGGCTCACCCGGCACCGCGCTGCGGCTGCTGTCCCTCGCCGGAGCCGGGCCTCTCGGGCCTCTCGGCCCCCGTGACGAGGGTCTGCGCGGCCGGACCGAGCTGATGCGCGCCCGGATCGCCTTCACCACGTACCGCGGCGGCGACGCACCCGGCCTGCTGTTCACCGCGGCCGGCCGGATCGAACCGCACGATCCCGCGCTCGCCCGGGAGACCTACCTGGAGGCCATCGAGGCGGCGATGTTCACGGGGCCGCCCGCGTTCGACGCGGGCCACGTCGAGGCGGCCGAGGCGGCGCGCGCCGCGCCGCCCGCGCTCCGTCCCCGGCCCGCCGATCTGCTGCTCGACGGCATCGCCACGCGGATCGTCGACGGGCACACCGCGGCGCTGCCGGCGCTGAAACGGGCGCTGCCGGCGTTCACGGGGCCCGGCCTCTCCGCCGAGGAGGGGCTGCGGTGGCTGTGGCCGGCCGGGGTGACCGCCGTCGGCGTCTGGGACGACGCGGCGTGGGCGGAGCTGGCCGCCCGGCACGTACGCCTGGCACGGGAGGCCGGACACGCCACGGTCCTTCCGCTCGCCCTGACCATGCGCTGCGCCGTGCACGTCCTCGCCGGTGAGCTGGTCCTGGCGGAGTCCGTGGTCACGGAGATCCGGCGGGTGTCCGAGGCGTTGGGCACCGCACCCCCGGTGTACGGCGCCCTGCTGCTGAGCGCGTGGCAGGGGGACGAGGGCCGGTGGGCCGACCTCGACAGGTCCGCCGTCGACGGGGCGTTCCACCGGGGTGAGGGGGCCGGCCCCGTCGTGAGCGGCTGGGCCCGCGCTCTGCTCTGCAACAGCCTGGGCCGCTACGCCGAGGCCCTGAAGGCCGCCGGGGACGTCGTCTCCCAGTACCGCGTACTGGAGATGGGGCCGCCCACCTGGGCCCTCGGGGAGTACGTCGAGGCCGCCGTACGCAGCGGAGACCGGGCCGCCGCGGCGGTCGCGCTGCGGCGGCTCACCGAGGTGACCGGGCCCAGCGCGACCGACTGGGCCCTCGGCATCGAGGCACGCTCACGCGCGCTCCTGGCCTCCGCGAACCAGACCACCGGCCAGACCACCGGCCGGGCCGCCGGCCAGGCCACCAGCCAAGCCGGGGACCAAGACGGGGACCGGACGGAAGACCGGACCGAGGAGCAGTCCGGGGACCAGGCCAAGGACCTGGCCGAGCGCCACTACCGTGAGGCCGTCGACCGGCTGCGGCGCACTCGGGCGCGCGGTGAACTGGCGCGCGCCCACCTCCTCTTCGGGGAGTGGCTACGCCGGGAGAAGCGGCGCAGGGCCGCCCGGGAGCACCTGCGCGCCGCGCACGACGGTTTCGCCACCATGGGGATGCGGGCCTTCGCCCAGCGGGCGGCGCGCGAGTTGCGGGCGACCGGTGAGAGCACGCGCCGCCGCCCCACCGCCGCCGCCGCCGACACCAGCGGCACCGCAGATGCCGTCAACGGCCCCCACGTCCATGCCCACACTCACACCTACACCCACCCCCACGCCCACATCGACACCGCCGTCGAACTGACCGCGCAGGAGAGCCAGATCGTGCGGCTCGTACGGGAAGGTCTCACCAACACCGAGATCGGGGCCCGGCTCTTCCTCAGCCCCCGCACCGTCGAGTGGCATCTGGGGAAGGTCTTCGGGAAGCTCGGCGTCTCCTCCCGCAAGCAGTTGCAGGGTTCCTGACCGTCCCGGGACCACACCCGTGAGCGCCCCGGGTACGACGCGCCCGCAGCCGAGCGACCATACCGGCGGACAGAGAAGGCGAAGGAGAGTCACCGAAGCGAGAATCGAGGCGTCATGACGCACCTGGAAGCCGAAGCACGCCCGGTCGACCAGTCACCTCCGGTTCCACAGATCGACGTCACCCTCCATGTGAACGGCTCGGCCCACCGATTCAACGTCGACACCCGTGTCACCCTGCTCGACGCGCTGCGCGACCACCTCGGCCTCACCGGGGCGAAGAAGGGGTGCGACCAGGGTGCGTGCGGAGCCTGCACGGTCGCGGTCGACGGCAGGCGCGTGGTGTCCTGCCTCGTCCTGGCCGCCCAGTGCGACGGCCGCGAGATCACCACCGTGGAGGGCCTGTCGCCGGACGGCGAACCGCACCCCGTGCAGGCCGCCTTCGCGCGGCACGACGCGTTCCAGTGCGGCTACTGCACACCGGGGCAGATCATGTCCGCCGTCTGCCTCATCGCCGAGGGGCGCGCCGACTCCGACGAGGACATCGCGGAGTTCATGAGCGGCAACATCTGCCGCTGCGGCGCGTATCCCAACATCCGCGCGGCCATCCGCGACGTGGCGAAGGGGAGTTGACCATGCATCCCTTCGACTACGCCCAGCCCCTCGACACCGACGGTGCCGTGGCCACGGTGACCGGGGATCCACGGGCGTCGTTCCTGGCCGGCGGCACCACGCAGCTGGACCTGATGAAGGACGGGGTCCTGACACCCGGGCTGCTCGTCGACATCACCCGGCTCCCCCTACGGGGCATCACGCACACCGACTCGGCCGTCCACGTCGGCGCGCTGACGACGATGGAGGAGCTCGCCGCCGACCCCGTACTGCGCCGGCGCCTGCCGTTCGTGCGCGAGGCGCTGCTGCTGGGTGCCTCCACGCAGTTGCGCAACATGGCCACCATCGGCGGCAACCTGCTCCAGCGCACCCGGTGCCGCTACTTCCGCGACCCCACCGTGGCGGCCTGCAACAAGCGTGAGCCGGGCTCGGGCTGCGCCGCCGTCGCGGGCGTCCACCGTATGCACGCCGTTCTCGGTACGAGCGATCACTGCATCGCCCTGCACCCCTCGGACCTCGCCGTGCCGCTGACGGCGCTCGACGCGATCGTCCACGTCCAGGGCGACGACGGCGCCCGCGCGATTCCCCTGACGCGGTTCTACCGGACACCGGGCGACACCCCGCAGATCGAGAACGTCCTGCGGCACGGTGAACTGATCACCGCCGTCGAGATCCCCTTCCCTGCGGAGGGCACCCGGTCGCACTACATCAAGGTCAGGGACCGCGCCTCGTACGAGTTCGCCCTGACCTCGGCCGGTGTCGCCCTGCTCGTCGAGGGCGGCACCATCCAGGAGGCCCGGGTGGCGCTGGGCGGGGTCGGCACCGTTCCGTGGCGCGCCGGGGAGGCGGAGGTCGCCCTGCGTGGCGCCCCGCCGCGGCGGGACACCTTCCGGGCCGCCGCCGACGCGGCGCTCCGGGCCGCCAGGCCGCTGCCCGGCACGGCGTTCAAGGTGGAACTGGCGAAGCGCACGCTCGTGCGCGCCCTCGAAACGGTGACAGGAACGACCACCACAGGAGCGACGTCCACAGGACCGACGACCGAGGGACCGACGACCGAGGGAGTGCGGCCATGACAGACGTGACACCACTCGGAACCGGCGGAATCGTGGGTGCGGGTCTCGAACGCATGGACGCGCCGCTGAAGGTGACGGGAAAGGCCGACTACCCCAACGACTACTCCCTGCCCGGTATGGCGCACGCCGCCCCGGTCAGGAGCACCGTCGCCGCGGGCCGCATCCGGAGCATCGACACGTCCCGGGCCGCGCGGGCACCCGGTGTGCTGACCGTCATCACCCACCTGACCGCCCCGGAGCTGCGACGCGGCCCGGTGACACAGCTGGGCACCTCGCCGCCGGTGCCGCTCCAGGACGACCGCGTCCTGCACTACGGCCAGCACATCGGCGTCGTGGTGGCCCGGACCCCGGAACAGGCCCGCCATGCGGCGAGCCTGGTCGAGGTCGCGTACGAAGCGGGCAAGGCGCTGCTGGACATCGACGACCCCCGGGCGGAGATCGTCGTCGATCCCTGGGGCATGGACACCCGTAAGGGGGACGTCGACGCCGGGTTCGAGCAGGCGGACGTCGTCGTCGAGAGCACGTACACCACCCCCGACAACACCAACAACCCGCTCGGGCTAATGACCACGATCGCGTCGTGGCACGGCGACGCGCTCACCGTGCACGACTCGACGCAGTGGCCGAACAACGTACGGACCTCGCTCGCCACGATCTTCCAGATCCCCGAGAGCGGCATCAGGGTCCTCGCGCCCTTCGTCGGGGGCGCGTTCGGCGCCGGTCTGCGGGTGTGGCCGCATGTGGTCCTCACCGTGCTGGCCGCCCGTGAGGTGAAGCGTCCGGTCAAGCTGGTCCTGACCCGGCCGGAGATGTTCACCTCCGTCGGCCACCGGCCCAACACGGTGCAGCGCCTCAGGGTCGGCACCAGCCGCGCCGGTGACCTCGTCGCCTTCGAGCACTACAGCACGGCGTCGGTGGCGATGGAGGACGACCACTTCGCGCCGATCGCCACCTCGTCCGCCGCCGCCTACGCCTGCCCCCATGTGCTGACCCGTGACCGGCAGGCCAGGCTGAACATCCCCTCCCCCGGGTTCATGCGCGCGCCGGCCGAGTCGGAGGGCAACTTCGCGCTGGAGTCGACGATCGACGAGGTGGCCCACACGATCGGCATGGACCCGCTGGAGTTCCGGCTGCGCAACCACGCGGACGTCCACCCGATCCTCGGGCTTCCCTGGTCGAGCAAGGCGCTGCGGGAGTGCTACGAGCTGGGCGCCGAGCGGTTCGGCTGGTCCCGGCGCACCCCGGAGACCGGCTCGATGCGCGACGGCCGGCTGCTCGTCGGCTACGGGCTGTCGGGCGTCGCGTACCCGTTCTTCCAACTGCCTTGCCAGGCAAGGGCGTCGGTGCACCGGGACGGCTCGGCGTACGTACGCAGCGCGGCCACCGACATCGGTACCGGCACGTACACGATCATGGCTCAGCTGGCGGCGGAGCTGCTGGGGCTCGACATCTCCCGCGTACGGTTCGACCTGGGCGACTCCGACATGCCCTACTCGCCGCCGGCCGGCGGGTCCGGGCTCACGGGTGCCCTCAGCAACGCCGTGCACGCCTCCTGCGACCGCCTGCTGGGAGAGTTCCTCGACACCGTGCGCGACGACGCCAGGTCTCCGCTGCGCGGGGTGTCCCCGGCCGAGGTCACGGTCACCGACGGACGTATCCACCTGCGTGACGACCCGCGCCGGGGCGAGAGTTACCAGGACATCCTGACCCGGCACGGCCTGGAGGAACTCAGCGCCGACGGCAGGAGCACGCCGCCTCGGGCGGACGACCTGGGCATGGCGATCGCCGGTGCCTTCGGCGCCAAGTTCGTCGAGGTGCGCATCGACCCGGAGCTGGGCAGGCTGCGGGTCGCCCGGGTGGTCTCGGTGGTCGACGGCGGCCGCATCCTCAACGAGCGGACCGCCACCGCCCAGATCGTCGGCGCCACCGTGGGCGGCATCGGCCAGGCCCTGTTCGAGGACACGGCGACCGACGCGGGCACCGGCCGCATCGCCAACGCGACCTTCGGCGACTACCTCCTGCCGGTGAACGCCGATGTCCCGGACATCGAGGTGCACTTCGTCGGCGGCCCCGACCGGGCGACCGCGGTCGGCGCGAAGGGGGTGGGCGAGGTGGGACTGGCGGGTATGGCCGCGGCGGTCGCGAACGCCGTGTTCCACGCGACGGGCCGACGCCTACGCACCCTGCCGATCACGATCGACCAGCTGATGCTCTGACCGCGCCCCGAGCCAGTCCTGACCCTGGCCCCTGCCCCTGCCCATGCCCATGCCCCTGATCACGTCGTCCTGGTCATGCTTTGAGGATCCGAGTCCGGGTCCGGGTCCGGGTTCCGGTCCGGGTCTGGTGACGCGGCAGTGGTCGTGGCGGTCGTCGCCTTCGCCTTCGTCGTCGCTGTCGCCGTCGCCAGGAACGAGCCCGCCAGGATCAGGGTGAAGGCCGCCGCCACGCCCGCGGTCAGTTTCTCGTCCAGGAACAGCACTCCCGCCGTCACCGCGACCGCCGGGTTGACGTACGTGAAGACCACCGCCCTGGTGGGCCCCGCCTCCCTGATCAGTTCCAGGAAGACGACGAAGGCCAGCGCCGTGCAGATCACGCCGAGACCCGCCAGGGCGGCCAGGACCGAGGAGGACGGCAGCTCCGACGGGCGGCTCAGCGCCGCGGCCGGGGCGTACACGAGTGCGGCGAGGAGCAGGCAGGGGGCTATCAGCTGGAGGGTCGGGACCTGCTTGAGGTAGCGGGTCAGGATGAGCGGGGCCGTCGCGTAGCCGACCACCGTCACCAGCATCTCCGCCAGCGAGCGCGCGTCGCCGCCGGTCAGGTGCGGGATCGTGAGCACCGCCACGCCTCCCAGGCCGAGCCCGAGGCCGGCCGCGCGGCGGGCACCCAGGCGTTCCGTCTCGCCGAAGAAGCGGGCCAGGACGACACCGACGATCGGTACGCCCGCGATGAGCAGGCCCGCCGTGGAGCTGGAGAGGTGGCGCTCCGCGTCGGTCAGGGTCCACCAGGGGCCGATGATCTCGATGCACGCGAAGGCCAGCATGGGACGCCAGTGCGTTCGTACGACTCCGGCCAGGTTTCCCTGGCGCAGGGCGAAGGGCAGGAGCAGCGCCGCGCCCAGCGCACATCGGGCGAACACCACCATGGACGCGGACATCCCGCCGTCCACCGCCACTTTGATCATCAGATAGGGAATGCCCCAGAGCACTCCCATGATGGAGAAGAGGAACCAGCCGCGTGCAGTCATGCGCCCAGTCTCGGCCGGGTCAACGCCGGGAGTCTTGAACGCTGTTGCGGTACACCGCCGGGGTCACCCCGAGCACCCGCCGGAACCAGCGCGTCAGGTGCGCCTGGTCGGCGAAGCCCACCAGCGCGGCGGCCTCGGCGGGGCGGTGGCCCGACTCCAGCAGGCACCGGGCGCGGTTCACCCGGTACTGGGCGAGCCAGGCGTACGGGGGCATCCCCATGCTCGTACGGAAGGCGCGCAGCAGTTGGTAGCGGGACAGGCCCAGGTCCGCGGCCAGGGCGGCGAGGGACGGCGGGGCGAGGAGTTCGTCGGCGAGGCGGTCGCGTACCGCCTCGGCCACGCGGCCTGCGCCCGGGACCGTGTCGCACACGTGGCGGGCCGAGGAGTGGCGGCGGGCGAGGGCGGTCAGCAGCCACGGCACGCGTGACTCGGTCTCCAACGGGTCGGGGCAGACGCTGAGTTCGGTGTGCGTACGGCGCAGGGCCGCGGCCAGTTCGGGGTCGTCGAGGAGGGGTTCGCGGAAGTTCGGGACGCCCAGGGTGCCCTCGGTGAGCAGGGGCACCTCGGCGTACAGGGCGCGGTAGGCGTAGCCGTCGGTCGCGGCCGGGCCGCCCGTGTGCACCTCGCCGGGGCCCAGGACGACGATCGAGCCGGGGCCCGTACGGATCCGGCCGCCGCGGTAGTCGATGACCTCGGAGCCGCCGACGCAGACGCCGATGGTGAACTCGTCGTGCGCGTGGGGCGCGTACCGGTGCTGGTCGAACCGGGCCGTCAGGAGGTCGAGCGGCCGGCCGGAGCTGCCGAGGGTCGTCCTCGTCCAGACCGCCTGCTCGCGCCCGGTCGTCCGTTCACGCCCACCCGCTGCCCCCATGGCCGCACCCCCTGGGGACGGCAACGCCACAGGCGGCGATTCCATGCCCCGCCACAGCACATCCGGCTTGACCCCGACGTAGCGTCAACGTTTCTACTGAGGGCATGCGGATCGGAGAACTCGCCGTCACCGTCGGCGTCACGACGCGGACCGTACGGCACTACCACCACCTCGGGCTGCTTCCCGAACCGGAGCGGCGCCCCAACGGCTACCGCGACTACGGGCTGCGGCACGTCGTCGCGCTCGCCCGGATCAGGCGGCTGACCGAGCTGGGGCTCGGCCTCACCGAGGTCCGGGACGTCCTCGCCGACGACGCCGGGCGCGATCTCACCGAGGTCCTCGCCGAACTGGACGACGACCTGGCCAGGCAGGAAGCGGCGATCCGGGCGAGGAGGCTGCGGCTGCGCGCCCTGCTCGACGGGGACGGCATGCCCGCCGAAGGACCTGTCTCCCCCGAACTCGCCGCCATCTTCAGTGAGTTGACCCGTCACCCCGAACCGGCGATGGCCGCGAAGGACCGCGAGATGATCGCTCTCCTCGAAGCGGTCGCGACCCCGGAGGACCGCGAGCACCTGCTGTCGGCGCTGCGCGCCACCGCCGACACGCCGGGCGTCCTGGAACGGACGCACGCGGCGTACGCGCTGCTCGACGCGCTCGCCGACGCCGACCCGGCCGATCCACGCGTCGAGGAAGCCGCCCACGCCCTCGCCGACTGCCTGCCGGACGAGGCCCTGGCGGGCCTGGGTCTGGACCGGCTCGACCTGGACCGGTTCGACCTGGACGGAGCAAGGACGAACCGATCCGGGTCGAACCGATCCGAGTCGAACCGATCCGAGTCGGACGGCAACGGCGGTTTCCTGGACGCCCTGCTCGACGACTTCCCGCCCGCGCAGTCCGCGGCGGTCCTGCGGACGATCCGGCTGCTCGCGGAGCGCACGCGATGAGGGCCCTGCGGCGGATCCTCGCCCACGAGGTGCGGCTGCTGGTGAGCATCGGCCGCTGGGCCGCCCGGCGGCCGGGGACGAGGGAGGGGCGGGCCTTCGGGTACGCGCGGGGGCAGGGCGCGGTGATGCTCGGATTCGGGTTCGTGTGCGCCCTGGAGAGCGCCTGCATGGCGGTGCTCCTGCGGAACCATCCCGCGGTGCACCGGGTCGTGCTCGCCCTGGACGTGTACACCCTGCTGCTCGTCGTCGGCATGCACGCGGCGTCCGTGACCCGCCCGCACGTCCTCGACGACACGGCCCTGCGCATCCGCCGGGCCGCCCACGTCGACCTGCGCGTCCCGCTCTCCGCGATCGCCTCCGTACGGCGCGAGCTGGTCACCACGCACGAGCGGGCCGCGGGCCGGCTCGACCTGGCGGTGGGCTCGCAGACCACGGTCACCCTCGAACTGTCCACCCCGGTACGGCACTTCACCTTCCTCGGGCGCCCCCAGGACGTACGGCTGATCCGCTTCCACGCCGACGAGTCCGACGTGCTGGCCCGCGCCGTACGCGACCTCGTACATGACCTCGCACAGGAGCGGCGGGAGGGAGCAGTACCAGGTGGGGCGGGCGGGACCCCGTAGGCTGGCGGGTGCTTCTCGTACGTACCGAAAGCCCCAGGGAGAACCGCCGTGCTCGTGTTGTTGCCGCCGTCCGAAGGAAAGGCTCCCTCCGGGCGGGGCGCGCCGCTGAAGACGGAGTCGCTGTCACTGCCGGGGCTCGCCGAGGCTCGGCAGGCGGTTCTCGACGAGCTGGTCGAGCTGTGCGTGGCCGACGAGGAGAAGGCGCGCGAGGTGCTCGGGCTGAGCGAGGGCCTGCGGGGCGAGGTCGCCAAGAACACGGAGCTGCGGACCGCGGGGGCCCGGCCCGCCGGGGAGATCTACACCGGCGTCCTGTACGACGCCCTCGGCCTGGCCACGCTCGACACCGCGGGCAAGCGGCGCGCTGCGCGGTCGCTGCTCGTCTTCTCGGGGCTCTGGGGAGCGGTCCGGGTGACGGACCGGATTCCCTCGTACCGCTGCTCGATGGGTGTGAAGCTGCCCGGCCTCGGGGTGCTGGGCTCGTACTGGCGGGCGCCGATGGCCGCCGCGCTGCCGGAGGCGGCCGGGAGCGGGCTCGTGCTGGACCTGCGGTCCTCGGCGTACGCGGCCGCGTGGCGGCCGAAGGGCGAGGTCGCGGAGCGGACGGCGAGCGTACGGGTGCTGCACGCGCCGACCCGGAAGGTGGTCAGCCACTTCAACAAGGCGACCAAGGGGCGGATCGTGCGGAGCCTGATGGAGTCCGGGGCGGCGCCCTCGGGGCCCGCGGAGCTGGTGGAGGCGTTGCGGGACATGGGGTACGTCGTGGAGGTGGCGGCGCCTGCGGCCAAAGCCGGGGCCAAGGCCGGGGCCGGGGCCGACGACAAGGGGTGGCTGCTGGACGTACTGGTGGACGAGGTCCACTGAGTCCTGCCCAGCCCGGTCTCGCCCAGCCCTACCCTGCTCGGCCCTACCCCTAGGGCATTTCGTTGCATCCTGCGCAACGGCCTTTGCGCACGATGCACGCTGCGTGCAGGATGAGCGCATGGCTTCCCCTCCGTCCTCATCAGCGCTGTCCTCGTCCGTGCTCGAACTCGCGCCCGTCGTGCCCGTGGTGGTCGTCGAGGACGTCTCGGACGCCGTTCCGCTGGCGCGGGCGCTCGTCGCGGGCGGGCTGCCCGCCATCGAGGTGACCCTGCGGACGCCCGTGGCGCTCGACGCGATCCGGGCCATCGCGGACGAGGTGCCGGGTGCGGTGGTCGGGGCCGGCACGGTCATCTCGCCGGCCCAGGTGGCGGACTGCGTGGCCGCCGGGGCCCGTTTCCTCGTCAGCCCCGGCTGGACGGACGTACTGCTCGACGCGATGAAGGCGTCCGGGGTGCCGTTCCTGCCGGGGGTGTCGACCACGTCGGAGGTCGTGGCGCTGCTGGAGCGCGGGGTGCACGACATGAAGTTCTTCCCGGCTCAGGCGGCCGGCGGCACGGCGTACCTCAAGGCACTGGCCGGGCCGCTTCCGCAGGCCCGTTTCTGCCCGACCGGCGGTATCGGTCCCACTGTCGCGCCGGAGTACCTGGCGCTGCCCAATGTGCTGTGCGTGGGCGGGAGTTGGATGCTCCCGGCGGACGCGATCGCCGCGGGTGACTGGGCGCGGGTGGAGAGGCTGGCCCGGGAGGCCGCGGCACTGGGCGGCGCCCTGTGACCTGGTCGCCCGCGCGCCCGCCCCGTCAGGAGCGCGGGGAACCGGGGAACTGGGGAACTGGCGAACTAGCGCAGCGCCCATGTGTCGTTGAGGAGGCGTAGCGTCGCGTTGCCGTCCGCGTAGTACTCCACCACCGAGAGCGAGGCCGCCGACAGTTCCATGCGGAACAGCGCTTCCGGTGGGGCGCCGAGGGCCAGCCGTACCAGGGTCTTGATCGGTGTGACGTGCGAGACGACGAGCACGGTGTGGCCTCTGTGGGCCGCGAGCAGGTGGTCGCGGGCCGTCGCCACACGGTCGGCGACCGCTTCGAAACTCTCGCCGCCGCCGGTCGGTTCGGCGTCGGGTGAAGCCAGCCAGGCGTTCATGTCGTCGGGGTGGTGTTCCCGTACCTCGGCGAAGGTCAGGCCTTCCCAGGCGCCGAAGTCCGTCTCGCGCAGGCCGTCCTCGATCTGGATGTCCAGCCCCAGCCGGGCGGCCACGTGCTCGGCGGTTTCGCGGCAGCGGGTGAGGGGGGACGACGCGATGGCCTCGATGGGAGGTACGGGACCGGGGCCGTGCGCGTTCGCGTGTGCGTGTGCGTTTGCGAGTGCGCTCGCGACGCGCTCGGCCTGGCGGTGGCCCGCCTCCGACAGCGCCGGGTCGCTGCCGCCGCTTCCGGAGAACCGCTTCTGTGGGGTGAGGGGGGTTTCGCCGTGGCGGAGGAGTACGAGGGTGGTGGGGGTGCCCAGGTCCGGCGGCGGCTCGGTCACGGGGCGGGGGCCGAGCGCGGTCGTCCGGCTGAGCGCCGGTGGGGGCTGGTCGCGCAGTTCCCCGCGCCCCTCCGGGGCACCATCAGCCGTCGCCCGACTGAACGCCCCATGTGGCTGAGCGCGCAGTTCCCCGCGCCCCTGCGGGGCACCACCGGCCGTCGCCCGGCTGGACGGCCGATGTGGCTGAGCGCGCAGTTCGCCGCGCCCCCTGCGGGGCGCCCCCACCGGAGGCGGGGCGGAACTCTGGGGCTCCGTCATGCCGGCCGCCGCCTCGTGGGGCCTACAGGCCGGACTCGGAGGTGCGGATCAGGATGCGGCGGCAGTTCTCGCAGCGCAGGACCGTGTCGGGGGACGCCGCCTTCACCTCGTTCACCTCGGTGATGTTGAGCTCCAGGCGGCAGCCCTCGCAGCGGCGCTGGTAGAGGCGGGCCGCACCGACGCCGCCCTGCTGCTCGCGGAGCTTCTCGTAGAGCTTGATGAGGTCGGCGGGGACCGAGCCCGCGACGACCTCGCGCTCCTTGGTCAGCGTCGCGGCCTCGGCGTCGAAGGTCTCGAAGGCGGTGTCCCGGCGGGCCGTCGCGTCGTCGATCTTCGACTGGACGGACGAGACCCGCCCGGTCAGCTCGGCGACCCGCTCCTGCGCGGACTCACGGCGCTCCATGATCTCCAGGACGACGTCCTCCAGATCACCCTGCCGCTTGGCCAGCGAGGCGATCTCGCGCTGGAGGTTCTCCAGGTCCTTGGGGGACGTGACGGCACCGGAGTCCAGGCGCTGCTGGTCGCGCGAGGCGCGCTGGCGCACCTGGTCGACGTCCTGCTCCGCCTTGGTCTGCTCGCGGGAGGTGTCGCTCTCCTCGGTCTGCGCGGCGACGAGCAGGTCGCGCAGCTGCGTGAGGTCCTTGGTCAGCGACTCGATCTCGTCGTGCTCCGGCAGCGACCTCCGCCGGTGGGCGATCTGCTGCAGGCGGGCGTCGAAGGACTGGACGTCGAGAAGTCGGATCTGGTCGGCGGGCGCGGCGTTCAGTTGGGGGCTCCAGGTGAAGGGGAGTGGGAGTTCCACGGGTCGGTGACCGTCTTCGAGACATGGACCCGCAGGTCCCAGCCGTGACGGTCGGAGATCTCGTCGAGCTGGGCTGCGGCCAGCTCGCACCAGGGCCACTCGGTGGCCCAGTGCGCCGCGTCGAGCAGCGCGAGAGGACTGGGGGAGGCGTCGGCCGCCATGAACTCCGACGCCGGGTGGTGGCGCAGGTCCGCGGTGAGGAAGGCGTCCACACCCGCGGCCCGTACGTCGGCGAACAGGCTGTCGCCGGAGCCGCCGCTGACCGCGACGGTCCGCACCAGCGCCTCCGGGTCGCCCGCGACGCGGATGCCCTGCGCGGTGGCGGGCAGCCGCTCGGCCGCCCGCGCGGCGAACTCACGGACGGTGACGGGCCGGTCCAGTTCGCAGACGCGGCCCAGGCCCCGGCGGCCCTCGGGGTCCGCGGGGTCCGGCACCAGGGGGCGTACGACCCGCAGGTCCAGCGCGCCCGCGAGGGCGTCGCTCACCCCCGGGTCGGCGCGGTCCGCGTTCGTGTGGGCGACGTGCAGCGCGATGTCGTTCTTGATGAGGGTGTGCACGACCCGGCCCTTGAAGGTCGAGGCCGCCACCGTCGTCGTACCGCGCAGATAGAGCGGGTGGTGGGTGACCAGCAGGTCCGCGCCCAGCTTCACCGCCTCGTCCACGATCTCCTGGACCGGGTCGACGGCGAACAGGACACGGGACACCTGCTGGTCGGGGTCTCCGCAGACCGTCCCGACCGCGTCCCATGCCTCCGCGCTCCCCGGGGGCCAGAGGGCGTCGAGCGCGGCGATTGCTTCAGACAGACGGGGCACGAACAAAAGGCTACCTGCCTTGTGTCCCTACCCCACCGGTCGCGGGTTCACTCGACCGGCCGTGACCGCCCGGCCCCGGAGCCCGCGGGCCGGCGGGCGGGTGGATCACGGCCGTCCGAACCCCGTCGAGCACATCCGTCTCCGTTCCCACAGGCGAATCGGAACTTGGCCACTCTTATGTGTGAAGGGGCTGCTTGCAGGTCCCACGCCTGTGCGTGCGAAAACTAGTTTCGTCGCCGGAGGTGACCGAACGATGGCGGCCTGTGCGATCGAGTCCGCGACGGCGTCCGAGAACGACCGGACCACGCGAGCAGGATGCGTGATCACCGTCGACGGGTCCTACGCGGCCCGACTTACCCGCAGCGGCGAGTCCTGGTTCCCGGAGCGCTGGACACTGGACGGCCCCGAGCCCTATGCCGTGCCACTGCCGGGCAACCAGCCCGAGGAGCCCGGCACGGAGGTGCTGCCGATGGCGGACGGGCGGGTGCTCATCCACCGGCTCACCGACGGGCGGCACGCGTTCTCGCTGCTGTACCCGACGGGCCCGGGGACCGGCGAGGTACAGCTCGGCGCGGTGGAATGCCCCGAGCCCGGCACCGGGATGCGGCTGCTGCCCCCCACTCCCGACGGCACACGGGCGTACGCCCTTGCCGTGGGCCCGCGATCGACCGCCGTGTGGCTGGTGGCGGGCGGCGCCTTCGGGCCCGAGCATCTCGCGGAGGTGCCGGGCCGCTGCTCGGGCGGGGTGTGGCTGGGCGGCGAGGACCGGCTGCTCGCGCTGGACCGGGAGGTGCGGGGCCGGACCAAGACGGTGGTGGTCGACCTGGGGCGCGGGGGCGAGACGTCTCCGTTGCTGCAGATCACCGACGACAGCGACGACCGGCTGCTGCTCGCGGACGCCGACAGCGGGCTGCTCCTGATCCGCTCGGACGCGCCCTCCCCCGGGCGGGAGCGGCTCGGCTGGGGGGTGCTGGGGAGCACGCTCCCGGTCAGGTTCCCCGACCATCTCCGCGTGGACGGCTGTACGGTCACGCCGTTCGCGATCCAGCCGGGCCAGGTGCTGACCCCGGAGAGCTGCGCGGTCGCGATGCGGATCGACGGTGCCTCGGGCAGCTGGCTCGGCGTGTGGCGCCCGGCGGAGCGCCGCCTCCATCAGCTCCTTCCGCCCGAGGGGTGGCTGACCGGCTCCGGCCGGTGGACCAGGGACGGGGTGCTGCAACTGCCGTACGCGACGGGGGCGGTGCCGTGCGGCGTGTCCTGGATGGAGGCACCCACGGGACCGGGGGCGGGGACGGGGACGGGGGCCGGTCCTGGCGGTCCGGGCCCGGGAGATCCGGACCGCCAGGCCGAGGGACCCGGGGAAACGCCGCGTGGGTCGTCGGACCCGGGCCAACCGGAACCCGCGGCGGCCCGCCCGGTACCGCTCCAGCAGGCACCGCTGACGGCATCGCCGGCGGCGCCTCCGACCGTACCGCTGACCGCGCGGGTGGTCGCGAACGCCTTCGCGGGACGACGCCTGGCGCAGGCGGTGGCGGTGGCGGGAGGCGCGGTGGGGAGCGGGGCTCCGGGAGGGGATGCCGTCCCCCCTCCCGGCCCTGGCACCGGCCCTGGCACCGGCCCCGGCACCGAGCCGTTGCAGCCCCTGTGTGTCGAGCAGGTCAGCGCCGAGGCCCCTGCGGCGCTGCGGACGCTGCGGATCACCGCCGGAATCATGCCCCCGCTCACCCCCCTCAAAGTGACCACCGAGTAACCCCAACCACCCCCCGAGGCGGTCACAACCGGCCGTTAGAATCTTCGGCGCTGTACCGAAGGATCTTGTTGACGGGGTGAATTCCACATGAGCGACACAAACAGCATGGAGACGACGAACACCGATCCGTGGGGGATGTCGGCGCAAGCCGACGACGACGGTGCTCAGGGCCGGCACCGGGGGCCCGTCTCCGTACAGGAGGACGGGGCGACCCCCCACGGACGGCACCGCAGGCCGGCCGAACAGCACGACACAGGAGCCTGACCACACCGAGGACCTGTCGCCCGACACGCACAACGGGCACGACACGGCCCCGTCCGACACTCGTCGGGCGGGGCCGTTCCGCATGGGGGACCCTCTTGTCACTCGTACCTGTCACTCGTACCTGTCACTCGTACCTGTCACTCGTACCCGTCACTCGTGGGTGAGGCCCAGCACCTCCGCCGCCGCGAACGTCTCCCCCACCGGCCGGTCCGCGTAGTGGGGCGTGAGCAGCGCGTCCAGTTCGCCGTATGTGAAGGCGTCCTGCTTGGTGTCGAACTTCGCGGCCACCCGCGGCCGTTCGACGACCGCGACCATTCCGCCGTGCACGACGAGGAGCTGCCCGTTGACGCGCGCGGCCGCCGGGGACGCCAAGTAGCCGACCAGCGGCGCGACATGCTCGGGAGCCAGCGGGTCGAGTCCGTCGCCTCCGCCGTCCGCCCCGCCGAGACCCGCGAAGACGTCCGCCGTCATACGGGTCCGGGCGCGCGGGCAGATCACGTTCGCCGTGACGCCGTACTTCGCGAGCGCCAGCGCCGTCGAGGTCGTCAGACCGACGATCCCGCCCTTCGCGGCCGCGTAGTTGGGCTGCCCCGCGGAGCCCGCGAGGAACGCCTCCGAGGAGGTGTTCACGATCCGCCCGTACACCGGCCGGTCCGCCGCCTTGGACCGGGCCCGCCAGTGCGCGGACGCGAAGTGGGTGGTGTTGAAGTGGCCCTTGAGATGGACCCGGATCACGGAGTCCCACTCGTCCTCGGACATCGAGAAGACCATCCGGTCGCGCAGGATGCCCGCGTTGTTGACGAGCACATCCAGCTGCCCGTACTCCGAGATCGCCAACTCGACGAGCTCCCGGGCCTGTTCGTGGTCGGCCACGTCACCGGTGTGCGCGACCGCACGGCCACCGGCGTCGCGGATCTCGGAGGCGACCTCCTCGGCGGGCGCGGCCGACGCACCGCCGGAGCCGTCCCGGCCGGACTGCCCGAAGTCGTTGACGACGACGGCGGCACCGAGGCGGGCGAGTTCCAGCGCCTCCGCCCGGCCGAGCCCGCGGCCCGCGCCCGTGACGACGGCGGACCGGCCTGCGAGCGGCCCCTCGTCGGGACCCTCCATCGGGCCCTCAAGTGGCAGTGACATCAAGGTCCTTTCAGGGGCGGGAACCAGGGTGAGCCAGGGATCAGATCTCGATGCACGTGCGCAGCGCCGCACCCGTACGCATCTGGTCGAGCGCCTCGTTGATGTCGCCCAGCGGCACCCGGTGGGTGATCAGGCCCTCCAGGTCGATGCGCCCGGCGCGCCACAGCGCGATCGTCCGCTCGTAGGACCGCAGCACGTCCCCTCCGCCGTACATGGACGGCAGGATCCGCTTCTCGTCGAAGAACAGCTCGAACATGTTGAGCTGGAGGAAGTCGTCCATGGCGCCCGCGCCGACGACGACGAGCGTGCCGCCGCGCCGGGTGTTGTCGTACGCCGTGCGGGCGGTGGCGGAGCGGCCGACGACCTCGAAGACGTAGTCGAAGCCCTCGCCCGCGGTCACCGACTGCTTGGCGTCGGGGAGTTCGTCGGGCGAGACGGCCTTGGTGGCGCCGAACCTCAGCGCGGCCTCGCGGCGTGAGAGCACGGGGTCGACGGCGACGATCTCCGCGGCGCCCTTGAGCCGGGCGCCCTGGATCGCGGAGATGCCGACGCCGCCGCAGCCGATGACGGCGACCGACGAACCGGCCTCCACATCGGCGGTGTTGAGGGCGGCGCCGAGCCCCGTGGTGACCCCGCAGCCGATGAGGGCGGCGATGTCGAAGGGCACGTCGTCCGGGATCGGCACGGCGCAGCCCGCGTCGACGACGACCTCCTCGGTGAAGGTCCCGGTGCCCGCGAAGCCGAACACATCGCCGCCGGGGCGCTTGAAGTTGGGCGTGCCGGCGTTCATGAACCCGGCCAGACACAGCTCGGTCTGGCCGCGCTTGCAGGCGGGACAGGCACCGCAGGCGGGCAGCCAGCAGACGACGACCCGGTCGCCCGGCGCAAGGCTCGTGACGCCCTCGCCGACCTCCAGGATCTCACCGGCGCCCTCGTGCCCGGGGATGAACGGCGCGGGCTGCGGCAGGACTCCGGCCATCGCCGAGAGGTCCGAGTGGCACAGGCCGGTGGCCCGCACCCGGATCCGCACCCGGCCGGGACCGAAGCCCGTCGCCTCGGCGTCGTCGACTATCTCCAGTTTGTCCTGTCCGATCTCGTGCAGTACGGCTGCGCGCATGGTGCGGCTCCCCTCGGAAACGCCGGAAACATCGGAAACGTCGGAAACGTACGTACGACACTCAGTGGTCACCAGCTCCACCGGCACTCGCTCAGGCGTGTTCGACGCGCTCGCTCTGTCCGGCGTGCTCGGTGTGTTCGACGACGGTGTCGGTGAGGACCGGCGCGTCGTCCCGGTCGACCGCAGCCACCGTCACCCGGACCCTGCCGTCACCTCCGTCGCTACCGCCACTGCCGCCACTGCCGCCACTGCCGCCACCGTCCTGCCACATGCGGATGCGCAGGGTCTCGCCCGGGTACACCACCCCGGCGAAGCGCGTGGCGTAGGAGCGGACCCGGCCCACGTCGCCGCCGAGCACCGTGTCCACGACCGCCTTCAGCGTCATCCCGTACGTGCACAGCCCATGCAGGATCGGGCGGTCGAAACCGGCGAGCTTGGCGAACTCGGGGTCTGCGTGCAGCGGGTTCCGGTCGCCGGAGAGGCGGTAGAGGAGCGCCTGGTCCTCGCGGATCGTGCGCTCGACCGTCCGGTCCGGAGGCCCTGTCGGCGGTTCGGGGCGGGTGGAGGGGCCGCGGTCACCGCCGAAGCCGCCTTCGCCGCGTACGAAGATCTGCGCGTCGTTGGTCCACAGCGGGCCCTCGTCGTCGGCGACGTCGGTGCGTACGACGAGGACGGCGGCCTTGCCCTTGTCGTACACGGCGGCGATCCGGGCGGTGGCGACCGCCTCGCCCGCGACCGGGATGGTCCGGCGCAGCGTGACGCTCTGACCGCCGTGCAGGACTTGGGCGAGGTCGACGTCGATGCCCGGCAGGGAGAGGCCGCTGATCACGCCGGGAGAGCCCGCGCCCGCGACGGTCGCGAAGCTCGGCAGGACGTGCAGCCTGGACTCCAGGGTGTAGCGCAGTTCGTCGGGGTCGGTCGCGGGGCTCGCCTTGTCGGGGTTCGCGCCGGCGCCGAGGCCGAGGTGGTAGAGCAGGACGTCCTTGTGATCCCAGGCGATCGGGGCGGACCGGGGCTCGGCCGCGAGTGCCTGGGCAACGTCGATGGGCATGGGGCTCCTGACTGCCGGGCGGGAAGACCCCGGCACGGCCGTCCGCACCGTCGGCCGCACCGAGGTCGACTCTGGGCCGGGGAACGCGGCAGAGCTCTTCTAGAACGCGTTCCAGTCCGGCGACCCCCTGTATAGCCGAGCCCCGGGCACATGTGAAGACTCCTGACGCCATGTCAGATGCAGCGCGACGGGCCCCGACCGTGACATTTGTCCTGCCCGGGTCCGTACATCGCGCATCTGCCGCACCCACCCCCCGTTTCGTAGCGTCACACCCATGACGAGAACGGGGACGAAGATGAGGACGAGGACGAAGGCGGCAGCCAGGACAGCGGCACCCGGAGAGGCGGTACCTGGGGCGGCGGTACCTGGGACGGCGGCGGCCGTGTCGTTCGCCGGGGCGGTCAAGACCTTCGGCGCGGTACGGGCCGTGGACGGGGTCGACCTGGAGATCTCCCGCGGCGAGACGGTCGCGCTGCTCGGCCGCAACGGCGCGGGCAAGTCCACCGCGATCTCGCTCCTGCTGGGCCTGAACCAGCCCGACGACGGCGTCGTACGCCTCTTCGGCACCGCCCCGGAACAGGCCGTACGGGCCGGCCTGGTGGGCGCCATGCTCCAGGACGTCCGGCCGGTGCCCCGGGTGACGGTGGGCGAGCTGGTCCGGTTCGTGGCCGGCACCTACCCCGCGCCGATGCCCGTCGGGGAGGCCCTGGAACTCGCCGGCGTCGCCGAGCTGGCGGGGCGGCGCGTCGACCGGCTCTCCGGGGGCCAGACCCAGCGGGTGCGGTTCGCGGTCGCCCTCGTCGGCAACCCCTCCCTGATCGTGCTCGACGAGCCGACCGCCGCGCTGGACGTGGAGGCCCGGTACGCCTTCTGGGACTCGATGCGGGCGTACGCGCGGCGCGGCCACACCGTCCTCTTCTCCACGCACTACCTGGAGGAGGCGGACGTCAACGCCGACCGGATCGTCGTCGTGGACCACGGGCGGATCGTCGCCGACGGCACCGGCGAGCAGCTCAGACGGGCCGCGGGCGGCAGCCTCGTCGCCTTCGACCTGGCGGGCGCGGGTACGGACGGGCTGTCCCTGCTGCCCGGGGTGGTCTCCCTGGAGGTGCGCGGGGACCGGGCCCGGCTGCGGTCCGACGACCCGGACGCGACGGTGATCGCGCTCGCGGGGCTCGGCGCGATACGCGGCCTGGAGGTCGCACCTGCCTCGCTGGACGACGCGTTCCTGGCCCTGACGTCCGGTTCCGACGCCGGTTCCGACGCCGGTTCCGGTTCGGAACCAGCCTCCGCCGCCGGTCTGTCCGCTTCGACCTCCCTGGAGACGGTGTGATGCTCGACTATCTGCGGCTCGAAGTGCGCCGGACACTGCGCGACGTCGGTTTCATGATCGGCGGTGTCGTGATGCCGGTGGTGATGTACCTGCTCTTCACGAATCTCGGTGGCGCCGCCGACGGCGACTGGAAGACCGCTTCCATGATCGGTATGGCCGCGTACGGAGCGATGGGCTCGGCCCTGAACACCGGTGGCGGGGTCGCCGAGGACCGGACCATCGGCTGGCTGCGCCAGCTGCGGATCACCCCGATGAGCCCCCGCCAGGTGGTGGCCGGGCGTGCGCTGACCGGCGCGGTGACGGTGCTGCCCGCGATCGTGGCGGTCCTCGCGGCCGGCGGCCTGGTCAACGGCGTACGTCTCGACCTCTGGAAGTGGGCGGTGATCGCGCTGGCGCTGTGGCTCGGCTCGATCCCCTTCACCCTGCTCGGTCTCGGCAACGGCTACCGGCTGACCGCGCAGGCCACGGGCGTGGTGAACATGGTCTGCAACCTCACCCTGGCGGTGGTCGGCGGGCTGTGGTTCCCGCTGAGCCTCTTCCCCGGGTGGCTGCGCTCCCTGTCCTCCTACTCCCCCACCAACCGCTTCGCGCAGCTCGGTACGTCCGTCGCCGACGGGCGGGCGCCCGCGCTCGGAGCCGTGCTGGTGCTGACCGGCTGGCTGCTGGCCTTCGGCTCGTACGCTGTGGTCTCGTACCGCAGGTCCGCGCGGACCGTCTGAACGGGGGCCGGGAGATGACCTTGCTGCGAAGGGCCAGCCGTCGGATGTCCAGGTGGCAGGAGGCGTGGATCCGGCGGAGGGCCGAGCGCGCCGCGTGCGTCGCCGACCAGCGGGCCGGCGAGGGGGCCGATCGGCGGGCCGGGCGCAGGGCGGGGAAGCTGCCGGAGCAGTTGGCCCCGCCGCCGAACGGCTTCGCGCTGCTGCCCTGGCTCCTGATGGGGATGGGTGCCTTCTCCAACCTCTTCCAGGGCAGGACCCCGAACCCGTGGGTCGGCGGCATCGGCCTCCTCCTCTTCAACTCCCTCTACATCCACGTGGTGTTCCGCGCCTTCACCAAGCAGGCCCGCGAGGCCCGCTCCACCCGGGGCGCCCTGATCGCGCTGGGCCTGGTGACGTGCTTCCTCGGCGGCCTGTACGGGGGCAGCTGGCTCCTCTTCTTCCCGCTGCTCGGCCTGGCGGCGGGCGCGATCGTGCGGGGGCGGTGGCTCGGCGGGACCGGTGTCGGGCTGAGCGCGCTCGCGGGTGTCGTGGCCGGGCTGCGGGACGGCTGGGGTGCGGTGAACGTCGCGTACGGCACGTTCCTGTCCACGATGGTGACCGCCGCGATCCTGTCCCTTTCGGATGCCGTACGTGAACTGCGCGCCGCCCGTGAGGAGTTGGCGCGCCGGGCCGTCGAGGAGGAACGCCTGCGCTTCTCCCGTGACCTGCACGACCTGCTCGGGCACACGCTCTCCGTCATCGTCGTGAAGTCGGAGGCGGTCCGGCGGCTCGCCCGTCGGGACCTGGACGCGGCGCTCGTCCAGGTCTCCGACATCGAGTCGGTCGGCCGGCAGGCCCTCACCGAGATCCGCGAGGCGGTCACGGGGTACCGCGAGGGCAGTCTGGCCACGGATCTCGACCGGGCGCGCTCGGCGCTGCTGGCGGCGGGCATCGAGCCCGTGGTGCGGCAGTCGGGCCCGCCGCTGTCCGCCCAGAGCGAGGCGCTGCTCGGCTGGGTGGTCCGCGAGGCGGTCACCAACGCGGTACGCCACAGTGGGGCCGGGCGGTGCGAGATCTCGGTGGTGGGGTCCGCGGAACGCGTCAGGGCGCGGATCTCGGACGACGGGCGGGGGGCTGCCGCTGTTCTGCCGGATGGCTCTGCCGGTGTGGGCGGTGCCGACGGCGTAGGCGGGGTCGGCGGCGTGGGCGGGGTCGGCGGCGTGGGTATCGGTGGGACCGGTTTGAAGGGGCTGACCGAGCGGCTCGCTGCGGCGGGGGGTTCTTTGGAGGCGGGGCCTGGGGGGCGTGGGGGGTTCGTGGTGATGGCGGAGTTGCCGGTGGGGGCGGTGGGGTGAGGTGTCCGGGAGTGGGGTGAGGTGTCGGGGGCGGGTGCGGGGGCGGGTGCGGGGGCGTTGTGGCTGAGCGCGCAGTTCCCCGCGCCCCTAAAAGCCACAAGACCGCGCCGTTCCCCGCGCCCCCGAAAGGCACAAGATTGCACCGTTCCCCGCGCCCCTGAAAGGCGAAAGACCAAAAGACTGCGCCGTTCCCCGCGCCCCTGCCGCCCCTCCGCCGCCAGAAGCACGAGACCTGAGCTGGGGCGGCCTAGGGTTGGGGGGTGAACGAGATGCCGCGGGATCATCGGCCTGCCAAGTCCATCCGGGTGCTGCTCGCCGAGGATCAGGGGATGATGCGGGGCGCTCTCGCGCTGCTCCTCGGGCTGGAGGAGGACATCGAGGTCGTGGCGCAGGTCGGCACGGGGGACGCGATCGTCGGCGCGGCCCTGGAATCGCGGCCCGATGTCGCGCTGCTGGACATCGAACTGCCCGGGATCAGCGGGCTGGACGCCGCCGCGCTGCTGCGGGACGAGACGCCCGACTGCCGGGTGCTGATCCTCACGACCTTCGGCCGGCCCGGGTATCTGCGGCGGGCCATGGAGGCGGGCGCCGCCGGGTTCCTGGTCAAGGACGGACCCGTGGAGGAGCTGGCGCGGGCGATCCGCCAGGTGCTGACCGGGGAGACCGTCATCGATCCGGCGCTCGCCGCGGCCGCGCTGAGCGCCGGGCCCAGTCCGCTCACCGCCCGTGAGTGCGATGTGCTGAAGGCCTCGGTGGACGGCGCGACGGTCGCCGACATCGCCGCCAAGCTGCACCTGTCCGAGTCGACCGTCCGCAACTACCTCTCCTCCGCGATCGGCAAGACGGCCACGCGCAACCGCATGGAGGCGATGCGAGAGGCCCGCCAGCAAGGCTGGCTGTAGACGGGGCCTCGGGCAGGGCCTCATGAGGGGGCTGGCGGACCGCGCGCGTAATGAGAAGGTCAAGAATTCGTTAGCGGTTCGAAGCAACGGAATAGTTGCCTGGGCAGACGGGGTTCACCCTGCACATACCCGCACCCACTCTGTTCCCCCTCTGGAGGCCACACGTATGACCCGGACTACGACGAACCCGCGTACCCGAAGTCAGAACGGCAGCGGAATCGTCCCGGTACTGGCCTTCGCGGGCATCGTTGTCGCAGTCATGCAGACCCTGCTCGTGCCGATCATCAAGGATCTGCCCGCACTGCTGAGCACCTCCCCCGGGAACGCCACCTGGGTCATGACCTCGACCCTGCTCGCGGGTGCGGTGTCCACGCCGATCATGGGCCGCCTCGGTGACCTCTTCGGCAAGCGCCGGATGCTGATCGCCAGCCTCTCCGTGATGGTCGTGGGCTCGCTCATCGCCGGCTTCACCAGCGAACTGCTCGTGATGATCGTCGGCCGCGCTCTGCAGGGCTTCGCGATGGGCGCCATTCCGCTCGGCATCGGGCTGATGCGCGACAAGCTGCCGCTGGAGAAGCTCGGCTCCGCGATGGCCCTGATGAGTTCCTCGATCGGCGTCGGCGGCGGACTCGCGCTGCCGGTCGCCGCGCTGGTCGCGCAGCACGCCGACTGGCACGCGCTGTTCTTCGCCTCGGCGGGCCTCGGGGTCCTGTCGATCGCGCTCACCCTGATCTTCGTACCCGAGTCCCCGCTGCGTGCCGTGGGCACCTTCGACATCGCGGGCGCGCTCGGGCTCTCCGCCGGACTGGTCCTCTTCCTCCTGCCGATCACCAAGGGCAGTGACTGGGGCTGGACGTCCGGCACGACGCTCGGCCTGTTCGGCGCGGCGGCGGTCGTGCTGCTGCTGTGGGGTCTGATGGAGCTGCGTCTGAAGGCGCCGCTGGTCGACCTGCGCACCACGGCACGGCCCGCGGTGCTCTTCACCAACCTCACCTCGATCATGGTCGGTGTCGCCTTCTACGCCGTCTCCCTCGTCCTGCCCCAGCTCCTCCAGCTGCCCGCGTCGACCGGATACGGCCTCGGCCAGTCCATGGTCGTGGCGGGTCTGTGCGTGGCGCCGCTGGGCCTGACGATGATGTTCACGGCGCCGGTGTACGCCCGCCTGTCCGCCAAGTACGGGCCCAAGGTCACGCTGATGATCGGCATGACGATCATCGCGGTCGGGTACGGGGCCGGTCTCGGCCTGATGAGTGCGGCCTGGCAGACGATCGTGATCGCGGTGGTCCTGGGTGCGGGTATCGGTCTCGCGTACTCCTCGCTGCCCGCGCTGATCATCGGCGCCGTCCCTGCGTCGGAGACCGGCGCGGCCAACGGGCTCAACACCCTGATGCGTTCGATCGGTACGTCCGTGTCCAGCGCGGTGATCGGCATGGTCCTGGCGAACACGGCGAACCAGGTGGGTGGGGTCGCGGTTCCCACGATGCACGGCTTCCGGGTGTCTTTCATGATCGCTACGGGGGCGGTGCTGGTGGGGCTGGTGTTCGCGGCGTTCCTGCCGGGGCGGCGTGCGGCGGTGAACGCGGCGAAGCCGCATCTGGTCGCTTCCAGCGAGGGTGGGCTGGAGTCCGAGCGTGAGCTCGGGCTCCAGGTGGACCAGGTCACCGGGCTGGCGGACGACCACCACCGGGCCGGGTTCCGTGGCCGGGTGCTGACCGCCGACGGTGTTCCGGTCGCTCGGGCCAAGGTCACGTTGATCGACCGGCGGGGGCGGCAGGCGGGGGCGACGTTGTCCTCGGAGGACGGCGGGTACGCACTGGCCGTGCCGGCCGAGGGGGCGTATGTGCTGGCTGTCACGGCTGGGGGGCATGGGCCGCTGGCCTCCGGGGCGAGTCACCCCGGTGGGGTGCGGGCGGTCGAGGTGGACCTTGCGCTTCCGAGCGCGGCGGTACTGGCGTAGGCCCCCGGCGGGGGTCAGGTCGCGGCAGTTCCCCGCGACCCATGGGGGGGGGGCGGGTTCGGCTGAGTCCCGGGCGCGGGCGCGTCATGGCTGAGCGCGCAGTTCCCCGCGCCCCTTAAAGACGCGGACGGCCGGATCCCGAGTGCAGGTGCGTCGTGGCTGAGCGCGCAGTTCCCCGCGCCCCTTAAGGGCGCGGACGGCCGGATCCCGGGTGCAGGTGTCGTGGCTGAGCGCGCAGTTCCCCGCGCCCCTTAAGGGCGCGGACGGCCGGATCCCGGGTGCAGGTGCGTCGTGGCTGAGCGCGCAGTTCCCCGCGCCCCTTAAGGGCGCGCCCGTCAGGGGCGCGGGGAACGGCGCGACCAGCCCCCACCGGGGCCGCACCAAAAAAACGAGGCACACCCCCCAGGGGCGCGAGGAACTGCGCGACCAGCCCCCACCCGACCCGCACCAAAAAAACGAGGCACGCCCCCCAGGGGCGCGGGGAACTGCGCGGCCCGCCCCCACCGGGGCCGCAGCAGAAGCCGGGCCGCCGGCGCCACGCCCTCCCGGCCGCGGTGAACCGCACGGGTGCGGCAGCATGGGGGCTGTTCGTATGTGTGTCCGTGACCTGATCTGGAGGAACGCTCATGCCCCCGGTGCCCGAGCCCGCTGTTCTCGACGCGTTCGAGGGGGCCAAGGGCTTCATGCCCGTGAAGGAAGGGCTCGCCCTCCACGCCGCCGCCGTGGAGGCGGGCCGCCTGGGGCTCCCCCTGCTGGAGGTCGGCACGTACTGCGGACGGTCCACGATCCTCCTCGCCGACGCCGCCCGCACCACCGGCGTCACCGCCGTCACCGTCGACCACCACCGCGGCAGCGAGGAACAGCAGCCCGGCTGGGAGTACCACGACCCCTCCACCGTCGACCCGGAACTCGGCCGCATGGACACCCTCCCGACCTTCCGCCGCACCCTCCACAAGGCCGGCCTCGAAGACCACGTGGTCGCCGTCGTCGGCCGCTCCCCCCAGATCGCGGGGTTCTGGAACTCCCCGCTCGGCCTCGTCTTCATCGACGGCGGCCACACCGACGAACACGCCACCGGCGACTACGAGGGCTGGGCTCCCCACGTCGCCGAGGGCGGGCTGCTGCTCATCCACGACGTGTTCCCCGACCCGGTGGACGAGTTCACCGGGCAGGCGCCGTACCGCGTGTATCTGCGAGCCCTGGAGTCCGGCGCCTTCACCGAGGTCTCGGCGACGGACTCCCTGCGCGTGCTGCGGCGCACCGCCGCCGACACCGCCGTCTGAGGGACAGGCCCGTACCCGGCAGGCGCGACCCGTAAAGTGGCAGCCGTGTCATACGTAGGCCCGGACTTCGAACCCCCACGCCCCCCGCGCCGCCCCCTGCGCGGACCCCTCACCGTCGCAGCCGTCGCGCTGGTGCCGGGAGCCCTGGCGGGCTGGCTGGTGTGGCAGGCGGTGGGCGACTCCGACGGGGACGGGTCGGCCGCCCGCACATCGGCCGCCGGCTCGGCTGCGGCCTCGGCCTCGGCCTCCGAGAAGGCGTCCGAGCTGCCGGGCGCGTCCGCCGACGGCAAGGACTCGCCGGGGGGCGGTGACGACACCGGCTCGTTGCCCCCTGCCGCCACGGCCCCCGCCGGTTCCGGCCCGCTCAAAGGCAAGGTCGTCGTCATCGACCCCGGTCACAACCCCGGCAACTTCCAGCACCCGACCGACATCAACCGCAAGGTGGACATCGGGACGAACCGGAAGGAGTGCGACACCACCGGCACCGCGACCAACGACGGGTACGCGGAAGCCAAGTTCACCCTCGACGTCTCACGGCGGATGCGCACGATCCTCGAGAAGCAGGGCGCCACCGTGAAGTTCACCCAGGACGGCGACCGCCCCTGGGGTCCGTGTGTGGACGAGCGGGCCGAGATCGGCAACAAGGCCCACGCGGACGCCGCCGTGTCGATCCACGCGGACGGTTCGGCGGCGGGCAACCGCGGCTTCCATGTGATCCTGCCGGGCCCGGTGCACTCCGGCGGCGCCGACACCCGCCCCATCGTGGCGCCGTCCCGCGCCCTGGGCGAGCGCGTCGCGGGCGGCTTCCTGCGCACCACCGGAAGCCCGCCCTCCAACTACATCGGCGGCGGCACCGGAATCGACGTACGCGAAGACCTCGGCGGTCTCAATCTGTCAACGGTTCCGAAGGTGTTCATCGAGTGCGGCAACATGCGCGACAGCAAGGACTCCGCGCAACTGACCAGCGGCACTTGGCGACAGAAGGCGGCGCAAGGAATCTCTGAGGGAATCGTGAGTTTCCTGCGCGGGTAGTGATCAACGGGTTCATCCGGGCGGACACCCGTGCGGGGCGGACGATAGTGTCTTCCCTACGATATGGGGCCACCCCTGCGCTTCGCACCACGCCCTGACGGCGGCATCCCGGCCCGAAGGCGACATGGTGACAGCGACGCCTCTACTGACGACGAGACGACTGACGAAGGACCTGAAGTGAATATCCGCTCCCTCACTCGAGGCGACGGCGTGGTGATCGGAGCAGCGGTTCTGCTGTTGATCGCGTCGTTCCTCGACATCTACTCGATCGACGGGGCCCCCGACAGCGCCGACATCCCGAACGCCTGGGGCAGCGGCCCGGTCCTCCTGAGCGTCACGCTGGCCGGCATCATCGGTGCCGCACTGATCATCGTCGCCCACGGCCTGCCGCAGGCGCCGAAGGTCGCAGGTCTCGACCTCGCCCCGTTCGGTGTCGCCTTCACGGTGTTCGCCGCCTGGAGCGCGCTCGGGAACATCTTCGACCCGGCCGGCGGCTTCGACAACAACGGCGGGGCCGGCGGCATCGGCGCGGGCATCGGCCTCATCCTCAGTTTCATCGGCACCCTGATCCTCGCCGGTGCGGCGGTCGCCACCCCTCTCGTCCCGGCCCTCAAGGGCGCGCTCGTCCCCGCCCCCAAGCCCGCCGCCCCCCAGCCCTACGGCGCTCAGCCGCAGGCCGGTTACGGCTACCCCGGCGCCCAGCAGCCGGGCCCGTCCTTCGGCGGTCAGCCGCAGCCGGGTCAGGGCCAGCCGTTCGGCGCCCAGCCCGGTCAGCCGCAGCCCGGCCAGCCCCAGCAGGCGCAGGCCCCGCAGGCGCAGCCGCCCGCCGGGGACTTCTCGCCGTTCTGGTTCGCGGTGCCGGTGGCCCGTCCGCTGTTCTCGGAGGACGGTTCGCCGACGCCGATCGCCGAACTGGCGCCGGGCACCTGGTACCTGGCCGTCGAGCAGCGCGGCCCGAGCCTGGTGGCGCAGACGCAGGACGGCCGCCGCGGTGTGCTTCAGGACACGTCCGGGATCCAGCGGGGCTGACCCGCCCCCGCCGTCCCGTTCACGGCCCTCCACCCCGAGCGCTCTTCGGAGCTCTTCCGGGTGGGGGGCCGTTCCCGTACAGTCGGCCCGGCCCGGATGGCATCTGACGCACCGTCAGGACGTACTGTCAGGAGTGGTGTATGCGGCTCGGACTCGCCCTCGGCTACTGGGGTCGCGGCCCCTCGGCCGACCATGTGACCCTGGCGCGGGAGGCGGAGCGGCTCGGCTACGACTCGGTGTGGACCGCCGAGTCATGGGGCTCCGACGCCTTCACGCCGCTGACCTGGATCGCCGCGCGGACCTCAAGGATCAAGCTGGGCACGGCCGTTGCCCAGATGGCGGCCCGCTCCCCCACCACGACCGCGATGCACGCGCTCACCCTCGACCACCTCTCGGGCGGACGCGTGATGCTCGGCCTCGGGCTCTCTGGTCCGCAGGTCGTCGAGGGCTGGTACGGGCGCCCGTTCCCCAGGTCGCCCCTCACGGCGACCCGGGAGTACGTCGACGTCGTACGGCAAGTGCTGCGGCGCGAGGGCCCGGTGGAGCTGGACGGGCGCTTCCACTCGCATCCGTACCGGGGAGCCGACGGCACGGGGCTCGGCAAGGCGCTCAAGCCGATCACCCATCCGCTGCGGGCCCAACTGCCGGTCCTGCTGGGGGCGGAGGGCCCGAAGAACATCGCGCAGACGACCCGGATCGCCGACGGCTGGCTGCCGTTGTACTGGTCACCGATGAGGACGGAGGTGTACGAGGCGTCCCTGGGCGCGGCTCCCGAGGGCTTCCTCGTCGCCCCGATGGCACGGGCGAAGGTCTGTGACGACGTCGCCGAGGGGCTGCTCCCGGTGAAGGCGATGCTCGGCTTCTACATCGGCGGCATGGGGCACGCGGCACGCAACTTCCACGCCGACCTGATGGCGCGGATGGGGTTCGAGGAGGAGGCCCGCCGTGTCCAGGAGCTGTTCCTGGCGGGCCGCCGCGAGGAGGCCGTACTCGCCGTGCCCGACGCCTTCGCCGACGAGATCTCCCTGGTCGGCCCGCGTGAACGGATCGCGGAGCGGCTGGAGTTGTGGCGCAAGGGCCCGGTGACCGACCTGCTCGTCCTGTCACCCGACCCGCACACGCTGCGGACGCTGGCCGAGCTGAACTGAACTCAACCGAGCGGTCCGGCTGCGGCCGGGGACCGGGGGTCCGGTCTCGCGCCCGGGACTTCACCCGCCGGCCGACAGCCCCTCGTCCGGGTGGCGGGCCAGGGACGCCAGGACGATCTCCCGCGCCATGCGGACCGTGTCCGTGAAGGCGGCCGGGTCCCTGCCGATGCGTTCGGCGCCCGCGCGCATGGCACCGGACAGCAGCTCCACCGCGAGCCCCACGTCGTCGACCTCCCGGAACTCACCGCGCGCGATGCCGTCCCGTACGACGTTCTCCACCTCGACCACGATCGCGTGGAACGGGCTGTCCCGGCCCTTCGGCAGCTCGTCGACCAGGGGGCCCGAGCCCGGCCGGAACATCAGCTGCATGGACTGGTCCATGGACGCCTCCAGGACCGCCTCGACGATGTCCCGCATCCGCTCCGCGGCCGGGCGCGCGGACCGCGCGGCGATCGCGGCCACCCGCTCGACCGCCGGGCGGCTCGCGCGCTCGGTCAGCGCCAGCACCAGGGCGCTCTTGTCGCGGGCGTAGTTGTACAGCGTGTTGCGGGCCAGGCCGGCTCGGGCCGCGATGTGGCCCATGTTGATCGACTCGTAGCCGCGTTCGAGCAGCAACTGCCGGGTGGCCTCGGCGAGGTCGGCCCACACCATCTCGTGGTGCTCCTCGATACTGGCTCCCCTGATCCGCGGCATCCCGCCATTCTCCTTCCCCTGCGGCTCTCCTGTCGCACCGGTGTGTCTACTCGGGCGGCAGGGCCGCGCTCACCAGGTGGGCGTTCTCCTGGTACGTCGCGGTCAGCTTCACGCGGTCGAAGCGCCAGCCGTCCGCCGTGCGGACCGCCTCGTTGTCGTAGAAGCCGACCACCAGCCAGCGGTTGGGCCCGCCCTCGGTGAGCTCCCGCGGGAGCCAGTGCTCGGCACGGACGTGGGCGTGGATCGTGGCGCGGTCGCCGTCGATGTCCACGACGTGGCCCGTGATGGCGTGGTGGGTCGCGAGGAACGGCGCGAAGGTGCTCCGCAGGACCTCGGCGTAGGCACCGAGCGGTGTCTGCATCGGCGGCATGCCGGTGACCGACTCGAAGTCGATCGTGAACGGGTCGGTGTGGACGAGGCCGGGCAGTTCAGCGAAGTCCTTCTTGTCCGCTATGTCGGCGTAGCGGCCGAACAGCTGGATGATCTCCGCGTGATCGGTGGCGTTCATGGTGGGCCCTCTTCTCTGTGCCGGGCGGCGACGGCCTCCCGTTTATGCGACAACCTGTCGTAAACATTACGACAGGTTGTCGCAAAAGCAAGTCGCGGGGGGCGCCTCAGTTGGGCCCGCGGGATCGCCGGTCATCGGCATGGACACCGAACAGCCGTGCCGTGAGTGGGCGTTGAGGGCGTTGAACAGGGCGCCGGAACGCACCCCTCCCCTTCACCCGGAGTCACATGCCAGGTTTCATACGGGGTTCAGCGGCTACCCGGACGGCATGTCCTCTCGATATCGCAACGGTTCCCATCAAGCCGGTACGGTCGTCGCGATCGTCGCCGACATCATGGCCGTCATCATCGGCCTCTGGATCCTGATGTACCTGCTGGACGCCAACCAGGGCAACGACTTCGTCCAGTTCACCCATGACACGGCACGCTGGCTGGCCGGCTGGTCGCACGACCTGTTCACGTTCGACGAGCAGTGGGCCCGGGTCGTCGCGGGCTACGGACTCGCCGCCGTCGTCTACCTCTTCGTCGGGCACGCGATCGCCAACCGCGTCTCCCGCCACTGAGCGGCGCGCGCGTCGGGGCCCCTGTCGGCCCGCCCCGGTCCGCCCTCTACCGGCAGCAGTCGGGGTCCAGGCCCAGCGGCAGGCGGTCGCCGCCGAACACCGCGCAGGTCGCCTCGTCGCCGCCGAGCGCGGCGACGGCGAGGAGCAGGGAGCCCGCCGTCCACGAGGTGAGCTCCTCGGGCCAGACGGCCCCGGAGTCGAAGACGTAGCCCGTCCAGTACAGGCCCGACGCCGGGTCCCGCAGGTGCTGGATCGACTGAAGGATCTCCAGGGCGCGGTCGGACTCGCCCACGGCCCACAGGGTCAGGGCGAGTTCGGCCGATTCGCCGCCCGTCACCCACGGGTTGGGCACCACGCAGCGCACCCCGAGCCCCGGGACCACGAAACGCTCCCAGTCCCGTTCGATGCGTTCCTTCGCCTCCGCGCCGGACAGCGCGCCGCCGAGCACCGGGTAGTACCAGTCCATCGAGTAGCGGCCCTTGTCGAGGAACCGCTCGGGGTGGCGGCGGATCGCGTGGCGCAGCGCGCCCAGCGCCAACTCCCAGTCGGGCTGCGGCTCTTCGCGTTCCTCGGCGATGGCGAGCGCGCAGCGCAGCGCGTGGTGGACGGACGAACTCCCGGTCAGCAGCGCCTCCTCGGCGGCCGTGCCGTCGTCCTCGCGCTTCCAGCCGATCTGCCCGCCGGGCCGCTGGAGTTCCAGGACGAACTCCACCGCCGCGAACACCGTCGGCCACAGCCGGTCCAGGAAGGCGTCGTCGCCGGTCGCCAGGTAGTGGTGCCACACGCCGACGGCGATGTAGGCGCAGAAGTTGGTCTCGCGTCCGCGGTCGGTGACGTCGGCCGCGTCGCCGTCCGCGTAGGCCGCGTACCAGGAGCCGTCGTCGTTCTGATGCCGGGCCAGCCACGCGTACGCGCGCCCCGCCGCCTCGTGTTCCCCGGCGGCGTCCAGGGCCATGGCGGCCTCGGTGTGGTCCCAGGGGTCGAGGTGGTGGCCGCGGAACCACGGGATGGCGCCGTCCGCGCGCTGCACCTCCAGGATGCCCCGGACGGTCCGTGCGGCCTCCTCCGCGGTGAGCACCCCTGTCAGGACGAGGTGTTCGGTGCGCGGAGTGGTCACGAAGCGTCCACCGGGGCCGCGTCCACGGGCGCCGCGTCCACGAGGCCGGCGGGCAGGTGCGGTTTGGTCGCGTACGCCACGAAGCTCTTGCCGATCAGGGGGTTGAGCGCCTGTTCGGCGACCCGGGTCGCGAGGGGCTTCTTCATGATGTCCCAGACGAGGAGTTTGTGGTACGCCCGCACCGGGAGCACCTTGTCGTTGTCGACGCCGAACGCGCACTTCAGCCACCAGTAGGGGCTGTGCAGCGCGTGGGCGTGGTGGGTGCCGTACGGCCGCAGGCCCGCCTCGCGCATCCTGCCGAGCAGCTCGTCCGCCTTGTAGATGCGGATGTGGCCGCCCTCGACCTCGTGGTACGCGTCCGACAGCGTCCAGCAGACCTTCTCGGGCCCGTAGCGCGGAACGGTGATCGCTATCCGCCCGCCCGGCCTGAGGACGCGGACCATCTCGGCGAGCACGCCCTTGTCGTCCGGGATGTGCTCCATGACCTCGGAGATGATCACGACGTCGAAGGACTCGTCCGGGAAGGGCAGCCGCAGCGCGTCCCCCTCCATCGCGGTGGCGGTGGCGCCCTCGGGTGCCTCGCCCGCCTCCTTCATCGCGGCGAACCACTTCGCGACCTCGCGGATCTCCTCGCCGTTCTGGTCCAGCGCGACGACCTGGGCGCCGCGCCGGTAGCACTCGAAGGCGTGGCGTCCCGCCCCGCACCCGAGATCCAGCACACGGTCCCCCGGGGCGAGCGGGAACCGGGAGAAGTCGACGGTCAGCACGTGGACCTGCTTTCGCGATGAGGGGTGTCCACGGAAGCCGTGTCCACGGGAGCGGCGGCGGAGGAGGTGGCGAGGGGCGTACCCGTGCCGGGTGCGGGCGCCGACCGGCCGGGGCGGGCCGCGGCGGCGATCGCCTCGCGGTAGCGGGCCACGGTGCCTTCGGCGGCGCGGGCCCAGGTGAACCGTTCCAGCACGCGCGCGCGTCCGGCCGTACCGAGCCGGGTACGGAGGCCGGGGTCGCCCAGCAGCCTGCTCAGCCCGGCGGCGAGTGCGCCCGGGTCGCCGGGCGGGACGGCCAGGCAGGTCTCGCCGTCGGGGCCCGCCACCTCGGGGATGGCTCCGCCGGTGGTGGCCACCAGGGGCGTACCGGTCGCCATCGCCTCGGCGGCGGGCAGCGAGAAGCCCTCGTACAGGGAGGGGACGCAGGCGACTTCGGCGGACCTGACGAGGTCGACGAGCTCCGCGTCCGAGATGCCCTTCACGAACTCGACGGCGTCCTGGAGGCCGTAGCGCTCGATGAGCTGGGCGACCGGGCCGTCCTCCGCGCGCCTGCCGACGACCACGAGGTGGGCCTCGGGGTGCTCGGCACGGACCTTCGCGAGCGCCTCGACGAGGAAGACGAGGCCCTTGAGGGGCACGTCGGCGCTGGACGTCGTGACGATCCGGCCCGGGATCTTCGGCACGGACGGATCGGGGGAGAAGAGGTCGGCGTCGGCGCCGATGTGGACGACGTGGATCCGCTCGTCCCGTACGCCGAGGTGGTCGACGATCTCCTGGCGGGAGGTGCCGGAGACGGTCAGGACGGAGGGCAGGCGGCGGGCGACGCGCTTCTGCATCCGCGTGAACGCGTACCAGCGGCGGACCGACGCCCGTCGGCGGCGGCCTTCGGCGGCGTCCAGCTCCAACTGCCGGTCCACCGTGATGGGGTGGTGGATGGTGGTGAGCAGCGGCGCGCCCACGTCCCCCAACAGCCCGTAGCCCAGCGTCTGGTTGTCGTGGACGACGTCGAAGTCGCCGCGCCGGGCGCGCAGATGGCGGCGGGCACGCAGAGAGAACGTCAGGGGCTCGGGGAAGCCGCCGGTCCACATCGTGCCGACCTCGACGGCGTCGATCCAGTCGCGGAACTCGTCGCGTCCCGGGGTGCGGAAGGGGTCCGGGTGGCGGTACAGGTCGAGGCTGGGCAGCTCGGTGAGGGAGAGCCCGTCGAGGCCCTCGCCCTCGTCGAGGACCGGGTAGGGCTGGGAGCCGATCACTTCGACCTGGTGGCCGAGGCGGACCAGCTCGCGCGAGAGGTGCCGCACGTAGACGCCCTGGCCGCCGCAGAACGGGTTCCCCTTATAGGTGAGGAGCGCGATGCGCAGCGGTCTGTCGGCGTCGGTGGCCGAGCCCTCGTGGAGGCCCGCCTCCATGGCCTCATGGGTCACTCTCGGCCCCCTTCTTCCAGCACGTTCCCGCGAGATTACTTCGGGACGGTAATCTAGAACAAGTTTCACACTTGATCGTTCAGGGAGCACTGAATCTACCGGCTGGTAGCCACCCTGTGAGCGTCGGCCCGGGTGATTCACGCCACGGCCGGGCCTACTCTGCTGTCGCCCCACCCGCACCACCGCCTCTGCTGTACGAACGTCACGGAACGGGATCCATGCCTGCGGAAACCAAGCCTGCGGCGAAGGCCGCGCAACCGCCCCCACGGGCCGCGCAGCCGGTCACCCCGCCGCTCACCGAGCGCCAGGAGGCCCGCCGTCGGCGCATCCTGCACGCGAGCGCGCAGCTGGCGAGCCGGGGCGGCTTCGACGCGGTCCAGATGCGGGAGGTCGCGGAGTCGTCCCAGGTGGCGCTGGGTACGCTCTACCGCTACTTCCCCTCCAAGGTTCACCTGCTGGTCGCGACCATGCAGGATCAGCTGGCCCATATGCATGGCACGCTCCGCAAAAAACCGCCGACGGGTGACACAGCGGCCGAACGGGTGGCGGAGACCCTGATGCGGGCCTTCCGGGCGCTGCAGCGCGAACCGCATCTCGCGGACGCGATGGTCCGCGCGCTCACGTTCGCCGACCGCAGCGTCAGTCCGGAGGTCGACCAGGTCTCCCGCCAGACCACGGTGATCATCCTCGACGCGATGGACCTCGCCGACCCCACCCCGGCCCAGCTCTCCGCGGTCCGCGTCATCGAGCACACCTGGCACTCGGCCCTGATCACCTGGCTCTCGGGCCGCGCCTCCATAGCCCAGGTGAAGATCGACATCGAGACGGTGTGCCGGCTGATCGACCTGACGTCAACAGACCCTCACGAGAGATGACTCAGGCAGAGGCCGGCTCAGGTGGAGGCGAGCGCCACCTCTCTCGGCCGCACGACGGGCAACGACGAGCACCTACGCGCACGACGTCGGCATGACCGACGGCGGTAGGGCCGACGGGCCCCGCCGCCCTCGGGACTCAGCCCTCCGGCGGGAACTCTCCGGGGCTCACTCCTCCGGTGGGAACACCGCCTCCCCGCTGCCCGCCATCGTGACCATGATCGCCTCCACCGGGCAGCCCTCCGCCGCCTCCAGGATCTTCTCGTTGGCGTCCGTCTCCGCGGCCGCGGGGTGGGACTGCATCGCGGAGTCGAGCTGGAAGGCGGCCGGGGCGAGGTGGGTGCACTGGGCCGAGCCGATGCACAGCGAGCGGTCGACCTCGACGTGCCAGCGGTCACCCATCCCTCAGGCCTCCCAGCCGGCCGGCAGGTGGATCATCTTGTGCTCCAGGTACTCCCCGAACCCCTCGGGCCCGAACTCCCGGCCGAGCCCCGAGTTCTTGTAGCCGCCGAACGGGCCGAGCATGTCGAGGCTGAAGGTGTTGACGCAGAACGTGCCGGTACGGACCTGGCGGGCCACGTCGACACCGTGAGCCGTGTCGGCCGTCCAGACACTGCCGCTCAGGCCGTACTCGGAGTCGTTCGCGATCTTCAGCGCCTCCGCCTCGTCGCCGTACGGGAGCAGGCAGATCACCGGCCCGAAGATCTCCTCGCGGGCGATCCGCATGGAGTTGCCGACGTCACCGAAGAGCGTCGGCTCGACGTACCAGCCGCGGTCCAGACCGGGTGGCCGCCCGCCGCCGGTGAGGACCTTGGCGCCCTCCTCCTGGCCGATGCGGATGTAGTCGAGGCTGCGCTGCTGCTGCCGCCGCGCGACCAGCGGGCCGACCTGGGTCGCGGGGTCCAGCGGGTCGCCGACCACCAGCGCGCTCGCCGCCGCCGTGAACGCCTCCGCGAACTCGTCGTAGCGCGAGCGCGGCAGCAGGATGCGGGTCTGGCCCACACACGCCTGGCCGTTGTTCATCCAGGCCGCCGAGACGATCTCCGGCACACAGGCCCCGAGGTCCGCGTCGGGCAGCACCACCGCCGCCGACTTCCCGCCCAACTCCAGTGTCACGCGCGTGAGATGACGTGACGCGACCTCCATGACACGCCGCCCGGCCGCGACCGACCCGGTGAAGGAGACCTTGTCGATCCCGGGATGCCCGACGAGGTACTCGCTCACCTCGCGGTCCGCCGGCAGGATCGACAGCACACCCTCGGGCAGCCCGGCCTCCCGCGTGATCTCGCCGAGGAGGTACGCGTCGAGCGGTGCCTCGGGCGACGGCTTGAGCACCACCGTGCAGCCGGCCAGCAACGCGGGCGCGAGCTTGGCCGCCGCCGCGAACTGCGGCACGTTCCACGGGACGACGGCCGCCACGACCCCCACCGGCTCACGCCTGACGAGGATGCGTCCGAGGGCGCCGTCCCGGGTCTCCTCGTACGTGAAGCCCCGGGCGACCGTGATCGCCGCGTCCCAGACCATCAGCGCGCCGAGCGCCTGCCCGAGGACGCTCCAGGAGTACGGGGAGCCGTTCTCGGAGGAGATGACCCGGGCTATCTCCTCGTGCCGTACGGCGATCGCGTCCTTGATCCGGGTGACCACCTCGACGCGTTCGTCGAGGGACATGCGCGGCCAGGGCCCCTCGTCGAACGCGGTGCGTGCCACCGCGACGGCCCGGTCGACGTCCTCGCGCGAGGCGTGCGGCACGCGGCCGATGACCTCCTCGGTGTGCGGGGAGACCACCTCGATGACGTCCCGGCCCAGGGGAGCGGCCAACTCCCCGCCGATGAACAGCTGTCCGTGTTCCACGAGTTCGGTCATGACCGACTGCCTCTCCGAGGACATTCCCTGACGGGTGCGCGACACCACGTTCCTGACGATGCATCAGACACTGGAACTGATACCAGTTCTAATGGGAGGAGTCCACGGAGCGCACAGCACTTCACCCCGGTCCACCTCACTACGGGCTCCCATTGGAACGGGTTCTAGTTATAGTGACGGGAGTCGGCGACAGGGGAGCTCATGCCACAGGTGACCGATCACGGCGGCGGCGTACGGTCCGTCGAGGTCCCCATCCCGGACAACCCCCTCGGAAACACCCTCGTGTACGTCGTCGACACCGACCGCGGACCGGTGCTGATCGACACGGGATGGGACGACCCGGCGTCCTGGGACGCGCTCACCGAAGGGCTCCTCGCGTGCGGCACGGCCGTCGGGGAGGTCCACGGCGTGGTGATCACGCACCACCACCCGGACCACCACGGCCTGTCCGCCAAGGTGCGCGAGGCGTCGGGCGCGTGGATCGCCATGCACGCCGCCGACATCGCCATCGTGCGGCGCACGCGCGAGACCCGGCCCCGCCGCTGGTTCCAGTACATGGCGGACAAGCTGACCGCCGCGGGCGCCCCCGAGGAGCACGTGGCGCCGCTGCGCACCGCCCGCTCCCGCCTCCCCGGCCTCTCCCCCGCGCTCCCCGACCGGGAGATCGTCCCCGGCGAACTCCTCGACCTCGCGGGCCGGCGCCTGCGCGCGATCTGGACCCCGGGCCACACCCCCGGCCACGTCTGCCTCCACCTGGAGGAGGCCCACCCGGCCCGGCTGCCGGGCAACGGACGCCTGTTCTCCGGCGACCACCTGCTGCCGAGGATCACCCCGCACATCGGCCTCTACGAGGACCCGGACGACGACACCGAGCCCGACCCGCTCGGCGACTACCTCGACTCCCTGGAGCGCGTCGGCGGTCTCGGACCGGCCGAGGTGCTCCCCGCCCATCTGCACGCCTTCACCGACGCCCCGTCCCGGGTACGGGAGTTGCTCGGCCACCACGAGGAGCGTCTCACCGGTCTTCGCTCCCTGCTCAGCACCCCGCTCACCCTGTGGCAGGTCGCCGAGCTGATGGAGTGGAACCGCCCCTGGGCCGACATCCCGTACGGCTCACGGAACATCGCGGTCTCGGAGGCGGAGGCCCACTTGCGCCGACTGGTGAAGCTGGGCCACGCGGAGGCGGTGCCGGGGAGCGATCCGGTGACGTACGTGGCCGTCTGACGGGCTGCCTGACGGGCCGTCGGACACCGGTCGGGCGAGCGCGCCCGGACACCGGTGGCGGTCAGGAACGGGAAGGGGAGTGGGAGCGGCCGGGCGGGTCGTCGTCCACCGCGTACGCGATGCCGCACTCGTACGGCATGGCGAGGCCCTCCTCGTACGCCCTCGTGTAGGCGCCGTCCCCGATCTTCCCCCGGACGAGTTGCTCGCAGGCGTGGCGGGCGGACCGCAGGTCCGGCGATTTCATCTGGGCGCTGCCGAGGCGTTCCCAGATGCGCTGGCCGATGGCGAGGAGGCGGGCCGCGCGCCGCCCGTCACCGGTCGCGACGACCGCCCGCGCCAGTACGTCGAGGGTCAGGGCGACCCCGAGCGTGCTGTTCAGCAGGGAGTGCCCGGCGACGGCCGTACGGGCGTTGCGCACCGCCGCCACCACGTCGCCCTCGTCCAGGTCGACCTGGGCGACGAAGCAGTCCGCGAAGGCACGCGACCAGCGCTCGCCGCGCCGGGCACTCTCCGCGCGGACCTCCTCGGCGACCGCCCGGGAGCTGACGAAGTCGCCGCTCAGCAGGTGGGTCATCGAGAGCGCGAGCCTGACCTGGAGCTGCGCGGCCCCCAGCCAGTCGTCGAGGACCGGGAGCGGGTCGGCCGCCGCCAGCACCACCGCCGCGTCACCGAGCCGGCCGCTCAGCAGCAGATGCCCGCCGGTGACGTACGCGGAGGCGACGACCGCCACCGCGTCACCCTGCTCCACGGCCGCCGCCTCACAGCGTGCCGCCCACTGCCCGGCGCGGTCCAGGTCACCCTGGAGCAGCGCGACCGCTCCCCTCGCCCACAGGGCCCGTACGAGGTCGGGCCCTGGCTCAGGATCGGCGGTGAGCACCTGGTCGAGGCAGTGCTGCGCGTCGCGCAGATAGCCGCAGTGGCGCCACAGGAAGCCGATGTCGGCCGCCGTGCGCAGGGCGGTGGGGCCGTCGTGCTCGGACAGTGCGCAGTCCATCGCGGTACGGAGGTTGGCGTGCTCGGCGATGATGCGCTCGCTCCACCTCACCTGACGGCTGGTGTTCCACTCCGCGCAGCCGACGCGGGCGAGGCTCCCGTAGTGGTCGAGGTGGCGCAGCCGCAGGGTCCGTTCCTCGCCGAGGGCGCGCAGCCAGTCGCCGCCGAACTCCCGCACGCTGTCGAGGAGTTGATACCGGTCATCGGCTCCGCCCCCACCCCCGCTCACGCCCCCGCCCATGTGCTCGTGTTCGTGCTCGTGCTCGTGCTGTTCGTCCGGGTGGTGGCGCTGCACGATCGACTGCTCGACGAGCCGTTCGAGCAGGGCCGCGACGCGTCCGGCGGACAGGGGGCCGCCGGAGCAGACGTCCTCGGCGGCGGCCAGGTCGAAGCCTCCGGCGAAGACGGAGAGCCTCGCCCACAGCAACCGTTCGAGGGGCGCGCACAGTTCATGGCTCCAGCCGATGGCCGTCCGCAGGGTGCGGTGCCGCAGCGGGCCCTCGCCGGGCCCCGCCGCTAGCAGGTCGAGCGGGGACGGCAGCCGCTCGCCGAGCCGTTCGTCGAGTTCGCCGAGGGAGAGTTCGCAGAGGCGGGCCGCGGCCAGTTCGATGGCCAGGGGGATCCCGTCCAGCCGGCGGCAGATGGCGGCGACGGTGTCGGTGGAGGCCCCGTCGAGCACGAAGCCGGGACGCGCTTCGTGGGCCCGCTGGGCGAACAGGTCGAGGGCGTCACCGGGGCCTTCCGGGCCACCGGGCTCGTCCCGTATGAGCGCCGGGTCCACCCGAGCGGGCACGGCCTTGGTGGGTACGGCCTTGGCGGGTACGCCCTTTCCGGTGTCGCCCTTTCCGGTGCGGCCCTTTCCGGTGCGGCCGTCCCGCACCGGCAGCGGGGCGACCTCCATCCGCAGTTCGGACCGATGGCCGAGGTGTTCCCGGCTGGTGGCCAGGAACCGTACACCGGGCGCGGCCGTGAGCAGGGCGCGGGCGAGGTCGGCGCAGTCCGGCAGCACGTGTTCGCAGGAGTCCAGGACGATCAGCGCCTCCTTGCCCTCCAGCCAGTCGGCGAGCACCTCGACGACCGGGGACGTCGACTGGTCGGCGAGCCGCAGCGCCTCCACGACGGCGAAGCCCACCAGGCCCTGGGCCCGCAGCGGCGAGAGCTCCACGAACCAGACGCCGTCCGGATACCGGTGGGCGGCCCGGCGGGCGGCGCGCAGGGCGAGCCGGGTCTTCCCGACTCCGCCTGGTCCGACGAGCGTCACCAGGCGTTCGTGCCCCGCGACCGGATCCAGGAGCTTGTCGAGCCGGGCCAGTTCGTCCCACCTGCCGACGAAACTCCGTGTCTCCGGGGGCAGATTCCCCGGCTGTCCCTGCCCCGCCCTGCTGTTAGGCACGCAACACCCCTCCCCGTACCGCACCGCGCCGCACGCGCTCTTCAAGAACGGCACCCCGTGGGATGCGGTCCGCGAGCAAGTGTGACGCGACCGGCGGTCCACTTCGAACCGCTCCGTCGAGCCGGACACGAACTCGGTCGTACGCCGTCAGTTCCGAGCACATTCCGGCGAGATGCGATCAACTCCCTGTCGGTGCGGGTCCGGAGGGTCATATTCGGAGACCGTCGTGAAGTGGCGGGGAAAGGGCGGGACAAGCGGATGACCCGCGACAGCAAGGAGGCGCCGGGACACCGCTCCTCGGGCCCTCAGCAGTGGGCGCAAGCACGGAAGCGGAAACGGGCGCGGGTGCGCCCGCGGTCGCGATCACGGCTGCCGAAGCGGATGCGGATGTGGATGCGATTCGACGGATGGCGACGGTTCCAAGGGACCGCCGGACCCAGCGGACCCAGCGGACCCAGCGGACCCAGCAGGAACGATCGGCCCGGCGTGAACGACGAACCCGGGACCGACGAACCCGGGAAGGGCGGACCAGGGAAAGGCGGATCAGGGAAAGGCGATCGGCTGGGGAAGCTCGGAAAACTCGGGAAGCCCCGGGAGGCCGATCGGCTCGACGAGTACGGCAGGGCCCGTCGGCCCGGAGCCCCCGGCGAGCCGCGCAGGCTCTCCGAGGCACGGTTCCTCATGCCCTCGGCGGTCTGCGTGATCATCGCCGCGCCCGCGCTGCTGCTCGACCAGGTCACGCCCGCGGTCACCCTGGCCCAGCTGGTGCTCGGCGGCGCGCTCACCCTGCACACCGTGCGGCAGCGGGAGCGGCTCGCCGAGAAGCTCACCGAGGTGCGCGAGGTCGCGCGGATCACCCAGGCCGCCGTCGTGCGACCGCTGTCCCAGAACCTCGCCGGCACGCACATCTCCACGCGCTACCACTGCGCCGTGAGCGAGTCGGCGATCGGCGGGGACCTGTACGACGTCGCGGTGACGCCTTACGGCCTGCGGGTCCTCGTCGGCGACGTACGCGGACACGGCCTCGAAGCCATCCGGCTGACCGCCGAGACGGTGGCCGGGTTCCGTGAACTCGCCTACACGGTCCCGGACTTGACGACAGTCGCCACCGGCCTGGACAAACGTATCGCCCCGGATCTGGGCGCGGAGGACTTCGTCACCGCGCTCCTCGCGGAGTTCGCGCCGGGCGAGGTCAGACTGGTCAACTGCGGTCACCCCGCGCCCCTGCGCGCCGGCCAGCGCATCGAGCTCCTCGAACCGGCTGTCACCACGCTGCCGTTGGGCCTCGGGCCCGATCCGCGCCAGTACCGCGTACGCCTTCAGCCGGGCGACCGCCTCCTCCTCTACACGGACGGCCTCACCGAGGCCCGCGCACCCGACGGCACGTTCTTCCCGTTCCTCACGGAGGCGGCCCAGGCCCTGCGCGACCCGCTCCCCGACCAGGCCCTCGACACCCTCCACTCCCGGCTCCTCACCCACACGGGCGCCTCACTCGTGGACGATCTGGCCCTCGTCCTCTGCCAGCCCACCCAGGCCACGATCCCCGCACAACTCCCGGCCCACCGAGGGCTTTAGAAGGCAAGAAGCACGGGGCGCTGAGGCACTGGGGCGCTGGGGCTCTGAGGCACTGGGGCGCTAGAAGTCCTCGCGGCCGGCCAGCAGCTCGCGGATCAACTCCTCGGCGTCGCCGAGGAGTTCCAGCTCGGTACGGCTCATCGTCGGATTGGCGGCTCGCCGCTCCCTCGCCCGGCCCAGCTCTCCGCGCCCGCCCGTCGAACCCTTCTGCCCCGTCCGGCCCTTCCGACCGATCGGCCCCGTCAGAAGGGCCGGGTCGGGGCAGCCGGCGAGCAGTGCGGCCAGCACCTCGCGCACCGGTGCGGCACGGGGGTCGCCCTCCGCCACCGCGATCTGCGCGAGGATCACCGCTGACATGCTCCAGTCGAGGCCGGGCGGCCCCTCCTCGGTGTCGTCCCAGTCGATCACCATCGGGCCGGCCGGGGTGAGCAGGACGTTGTCCGGATGCAGGTCCAGATGCAGGACGCGGACACCGGGGTCGGTCGAGAGCCGGGCCGGGATCGTGTGCAGCGCACACAGCAGCCGGGCGAGCGACGCTCCGGCCTCGGCCGGGGTGAGCACGCCCTCCGTCATCGCCCCGACCAGCGTCGGACCGGTCAGCCGCTCCATCACCAGGTCGGTCCGCGAGGCCGCCGTCTGCACCCGTGGCACGGGGTAACCGTGGTCACGTACGTACGCCATGACGTCCGCCGCGCGGGACGCGTCACCGCGGCTGTCCCGGTAGCGGCGCAGCACCCAGGCCCCGCCGTCCGGCTCCCCCTCTCCCCCGTGTTCCAGCGCGTAGACGTCCGCCGTGCGGCCCGATCCGACGAGCCCGCCGACCCGTAGGTGACGCCCGCCGATCCGTGCGTGACTCCCCATGCGCCGAAGCTACCCGCCCGCGCGGCCTGGCCCCAGAGGTGTTGCTACGGGCCGGTACAGTGAGGAGGTCGTCATCACACCCGTACGGGGGGAAGCCGGTGCAAATCCGGCGCTGACCCGCAGCCGTGTACCGCCCTGTCCCTGACGGGCGGTGAGCCGGATTGCCCCGTGCGGAACGTGACCGGCTCGCGTCACCGGGACCGCCGGTGACCGGCACCGTCGAGGCATACGGAGCCGAGCCGCCCGTGCCCCGGGCTGCCCGGCTCCCCGCAGGGAGAGGCACCCGCCGATCATGTTTGTCCGCCGCAGCGCAGCGGTACTGGCCGCCACCGCCGTGATCGGCGCGGCGTTCACGCCGGCCGCCCTCGCCGACGAGTCACCCGCCGCGTCCCCGTCCCAGGCCCCGTCCCCGTCGACCCCGTCGGGTCTGTACGGCACCGCCGATCCCACGTACGACGGTGTCTGGCGGCAGTCGCTCGCGCTGCTCGCCCAGCACACGGTGGGCGTACGGCCCGCCGCGAAGGCCGTCGACTGGCTCACCGGGCAGCAGTGCGCCGATGGCGGCTTCGCGGCCTACCGCGCGGACCCGGCGACGAAGTGCGACGCCAAGACGCAGCTCGACACGAACAGCACCGCCGCCGCGGTCCAGGCCCTGGAAGCCCTCGACACGGACGACGCCGTGACCGGGGCGGCCGTGAAGTGGCTGAAGTCCGCGCAGAACAAGGACGGCGGCTGGGGTTACCTCCCCGGCGGGGCCAGCGACACCAACTCGACGGCCCTCGTGATCGGGGCCCTGGAGGCGGCGGACACCGACCCGCGGGACCTGCGGTCCAAGGACGACCGGACGCCGTACGACGCCCTGCGCGGGCTCGCCGTCCCCTGCGACGAGGACGGCGGGGGCGCCTTCGCCTTCCAGCCCGACAAGAAGGGCAAGCTCGCGGCGAACGCCGACGCCACGGCCGCGGGCGTGCTCGGCGCCCTGGGCGAGGGCCTGGTGGCCGACCCCGCGGACGACAAGGACGACAAGGACGACAAGGACGACGAAGAGTCCGTCACGCCCACCGAGTGCACGGGCGGCGACTCCCCCACCCCGGAGCAGGCGGCGGCCGACGGTGCCACGTACCTCGCCGACGCGGTCGCCGAGACCGGTCACCTGCAGTCCGCGCTCGCGGGCGCCGAGGACCAGCCCGACCACGGCAACACCGCGGACGCGGTCGTCGCGCTCGCGGCGGCGGGCCGCTCCGCCGACGCCGCGAAGGCCCTGGCCTGGCTGGAGAAGAACTCCGGCCCCTGGGCGGCGAAGAGCGGCCCGGCCGCGTACGCGCAGCTGATCTTCGCGGCGCACGCCGCCGGGACGGACCCGCGCGACTTCGGCGGCGCCGACCTGGTGAAGCAGCTCGGCGCGACCGGCCCGGCGGCCGGTGCCCCGGACTCCTCCGCCGAGCAGGACGCCGAGCGGAAGGACGAGCAGGACGAGGACAAGGACGACGACGGGGTCGGCGTCTGGTGGATCGTCGGGGTCGGCCTGGTCGGCGGCATCGGCATCGGCTTCCTCCTGAGCACCCGCACCAAGAAGAAGCAACAGCCGTGACCCGCCGCCGCCCGACCCTTCCCGTCCCGACGCTGATCACGGTGCTGATCCCGGTCCTCCTGCTCGCCGTGCTCGGTACGGCGGGGCAGGCCCAGGCGGTCGGCTACCGCTACTGGTCCTTCTGGGACCGCGCGTCCGGCGACAGCGCGGGCGGTACGTGGGTGTACGCGGCACAGGGCCCGTCGACCGCGCGGCCGTCCGACGGTGACGTCCAGGGTTTCCGTTTCTCGCTGAGCGAGGACTCGAAGCACTCGGCGAAGCCCCGCGGGGAGGCCGGCTTCGCGACGATCTGCGCGAGGACGCCGGCGGAGGAGGGCACCAAACGGGTCGCCCTCGTCCTCGACTTCGGTACGGCGAAGGACGCGCCGGCCGGTTCGACACCGCCGGACCCGAGCCCGCGTACGGCGTGCGCACGCGTCGACGAGGACGCGACGACCGCCGACGCCCTCGCCTCCGTCGCCAAGCCGCTGCGTTACGACACGAACGCCCTGCTGTGCGCCATCGCGGGCTACCCCCGCACGGGCTGCGGCGAAGCCGTGTCGGGCGACGCGCAGTCGGGCGACAAGGCGAGCCGACCCGGAAAATCCGGGGAATCGGGGGAATCGGGGGAATCCGGGGACGGCGGCCCTTCGGTGGGCCTGGTGGCCGGTATCGGCGCCGTGGCCGTGCTGGGCGCGGCCGCGCTCTGGCAGGCCCGTCGGCGACGCGGCTGACGGGGCCGGGACGCACGTGATGACCACCGGCGACACCACCACCGACGCGGGCACCGATGGCCCCGGCGGCGGTGCTCGCGCCCACGAACACGGGGTCGGGCACGGGCACGGAGCCTCCGCGCGCACCCGCAGGGCCCTGCACCGCCTCCGCGCCCCGCACGCGACCCGTACCAACGCCGTCCATCCCGGCGCCTGGTGGATCTGGGCGCTGGGGCTCGGAACGGCCGCGTCCCGTACCACCAACCCCCTCCTCCTCGCCCTGCTCGTCGGTGTCTCCGGTTACGTGGTGGCGGCGCGCCGGACGGAGGCTCCCTGGGCCCGTTCGTACGGTGCCTTCGTCAAGCTCGCGCTCGTCGTGCTCGGCATCCGGCTGGCCTTCGCCGTCGTCCTCGGCTCCCCCATTCCCGGTACGCACATCCTCGTCACCCTCCCCGAACTCCCGCTCCCCGACTGGGCGGAGGGCATCCGTGTCGGTGGCCGGGTCACGGCGGAGGGCCTGGTCTTCGCCCTCTACGACGGTCTGAAACTCGCCACGCTCCTCATCTGCGTGGGCGCCGCCAACGCCCTCGCCAACCCGGCCCGCCTCCTCAAATCACTGCCAGGCGCCCTGTACGAGGCGGGAGTCGCCGTCGTGGTCGCGCTCACCTTCGCCCCCAACCTGATCGCGGACGTCCAGCGGCTGCGCGCGGCCCGGCGCCTGCGCGGCCGGCCCGACAACGGGGTGCGTGGCCTGCTCCAGGTCGGACTGCCGGTCCTGGAGGGCGCGTTGGAGCGTTCGGTGGCCCTCGCGGCGGCGATGGACGCGCGGGGTTACGGCCGCACCGCCGAGGTGGCCCCGGCCGTCCGCCGTACCACCGCCGCGCTCACCCTCGGCGGTCTGGTCGGGGTCTGCGCGGGAACGTACGGCCTGCTCACCGCGGAGGGCGGCGCCTACGGTCTGCCCGTGATGCTCGCCGGACTCGGCGCGGCCCTCGGCGGCCTGTGGCTCGGTGGCCGCCGCTCGCTGCGCACCCGGTACCGGCCGGACGCGTGGGGCGTGCGCGCCTGGCTCGTCGCCGCGTCCGGGGCGGCCGTCGCGGCGCTGCTGATCCTGTACGCCACACATGACACCTACGCCTACGCGGCCCTGCACCCCGGTGTCGTCCCGCTGACGGCGCCGACGCTCCCGCTGTGGCCCGCGGCGGCGATCCTCCTCGGCCTGACTCCGGCCTTCGCGGCCCCCGCCCCTTCCCCCGTCCCTGCCCCCAAGAACCCCGGCCAGAGCCTCGGCGAGGAGCCCTCATGATCCGCTTCGAGGATGTCTCCGTGACGTACGACGGGGCTCCGGAGCCCACCGTCCGGGGCATCGAACTCGCCGTCCCGGAGGGTGAGTTGGTGCTCCTGGTGGGCCCGTCCGGGGTCGGCAAGTCGACGCTCCTGGGTGCGGTGAGCGGGCTGGTCCCGCACTTCACGGGCGGCACCCTGCGCGGGCGCGTGACGGTCGCGGGCCGTGACACCCGCACGCACAAGCCCCGCGAACTCGCCGACGTGGTCGGCACGGTGGGCCAGGACCCGCTGTCGCACTTCGTCACGGACACGGTCGAGGACGAACTCGCTTACGGAATGGAGTCGTTGGGCCTGGCTCCGGACGTGATGCGCCGCCGGGTGGAGGAGACGCTGGACCTGCTGGGCCTGGCCGAACTGCGCGACCGCCCCATCGCCACGCTCTCCGGCGGACAGCAGCAGCGGGTGGCGATCGGCTCGGTCCTCACCCCGCACCCCAGGGTCCTGGTCCTCGACGAGCCGACCTCGGCCCTCGACCCGGCCGCCGCCGAGGAGGTCCTCGCGGTCCTCCAGCGTCTCGTCCACGACCTCGGCACGACGGTCCTCATGGCCGAACACCGCCTGGAACGCGTCGTGCAGTACGCCGACCTGGTGGCTCTTCTCCCGTCCCCGGGCGCCCCGTTGACGCTGGGCACGCCCGCCGAGGTCATGGCCGTGTCGCCCGTGTACCCCCCGGTGGTGGCCCTGGGCCGGCTCGGCGGCTGGTCGCCCCTGCCGCTGACGGTCCGGGACGCCCGACGCCAGGCGGGCCCGCTGCGGGACCGCCTGGCGGGAATCGAGGAGCCCCGGAGGACCGGGGACGACGTGCCGGCCGCGGGTGCGAGTGCGGGTGCGGTCTCGGGTGCGGTCCCGGGTGCGGGCGCCGACGTGGCACCCGCCCGCTCCCGCCGCCCGCGCCTCTTCCGCAGACGCACACCCGAAGCCGTCCCGGCTCCCGTCGCCGCCCGCACGACGGTCGTCGACGGTCTCGCGGTCCGCCGCGGCCGCGCCGAGGTGCTCCACGACGTCTCCCTGACCGTCGTCCCCGGGGAGACCGTCGCGCTCATGGGCCGCAACGGCGCGGGCAAGTCGACACTGCTCTCCGCCCTGGTCGGCCTGGTCCCCCCGGCGGCGGGCTCCGTCCGCGTGGGCGGCCTCCAGCCGGACCGCACGGCGCCCGGCGAACTCATCCGCCACGTCGGCCTCGTACCGCAGGAGCCCCGTGACCTGCTGTACGCGGACACGGTGGCCGGTGAGTGCGCGGCGGCGGACGCCGACGCGGGCGCCCGGCCGGGCACGTGCCGGGCGCTGGTGTCCGAGCTGCTGCCGGGCATCGAGGACGGCACGCATCCGCGGGACCTGTCGGAGGGGCAGCGGCTCACCCTGGCCCTGGCCGTCGTGCTCACGGCCAGACCGCCCCTGATCCTGCTCGACGAGCCGACCCGCGGCCTCGACTACGCGGCCAAGTCCCGCCTGGTCACCCTGTTGCGGTCGCTCGCGTCCGACGGCCACGCGATCGTCCTGGCCACGCATGACGTGGAGCTGGCCGCCGAACTCTCCCACCGGGTCGTCATCCTCGCCGACGGCGAACCCGTGGCCGACGGCCCGACGGCCGAGGTCGTCGTCGCCTCGCCGTCCTTCGCCCCGCAGGTCACCAAGGTCCTCTCGCCGCAGAAGTGGCTGACGGTGTCCCAGGTGCGCGAGGCGCTGGGCGCGCCCGAGCCGACGGACGGAGAGTCGTCATGACCTCCCGGCCCCAGACCCGATCCCAGCCCAAGCCACAGCCCCAGGCCCGCCCCGTCCACCTGGGCCCTCGCTCCGTCGCCGCCCTCGTCCTGGTCGGAGTCATCGGTCTCGCCGCGCTGACCTGGCCCTTCTTCAGCGGTCCGACCTCGCAGGTCGGCGCCCACTCCAAGGACGCGCCGTGGCTGTTCGCGGGGCTGCTCGTGCTGCTGGTCGGGGTGGTGGCGGCGACGATCTCCGAGTCGGGTCTCGGCCCCAAGGCCGTGGCGATGCTCGGGGTGCTCGCCGCGACCGGGGCCGCGCTGCGCCCGATCGGCGCCGGTACGGCGGGGATCGAGCCGATGTTCTTCCTGATGGTGCTGAGCGGGCGGGTGCTGGGGCCGGGGTTCGGCTTCGTGCTCGGGGCGGTCACGATGTTCGCGTCCGCGCTGCTCACGGGCGGGGTCGGGCCCTGGATGCCGTTCCAGATGCTCTCCATGGGCTGGTTCACGATGGGCGCGGGGCTGCTCCCGGGCCCCGACCGGCTGCGCGGCAGGGGCGAGTTGGCGATGCTGGCGGCGTACGGCTTCCTCGCGGCCTTCGCGTACGGCACGTTCATGAACCTGGCGGGCTGGCCCTTCATGGACGCGCTGTCGTCGAACGTCGCCTTCGACCCGGCGGACGCGGTGCACACGAACCTGGCCCGCTTCGTCGCGTACTGCCTGGCCACGTCGCTCGGCTGGGACCTGGGCCGGGCCACGGTGACGGTCGTCCTGACCCTCACCCTGGGCGCAACGGTCCTCAAGGCACTCCGCCGCGCCACACGGAGGGCGGCTTTCGAGACACCGGTCAGCTTCGAGGACCGTTCCTAGCCGGAACGCCCGGCGGAGAGCGGCAGCGCGGAGCGGGCGGTGGTACCCCGCAGCAGGTCGAGCTTCTCCGCGTCCGGTGTGCCGGGCTCCGCCGTGTACGTCACGATCCTCACGTCGTGGTCCGGCACCTTCAGCACGTCGCCGTCCAGCACGATCTCGCCGACGAGCGGATGCCGGACCCGCGTACGGCCGCCGAGCCGCGAACCGAGCGTCGCGGTGGCCCACAGCTCCCGGAAGTCCGCACTGCTTCGCGCGGTCTCCTGAATCAGCGCGTCCAGTTCCCTCTCCCCCGGGTACGCGGCACGAGCCAGCCGCAGATCGGCGACGAGAGCCGCTTTGAAGGCGGGGTTGCCCCTCTGGTCGGCGGGGAAAAGCGCGGAACGACGGTCGGCCGGCGCCGGTTCGGCGAAGACCGCTCGCACCAGGTTCCGTTCGCGCGGTGGCCGGGCGTCCGGGTCGCCCAGCAGCGTCACCCAGGACCGCGTCCAGGTCAGCAGGGTCCACGAGGCCGAGAACACCCCCACCGGAATGTCTCCCCACCGGCTGACGAGCCGGTCGACGCTCGGGGACACCTCATGCGGAACCTGCCCTGGCACCGGCGGCAGCAGCCCCGCGACGAGATGCAGATGGCACACCTCGTCGCCCTCCAGCCGCAGCGCACGGGCGATCGAGGCGAGCACGTGGCGCGACGGGCATCGGGCGCGGCCCTGCTCCAGGCGCAGGAGGTAGTCGACGGAGACTCCGGCGAGCGACGCGACTTCCTCGCGCCGCAGGCCGGCCGTCCGTCGGCGTCCCGTGGCCGGCAGGCCGACGTCGTCCGTCGTGAGGCGGTCACGCCAGGCACGCAACGCCTCACCCAGGGAGTTCTCCGAGCGGATCATTGCCCCATTGTCGTCCAGTCGTCGCCCAGGGGACGGCGCTCAGCGTGGTACTGCGGTTCCAGGGTTGAGCGGGGCACTGGCTGTGCGGCACGGGGAGATCGACGCTGTTTCGCGTGCGGGCCGGACCGGCAACGCACCTCAACGCGACGCACCTCAACGCACCACATTCGGAGCCACTCGTGCAGAAGCAGCAGAAACACCTGACCGTCCGCCTGGCGATGGCCACCGCGGGCGCGATGATCGCGCTCACCACCGTCCCGGCACCGGCCGAAGCGGCCACCCCACCCCTCTCCGACCCACGCGTCATGGCGCACTTCGACCGGCCGAACGGGCAGGTGGCGGAGAGCGTCGTCGTGGAGCCCGACGGTTCGGCCGACGTCGGCCTCATCCTGTCCAGGCAGGTGGCACACGTCTCCCTCGACGGGCGCGTCCAGGTGCTGGCCACCATGCCGCTCCCGGCGGACGGTGGCGTGCACACCCCGACCACCGGAGCCGCCTCCGTGACAGGAGTCGAGCGAACCGAGGACGGCACTCTCCACTTCCTCTACTCCGCGGGCGACAAGCACCTCACCGGCCTGTGGAAGCTGCGCCCCGGCGGCGAACCGGTACGCGTCGCGGCCCTGCCGGCGGCGAGTTTCGCCAACGGGCTCGCCCGGGACGACCGCACGGGGGACTTCTACATCACCGACTCCACACAGGGGAAGGTGTGGCGGGTCCGCCCGCACACCGGGACGGCGACGGTCTGGGCCGAGGGGCCTGACCTCTCCCCGACCACCCCGGCCGGCTTCTTCGGCGCCAACGGCGTGAAGGTGCACAACGGTGCCGTGTGGGTGTCCAACATCGACCGGGGAACGATCATCCGCATCCCGCTGACGGGCAAGGGAACGGCCGGGACACCCCGGATCAGGGCCTCGGGGCTGGACAGCGTCGACGACTTCGCCTTCACGGGACGCGGTGACCAACTGCTGGCCGCCCTCAACCTGCCCAGCGAGGTCGTACTCATCACCCCGGGCAGGCCCGACCGTACGGTCCTGGACGAGAGCGACGGCCTGCAGAACACGACCGCCGTCGCCGTCGACGAAGACACCGTCTACGTCAGCAGCGGTGCGCTCACCACGGGCGGGGACGCCAACCTTCTGACAGCTCGCCTGGCCACTGACCTGACCACCGCTCCCCTCGACGACCGCTGAGACCCGGCCCAAGCCCAGGCCCCCGCCCCGGCGGCACGCTGTAGAAGCGACAACTACTTCCCGTCACCTCCGAGGGGCGACGGCAGTGAGGCGGCCCACAGGACCTTGGTCCTCCACTAAGCACGCTCGTAGCCGATCCCTTTGTCATGCCCACAGCCGCACCCCCTCCGACCTGCGGTTTGAGAGCCACGCCACAGAGGGACCTTTCGCGGCGGGTACGACCATCACTAGCAAAAGGGGGCATTGCGGACGCCTTGTCGGCCTGTTTCTCTGGAGGAGTCGCAAGGCACCGACGGGCCCCCGGGCCCCGGTTCCACCGCATGCCAGGACTGACGTCAGGGCGTACGAGCGACCGCCCCCGTCCCCGAAGAAAAGGTTCTCCGTGCCCTTCTCCACCCGCATCCGCCGCATCGCCAACCCGAAGACGGCCCTCACCGGTGCCGCTGTCGCCGCCGCCGCGTCCGGCATGGTGTTCGCGGCGGGTCCCGCCCAGGCCGCTTCCCCCACGGCGGCCAGCTCCGTCTCGGCCAAGGCGACCGCGCAGAAGATGATCCACGACGACGCCGACTACAAGGCGTTCTCCAAGATCGTCGAGCACGAGAGCGGCTGGAACGTCAGCGCCACGAACTCCTCCTCCGGTGCCTACGGCCTGGTCCAGGCCCTGCCGGCCTCGAAGATGGCCTCGGCCGGATCCGACTGGAAGACGAACCCGAAGACCCAGATCAAGTGGGGCCTCGACTACATGAACGACCGCTACGGCAGCCCGACGGGCGCCTGGAACTTCTGGCAGACCCACGGCTGGTACTGAGCCGGCCGGCACAACAGCACAACCGCACAACCTCCGTACGTGACCCGTACGCACCCCCCGCACGCGAAGGCGGCGACCCTGATCCCCGGGCCGCCGCCTTCGTCATGCCCGAGCCGACCACCACGTCACGCACCACACACCACTCACGTCGCACCACTCACGTCGCACCGCACACCGCACCGCACCACACATCCAGGCGTCCTGCGGCCGACGCCCAGGTGAACCCGAAATCCACACAAAACCACCTCCCGCCACAGCCGCGTAACGAGAACCGCACAGGTACAACTCCCGCTCCGCCCAGCCGGTCGAACCCGATGCGTCGCACACCTGCGCCGTGGCGGAACCGGTGCCGCCCGGCGCGACTCCTCAGTCCCGACCGAGCCTGGAGTTCACTGTGCCCAGAAAGTCCCTACCGACGCGGCTCGCCGCCACCGCCGCGCTTTTGCTCGCCGCAGGCGCCCTGTCCGCCCCCGCCGCCTCGGCGGAGCCCGCGGACGCGGCCCCCGGCGACGCCTACGTGCTGACCGTGAGCACCAACCCGACGAGCACCGACTACGACAACCGCCGCGTCGACGTCACCGGCACCGTCACCAAGGCCGACGGCACCCCGGCGCCCCACATCCCCGTCACCGTCGAGGAGGTCGTCCGCTTCACCACCTGGAACCCGTGGGGCGACCCGATCGACCCGACGTACTACGAACCGCGCGAGCTGGGCAAGCCGGTCAGCGACGCCGACGGAAAGTTCACCATCGCCGGCGTCAGCATCGACCACGAGGGCGCCGGCAGCCTGCTCAACGTCCAGCAGGAGGTGCAGATCACGGCCCAGTACGACGAGGACGGCAACCCCAACACCCCGCAGGACGGCTATTTCGCGGACACCTTCGTGGCCACCGACACCCGGTCCAGCTCCGTCAGCTACACGGTCAACAGGAAGAAGGTGAAGGCGGGCGACGTCCTCGTCGTCCAGGGCAAGGTCACCCTCCCCAAGGGGGTCGAGCCCGGGGACACCGAGGTCTTCCTGCAGACCTACTGGGAGAGCCAGTACCGCGAGGAGACGACCACCGAGGACGACGGCTTCTTCGTGATCTCGGTGCGCGTCCGGGACTACGACGACACGTTCACGCTGCGCACGGCACCGAGGGACCTCTATGTGACGGGCGCGGAACAGCGGCTCCCGGTCACCAACACCTCGCTGCCTCGCGCGTAACCACCGCCTGAAGGCCACCCGCGCCCGAACGAGGGTGGCCTTCAGCGCCGTCGCCCGCACTCGAACCACACGACCTTGCCGCCGCCGGCTCTGGACTCCACTCCCCACTTGTCGACCACGGCGTCGAGCAGGACGAGACCACGACCGCCTTCCGCGTCCAGCGACAGGTCGGTGGGCGGGACGGGCAGCCGCGAGGACCCGTCCGCGATCTCCACCCGGACCCCCGCGGTCTGCCGCAGCAGCAGGAACACACAACGCCGGTCCGGGACATGGCGTACGACATTGGCGAGCAGCTCGGTGACGCCCAGCTCCACGGCCTCGATCAGCTCGGCCATCTCCCACTCGCGCAGGCACGACCGCACGATGCGGCGGACGTACCGGGGCGAGTGCTCGCCGACCGAGAGGCGCATGCGGTACTGGGTGGAGCGGGGGCCCGCGAGGGTGGGCGGAATGTAGTAGTTCACGCCACAAGACTGGCGCCACATGACTACCCTCGGCTACCGAATGAATGCAACGGGTTCCGCCGTGGACCTGGCTGCGGATCGTACGAGAGGGGCCGCCGTGACCCACATCAACGTCCTCGACCCAGGCGCTTCACCGCTCGACTACTACGGATTCGAGTTGCGCCGCCATCGCGAGACCGCCGGACTGACCCAAAAACAACTCGGAGAAATCGTCAGCTACACCGGTTCTCTGGTCGGTCAGATCGAAACGGCCCGGAAACTACCCACACAGCAGTTCAGCGAACGGGCGGACGCGGCGCTGGGAACGGGAGGGCTGCTGTCGAGACTCGTCACACTGGTGATGCGCAGTCAGTTGCCTGCGTGGTTCCGGCAGGTGGCGGAGTTGGAGGCGCGGGCGACAGCGATCTACATCTTCCAGCCTCAACTGGTGCACGGCCTGCTCCAGACGAAGGCGTACGCCCGGGCCGTGCTCAGCGCGGTGAACGATCACGACCTGGACAGCCGGACCGCTGCGCGAATCGCACGTCAACACATCTTCGAGAAGGCCGAACCACCTGTGTTCTGGGCGGTGCTGAGCGAGGCGGTGCTCCACCAGAAAGTCGGCGGCGAGAAGGTCATGCGGGAGCAACTGCTGAGCCTGTTGGCCCACGAGAGAAACCCTCGCGTGAACATCCAGGTACTGCCGTACGAAGTGGGGGCCCATGCCGGACTGATGGGCTCCTTCGACATCTTCCACTTCGCAGGCGACCCGACCATCGTCTACAGCGAGGACTACGAAACAGGGCACCCCACTGCCAATCCTGACGCGGTCGAGTCTCGCTCACTCCGTTACGATCATCTACAGGCTGCGGCTCTGTCGGTGAAGGACTCGGCAGCGCTGATCCGGCACGTGATGGAGGAACGCTATGGGAAGCAACTCACGTCCGAAAAGCACTCGGTGGCGCAAGTCAAGCTATAGCGGTGACACAGGCGGCTCCTGCCTGGAGTGCGCCCTCACCGGCCCCCTCGCCTGGCGCAAGTCGACGTACAGCAGCGACCAAGGCGGCGAGTGCGTCGAGATCGCCGACATACCCACCGCCGCCACCATCACCATCGCCATCCGCGACTCAAAGACCCCGGCGGGGCCGATCCTCACCCTCGACCCCGCCACCTTCACCACATTCCTCAACTGGACGGCGACGGCCACCCACGGCCGATGAACAGACGCGCGAGTGACCGTTCGAGCCCGGTCGGCGCGGCCACCTCGATCGAGCGCGCCAACCTCAACGAACTCATCACGGTGACGGAGGCCGAACACGGCCCCGTCACCGACGAAGAAGTCCAGTCGTTCCGCGACCAGCTCCACCAAGCCCGAAAGCAGCAGACCCAAGGCAGGGCGAACTGCGCGTAACCCCTTCCCCCGACAGCGAAGGCGGCCAAGGCCGTCCAGCGTGACCGTACGGCGGAGCTTCTGCCCGCCGGAGCCTCTACGTGTCCAGGTCGCGTGCGATCCAGCCCGGTGAGTCCAGCCGGATCGCCCCCTCGCCGACGAACGGCCGCAGCGTCTCCTCAAGCGCCGACAGCGACTCCGCGCCCACCTGGCTCTCCCACTGCTTGCGCAGTTCGTCGAAGATCGCCTCGCCCTGCCGCAGCATGGCGAGGCCGTGCTCGGTGACGCGGAGGCGCATGCGGCGCCGGTCGCTCGCGTCGGGCTCGCGCGTGACGTAGCCGCGCTCCTCCAGTACGGCGATCGTCTTGGCGGCCGCCTGCTTCGTGACCGCCATCCTGCGAGCGAGTTCAGAGGCGCTGTCGGCCCCGGACAGGATCGAGTGGAGGGCGAAGTCGTGCACCGGCCGGACATCCTCGTACCCGCGCTCGGCGAGTTCGGCGGTGGCCCGATCCGCGAACGTACGGAAGCCGGCCAGCAGGAGCAGCGCGAGGTCGGCGCCTGATCTGGACATGCGGCCAGGATACGGCCGGGCCTGGGCCTCCCCACGGGCACGCTTGACGTAGACAACCTGGTTGCCTACTTTAGTAGACAACCAGGTTGTCAATTTAGGAGCCCCCTCATGACGTCCGCGTCCGCATCCACATCCATCGCCGCCTCCACGCACCTCACGCCCGCCGGCGCGACCATCCCCGGCGCCACCCACCACCTCGCGGACATCAACGGAACGCGGCTGCACTACGTCTCCGCCGGCACCACCGGTACTCCCGTCCTGCTGGTGCACGGGTGGCCGGAGACCTGGTGGGCGTTCCGCAAGCTGATCCCGCTGCTCGCACAGGCCCACCGGGTCTTCGCCCCCGACCTCCGCGGGTTCGGCGACTCCGGCAACGGCGACACCGAGTACGGCGAGGCGGTCAGCGCCGAGGACCTGCATCAGCTCGTCGCGCACATCGGCGCGGGCCCCGTCCATCTCCTCTGCCAGGACATCAGCGGCGGCACGGGCTTCCGCTTCGCGGCGACGCACCCCGAGGACGTCATCAGCTTCACCGGGGTCGAGACGGCCCTGGTCGGCTTCGGACTCGAAGCCCTGGCCGACGTGAACAACTCCGGTTCCTGGCACGTCGGTTTCCTCGGCACGCCGGGCATCCCCGGCATGCTCCTCCCGGGCCACGAACGCGAGTTGCTGGCCGACTGGGCGCTCCCCCTGATGAACGGCACGGAGGGCGCCATCACCGAGACCGACGTCGACGAGTTCGTACGGACCTACGCGCGCCCGAACGCCTGGCGGGGCACGGAGGGCCTCTACCAAGGCATCTTCACCGACAACGGCACGACCAAGGCCCTGGCCGCCACCCACCCGATCACCGCCCCCGTCCTCACCGTTGAGCGCGCCGGCCACGGAGGAATCACCGAGGCGACCTTCCGCCAGGTGACCACCGGGCAGGTCACCGCGGTGCGTCTTGAGGGTGTCGGGCATCTCATCGCCCAGGAGGCCCCTGAAGAACTCGCGGCTGCCGTACTGGAGTTCACCGGTCGGGTCGACACCGAGTGAGTCCGAGGCGAGTCCGAGCCGCGTGCGCCACCGACTTTGTCCGCCGGCCAGTCGGGCACGCCGGCGGACAAGTCATGAGTGGCTCAGCCCGTGTGGGGGCAGTTGCCGCGGTACTCCTCGATCGTCGTGCTCGCCGGAGGCAGCGGGCACAGGAACTGTTCGTAGCGGGTGTCGTTGTCGATGAACCGCTTCAGCCAGGAGAGGCTGTACTTCGCGACCGTCGTGTTCGACGAGGTCGGGGCGGAGTGCGTGGCGTTGTTCAGCTCCAGGTAGGCGCGGTTCAGGCCGGACGGCAGGCTCGTGTAGAAGGGCTCCGCGTGCGAGGAGACCGGGGCGACCGTGTCGCCGTCCGCTCCGACGATCAGGGTGGGCGTCTGGACCTCCGGCCAGGTCTTGTCCGTGTTCCACGGCGTGAGCGGGACCGCGGCCTGCAACGACGGCCGGTCCTTGGCCGCTTCGAGCGAACCACCGCCGCCCATGGAGTGCCCCATGACGCCGAGCCGGGTGCTGTCGATCCGGGTGCGGACACTGCTGCTCTGCGTCAAGTAGTCCAGGGCCGCGAGCAGTTGGTCACCGCGGGCGGCCGGCTGGTCGAGGGTGCTGAGGGTGTCGATGGTGATCACCACGAAGCCCTGGGACGCCAGCCGGGGACCCAGCCACGAGACCGACGACTGGGAAGCGGTGAACCCGGGCGAGACGGCCACCGCCCCGAAGGTCCCGTCGCTGGTGCTGGTCGGGTAGTAGACGGTACCGCCGCCGAAAGCGGTCACGCTGGCCCGGGACACGGTCGTCTGCGAGACGGCGTACGAGCCTCTCGCGGCCTCGATACTCGCGTTGGTCGGCGCCGGGCCGCGCTCGTAGGGGTTGTCCGCGGCGTGCGCCGTACCCGTGAAGGTCGTCGTCAGACCGGCGAGGGCGGCGACCGCGGTCAGCAGTGCCGTGAGCCGGCCGCGCGGTCGGCGAGGGCGCGGCGTGGGCATGTGCGTGTGCGTGGGGGGTGTGTGCACGAACGGTCCTTTCACCAGGTTCCGTGGGTGACACGGGAGCGGTGACTCCGGTGGAGCGTGTCCTGCGCATGGCTGGGCGAGTGAGCCCGTGGTGGGAGGACGTGGTGTCACGTCACGGAAGCAACGAGGGTTTCTCGGATGCGCGTCGGTGGTGCACGGTCCTGCGTGCGAAAAACAGCAACACCGTAGGACTGTTCCGGCTCAGCGCCATCGGTGAAGTCGCCGGTTCCGTCGGCGGACCGGTCGTCCGCGGGCGGACGCCCCCTCCGGGTGCCCCGCCCCCGGGCAGCCCGCAGCAGCCCGTTGCCACCGGCGGCAACGGGCTGCTGCGAAATCTCGGCGGACCGGCGGCTACAGCCGCTGAATGATCGTCCCCGTCGCCAGCGCCCCGCCCGCGCACATCGTGATCAGCGCGAACTCCTTGTCCCTGCGCTCCAGTTCATGCAGGGCCGTCGTGATGAGGCGGGCCCCGGTGGCGCCCACCGGGTGGCCCAGGGCGATGGCGCCGCCGTTCACGTTCACCTTCGCCAGGTCCTGCTCGAAGACCTGCGCCCAGCTCAGCACCACCGACGCGAACGCCTCGTTGATCTCGACGATGTCGATGTCCTTCAGCGTCATCCCGGCCTTGCCCAGGACCGCCTTCGTCGCGTCGATCGGTCCGTCCAGGTGGAAGTGCGGGTCGGAGCCCACCAGCGCCTGGGCGACGATCCGGGCGCGCGGGCGGAGCTTCAGCGCCCGCGCCATCCGCTTCGACGCCCACATGATCGCGGAGGAGCCGTCCGAGATCTGGGACGAGTTGCCCGCCGTGTGGACCGCCCGCGGCATGACCGGCTTCAGCCCCGCGAGGGCCTCCATGGAGGTGTCGCGCAGTCCCTCGTCCCGGTCCACCAGTCGCCACATGCCCTGCCCGGCGGCCTGCTCCTCCTCCGTCGTGGGCACCTGCACGGCGAACGTCTCCCGCTTGAACCGCTCCTCCGACCAGGCGACCGCCGCCCGCTCCTGCGAGACGAGCCCCAGCGTGTCCACGTCCTCCCGGGTCAGGGCACGATGGCGGGCCACCCGCTCCGCCGCCTCGAACTGGTTCGGCAGGTCCACGTTCGACTCGTCGGGGAACGGCTTGCCGGGGCCGTGCTTCGACCCGGAGCCCAGCGGCACCCGCGACATGGCCTCCACGCCGCACGAGATACCGACGTCGATCACGCCCGCCGCGACCATGTTGGCGACCATGTGCGAGGCCTGCTGCGAGGAACCGCACTGGCAGTCGACCGTCGTCGCCGCCGTCTCGTACGGCAGCCCCATCGTCAGCCAGGCCGTGCGCGCCGGATTCATCGACTGCTCGCCGGCGTGCGTCACCGTGCCGCCGACGATCTGCTCGACGCAGTCCGCCTGGATACCGGTGCGGCCGAGGAGTTCACGGTAGGTCTCGCCCAGCAGATAGGCGGGATGCAGATTGGCGAGCGCGCCACCGCGCTTGCCTATGGGGGTGCGTACGGCTTCGACGATCACGGGTTCCGCGGCCATGGGGAGTCCTCTCCTCGGGTCACCCGCGCGGCGCGGGCGTCCCGGCCCACCCGCCACGCTGAACTAGTACGCGTTCTAGTTCTGTGTGCAGTCTGCTGACCCGGCGCCGGTCACCGCAAGGGTCGTGCAGCTCCCGAAGTCGTGATCTGCACGAATCCCGCACGGAATTCGGGGTGCCGCGCCTCTTGCCTCTTGTAGAACCCGTTACTACCTTCACGGCACATCCCGGCTTCTGATGGGCCGTCAGGACGGCGAGGTGGGCCGTACCCGTCGGGACCCGACCGTCGCACGACTGGAGTTGCCGATGCCCTGTCCAGCGCTGCCCGACGGGTTCGATTTCACCGACCCCGATGTGCTGCACCACCGTGTGCCCCTCCCGGAGTTCGCCGAGCTGCGCCGCGCCGAACCGGTCCGCTGGATCCCCCAGGCGCCGGGCCTCGCCGGCTTCGGGGACGAGGGCTACTGGGCCGTCACCCGGCACGCCGACGTCAAGTACGTGTCCACGCACCCCGAGTTGTTCTCCTCCACCCTCAACACCGCGATCATCCGCTTCAACGAGCACATGGAGCGCGACGCGATCGACGCCCAGCGGCTGATCCTGCTCAACATGGACCCGCCCGAGCACACCCGGGTCCGCCAGATCGTCCAGCGCGGCTTCACCCCGCGCGCCATCCGCGCCCTGGAGGACAACCTGCACGCGCGCGCGGGCCGGATCGTGGAGACCGCCCTCGCCAACGCGGGCCCCGGCGGCTCCTTCGACTTCGTCACCGAGGTCGCCTGCGAACTGCCCCTCCAGGCGATAGCGGAGCTCATCGGCATCCCGCAGGACGACCGCGCCAAGATCTTCGACTGGTCCAACAAGATGATCGCGTACGACGACCCGGAGTACGCCATCACCGAGGAGATCGGCCAGGAGGCAGCCACCGAGATCCTCGCCTACGCGATGAACATGTCCGCCGACCGCAAGCAGTGCCCCGCCAAGGACATCGCCACCACACTGGTGGCCGCCGAGAACGAGGGCAACCTCGCCTCCGACGAGTTCGGCTTCTTCGTGCTGATGCTGGCCGTCGCGGGCAACGAGACGACCCGTAACGCCATCACGCACGGCATGCACGCCTTCCTCACCCACCCCGACCAGTGGGACCTCTACAAGCGGGAGCGCCCGGCAACCGCCGCCGAGGAGATCGTCCGCTGGGCCACCCCCGTCGTCTCCTTCCAGCGCACGGCCACCCAGGACACCGAACTGGCCGGCAAGCAGATCAGGAAGGGCGACCGCGTCGGCCTCTTCTACTCCTCCGCCAACAACGACCCGGAGGTCTTCGACCACCCCGAGGTCTTCGACGTCGCACGCGACCCGAACCCGCACCTCGGCTTCGGGGGCGGCGGCCCGCACTTCTGCCTCGGCAAGTCCCTGGCCACCCTGGAGATCGACCTCATCTTCAACGCGATCGCCGACGCGATGCCCGCGATGCGCCTGGCCGGGGACCCGCGCCGGCTGCGCTCGGCCTGGCTCAACGGTGTGAAGGAGCTGCAGGTCAGCGCCGGTTGACCACACCCCGGGGAGGCAGGGCGTTCCCCTCCGCCGCGCCCCGCCTCCCCGGGTCCCCTTCCGGCGGTACCCGGTGAACGTTTTTGATCCGTCGCGCGTCTTCACAGGTGGCACAGCCAACTCACACCTTCGAAGACTTCGAACGGAAACGCCGAGCCGTGGTCACAGCCGACCTGTCCCCCATCCGGCCGGAGGGCGTCCTGGCCTCCCGGAAGCGGGACCTCCGACCGGTCTGGAGGCGGCACCGGGTGCCCCTCCTCGCCACTCTTCCCACCGTTCCGCTGTACGTGCTGTGGTGGCTGTTCCTCGCCACCGGCGGCGGTGACCTCGCCGCACAGGAGGCCTGGGCCGACTTCGCCTCCCGGCACAGCGGTTCGGCGTACAGCCTCTTCTGGTACGGCGGGATGCACACCGCCAACTACAGCCTGATCTCGCCCTACCTGATGGCGGCCTTCGGCGTGCGGACGGTCACCGTGGCGGCCGGGCTCGTCGCCGCCTGGCTGGCCGCGGCCCTCCTCGTCCGTACGGGGATCCGCCGCCCGCTCGGCCCCGCGCTGCTCGCGTCACTCGCCCTGTGGTGCAACGTCGCGTCGGGGCGTACGACCTTCGCACTCGGCGTGGCCCTCGCACTCGCGGCCTGTGTGACGCTGACCCGGGAGCGGCGCACACCGTCCGCCGTGGCGTACGCGGCGCTCTCGGCCATGGCCAGCCCGGTGGCGGGCCTGTTCCTGGTCGTCGCGGGCGCCGGCCACGCCCTCGTACGGGACCGGGCGCGGGCCGCCGCGCTCATCGTGCCCCCGGTGCTGGTGGTGGGCGCGACCACGCTGCTCTTCCCGTTCACCGGCGAGCAGCTGATGCCCGCCTCCCGGATCTGGCCGCCGGCGCTGCTCGGTGTGGTCGTGCTGACGCTGGCGCCGCGCGACTGGCTGGTGCTGCGCCGGGGCGCCGCCGTGTACGCGGCCGGGACGGTCCTCACGTTCCTGGTCCCCTCCCCGGTCGGCACGAACGTGGAGCGCCTCGCGGAACTGTTCGCCCCCGCCGCCCTGCTCGCCGCGCTGCTCGCGGTACCGGGATCGGCATCGGGTTCAGGGGACCCGGTGGAGTCCCGGTGGCGCAGGAACAGAAGGAGACGGGTCGCGCTCACGATGGCGCTCGTCTTCTCCGTGTGCTGGGTCGGCAAGAAGACCGTCGACGATCTGGAGGTGTCCACGGTGGTGCCCGCCTGGGCCCACGACACCACCAGCGTCGTGGCGGCCCTGGACCGGCTCGGCGCCGACCGTACGCGGGTCGAGGTGGTCCCGGCCCGCAACCACCGCGAGGCCACCGCGCTCGCCCCGCACGTGAACCTGGCGCGCGGCTGGAACCGGCAGCTGGACATGGAGCGCGGGCGGCTCTTCTACGACGGCACGTTCTCGGCGGAGACCTACCGTGCCTGGCTGGACCGGTGGGCGGTCGGTTTCGTCGTGCTGCCCTCGGGAAAGCCGGACGGCTTCGCGGAGGACGAGGCACGCCTGGTCAGGGACGGCACACCCTGGCTTGAGCCGGTGTGGCAGGACACGAACTGGCGGGTCTACCGGGTGCGCGGGGCGGTGCCGCTGGTGTCGTCGCCCGCGTCGGTCGTACGGGCCGACAGCGCCGAGGTCGTGGTGCGCGTCCCACGCCCCGGCACGGTGACCGTGCGGGTCGCCTACTCGCCCTGGCTGTACGCCGAGGGCGGCTGCCTCAAGAAGGAGGGCGAGTTCACGCGGCTGACGGTGACCTCGCCGGGTGAGTACCGGATCAGCTCGGGGTACGGTCCTTCGCCGGGCCCGGCTCCCCGCTGCTGACCGCCTGCGCTTCCTCGGCCGCCTGCGCCTCCTGGGCCGGGTGGGTCTCGTTGGCCGCCTTCGCGAGCGCGAGCGGCCGGGGCCTGGGCCCCTGGAGCAGGTAGGTCAGCCCGAAGCCCGCGCCGACGACGGCCGCGCCGCCCACCGCGTCCAGCACCCAGTGGTTGCCGGTCGCCACGATCGCGGAGACCGTGAACAGCGGGTGGAGCAGACCGAGGGCCTTCATCCACCACTTCGGGGCGAGGATCGCGATGACGAGCCCGCACCACAGCGACCAGCCGAAGTGCAGCGAGGGCATCGCCGCGTACTGGTTGGTGAGCGCGGTCAGCGTCCCGTAGTCCGGCTTGGAGAAGTCCTGCACGCCGTGCACGGTGTCGATGAAGCCGAGGCCCGGCATCAGGCGCGGCGGGGCCAGCGGGTAGAGCCAGAACCCGACGAGCGCGAACAGCGTGGCGAAGCCGAGCGCCGCACGGGCCCAGCGGTAGTCGGCGGGCCTGCGCGCGTACAGGACGCCGAGGACGCTGAGCGGGACCACGAAGTGGAACGACGTGTAGTAGAAGTTGAAGAAGTCCTCCAGCCACCCCACCTTCGTCACCGTGTGGTTGACCCAGTGCTCGATGTCGATGAAGAAGAACTGCTCGATGGAGTGGACCTGCTCGCCGTGGTGCTCGGCGGTGGCCCGGCCGCCGGTGTTGGTACCACCGGTCGCCGCGAGTCTGACCTGCTGGTACGCGGAGTAGCCGACGCGGATCAGCAGCAGTTCGAGGAGGAGGTTCGGCCGGGTGAGGACCCTGCCGAGGAACGGCAGCAGGGGCACCCGCCGCCAGCGCGCGGGCACCGGATCCGCGTACCGGGTCGGGATCGGTGAGCGGTAGTGCTCGGACGTGCGGGACAGGAACGGGACCGCGACCGCCGCGGCGAGGGCGGCGATCAGCACGACGTTGTCACGCAGCGGGTAGAGCGCCGCCATGTTCGGCAGCATCATCTTGGCCGGAAGCGTCATCACGAGGATGACGGCGACCGGCCACACGTACCGGTCGCCCGCCTTCTTGCCGACCCGGCCGGCCATCGCGAGCAGCACCCACAGCAGCTGGTGCTGCCAGGTGGTCGGCGCCACGGCGACGGCGACGCAGCCGGTGACCGCGACGGCGAGCAGCAGCTGCCCGTCGCGGGCGTAGCGCACGGCGCGGCGCAGGCCGAGCACGGCGACGGCCGTGCCGAGCGCGAGGAAGAGCGCGATCTCCAGCGGGCCCTCGGCACCGAGGCGCAGCAGCGCCCCGTGCAGCGACTGGTTGGCGAGGTCGTCGGCGGGCCTGCCGAGACCGACCCCGGCCAGGTGGTGCACCCAGTAGCGGTACGAGTCGTGCGGCATCGCCGCCCACGCGAGCGCGGTGGACGCGGCGAAGGTGAGCGCGGCGGAGACGGCGGCGCGGCGGCGGCCGGTGAACCACAGGAGCGGCGCGAAGAGCAGGACGGTCGGCTGCAGGGCCGCGGCGAGGCCGATCAGTACCCCGCTGACCCGTTCCCCTCGTACGGCGAAACAGCCGAGGAGCACCAGCAGGACCGGGATGATGCTGGTCTGGCCGAGGTAGAGCGCGTTGCGCACGGGGAGCGACAGCATCAGCAGGCTGATCGCGACGGGCGCGGCCAGCAGCGCCGTACGGCGGCCCACGGGCTGGGGCAGGGCGCGCGCGGCGACCAGGCCGAGGGCGACGACCAGCAGCAGCGTGCCGAAGGTCCAGCCCCAGCCGAGCGCCTGCTCGGCGGCCTTGGTGAGGGGCTTGAGGACGAGTCCGCTGAACGGTGTGCCCGTGAAACGCGTCGAGTCGTACAGCGACCCGTTCACATGCAGCACGCCGTCGGGTCCGACCCAGGTCTCCAGCTCCGTCAGACGCTCGCCCTTCGGCGTACTCAGGACGGCGGCGACCTGCCGTACCGCCAGGACCGCGGCGATCAGCCAGAGGCCCGCGCGGACCACTCCCAGCCGTGCCTTCGCCGTCCCGGGCGCCGCCGCCCCGAAGGCATCACCTGGTCGTCCACCGTGCTCCACATTCGCCACGTGCCGTCGGCCCTCCCGCCCCGTTCATCCCCTGTGTCCTCATGCATCACCATGAGTACCCATCGGTCTCGTGCGTCTGTTTCCCGTTCGAACTCTACGAGGCTCGCACCACCCCCGTTGTGAGACGCAGGCAACCCCCACTTCACCTGACGTGCGTCAGCCTTTCGCCCGGATGAATGTGTTGTACGGCCGATACGGCTCCACGGCACGCCGCCACGCGCGGCCGTGACGGGAATACAACCACCCGACCTGGGGGTAACCGTCTATATTCGGCAACAGAACTAGTTAGAGAACCTAACTAGACAGACGAAAGGCCTACCGCATGACCGAGCCGCAGCTCTGGCACGACGTGGACGACTACTTCACCGGCCTCCTCGCCCCGCCGGACGCCGCCCTGACCGACGCGCTGCGCGACAGCGACGCGGCCGGGCTGCCCCAGATCAACGTCGCCCCGAACCAGGGCAAGCTGCTGCATCTCCTCGCCGTGATCCAGGGCGCGACGCGCATCCTGGAGATCGGCACGCTCGGCGGCTACAGCACCATCTGGCTGGCCCGCGCGCTCCCTCAGGACGGCCGGCTGATCACCCTGGAGTACAGCGAACAGCACGCCGAGGTGGCCCGGCACAACCTCGCCCGCGCCGGCCTGGACAAGATCACCGAGGTCCGGGTGGGGCCCGCCCTGCTCGGCCTGCGGACGCTGGCCGACGAGAACCCCGACCCCTTCGACGTGGTCTTCATCGACGCGGACAAGGTGAACAACGCCCGCTATGTGGAGTGGGCCGTGAAGCTCACCCGACCGGGCAGCCTGATCATCCTCGACAACGTCGTCCGCGGCGGCGCCGTCACCGACGCCACCACCGACGACCCGAGCGTGCGGGGCACCCGCGAGGCCCTCGACCTCTTCGCCCAGCACCCCGAGCTGACCGCGACGGCGATCCAGACGGTGGGGGTGAAGGGGTACGACGGGTTCGCCCTGGCGCGCGTGCTGCCCTAGACGCGCGACGGGCCGGGGCGCCGGCGCCCCGACGCGCCACAGAGGGGGCCCCGCCCCCCTCAAGGACTTCCCGGGTTCTCAGGCCTCGTGGTAGAAGCCCACGTTCACGCTGCGCGGACCCGTACGGTCCTGGACTATCAGCTCGCCGGAGCCGCCGGTGGGCAGCGTCGCCGTGCCGCCGTACGGAAGGGCCTGCTGAACCCCGCCCGTCAGCACGAGCCGCACCTCGGACGAGGGGTCGTCGTGCGAGCCCCGCAGCCAGGTCACCTGCCAGACCCCGTCGGGCCCGCAGAGGAACTCCAGGTGGACCCGGGAGACGAACAGCCAGTCGTCGGGCGTCGCGAGGCGGCACGTGCCCCGGTCGCGCCCCACCCGCAGCACGGCTCCCGGCTCGCTCGGCGCGTCGGCCATCTGCATTCCGGCCGTCGCGCCGGCGTCCGTACCGGACACCGTGGCCATGGTGAGTTCGAGCACGTGCGCTCCTTCGTCCCCCGCGTTCCCGCGTTCCGATTGTCCCGCGCCGGAACGTGCTGGACGCCCGGCGACCTTTCGCCGCCGAATGATAATTCGCCCGGACCCCCACCGTCCGCCGCGGCCCGACACAGTCGCATACCGTTCGGCGTGCTCGTACGTCCCGCCGGGGCCCGCTGCCAGGTCCCGTGGGCCCGCTGACCCGGGACCCCTCCGGCACAATGGACGTATGACCGAGCGCAAACCTCCCGGGGTCGGCTTCGAGTCCTGGGTCGACAAGCAGATCCGCGACGCGGAGGCCCGCGGTGAGTTCACCGAACTCGCCGGTGCGGGCAAGCCGCTGCCGAGCGGCCCCGACACGTCGTACGACGAACTGTGGTGGATCAAGCAGAAGATGGCCCGCGAGGGCTTGTCCGTACTGCCTCCGACGCTGGCGTTGCGCAAGGAGGCCGAGGACGCGCTGGAGGCGGCCGCCGCGGCGCCCTCGGAGCGTGTGGTGCGGGAGATCGTCACGGAGATCAACGTGCGGATCCGCGAGATGATGTTCAAGCCGCCGCCGGGTCCGCCTCTGGGACTCAAGCCGTACGACGTGGAGGAGATCGTCCGCGCGTGGCACGAGCGCCGCGCCCGGCACGACTGAGGCCCCGCCCCGGCACGTCACCCGGGCAGGGCCTCCTTCACGGTGGGGTCAGACCTTCGGCACCGTGGGGTCAGATCTTCAGCAGGCGTTCCGTCAGCTCGCGGTAGTCGCGCAGGGCCAGCCGCAGTTGCTCCGTCTCGGCCCTGTCCTTGTCGCCGCCCGTGGTCTGCCAGGACGTGCGCAGGGCGCGCCGCCGCTCGGTGACGGCGTCGGTGAACCGCTCCACGACCTCCTGGAGCACCTGGTCCGCCTCCTCGACCGAGCCCTTGGGCCCGTCGACGAACCCGGCGACCGCGTGCTGCAGTCGCAACGACCACTTGTCGCCGTCGCCGTGCGGCATGAGCCGCCCGCTGGTGCCGGCGGCGGTCCCGGCGTTCACCCTCGCCTCGGCACCGAGGACGGCCTCACGGGACGCGCCGCTCCGGCCGCCCGTGCCTGTGCCCTCGCTCGTACCCGTACGCGTACCTGTACCTGTACCCGTGTCCGTGTCCGGGGCGGTGGCGGGGCCGCCCGGAGCGGGCACGAGCCTCTCGCCGACGAGCGTGTCCCGGCCTTCGCGGGCACGCTCCTCACGGGCGTGTTCGTTCGGTTCGCTCTGGGTGCTCTGGGTGCGCTGCGTGTTCTGTGTGCGCTGCGTGTTCTGTGCGCTCTGTTCGTTCCGCTGGTCCGGCATGCGTCTCAACTCCCCTTGGCGTCGCGCCTGTTGAGCGCCCACGGCAGGTGCGACCGGCCACGGGCACTGTCGTCGTCGGTCCGGGTGGTGGTCGCCGCTCCTCCCGCGTCGGTCTTCCGCGCCGAGGCGGAGGCAGGGGTGGCGGCGGAGGCAGAGGCGGAGGTCAGGGTCTCGAAGAGGGCGCGGGCCTCGACCAGGGCCTCGCGCAGTTCCTCCGTGTCGGCCCGGTCCGCGCCGGCGGCGTTCGGGTGCGCGGCCAGGTGGACCCGCCGGTACCCGTTCACGTGGTGCGCGTGGTGCACGGACAGCGCGGCGAGCTGCTCCTCGTAACGGTCGCCGTCCGGGAAGCCGCGCGCGCCCGCCACCTCGGAGACCAGCCGGTCCGCCTCGACGACGGCGTCCCGCGGCGAGTCGACGAACTGCTCCTGGATCGCGGTCCAGCGGACCGCGTACCGCTCGCGCGCCGCCGGGTCCAGCGGCTGCTCGCGCAGCGAACCGTGCTGCTTCACCCGCTCTTCGAGTTCGCGTTCGGCGGCCTGGGTGTCGCCGTCGTGCCGGGCGACCACCCGGTCGTACTCGGGCCCGAAGCGCCGCTTCAGACCTCGCCCGCCGCCCGCCCCGCGGGCCGTCACGAGCCGGGCGGCCACGACGGCGACAAGGGCCACCGCGACCACGATCAGAACGATGATCACGCCTGTGGACATGGATTGCCTTCCGGGTTCGGGGCCCAGCGGGCCGCTTCACAGCCCGTGTTGCCCGGACGCGGACACCCAAACGGGCGCGGCCCGGATCCGGACCGCGCGGAACCTCAAGCAGGCCGCGGGTCGACTCGCCTCGTGGGCCTCACTCGCGGATCGCACTTCGCCGGTCTCGCTCGCCCGTCTCGCTCGCCCGTCTCGCTCGCCGGTCTCACGTACCGGTCTCACTTGGCGAGGCGGGTCCGGTCGGCCGGCCGCGGCGCCGACTCCTCGTGCGGGCGCTCCCCGTCGGACCCGCACAGCTCGGAGTTGAGCTCCCGCACGAGCTGGACGAGGTCGGTGGGCCGGTCCGGGCCCCACCAGTCGCCGAGGAGCTCGGCGAGGGACTCCTCCCGGGCCCCGGACAGCCGCTCGGCCACCTCACGGCCTTGCTCGGTGAGGACGAGGTCGAGGCCCTCGCGTACGGCGAGACGCCGCTCCTCCACCTGCCGGGCGGCCGCGATGACGACCGGCAGGGGCACCGCGCTGTACTCGGCGAGGGCGGCGGGCTCGGCCCAGCCGTGCCGCCGGATGCGCAGCAGCAGCCAGCTCGCGGCGGGCAGCAGGTCGTACCCGGCGCGGGCGGTGATCTTCTCGTAGATCTGCCGCCGCCCCTCGCGGGTGCCGAGCACGGACAGCGCGCGGCACACCTCGTCGTAGGAGGAGCGTTCGACGGGGTTGCTGGCGAGCGTCTGGGTGGCGTCGGGTGCCGTCACCGAGCCGCGCAGCTTGTCCTCGCGCAGGAACCAGGCGAGCACGAAGCCGACGAGGGTGACCGGGGCCGCGTACAGGAAGACGTCCGTGATGGAGACCGCGTACGCCTCGACGACCGGCGGCCGGAGCAGGGCAGGCAGCTCGCCGATGATCTTCGGGTCGGACTTCAGCGCGTCGGCGCTCAGCCCCGGCGGGAGCCGCTGTCCGCGGAGCACGTCGGTCAGCTGGTCGCCCAGGCGGCTCGCGAAGAGCGAGCCGAAGATGGCGACGCCGAACGAGGCGCCGATGGAGCGGAAGAAGGTGGCGCCCGAGGTGGCGACGCCCAGGTCCTCGTACGTGACGGCGTTCTGCACGATCAGGACGAGGACCTGCATGACGAGGCCGAGGCCCAGGCCGAAGACGAGGAAGTACACGCTCATCTCGCCCGTGGAGCTGTCCACGTCGAGCTGATGGAGGAGCACCAGGCCCAGGGCCGTCACGGCGGTGCCCGCGATGGGGAAGACCTTCCAGCGGCCGGTGCGGCTGACGATCTGCCCGGACAGGGTCGAGGAGAACAGCAGCCCCGCCACCATCGGCAGCATGTGGACGCCCGACATGGTGGGTGTCACGCCCTGGACGACCTGGAGGAACGTCGGCAGGTACGTCATGGCGCCGAACATCGCGAAGCCGACGACGAAGCTGATCACGGCGGCGAGCACGAAGGTGCGGATCCGGAACAGCTTCAGCGGGAGCACCGGTTCGGCGGCGCGGCGCTCGACGGCCACGAAGGCCGCGGCGAGCACGACGGCCAGCACCGCCAGGCCGATGATCCGCGCCGAGCCCCAGGCCCAGGTGGAGCCGCCGAGCGAGGCGACGAGGACCAGGCAGGTGGCGACGGCCGCGATCAGGAACGTACCGAGGTAGTCGATCGTGTGCCGCCGCGAGCGGACCGGGATGTGCAGCACGGCGGCGATGACGGCGAGCGCGACGACCCCGACGGGAAGGTTGATGTAGAAGACCCAGCGCCAGCTCAGATGCTCGGTGAACAGCCCGCCGAGCAGCGGCCCGAGGACGCTGGTGGCGCCGAAGACCGCACCGAACAGGCCCTGGTACTTGCCCCTCTCCCGGGGCGGGACGAGGTCGCCGACGATCGCCATCGACAGCACGATGAGCCCGCCGCCGCCGAGGCCCTGAAGGGCGCGGAAGGCGATCAGCTGGGGCATGTTCTGCGCCATGCCGCACAGCGCCGAGCCGATCAGGAAGATCACGACGGCGATCTGGAACAGCTTCTTGCGTCCGTACTGGTCCCCGAGCTTGCCCCAGAGCGGGGTGGCGGCGGTGGAGGCCAGCAGGTAGGCCGTGACGACCCACGACAGGTGGTCGAGGCCGCCGAGGTCGCTGACGATCGTCGGCAGCGCGGTCGACACGATCGTCTGGTCGAGCGCGGCCAGCAGCATGCCCAGGAGCAGCGCCCCGATCGAGACGAGGACACCGCCCTGTACGTGCTGCGGCACGGCGGTGGCACCGCGCGAGTGATCCCTGCCCTGCGCGCGGTGTGCGTCCTCGGCCATGAAGACCTCCCGGCCACGAGAAACCCGTTCCTCTCCCCATCCTGGTCGGTGTGACCGGTTATGGCCTGTTGAATTCGGCCAGGTGTCCGGGATTCCGGGGGTAACCCGGAGATTGTGTGGAGGGGGTCTGCATAATCGCTGGAGTTCGTACGGAGAGGGATTCACACGTGAGCGACCCCAGCGGCCACATATGCCCGGAGTGCGGGGCCCCCAGGGAGACCGGGGGCTCTCCGACATGCGGCTGCGCCCGCAGAGCGGCGGACGAGCTGCTGGAGACCCGGACCGCCGAGGCAGCCGCCGCGGAGGACTTCGACCCGCTGCGCATACGCCCCTACGTGGACCTGGAGGTACGGGCGGAGGCTTCCGCGGGCACCCCCGAGGACGTCCCCGAGGACGCGGGAACCATCGCGATCCCGAAACAGCGCAAGCACCCCGAGCCACGCCTGCCCTCACCCCCGCCGCCCTCACCGCCCCCCGGCTTCGCCGACTTCCCGGACGCCGAGGACCCCGCCGAGAACACGACCGGCAGCCGACGCCGCCGCTTCGCGCTCGTGGGCGCGGGTGCCACTGCCGTGGTGGTCGCGGCCGCCGGGTTCGCGAGCGGACTGTTCTCGTACGAGTCGCCGTCGCGGAACGACGCGGCCCCGGACGACATACGCGCGAGCGTGCCGGACGCGTCCGTGGCCGAGCGGCCCCCGCCGGACTCCGCGTCACCGTCGGCGTCGACGTCGGCCTCGGCGTCCGAGTCGACCGGCGTGAGTTCGAGTGCGAGTGCGACGGAGTCGGCCGCCTCGAACAAGAAGCCGACGGAGTCGGCGACTCCGTCCCGTACGACCGCCACGACGCGAGCGCCCGGGGAGGAGAACTCGCCGGACCCCGACGAGCCGTCCCCCGAACCGACGGACCGAACCGAACAGCCGGTGGTGCTGCGCCCCGGCGACGAGGGCCCCGAGGTCACCGAACTACAGCTGCGCCTCAAGCAGTTGGCCCTGTACGTGGGCAACGCGGACGGCGACTACGACAACCGAACAGAGAACGCGGTACGCAACTACCAACTCACCCGGGGCATCAACGAGAACCGCGGCATCTACGACCAACTGACCCGCCAGCGCCTGGAGTCAGAAACCAAAGAGCCATAACCCCATCCGGAACCACAAGTTCAGGCCCCCGGATCCCCGGGTACAACTCCAACCAACACCCCAACAACCAACCCCTAAGGGGCGCGGGGAACTGCGCGCTCAACCCCCACCAAGGCCGCACTCACCACCGGCCTCAAGCCCACCATCCCCTAGGGGCGCGGGGAACTGCGCACTCAGCCCCCACCGGCGGCGCACCCAACACACAACCCCAGCCCACCCAAGGGGCGCGGGGAACGGCGCACCCAGCCCCCACCGAGCCCGCACCCGACATCACCCCAGGTGCAACCGCACACCCTCACTCCCCAAAACCTCGACCCGAACCCCCCGAAGATCCCGAACAACCGCATCCGGCCGATGAACCCCGGCCCGCCCCCCAACCCCCACAACCCGCA